>NZ_JAUXZY010000004.1 GCF_030693775.1 Polynucleobacter sp.
TCTCAGTCCCAGTGTGGCTGATCGTCCTCTCAGACCAGCTACTGATCGTCGCCTTGGTGGGCTTTTACCCCACCAACAAGCTAATCAGATATCGGCCGCTCTAATCGCGCGAGGCCTTACGGTCCCCCGCTTTCCCCCTCAGGGCGTATGCGGTATTAGCGCAGCTTTCGCTGCGTTATCCCCCACGATAAGGTACGTTCCGATATATTACTCACCCGTTCGCCACTCGCCACCAGGTGCAAGCACCCGTGCTGCCGTTCGACTTGCATGTGTAAGGCATGCCGCCAGCGTTCAATCTGAGCCAGGATCAAACTCTTCAGTTTAATCACTGTGAACCTTGCGGTTCGTCGCACTCATATTAGAAATTGACTTGGTTATAAAACCAAATCTTTTTACTGACATTGAGTACTGTTTATTTACATCTGTCCCGAAGGACTGGATGCGTTCACTCAGTACCCACAATTATCGATTGACTATTTTTTAAAGAGGGCCGAAACGCTTTAAATAAAAATGTTTCAGCAGAGAGGTGAGACTATGCCATGACTGTAGGAGGCTGTCAACATCTTTCGCACTCTTTTTCCTACTATTTCCGTGTTTTTTTGCAGGTTTATAGAAATACACATATAAATCAATAAGTTAAGAATTATAGATTTTTTGCAGAATTTTTAAAATTCTTCTTTCTTCTTACGCCATACAAATAAACTAGGGAAAACCCTGATTTATCTCCAGCATTCTGCTAGAGTGATCTGATCATGAAGCCCATCTCATCTGCTCCCGCCCGCAGTACAAGGCCGGCAGCCTATCTGGCGGCCCCAGTGCGCGAACTTGACGACACCAATCGTGCAGCCGTACTGTTGCATTTTTTGGCCCTAGGCGTCGACGATCGCCACCTGCGCTTTGGTTCGCCCACTTCGGATGCGGTCATCGAGCGCTATGTGGCAAATCTGGACTTCGGCCGCGATGCCTTGTTTGGTGTTTTCAATGACGCCCTGGATCTTGTCGGAATTGCGCATCTTGCATATGTACCAACCACCAAAGAAAATCCACGCACTGCAGAGTTTGGTGTTTCTGTATTGCACGACAGCCGCCATCGCGGTCTTGGCGCAGCGCTCTTAGCCCGAGCTGCTGTTCACGCACGCAATACGCACATCGATACTTTGTTTGTGCATTGTTTAGCGAATAACAAAGCGATGATGCACCTCGCACAGAAGCTTGGTATGCGTGTCGAATTTGCTTACGGCGATGCAGATGCATTTTTAATTTTGCCGCCAGCGACCGCGCAAAGTATTTTGTATGAAGCATCGCAAGAACACATAGCCGACCTCGATTACGCACTCAAGGCGAACCTAAAACAATCCAAACAAATTTGGCGCTGGTTTTATGGCATGCACAGCCAGTTATAAAAAAAATGCCCATGCATGCATGGGCATTGAGCTTACTAAACTACATTCAGCTTAATTGTTAACGTTGGTGTTAGGCTGCGATCTATCTGCTTTACCTTCTTGCTCAAGACGCAACCTTTCCGCATTGGAGATGATGTCAAAATATACGAACACTTGTTTTACGCCACTCGTATTGCTCGCCACTTTTTTAGCGAGCTCTGCCTCTTCTTTGGTGAGGATGCCCATCAAGTAAACATTGCTTGCCTCGACCACAATATTCATGGAATTGGATGGAAGGTCGCTCGTAAAGATCATTTGTGTTTTGATGCGTGAGGCAAGGTAAGCATCATTTGCGCGCGCCGTAAATGAACTATTGGGCCCAATGACAATTTCATTAAACACAGAGCGAACGTTTTTTAAGCTCTGCACATAGGCGCCTGCGCCACCCTTGATATCAGCGTCTTTTGCTTCGCCCGTCAACAAAACTTTTTGATTAAATGATGTAACTGTAATGTGTGCATTATCACCATAGCGCTTGATGAGCTGATTGCCCGCCTCTAACTGAATACCAACATCTATGGCCTGCACTCCGGGTGATCTGCGATCAGCAAGAATGGTAGTTGTGCCGGTGACCGCGCCCACCGCCAAAATTCCGCATCCGCTAAGCAGCGCTGCTGCCATAAACCCAAGAGACCACTTCAGCATGCTCGTCATGTGATTTCCTTTTTAATCCAATAGTAGATGATCTACACCATCGCACAGGCTATGCAGCAAAACCAAATGCGTTTCTTGAATGCGCGCGGTGCGTGTAGAAGGGGCGCACAAATGGACGTCGCGCTCTCCTAAAAGTTGTGCAATTTTTCCGCCACCGTTGCCGGTAAGCGCAATGATATGCATGCCAATTTTTTTGGCGGCCTCAATGGCTGCAAGAACATTTTTTGAATTTCCTGATGTCGATATTGCCAACAAGATGTCATCTTTTTTTCCAAGGCCGCGTACCTGTTTACTAAAAATCTCATCGTAGTGATAGTCATTGGCGATTGCCGTCAAAATCGACGAATCGGTGGTGAGCGCTATCGCCGCCAGCTCTCTGCGCTCTCGCTCAAAGCGGCCGACTAATTCTGCTGCAAAATGCTGCGCGTCTGCCGCAGACCCGCCATTGCCACAAGCCAATATTTTTCCACCCGACTGCAAGCAATTAGCCATGGCTACAACGCCTTTAGCAACCTGCTCTGGTAGCAACCTTAGGGCCTCTTGTTTTACAGCAATGCTCTCTACAAAATGTGCGGATGCGCGCTCGCTTAGCCGATTCAGTGTTTTTGTATCCATAGCAATATTATGCGCCAAACAAAGGCTTTCTTATCGGCTTTATGGCGACCTGCTATGTGCCATGAATTCCTTCTGCCTGCTGGCTTTTTTCTGCATAATCAGTCTCATGGTTAATACTCGCATGCCCAATACGTGGTCGACTGATTTTCTCAATCAACAAGACTTACCAACATCGACTTTGTATATGGTCGCAACCCCCATTGGGAACCTAGGGGACATTACATTGCGCGCGCTGCATGTACTAAATGCGGTAGATGGGATTGCGTGCGAGGATACGCGCCACAGCGCACCCTTGCTCAATCACTTTGGCATTCATAAAAAATGCGTAGCCTTGCATGCCCATAATGAAGCCGCTGCATCCGACGTCCTGATTGGGGGACTGCAACAGGGTGAACGCTGGGCCTATATATCGGACGCGGGCACGCCCGGCGTCTCTGACCCAGGAGCCCGCCTTGCCTGTGCTGTTGGCTTGGCTGGCTTTCGGGTTATCCCAATACCGGGAGCGAGTGCTGTTTCTTGCGCCGTATCGGTGGGCGGTTCGGCACTGCTTCCTTCGGACGGGCAGTTTCAGTTTCTTGGCTTTTGGCCTCATAAATTACGCGATCAGGAAGAATGGCTTCTGCAAATTGAGCATTGCAATAAGGCAACGGTCTTTTTTGAATCCCCGCATCAGATTTCAAATACCCTACTAAAGCTAGCGGCCTGCCTTGACGATAGTCGGATCGTGATGGTTGGGCGGGAGCTGACCAAAAAATTTGAGCAAGTGGTGCACCTAAAACCCAGTCAGCTCTCGAACTGGTTAAGCACGACCGAAAGCCTAAAAGGCGAATTTATCGTTGTTATTTCGGCGCATGAGCAAAGCAGCAATTCACCAGCTAGTCACGCAGAGATGTTGCGCTGGGTGGCGGCGCTGAAACCCTTCTTGGGCAGTAAAGAAGTGGCGAATGTCATCGCTACTATTGCTGGTATATCGAAAAAAGAGGCCTATCAGCTGGCACTGGAGGGGAAATAAAAAAGCCGGCGATTAAGCCGGCTTTTTTATTTGTAAACGCTTATTTTGCTGCAGCCTCGGCTGGGGCAACAGCGGGCGCCTTAGGCTCTGGAAACTTACCGCCAGCGGAGGCGGTCAAATAAACCACGGACAGGCCTAGCTCATAGTCGCTAATGTCGGCAGGGTTTGCGCCGCCACGTGCTGGCATGGCGCCCTTGCCTTTAATGACTGAAGTTAAAAGCGCATCGTAGCCTTTGCCAAGCCTGCCAGACCAGTCGCCCGCATTATTGAAACGGGGTGCTCCAGCGGCGCCATTGGCATGGCAAGAGGCACACGCCGCTTTATAAACTGCGGCTCCTGTCTTCATTTCCCGAGGGGCATTGGCATCGCGAAAATCCAGCTGTGCCACCGGCTTAATCAACAGGCTGGCCGATTTAGCGGACTCTTCGGCATCCCCGCCAGTTCGTTTGCTGTTATCAACATAAACCATTAATAACAAAATCACTATTAACGGTACAAAAAAGCTAACAAACACCATGATGATGAGTTGTTTGGGCGATTTGATCAGACTGCCGTGGTCGTTGCTCATGTTGGAGTGGACTTAATGGTTGGGGGTTAAAAAATAGACTAATGCGATTATAGCGAGTGGTTTTTGATGCAGCCACTTACAATAGAGTCCAGTTTCCACATTCTTGGCGCCCGTAGCTCAGTGGATAGAGTATTGGCCTCCGAAGCCAAGGGTCGCAGGTTCGATTCCTGCCGGGCGCGCCAGCTGATTTGGGGTTTTGCTCCAGTGTATGCAGAATAATGTGAAAACCTCTATTATTCATAGGTCTAACTACTGCTAATTACTGCTAACTACTGTGTCTACACACCTAAACTCCACGCTCACTGATCCGTCGATTGTGGCGCCTTTAGCGCCAACCGAGCCCTTGCCACACCGCAAAATCATTCGGAGCTGGCTCATTCCTATGGCGGAGGGTCAGACGGGCAGGGCATTATTCCTACTGCTGATCGATGCAGCCCTTTGGCTGGGAGCGATTGCGGCCACCATTTTTGTCGAAAGCATTCTCCTCAAAATCGTATTCGGTGTAATTGCTGGTTTTGTTACAGGTCGCATTTTCATCTTGGGGCACGACGCCTGCCACCAAAGCTTTACGCCAAACCGCGAGCTCAACAAGGTTTTGGGTCGCATTGCCTTTTTGCCCTCACTAACACCCTATAGCCTTTGGGACGTTGGCCACAACGTCGTTCACCATGGACAAACCAATTTAAAAGGCTTTGATTTTGTATGGGCACCCCTTTCGAAAGCGGAGTTCGATGCCTTGCCAAGATGGCGTAAAAGCCTTGAGCGCCTTTACCGTAGCGGCTGGGGGCCGGTTTTCTATTATTTGATCGAGATTTGGTGGAGACGTGAGTACTTCCCCAATGCGCAGAATAAGCCGGGCGACCGTCCGATTTTTCTCAAAGATAATTTGCTGGTCACCGGCTTTGCAATTATTTGGATTGCGTGCCTCATCGCTGGAGCCCTCGCAACCGGCCAGTCCATTTGGATTGGCCTCTTAACTGGATTTGTGCTGCCGTTCTTGTTTTGGAACGGCATGATCGGTTTTGTTGTGTATGTGCACCATACCCATCCATCCGTCTCTTGGTATGACAAAAAGTCAGAGTGGTTGCGCGCGCAACCCTTTGTGTCGACTACTGTACACCTGACGTTTGGCTTTTACTGGGGCGCTTTAATGCACCACATCATGGAGCATACCGCCCACCACGTCGACATGAGCGTGCCCCTATATCGCCTCCAAGAGGCCCAAAATACCCTCGAAACACTGCTACCAGAGCGTATTTTCATTCAAAAATTCTCATGGAAGTGGTATTTCGATACCGCCCGCAAATGCAAGCTCTATGACTTTGAAAATAAGGCTTGGCTGGACTTTGATGGCAACAAAACAGCGGATTCAGTGCGTGTGATGTTAACCCCTGCTCCCGTAGGGCAAACAGGGTAAAATAGAGCTTTAGTAGATTAGTTGGCCAGCTTACCCATGACTACCACCGCACCTGAATCAACGCAAGATACATCCCAGAGCTTAAAGTTTTGCTCTTCTTGCAGTCGAGAAAAGCGCCTCGAAGGCGGAACCTGGATCCCAACGAGCAACCGTAAGCAACGCTGGATTTGCGCAAGCTGCCTGTACAACCGAACCCACCGCACAGGCTCAGCCAAAACCTAAGTTTTGTTTTTCCTGGTTTACTCATTGCTGCTTTCGCGTAATCTGATTAGACCCATTACACCCCATTTATAGAATGAAACCTGCACCGTTGCAATGCGGGCAACCCAATACATGACTAGCGCGAAACCCAATTACCTTTTTGCTGAGACCCATGAGTGGGCAGATCTTCAATCCGATGGCCTGGTGTGGGTGGGCATTAGCGATCACGCTCAAATCGCATTAGGTGATGTTGTGTTTCTAGAGACTCCCGCTGTTGGGGCTGTCGTCGAACAAGGACAGGCTTGCGCTGTCATTGAGTCAGTGAAGGCAGCAAGCGACATTCATGCTCCGGTATCCGGAACAGTGGTTGCAGTAAATGCATCCGCGGTTGATGCGCCTGAATCGATTAATCAAGATCCCTATGGAACTTGGCTATTTAAAATCCAAGCCGTCAGTGCTGAATCACAAACGCACGATCTTGCGCGCCTTCATCCCCTTGCGCAATACGAATCCACATTAAATTAAGTTTGGGTCGCGCTCAATTAACCAGCGCACTCGGCTAGCAGCGCTGATGCGACCCTGCGACACAGCGCGCAACACTTGATCGATCTTTGTTAATGCGTGCTGTAAATTTTTACGGCTATCGCTTTCGATTACAAGCTGCGCCCTTTCCATACTACTAACGCGTACAATCGCTTTGGGCACAGGATCATACATCCGAACTCCGTCTGGAAAATCCGACTCACTCCGAACTGTTTTTTTAATGTCCGCTAAAAACTGAATTGCGCTACTAATATTTTTTGCTTCAGCATGGATTAGTGCCTGATAACTGTATGGCGGCAATAAAGCATCTTTTCGTTCAGAGGCAATATGCCCCAAAAACCCATCCACGTCATGACCTAATACATGATGAAAAACAGGCAGATCAGGATAGCGTGTTTCAATGTAAATCTCGCCTGCGTCTTGCGCGTCTTGTCCGGCGCGGCCGGCCCGCCCTGCAACTTGTACGAGCTGTGCAAATAAACGTTCCGCTGCCCGGTAGTCCTGTGAGAACAGCCTACTGTCGGCATCGATCACAGCAACTAAGCCGATGTTTTGATAATCATGGCCTTTGGCAACCATCTGCGTACCAACAATAATATCGGCACTGCCATCGTGTATTTGTTCAAACAATCCTTCGGCATGGGCGCTTTTTTTACTCGAGTCTGCATCGATTCGGAGCACTTTTGCATCTGGCCACTGGGCTTGTATGTAATCTTCCATCTTTTGGGTGCCCTGCCCAATCGTGCTGAGCTCTGCGTTGCCGCATTCTGGACAAAAGGGTGGGACCTCTTTGATCAGTCCGCAATGGTGGCAGTTCAATACTGCCTTTTTACCCAACATGCTGGACTTATGCATCACCATATACGAGGAGCATTTGCTGCACCCCGATAACCAGCCACATGCAGAGCAACTGAGGATGGGTGCATAACCGCGTCGATTGATTAATACCAGGCTTTGTTTTTTTTGTAGCAAGTTGCGTGTAATTGCATCGCGCACCTCGGATGATATGAGCTGAGCATCACCCTGAGAGCTCGGTGCGCTTTTTTTATTCAAGCGTACGAGTTTTACTTTGGGCATCACTGAACTCTGTGCACGCACATCAAGCCTGATGCGTTCATAGCGGCCGTCTTCTGCAGCGAGCCATGTTTCTAACGACGGCGTAGCCGATGCTAACACTACCGGTATTGCTAATTGATGGGCTCGCCACACGCATAGGTCTCTCGCTGAATAGCGCGTGCCTTCTTGCTGTTTATACGATGCGTCATGCTCTTCATCCACCACGATTGCCTTCAAATGGGGTATTGCTGCTAGCGCTGCTAATCGCGTACCTAGAATAATTTGTGCCTTGCCTAGGGTGGTTTCTTGCCATGCAATGCCACGGCGTTTTTCAGTGAGCCCGCTATGCATGACTGCAATGCGCTTCTCAGGGAAAAATTCTGCGACGCGCTTTTCTAGTTGCGGTGTTAGGTTAATTTCGGGAACCAAAATCAACGCCTGATCATCATCACTTTGCAGCGCTGCTTTAATCCAGTTTAGGTAAACGGCCGTTTTTCCGGAGCCGGTTTTGCCTTGCAATAGGATGGCGCGATATCCCTGTTCGGCGTTGGCATCACCTACGAGATGATTAAGTGCTTTAGTTTGCTCTGCGTTTAACTGGTCTTTCTGGATTCCGGAAGAGGGCACGTGCACAGGGGGCTTTTGTTCGAGAGCCGTCTTTCTTTTGCCGGCCTTTTTTTCGGGCTTTAACCCCTTACCGTCGGCTTTTTCTGCAAGTGCTTGCCATTTTTTTGGTTTTTTCCAATACGCAGGAATCGATGGCAGGGTAATTTCACCTAAGGTGCTGAAGTAATACTGACTGGCAAAGTTAAGCATGCCCAAGGTGTTGGCATCCAATGGGGGCAAGGGTGCCTGTTGACTTACTTTCCTTAATTTAGAATACTCATATTCTGAGTGATTACTCACTTTTATTACTATAGCGACTGTATTGGTTCTGCCAAATGGCACCTCAACTAGCTGGCCTATTGTAGGCATGCAGCCCAATTCATCTGCGTCCCAAATGTAATCAAAGCCTTGGACCAGCGGCTTATCGAGCACCACCTGCACGTAGCAATGTCGCGATGCTTTAGTGGTATCGCTCTGCTGCTGTTCTGTGGATAAGTCTGTGGATATCATTTGTTTGCGGTGCTTTTTAGCATTTTCACCTTGAAATGCACCAAGAATGCTCTTTTTAACTTAACTACTATAAATTCAATAAAATCAATTGCTTATCTCTTAATATGGATAAAGTAATTGAAAATTAACGCCAATCCCACTGAATTAATTTTTGTACTGCCAACTGTGTATAACCCGAGGTGGGTAGGTAAGTAAACGCTTCTTTACGTCAACAATTAGGATTATTGGCGTAGCTTTTGCGACTGCTCAATAACCGCCTGGGCTAGCGCAGTGACGCTTTCGGGAGGGGTAAATTGGGAAATGCCATGGCCTAGATTAAAAACATGGCCATCGAGGGGGTGCAGTCCGGGCTTTAACGCCGGCGCACTGGCTAAATCAGCCAGCAGCTTGCCTGCTTCTTGAGCAATCTTCTCTGGACTAGAAAACAGAATTAATGGGTCGAGATTTCCTTGAATGGCGAGCGGCTTGCCGGACGCCAAGAGGGCTTTACGAGCACGGCCTAAGGAAATAGTCCAATCGAGCCCAATCGCATCTGCGCCAACCTGGGCCATGTCTTCAATCCACAGACCGCCGCCTTTGGTGAAAATGATGACCGGGATGCGTTGACCTTCATATTCTCTGGGCAACAGGGCAATTACTTTTTGCATCGCGGCCAAGGATACCTGCTGGTACCAGCCGTCTGGCAACATACCGCCCCACGTATCAAAGATCATTAGGGCTTGCGCCCCTGCCTTCACTTGCTCTGTAAGGTAGGCTGCAACTGATTGAATATTAACCTCGAGAATGCGCTCCAATAAATCGGGGCGATCAAACATCATGGTTTTAGCGTGACGAAATTCATCGGCGCTCGAGCCATCAATCATGTAGCACGCCAAAGTCCAGGGGCTTCCTGAAAAGCCAATCAAGGGCACACGTTGCTTACCCTCCTGAATTAATGCTTTACGAATTTCAGATACGGCATCAAAAACATAGGTCAACTCACCCATATCTGCAACGCGTAGTTTTTTTACATCCGCCTCGGTGCGCAGTGGGTGCTTAAAGCTAGGGCCTTCGCCAGCCGTAAATTGCAATCCAAGCCCCATCGCATCCGGGATCGTCAAAATATCAGAAAACAAAATGGCCGCATCGAGTGGATAGCGATCCAAAGGCTGAAGGGTGACCTCAGTTGCATACGCAGGAGTTTTAGCTAGGCTTAAAAAACTACCGGCCTTTGCTCGCGTCGCATTGTATTCAGGGAGATAGCGTCCAGCTTGACGCATTAGCCAAAGCGGCGTGCGATCAACCGTCTGCCCAAGACAGGCCTTAATGAATCGATCGTTTAGCAACATTTGGTGCGTGCTTATTTTTTACGACGAAAACGGGCAATTGCCGCCAACTGCGCAGCAGCCATGGCAAATTCTGACTGCGCCAAGGCCAAATCGAAATCACTGCTGCGATTTTGCATAGCCTCTTCGGCGCGTTGTTTTGACTCGAGCGCTTTTGCCTCGTCTAAGTCATGACCACGAATGGCAGTATCGGCAAGCACTGTGACGTGATCGGGCTGCACTTCTAAGTAGCCGCCCGCAACGAATACAAACTCTTCATCGCCATCGGCTTTTTCAATGCGCACGGAACCAGGGCGAATGCGCGTGATTAGGGGAGTGTGCCCACGCAAAATGCCGAGCTCGCCATTTTCTCCAGGAAGAGCAACGAACTTCGCTTCTCCACTGAAGATGGATTGCTCAGCACTAACAACATCGACGCGAATGGTTGACATGGTTTCCTTGGTATCTGATTAAAGCTTCTTGGCTTTCTCAATGGCCTCATCAATTGAGCCCACCATGTAGAACGCCTGCTCTGGCAGATGATCTAACTCACCGCTTACAATCATCTTAAAGCCACGAATAGTTTCTTTTAGCGGAACGTATTTTCCTGGTGATCCAGTAAATACTTCAGCTACGTGGAAAGGCTGCGACAAGAAACGCTGAATCTTACGGGCACGGGCTACAGCCAACTTATCGTCTGGCGACAATTCGTCCATACCCAAAATCGCAATAATGTCACGCAACTCTTTATAACGCTGCAGCGTCATTTGCACACTACGTGCTACTTCATAGTGCTCTTGACCAACTACTTGTGGATCAAGCTGACGGCTGGTGGAGTCGAGTGGATCAACCGCTGGATAAATACCCAAAGCAGCAATGTCACGCGATAACACAACGGTGGAATCCAAATGCAAGAAGGTCGTTGCTGGGGATGGATCAGTTAAGTCATCGGCAGGAACGTAAACAGCTTGAATCGATGTGACAGAACCTGTCTTGGTCGATGTAATACGCTCTTGCAATTTACCCATTTCTTCAGCAAGCGTTGGCTGATAGCCCACCGCGGAAGGCATACGGCCGAGAAGCGCCGACACCTCAGTACCTGCGAGGGTGTAGCGATAAATGTTGTCAACGAAGAAGAGAATGTCACGGCCTTCATCACGGAAGGCTTCAGCCATGGTGAGGCCGGTTAAAGCAACGCGCAAACGGTTACCAGGAGGCTCATTCATCTGACCGAATACCATTGCCACTTTATCGACAACGTTGGATTCCTTCATTTCATGATAGAAGTCGTTACCTTCACGGGTACGCTCACCAACACCAGCAAACACCGATAAACCTGAGTGCTGCTTTGCAATGTTGTTAATCAATTCCATCATGTTTACGGTCTTACCCACACCCGCACCACCGAAGAGACCAACCTTACCGCCCTTAGCAAATGGGCAAACTAAATCGATCACCTTAATGCCGGTTTCTAACAAATCAACCGATGGGGATAATTCATCGAACTTAGGTGCTGGCTGGTGAATAGCGCGACGCTCTTCCGTTGCAATTGGGCCTGCATCGTCAATTGGACGGCCTAAAACGTCCATAATGCGGCCGAGCGTTGCTGGGCCAACAGGAACCGAAATCGCTTTGCCTGTGGAGGCCACTTCCATGCCACGACGCAGACCATCGCTTGCGCCCATGGCAATTGCGCGAACGACGCCATCACCAATTTGTTGCTGAACTTCAAAGGTCAAGCCTTTTTCAACAAATGACTTTTCGCCGCTCTCGACCAAGGTCAAGGCATCATAAATGTTTGGCATGCTGTCACGTGGGAACTGGATGTCCACCACTGGACCAATACACTGCACGATATTTCCGTTACTCATCGCATCTCTCCGATTCATTCCTAAATTCTGTCGTATTTCTAAATGCAGTCAGCTTAAACCGCTGCCGCTCCACCAACAATCTCTGAAAGCTCTTTTGTAATCGCGGCCTGACGGGTTTTGTTATATTCCAATTGCAACTCGCCAATGACATTCTTCGCATTGTCAGATGCTGCTTTCATGGAAACCATCCGCGCAGATTGCTCTGAGGCCATGTTTTCTGCCACTGCCTGATAAATCAAAGCCTCAACATAGCGCTTTAACAGGCCATCCAAAATTGACTCGGCGTCGGGCTCATATATGTAATCCCATGATGTGCCCTTACCCTCACCAGCTGTAATCGCATTGGGCGCTAGCGGCAAAATCTTTTCGAGTACAGGCTCTTGTTTCATTGCATTCACAAAGCGCGTATACGCCAGGTAAACCTCATCCACTTCGCCGCGCTCAAAGGCCTCAAGTTGTGCGGTAATCGCACCAATCAAGGTATCCATATGCGGCGTATCGCCCAATTGAATGGTCTGTGACAACAGCTTTGCTTTTGAGCGATTTAAAAATTGCAGGCCTTTTGATCCAATGGCTGTAAATTCAATGCTCAGTTTCTTTTCTTGCATTTCACGTACTTGGTTTGCAATCAAACGCAATACGTTGGTATTGAGACCGCCGCAAAGCCCTTTGTCCGTGCTAACCAAAATAGTGCCCACCTTTTTAACCTCGCGTACCACCATGTATGCAGGGCGGTACTCGGGATTCGCTTTAGCTAGGTTTGCAACAATTTCCCTAATTTTTTCAGAGTAGGGGCGCGCATTACGCATACGCTCCTGGGCACGCCGCATCTTCGATGCGGCGACCATTTCCATTGCCTTTGTGATCTTGCGCGTGTTTTGAACGCTCTTGATCTTAGACCGTATCTCTTTTGTGCTTGCCATGATGTATGCGCGTCCTCTTAGAAGGAGGCTGAGCGCTTGTAATCCTCAATTGCGGCACGTAAAGCAGCTTCATCATCTTTGCTCAAATCTTTGGTTTCTTCAATGCGACCTACTAAGTCGGCGTATTTTGATTTCAGATGATCTTGCAAGCCTTTTTCAAATGCCAATACATGCTTTACTTCGAGATCGTCAAAGTAGCCGTTATTCATGGCATACAGTGAAGCAGCCATTTCCCAAACTTGCAAAGGCTTGTACTGGGCTTGTTTGCAAAGCTCGGTTACGCGCTTACCGCGCTCGAGCTGTTTGCGTGTTGCATCATCAAGATCCGATGCAAACTGCGCAAACGCAGCGAGTTCACGGTATTGCGCCAAGTCGGTACGAATACCGCCAGATAGCTTTTTAATTACTTTAGTTTGTGCGGCACCACCCACGCGGGATACCGAAATACCGGCGTTAATCGCTGGACGTACGCCGGCGTTAAAGAGGTCGGTCTCCAAGAAGATCTGGCCGTCAGTAATCGAAATCACGTTGGTTGGAACGAAGGCAGAAACGTCGCCCGCCTGGGTTTCAATAATAGGCAGAGCGGTTAATGAACCAGTCTTTCCTTTAACAGCGCCGTTGGTAAATTTCTCAACATAATCTGCGTTCACACGAGCAGCGCGCTCTAACAAACGGGAGTGGAGATAGAACACGTCGCCAGGGTATGCTTCGCGACCTGGTGGACGACGTAGCAACAAGGAAATCTGACGATAGGCAACCGCTTGTTTGGTTAAATCGTCATACACAATCAAGGCATCTTCACCGCGATCGCGGAAGTATTCACCCATGGTGCAACCAGCATACGCGGAGAGGTATTGCATTGCGGCGGACTCCGACGCACTAGCAGCAACTACTACGGTGTATTCCATTGCGCCGAGTTCGGTTAGCTTGCGCACGACGTTTGCAATAGTGGATGCTTTTTGACCAATCGCAACATAGACGCAATAAACGCCTTTGCCTTTTTGGTTAATGATGGCATCGACAGCAACGGCAGTCTTACCAGTCTGACGGTCGCCAATGATGAGCTCGCGCTGACCACGGCCAATCGGAACCATGGCATCAATCGCCTTTAAACCGGTTTGTACTGGCTGACTAACGGATTGACGGGCGATAACGCCGGGAGCTACTTTTTCAATAAAGTCGGTTAACTTTGCGTTGACTGGGCCTTTTCCATCGATCGGCTGACCCAGGGCGTTTACTACGCGGCCAAGGAGCTCTGGACCAACTGGAACTTCCAAGATGCGTCCTGTGCACTTGACTGGATCGCCTTCTTTAATGTGGGTGTACTCACCGAGCACCACCGCACCAACGGAATCGCGCTCTAAGTTCAGCGCAAGGCCGATGGTATTGCCAGGGAACTCCAACATTTCCCCTTGCATCACACCAGACAAACCGTATACGCGGCAAATACCGTCGGTTACTGAAATAACGGTGCCTTGGTTGCGCAGTTGGGAATCAACTCCCATCTCGCTAATTCGGCTCTTGATCAGTTCGCTGATCTCGGAAGGGTTCAGTTGCATCAATTACTCCTGGATATTATTTCGTATGTTCTTAGTAAAAGGTTATGCGCTTAGGCTTGCTTGCATTGTGGCCAACTGGGCCTTAACTGTGCTGTCCAATACCTCATCGCCAACTTGAACGCGGACGCCGCCAATTAAGCTGGGGTCAACTTCAATCGTTGGGCGCAATTCCTTACCGCCAAACCGCTTTTTCAAACTTGCCAACAAACTGCTCAGTGCATCGCCTTCAAGTGGAAATGCACTGGTAATGAGCACTTCGGCAGCGCCTTCACTTTGATTTTTCAATAACTCAAATTGAGCTGCGATTTCAGGCATTGCGGCCAAGCGATGGTTTTGATTCACTAAACGCAAAAAAGCATTCACTTTGTTGTCTAGCTTCGTCTTCACCATGCCGCTCAGTAATTTGCTGAGATCGTCTGCGGAAATTTTGGGATTATTAGCCAACACTGCCACATCGGGCATGGCCGACAACTGCGCGAGTTCAGTTAACTGAACCAAAGAAGAGCCTAGTTCTGCAGGCTTAACGCTTGAGAAAAGGGCTTCCGCGTAAGGGCGTGCAATGGTTGCTAAATCAGCCATATTAGAGCTCTGCCTTGAGTTGATCTAACAATGCTGCATGTGCCTTTGGATCGACTTCGCGACGCAAAATTTGCTCGGCGCCGCGTACGGCTAAAGTCGCCACTTCAATGCGTAAGGCATCGCGAGCACGCGACACTTGCTGCTCTGCGTCTTGTTTCGCTTGCGCAATAATGCGCGCTGCTTCGGCTTGGGCATTGCTACGAATCTCGTCCGCAGTTAATTGTGCGCGCTTTTCTGCTTCGGCGACACGCTGTCCGCCTTCTTGGCGAGCGCGTGTGAGCTCTTGTTCAGCGAGCTTGGATGCGGATGCAAGATCAGCCTTACCACGCTCGGCTGCGGCTAGGCCTTCTGCAACTTTGGTAGCGCGCTCGTCTAAAGCCTTTACTAATGGCGGCCACACAAAACGTGCGACAACCCACCATAAGATAAAAAAGACGATCATTTGCGCGAATAGGGTCGCGTTCAGATTCACGGTATTCCTTTCAGTATTGTTAAGAGCATGCGGACAACACAGCGTTGCCCGCGTCAGAACAATTACTTAATAACGGCTAACAATGGGTTTGCAAATGCAAACAACATCGCAACACCAACGCCGATCAAGAAGGCTGCGTCGATCAAACCAGCCAACAAGAACATTTTGGTTTGGAGTGGCTCCATTAATTCTGGCTGACGTGCGCATGCTTCAATGTACTTGCCGCCCATGAGCGCAATACCTAAGCAGGCACCAATCGCGCCCAGGCCAATGATGATACCGATGGCGATTGCAGTGAAACCTTGGATGTTTGAGAGAAATTCTTGCATGATGACTCCTGAAGTTAAAAGGGGAAAGTTAAAAATGAAATCTTAGTGATGGCTATGCGCCTGACCGATGTAGACCAAGGTCAACATCATGAAAATGAATGCTTGCAACAAAATAACCAAAATATGAAAGATGGCCCAAGCAGAACCTGCGATCACATGCCCGACCAAGCCGAACATGCTGATATCTAGACTAAACGTCCAAATACTACCGAGCAGGGCGATTAATAAAAACACCAATTCGCCTGCATACATATTGCCGAAAAGTCGCATGCCTAAGGAAACACCTTTAGCAACGTATTCGATTAAATTAAGAACTAGATTAAATGGCGCCAAATACCACTTAGCACCAAATGGGGCTGTTAACAACTCATGCACAAAACCGCCCAAGCCCTTTACTTTAAAGCTGTAAAAAAATACGAGCAACAAGACCGACATGGACAGGCCCATGGTTGCATTGAGATCGGTGGTTGGAACCAGCTTGTGGTGTGGCACGTGAATGCCAAAGCTTTCGATGAAATGATTCACGCCAACAACCCAGTCGACCGGAACTAAATCGAGGGCATTGAGCAAAATAATCCAGCAAAAAACAAATAGGGCGAGCGGCGCAATGTACGAGCGGTCGCCATGCACAATGCTTTTCGATTGGGTTTCGACCATTTCAACCAACAACTCAACCATGGCTTGAAAGCGGCCCGGAACTCCGGGGGTTGCTCTGCGTGCTGCCAACAACAAGAAGGCAACCACGATCAAACCCATCAAGGTGGTCCAGAAAATGGTATCGAAATGGATGACGCTGAAATCAATAATGGCTTCTTGTTTGCCGCCAATATTGTTCAAGTTTTGAAGATGCTCCGCAATGTACGCGGTGGGTGTCAACGGCTCGGTAGCTGGATTTGCTGCGCTGGACATCGTTTATATAACCTTTACATTCAACATAACCGCCAGTTATTTCCAAAACCAAGCCAGCCATACGCATTTCAACGTAGCTAGATAGGTCAGCAATAGTGGCACCCATTTCACTTCGGGGTAGGTGTACGCAACCCCGATAAAGAGCAGAACGGTTAAGGTGATCTTTATAAACTCGCCCGAAACCAATGCTGCCAAAAACTTGCCTGGATTTAATTGGTGCAACCGTTTGGCCATCTCCAGTCGCAACACAAACAGCGCAGAAGGCAAGAAACCGATCAAACCACCCCAAAAGGCGGAGTAAGTATAAACGCTAATATGTCCGTCGTCCAAAAAAAATACACAAACTGCCATGCTCAAGATTGTTAAAGCCAGCTGGCTCGCTACCACCTTCCAAGGCGATACAAATGCATTGCTGACGATGCCGGCCTTTACGAGGGCCTGCATTTCGCCTTTGCTGTAGAGCCTGTGGGGCTCCTCTGGCTCGAGCCAGGGATCTTCAGGCTCGTATTGATTGGACTGGCGGGTCACGCTGGCAGTCGCAGTTGAGCACTATCAGAGCTCTGAATTAGCTGCATGGGCACCCCGCTTACGCTTCGATGCCCAGCTTCTTAAAGAGCGCATCAAGCTCATCTGCGCGGCTAAAGCGGATACGCAGCTCTCCGCCCTTGCCTTTCAACTTAAATTCGGCATTTAAGCCGATCAAATCAGCAATTTCGCGCGATAAGCGCTGTAGGTCAGGATCTGCGGCGGGCGAGTCAGCGCCTTTTTTGGACGGCTTTGCGCCCATTTGCCCACCAGCGCGTGCCAGCATGACTGAGAGCCGTTCGGCTTCCCGCACTGAAAGTCCTTGAGCCATGATTTTTTGTGCCAAAGCAACCTGGCTCGCGCCCGGCAGAGGGAGGAGGGCGCGGGCATGGCCCATGTCTATGTCGCCTGCCAACAGCATTGCCTGAACTGGCTTTGCTAATTGAATCAGGCGCAATAAGTTACTGACGGCGCTCCTTGACTTACCAACCGATTTTGCTGCCTGTTCGTGTGTAAACCCAAATTCTTCAATCAGGCGCGCCAGACCCTGCGACTCCTCTAGGGGGTTTAAGTCCTCACGCTGCATGTTTTCAATCAGGGCCATTGCCGCGGCGCCCTTGTCGTCTGCCAGGGATACCAGCACCGGAACCTCGGTCAGTCCAGCCAGGGTGGCGGCCCTAAAACGGCGCTCGCCCGCAATAATTTCGTATTTGCCTGCCGCAATGGCGCGCACCAAGAGAGGTTGCATGACGCCTTGCTCGCGGATACTTTCAGCTAGCTCCTGAAGTGGGCCTGCATCCATTTTTTGGCGTGGTTGGTATTTGCCAGCCTGCAACGCGCTTAAGGGGAGGCGGGATACCGCCGCCCCGTTCTCGGCCGGCTTTTGCTTTTCACCCAAGAGGGCCTCAAGGCCGCGGCCAAGGCCTTTTTTCTTCATTGTGCTCATGGTATTTGATCAATCACATTTGTTGAATTCGTTGAATCATTTCTGCACCAAAATCCAAGTAGGCCTTAGCGCCGCGCGATGATTTGTCAAAAGACACCCCCGGCAAACCATACGAGGGCGCCTCTGCCAAGCGAACGTTGCGCGGAATGATTGTTTTAAATACTTTGTCGCCAAAGTGCTCTAGCAATTGCTCTGAAACCTGTTGCTGCAAAGTCATGCGCGGATCAAACATCACCCGCAACAAACCAATAATCATGAGATCCGGATTGAGGTTTGCGTGCACCTGCTTGATCGTGTTTACCAAATCCGATAAGCCCTCTAGGGCAAAGTACTCGCACTGCATCGGCACAATCACGCCATTGGCTGCGCATAGGCCATTGAGCGTCAGCAAGGAGAGTGCAGGCGGGCAATCAATCAAGATAAAGTCATACTCGGCGCCTACCAAAGCCAATGCAGCCTTGAGGCGTAGCTCGCGCTCATCCAGATCAACCAACTCAATTTCTGCGCCCGCTAAGTCCCGGTTTGCTGGCAAGACATCATAGCCAGCGCTTTCGCAGCGCTTTACACAGGCCGCTACCGTTGCCTGACCAATCAATACTTGATACACGCTCATATCAAGCTCTGCTTTTTCAACTCCGGAACCCATGGTTGCATTGCCCTGTGGATCCAAATCAATCAGCAGCACCCGCTGCTGATGGCCCGCTAGGCCGGCGGCTAAATTCACGGCGGTCGTGGTTTTTCCAACGCCGCCTTTTTGATTTGCAATACAGAATATTTTGGCCATGGTTTTTATGTGCTCTTAATGTGTAATTTTCGCATGGGGCGTAAAGACCAAAAGTCGCCGCTCTGCTGTGCTGTTAGGTATAACTACAAAGCGGTCTGCTAAAAGCTGCCAGCGCTCGGCCGATACGGCCAAGAGCTCCTCGTCTGCTCGCTTTGCCTTCATAGCAAAAACCAAGCCGCCCGGCTTCAAGAACGGTTCTGCCAAATCTAAAAAGCGGTCTAGGCTTGTAAATGCTCTGGATATAACCGCATCGTACTTGCCTGGCTCTTGGCTGGCGACATGCTCCACGCGATCACTGTAAATCGATGCATTACCAAGACCGAGCTTGCCTTTTACGTTTTGCAAAAAGGCTGTTTTTTTGCGAACCGCCTCAATTAAGCTAATGCTCCAGTTGGGCTGCGCAATAGCAATCGGAATTGCCGGCAAGCCGCCGCCGGACCCAAGGTCTGCAATCTGTATTGGTGTGGAGGGTAAAAATTCACGCATTATTGGTAAAATTGCAATAGAATCAATAAGATGCAAATCGATACTAGCCTGCTCACCCTCAACCGAGGTTAGGTTGTGCACCCTGTTCCAGCGCTCTAACTCTTGCAAGAACGCATTTAAATCGGCTACCTGCTGCTGCGATAAGGTCAGACCAAGTTCAGCAACCCCAAGCGCGAGTGCTGACCCGCTCACACCGACTCCTGGGATTTGCCAATGCCCCGCTTTAAGTGCACCAACAACAATGAAATAGCGGCAGGCGTGACCCCCGATATGCGCGCAGCTTGACCCAAGGTTTCTGGTTTTTGCGCGGCCAGTTTCTGCTGAACCTCTTTTGATAGCCCCCGAACCAGGCCGTAATCTAAATAATCGGGCAGTGGATAGCCCTCATTAAACTCTTGGCGGGCGATTTCTAGCGCCTGGCGATCAATGTAGCCGGCATATTTAATTGAAATCTCAACCTGATCTTGAATTTGCTGATTTAAATTTGGGTCAGCATCGAGCGTAGGCGCAGCTCCATCAACCGCCTCGGAAAGCGATGCATACGTAATCGTGGGGCGCTTCAAAATGTCGGCCAAACTGGCCTCATGGGATAGCTCTTGCCCCAAAAGCGTGGCCAAGGATTGGGCGGCGGCATGTTTTGGGCTTACCCAAGACTCCTTCAAGCGCGTTGTTTCACGTGAAACAGCCTCTCTTTTTTTGCAAAAGAAGGTCCAGCGCGCGTCATCCACCAAACCAAGGGTTCTTCCAATCTCGGTTAGGCGTAGGTCTGCGTTGTCTTCTCTGAGGCTAAGCCTATACTCGGCTCGGCTTGTAAACATGCGATAGGGCTCTTGAACGCCCCGAGTAATCAGGTCGTCTACTAAAACCCCAATATAGGATTCGCTGCGCTTAGGCAGCCAGGGCGGGCAGCCTTTAGCGGCAAGCCCTGCATTCATACCGGCAAGCAGCCCTTGGGCTGCAGCCTCTTCATAACCGGTTGTGCCATTAATTTGGCCAGCAAAATAAAGTCCGTCGATGGCCTTGGTTTCTAAGCTGTGCCGTAATTGGCGTGGGTCAAAAAAATCGTACTCAATGGCGTAGCCGGGGCGCACGATATTGGCGTTCTCAAGCCCCCGAATACTACGCACCAAATCCCACTGCACATCAAAGGGAAGGCTGGTTGAAATTCCGTTGGGGTAAAACTCGTTGGTTGTTAGGCCCTCGGGCTCTAAAAAAATTTGATGGCTATTTTTAGAGGCAAAGCGATGAATTTTGTCTTCAATGGAAGGGCAGTAGCGCGGCCCAACACCCTCAATAACGCCGGTATACATGGGTGAACGGTCTAGGCCGCCACGAATAATGTCGTGGGTCGCTTCATTGGTATGGGTAATCCAGCACGGCACCTGTCTTGGATGTTGCTCGGGTCGCCCCAGATAAGAAAAACAGGGGACCGGGTCAAGATCCCCCGGTTGCTCTAGCATCACCGAAAAATCAATGCTTCTGCCATCAATTCTAGGGGGGGTGCCCGTTTTAAGTCGTCCCTGCGGCAAAGCAAGGTCCTTTAGTCGGGCTGACAGAGTGAGTGCCGCTGGATCACCAGCACGACCGCCCGAATGACTGTTAAGCCCTACATGTATCTTGCCATCTAAAAATGTGCCGGCCGTCAGCACAACCTGGCCAGCCGAAAACTCAAGGCCCGATTGGGTACGAACCCCTACTACGGCATTGCCCACAACCAGGAGGTCGTCCACAGCAGCCTGAAATAAGCTCAAGTTGGCTTGATTTTCGAGCCTGTGGCGTATTGCCGCCTTATAGAGAATACGGTCGCCTTGGGCGCGCGTTGCCCGAACGGCAGGGCCTTTGCTGCTATTTAATATACGAAACTGAATGCCGGCCTCATCGGTTGCCGCAGCCATTGCGCCGCCTAGCGCATCGATTTCTTTAACTAAGTGGCCTTTGCCAATGCCGCCAATCGAGGGGTTGCAGCTCATTGCCCCCAAAGTCTCAATGCTGTGGGTGAGTAGCAGGGTGTCGCAGCCCATGCGTGCAGAAGCTAACGCCGCCTCAGTGCCAGCATGCCCGCCGCCAATCACAATTACATCGAATTTTTTAGAGTACCGCATGGTTTGCCTCAATAAGGGCAATGATCATATCATTTTGCCTTGTTTCACGTGAAACAAGAACATACTGGTCTGTAAGAATAAAATCCTAACACTATGATTTAATTAGGAAAAATAGGCGTCCCAGGCGGTCTTTAAGATTAAGGCGGAAACAAGAACGAGGAAGGCTTTCCGCACAAAGCCACTTCCATGCTTGATTGCAAGACGGCTGCCAAAGTGACTACCAGCGATGTTTGCAATCATCAGCGCAAAACCAAGGGCCCAACTAATTTTGCCCAAGCCACCCAACATAATGATCGCCGCCAAGTTTGTTGCCACATTAACTAGCTTTGTGGCTGCAGACGCATGCAAAAAATCGAAGTGAAAAAAACGAACAAAACCAAACAGCAGAAAGCTTCCTGTGCCCGGCCCAAAAAATCCGTCGTAGAGGCCCAACACTAAGCCCAAAACAACCCCCTTCAGCTGTAACAAGCGGCTGTGAGCCTGTGGCTGATGGTTTTGACCAAGCGCTGGTTGAAGAATCGTATAGATCAGGAGAAAAAATAATAAAAAAGGAAGGGCCTTGCGCAGCGGCTCTGCGGGAAATGTACTGACTAAATTGGCCCCAAGAAGCGCACCAACGAAACCAGCAATAATCGCGGGAACAATCAATGCCCAAGGCAAGCGAACGTAGCGCAGGTATTTGCGAGCCGCGTTGATCGTGCCGCCAATAGCAGACACCTTGCCAGTGCCCAAAAGGTTGGCTGGCGGAACTTCGGGGTAAGCAGCAAAAAGAGCGGGAACTTGAATTAGGCCTCCACCGCCCGCTACCGCATCAACTAGGCCAGCAAAAAAAGAGGCTGCCAACAATAGGGGCCACAAGTACAAAGAAAATTCAATGGCCGTTTCAAGCAAGGCAAGCACCTGCCAACCTAATCAATCGCAGCCAAACAATACTACCGAGCAAGAAATACTTTCAGTGCGCTAAGGGCAGCTTCATCAAGAACATCCAGGGGAATGCGAGCTGAGCCCTGAACAATCATCATCGCGTATGGTTTTGCCAAGGCAGAGGCTTCGGCACACAACTGCAAAGCATCACCCGATGCGGGAGATTGATTACGCCAATAATTAATTGCCGCCTCTAATTCTTGAATGGATACAAACATAGTGCGGCCGTTTTACTTATCGCGCTTGGCAAGCATGGTGCCTCTGCAGCGCTTAGCGCCACAGCGACATTCATAATCTTTTTTCATTTGTTTGGTGCGGCGTCCCTCAACATCAAGCGAATAATCGTAAAACAACTCTTCGCCCGGCTCTAAGTCGCGCTTGGCAAAAATGAATACGCGCGGCATATCTTTGTATGAGCCCTCTTGTGCTTCGCAATTCGGTTTACATGAATGATTAATCCACCGCGCCGCATTACCACCGCGATTGGCATCGATCACGCGACCACTCTCCAAAGAAAAATAAAACGTGTGATTTGGCTCATCGGGGTTGTGTGGATGTCGGCGCTCAGCCTCTTTCCAACTAATGCGCTCGCCCTCGTACTCAATCAGAGCACTGCCTTTTTTAATGGCTACTTTTGCAAACACACCCTTGCCATGAATAGGAGAGGAGCGCACAACGATCGCGGCCCGATTCACCTTGGGTAAAGACAGCTTACTTTTTTTCATACATTACACATCAAGGTTGCGGGCAATCAATGCATTCTTTTCAATAAAGGCGCGGCGCGGATCTACCTCATCACCCATTAAGGTGGTGAACACCTGATCCGCCACAATGGCATCTTCAATTTGGACGCGCAACAAAGTACGGGTTGTGGTATCCATGGTGGTCTCCCACAACTGCTGTGGATTCATTTCACCCAAGCCCTTATAGCGCTGACGACTCACAACTCGCTCAGCTTCAGACAGTAACCACGCAAACGCCGCACGGAAATCAGTGACCACCTGCTCCTTCTGGGTTTTTTCAGGATCACCACGACGAACGCGCGAACCCGGCAACACTTTTCCACTGAGGGAGCGGGCCGCAGAAGTCAAACTCTGATAATCATCGCCGTGAATAAAGTCTGAACTAATAGCAGACAACTTTAAGTTTCCGTGAATTCGGCGCGACAAGAGAAGGCGAAAACGCTCGGTCCGATCCTCTTTTTGAACAATCACCTCTGGCGCAAGCGCCAGGGAATCTAAACTTTCTTTAAGGGCGATGCGCAAACGCTCCGCAGATTCCTGGGCGGCCGCCTCCGTATCAAGGTTCAGCGGAGTACCTGCCGCAATCGCGCGCAAGGCATCTTCATCCATGGTGCGTGATAAGCGATCTACAACAGCCTGAATCACTTGATAGTTGCGAGCCAACTCATCGAGCTCTGCACCTTGTATCAAATCACCGCCCGGCGTCTGAATTGAAGCAGACTCCAAAGCAATTTTTAAGAGCAACTGATTTAGCTCGGAATCATCTTTGATGTACTGCTCATTTTTACCGAACTTCACTTTATAGAGTGGCGGCTGGGCAATATAAATGTGCCCACGCTCAATCAACTCTGGCATCTGGCGATAGAAGAAGGTCAACAACAAGGTACGGATGTGACTACCGTCCACGTCCGCGTCGGTCATGATGATAATGCGGTGATAGCGCAGCTTATCGGCCTTGTATTCTTCAATGCCAATTCCGGTGCCCAGCACCGTGATTAAGGTGACCACCTCTTGGCTGGCAAGCATTTTGTCAAAGCGCGCTTTTTCAACGTTCAGAATCTTCCCCTTTAGAGGAAGAATTGCCTGAAAACGACGATCACGGCCCTGTTTTGCAGAACCGCCCGCAGAGTCACCCTCGACAATAAACAATTCGGATTTTTCAGGGTTTTTTTCTTGGCAATCAGCTAATTTACCTGGCAAGCCCAAACCATCGAGAACCCCCTTGCGGCGAGTCATGTCACGAGCCTTACGGGCGGCCTCGCGAGCGCGGGCTGCATCAACTATCTTGCCGCATAAAATCTTAGCGTCCGCAGGGCGCTCTTGAAGATATGCACTCAACGCCTCAGCGACAATTTCTTCTACCGGACCACGGACCTCACTGGAAACCAACTTATCTTTAGTTTGGCTAGAAAATTTGGGCTCAGGAACCTTTACCGATAAAACGCAAGTAAGGCCCTCGCGCATATCGTCGCCCGAGATTTCGACTTTGGCTTTTTTGGCAACCTCGTGCTCATCAATGTATTTATTGATGACGCGCGTCATGGCAGCACGCAAACCGGTTAAGTGGGTACCGCCATCCCGTTGCGGAATGTTATTCGTGAAACACAATACTTGTTCGCTAAAACTGTCATTCCACTGCATCGACACTTCAGCGGTAATTTGTCCACCAAGGTCCGACGGACGATTGCCTTCAGCATAGAAAATATTGGGGTGAAGAACGTTCTTGGTTTGATTGATGTATTCAACAAACCCCTTAACACCACCAGAATAAGCAAAATCCTCTTCTTGGCCAGAGCGTTGATCAATTAATCGAATGTGAACGCCATTGTTTAAAAAGGAAAGTTCGCGAATGCGCTTAACCAGAATTTCATAATGGAACTCAACTTTTCCAAAAATCTCTTCATCCGCCAAGAAGTGAACTTCGGTACCGGTTTTTTCGGTTTCGCCCGTAACAGATATTGGAGAGATGGCTACGCCTTGCGCCTCTTCGATATTGCGATTCTGAATAACGCCGCGGGCAAACTCCATGTAGTGGACTTTTCCATCACGACGAATGGTTAACTTTAGCCACTTTGAAAGTGCGTTAACGCAACTTACGCCGACGCCATGCAAGCCGCCAGATACCTTATAACTATTTTGATCAAACTTACCGCCCGCATGCAACTCCGTCATAACGATTTCGGCTGCACTGCGTTTTGGGTCGTGTTTGTCGTCGAACTTCACCCCGGTCGGAACACCGCGGCCGTTGTCAACGATCGATATCGAGTTGTCCGTTTGAATAACCACCGTAATTTCGGTGCAATACCCTGCGAGCGCTTCATCAATGGAGTTGTCTAGAACCTCAAAAACCAAATGATGCAGACCAGTTCCATCGGATGTATCGCCAATGTACATTCCAGGACGCTTACGAACTGCCTCTAAACCCTCAAGAATTTGAATGGATGATGCGCCGTACTGCTCTACTGCCTTTATATCTTCAGTCATATTTTTCTAATTTAAATGCGCATTGGCATTACAACGTACTTAAAGTCCTCGGAAGCGGGTAATGTAATTACGGCGCTGCTATTGGCATCGCCCAAACTAATCTGAATGCGCTCCACTTTGACGTTTGCGAGCACGTCAAGTAAATAACTTACGTTAAAGCCGATCTCTACTGAATCGCCAGCGTACTCTGTTTCAATGTCTTCTTGAGCCTCTTCTTGCTCAGCATTGGTCGACTGAATCGTAATGCGATTAGGTGATAAGGAAAAACGAACGCCTTTGAATTTGTCGGTTGTTAAAATGGCAGCTCTTTGCAGAGCTGCCTGGAGAGTTTCACGCGCAACAACTAGTGAGTTTTTATGACCTTTTGGAATCACCCGCTGGAAATCAGGGAACTTGCCCTCAACCAGTTTCGAGATGAGCTCAACATCACCAAAGTTAAATTTAATTTGATTGGCGGTCAAACTAACCTCCAACTCAGCATCGCTATCATCCAATAAATGCTGGCACTCTAAGATGGTTTTCCGAGGAATAATAATTTCTTGATGACCACCACTACCCGCTACCGGTTGTGCCAATTCAACCCGGCTATAGGCCAAGCGATGACCGTCCGTAGCCACCGCAACAACTTCCTTGCCATCAATGACCAACAACATACCATTCAGGTAATAGCGAATATCTTGCTGAGCCATTGCGAAATGTACCTGGCTAATGAGTTGCTTAAACGCCTTTTGTGGCATTTTCCAACTTGCAGTAACCTCACCCACCGATTGCATCACCGGAAACTCTGTGGCAGATAAGGTCTGAAGGGTAAAGCGACTTTTGCCACTTTGGACCACTAATTTCGAATCTTTTAAATTCAACGATACCGGGCCTTCAGGCAGCGCCCGCAAAATATCCAATAATTTTCTTGCTGCAACTGTCGTTGTCATGTCGGTATCACCAACACCAAAACTGGCGCTAGTTGCTATCTGTATTTCAATATCAGTAGAAACAAAAGAAACGCGCTCACCTGTTTTTTTAAACAACAGGTTTGCCAAGATAGGAAGGGTGTGACGACGTTCAACAATGCCGCTTACGATTTGAAGTGGTTTTAATAAACTATCGCGCGATGTATTTATAAGTTGCATTGCTTTTAAATCCTTGTATATATCTAACTAGTAATAGTAATAAGCCTTCAAAAAACAGTGGATAACCCATTAAAGACTTATACAACAACTACTTGTAACTAAAAAAACCTGTGCACAACTTCGGTATAAATGAAGGATAGATTCGGGATAACTTTTTCGACTAACTCTATTTTTGCATATCAGCGCTGTTTTCCCCAATTTATACACATGAATTTTGCCCAGTTATACACAGACTCATCCACACGTTTATCCACAGCCCATTTAAGCCTTCAGTGTCTGCTCGATCACATGAATTTCATGGTTTAGTTGGCTGTCGTGGGCACGCTCTTCTGTGATTTTGCGGACCGCATGCAAAACAGTCGTGTGATCGCGCCCACCAAACAGTTCACCGATCTCCGGAAGGCTTTTTTGGGTCAGCTCTTTTGCCATAAACATGGCAATTTGCCGCGGCCTGGCAATGTTCGCAGGCCTGCGCTTCGAGTACATATCCGCCACTTTCATATTGTAAAAGTCAGCTACGGATTTTTGGATGTTTTCAACTGAAATTTGGCGGTTTTGAATCGACAGAAGGTCTTTCAGGGCGGCACGGGCAACATCAATCGTTACATCACGCCCATGAAAGCGCACAAATGCCAAAATCTTGCGCAGCGCACCCTCAAGCTCGCGCACATTTGATCTGAGGTGTTTGGCCACAAAAAACGCAACATCTTCAGACATTGGTATGCCTTCTGCAGCCGCTTTTTTCATCAAAATGGCAACGCGCATTTCAAGCTCGGGTGGCTCAATTGCTACTGTGAGTCCAGAATCAAAGCGTGAGATAAGGCGGTCATCGATGCCGGCCATCTCTTTGGGGTAGGTATCGCTGGTAATGATGACTTGCGCACGATTACCTAAAAGGGCTTCAAACGCATAAAAGAACTCTTCTTGGGTACGTGATTTCCCACTAAAAAACTGAATATCATCAATTAATAGAAGGTCTAGAGAGTGGTAATAGCGTTTAAAGCGGTCAAATGCCTTCTGTTGATATGCCCTTACAACGTCCGACACATATTGCTCCGCATGAATATAGCGAATACGGGCGTTGGGGTTTTCTTTTAGAAGGTGATTGCCAATTGCGTGGATCAAATGGGTTTTACCTAGGCCGACGCCCCCATATAAAAACATGGGGTTGTATGACGTGCCAGGATTGTGCGCCACTTGAATTGAAGCGGCGCGCGCCAGTTGATTTGCTTTACCTGTAACGAAGGTTTCAAAAGTCAACATAGGGTTGAGTTTGGAGTGGTCCTCTAATTCAAAGGCAGACGACTCGCCCAACTCCGCTTCCGGCATGGTCTGTAAATAATCAGAAGATGCCGTATTAGCCTCTTGAGGCCTGCTTGTGGGAGTTGTGGCCAAGGCGCTTGCAGCCGATGCAGAGCCGCCATCATCCAACACAAACAGTAAAGTGAAGGACTTGCCAAAATAACTTTGAGCAAGCTCTTGAAATCGATCAGAAAACGTTTTTTTCGTCCAATCTAATTTAAAGCGATTGGGAGCAGATATTGTAAGCAAACACTCACTCTCATCCAAACCATTTAATTTAAGGGGTTGAATCCAGGTTTTAAATTGTTGCGGGGAAAGCTCACGCAGCAAGGTGGCGGTGGCGTGATCCCAAAAGCCCAGAGGGCTTAAGGAAGAGAGGGTGGTGTTGTTTTCTAGATTGCTCATTTTCGGAGGGTTGATTGTAGCGATTTTCTAAAGTTATCCACAAGCCATAAGTAGGTGGAAAAACTGTGGATAACTTGTGCCCAAATGATAAAAACCTATATAAATCAATGAACAAAGAAAAAGTCGAAAAATAAAATAAGGGAAAAACCCAATAAGAGCAGAACTAAGGTTGACCTTTTGGGCGGCACAAAGGAAAATACTTGGCTTTCCCGAGGTCAATCATGAAAAGAACGTATCAACCATCCGTAACCCGCCGCAAACGTACCCATGGATTTCGTGTCCGTATGAAAACACGTGGTGGCCGTACCGTATTAAATGCACGCCGCGCCAAAGGCCGTAAGCGCCTAGCAGTGTAAGTGTACTGGCTTGAATAGCGCGCGCATATCCGAATTACTTAAATCAAATCCCAAAACATCAAAGAACTGGGGTTTGTATTTAGGGGCTCGTAGTCAGGGCACGGATAGTGCTCTAGGAATTGCTGTTGCAAAAAAATTAGCCAAAAGAGCGGTAGATCGAAACAGACTAAAACGGTTTATTCGAGAAAGCACACGACAGCCGCACAGTGCGATATTAGAAGGTCACGATGTCGTCATTCGGCTTAAGAAACCCATTGGCCAAACAACGCGAGGCCGATTGCGTTCCGCAGAATTTAATGCATTGAAGCAGCAACTAGCGGAGCTAATTTAAGTGCAGATCATTAATCGCGCGGCAATCGCTTTAATCCGGATTTACCAAATCGCGTTAAGCCCTTTTTTTGGCTCTCAATGCAAGTTCGAGCCTAGCTGTTCCCAATACGCATGCGATTGTTTTAAAGCCCACGGCAGCGCTAAAAGTACCGGACTCATTGTCTGGCGGCTATTGCGTTGCAACCCTTGGAGTCATGGTGGCTATGACCCAGCAATTAACCCACGCAAGATAAAAGAATAAATACAACATGGACACAAAAAGAACCATCCTCTGGGCCGTTTTTTCAATAGCGGGGCTGCTCCTTTATAACAACTGGTTGGCCTACGAAGGCAAGACACCGCTGTTCGGATCACAAAGCATGAGCAAGCAGGAGGCCGCTCCAGTTAGTGGGAATGAAAAGAAAAGTGACGTACCGGTTTCAACTGCCAACACCAATAACACTGCGCCAGCCCTTGCCCCCAAGGCAATTCCAGCGAGCATGGCACAGCTGGCAAACAAAGAGCGCTTCACATTGCAAAACGATGTCCTCGCAATTGAGGTGAGTGCAGACGGCGCTAACGTGGTGAGCGCGACCTTATTAAAAGAACTAGAGGCCGATAAAAAACCAATCAAACTAATGCAGGTAACACCGGGCCATCAATATTTTGCGCGCTCCGGATTGATTGCTGCAGGCAACGCAGATTTACCGAACCACACCAGTGAATTCAAATTGCAAACGAGCGGTAAGGATGGATCGGGCCGCCCTTTCTTGGTTGTGGCTAGTGAGCGTGGTGGCGTAACCCTTGAAAAAACCTTCATCCTAAATCCGAGCAGCTATGTGATTGATGTGATGCACCGCGTCAGCAAAAATAACGCAGCAATAGGCCCTCTCGTTTTATATACCGAATTAGTACGCGACGGAAGCAAGCTCGATGAGAGTGAGTTCTACAGCACATTTACTGGCCCGGCGGTCTATACCAATAAAGAGAAATTTAATAAGCTCGAATTTACCGACATAGAGAAAAACAAAATCGCCATACCAAAGCAAGTTCCTGCTGGTGATCCTGCATGGGTGGCGATGGTGCAACACTATTACGCAAGCGCATGGATACCGAGCGATAAATTAAATCGCGATATTTATGCTGGAAAAATCGACACCAACGTCTATCGCGTTGGTATACAAACCCCGCTCGAAGATATTGCTCCTGGCAAAACAACCACCGAGACAGCACGTTTATTTGTAGGCCCACAACAAGAAAGTACTCTGGAGGCAATTGCACCTGGACTCGAGCTGCTTAAGGACTATGGCTATTTAACGATCCTAGCTAAGCCCATTTTCTGGACCCTAGAGCGTATTTATGAGTATGTACACAATTGGGGCTGGTCGATTGTTATATTGACCTTCTTAATTAAGCTCTTGTTCTACCCCTTATCGGCTGCAAGCTACAAATCAATGGCGCGCATGAAAGAGGTTCAGCCAAAAGTAATGGCGATGCGCGAAGCCAACAAAGGCAATCCGCAAAAAATGAACCAAGAAATGATGGCCCTTTACAAAAAGGAAAAGATCAATCCGCTTGGTGGTTGTTTGCCAATGTTGATTCAGATACCCGTATTCATTTCTTTGTATTGGGTGTTGCTGTCGTCAGTTGAAATCCGCAATGCGCCTTGGATTCTTTGGATTCATGATTTGGCTGTGCCGGATCCGTATTACATCTTGCCAGTCATTATGGCGGTTTCAATGTGGGTTCAAACCAAATTGAATCCAACGCCACCAGACCCAATTCAGGCAAAAGTGATGCTCTACATGCCGATCATTTTTTCCATCATGTTCTTTTTCTTCCCGGCCGGATTGGTGTTGTACTGGGTAGTCAACAACATATTGTCGATTGCGCAGCAGTGGCAGATCAATAAGATGATTATCAAACGAGCAATGTAGTACTACATCCACTATTCAAATGTCAGCAATGGGGCCCGCATCTAGAAAAATCCCCATTGTTGCTATCGCCACTGCGCCCGGCAAAGCCGGGGTTGGCATTATTCGCATCAGTGGTGAAGGCTTGCAAGAGTTAGCCTTTGCTATTACCAATACACGACTGCAGCCCCGCAAAGCCACACTGGTTGATTTGCGCAACCATGATGGCCGCATTATTGATTCGTGCCTTGCAATTTACTTTTCAGCGCCCCACTCGTTTACAGGCGAAGATGTTTTAGAGTTGCAGTGCCACGGCGGACCACAGCTTCTCGATTTAGTTGTGCAGCGCTGCCTACAATTAGGCCAAGGGGCCGGTTTAGCAATAGCCGAGCCGGGTGAATTCTCTCTGCGCGCTTTTTTAAATGAAAAAATTGATTTAGCCCAAGCGGAAGCCATTGCCGACTTAATCGATGCACAATCGCACGCCGCTGTCATGGGCGCGGCGCGGTCGCTGCAGGGTGCGTTCTCAGATGATATTCATCGTTTGGTTCAGGCCTTAACGGAATTGCGCATTTTGGTTGAGTCGACCCTCGACTTCCCAGAGGAAGAAATTGAGTTTTTAGAAAACGCCCACGCACGCCAACAGCTAAGCGATATTCAGGAACAGCTTCAGCGCTTACTTGGCGCTGCCAAGCAGGGACAGATATTGCGTGATGGTGTACAGCTAGTCTTGGTAGGCGCCCCTAATGTGGGCAAAAGCTCTTTGTTAAATTGCCTGGCTGGTGAAGAGGTAGCAATTGTTACTTCTGTAGCCGGAACAACGCGGGACAGGGTAAGGCAAAGCATCACACTCGACGGCGTTCCAATACACATTATTGATACGGCTGGTCTGCGGCAGACGAATGATGAGGTCGAGGCAATTGGGATTGAGCGCACCTGGGCATCGATACGCGCAGCCGATTTGCTTTTATACATAGAGGCCCCGGATGCGCAAACGGCCGATGAGATGCTTTATGCCGAAGTAGTGGCGGCATTACCTGCGGGTTGCACGTCTTTGCGATTAGTCAATAAAGCGGATTTACTTGGCGCGGCTAATAGCGCCACAGAGCCGGAGATGCTTTTTGTCTCTGCCAAAACAGGTGCCGGGATTCCAGAGTTAAAAAATGCCATCTTGACCCGCGTCGGTTGGCAAGCCGGCCAAGAAGATGTTCTTATTTCTCGGCAACGCCACATCGATTGTTTATTACATGCGGAAGCTGCTCTGAGTAAAGCAGGCATTTATGCGCTCCAAGGAAATCGCGCATTGGAACTCTTTGCAGAAGAGCTTCGGTTGGCACAAGAACATCTGGGCCAAATCACCGGCCGCCTATTGCCAGACGATTTATTGGGAAAAATATTTAGTCAATTCTGCATTGGAAAATAACAAGGCCATTAACCATTTTATTTCAGGGCACTTCTTCTTCTGCTTTTAAAAACAAGGGCTTGCAGCTATTCAGGCGATGAAAAACGCTGGCAGGAAAATGCTAAAATCGATCTATCCAAAATATTAAAAATGCGAGGGCTTTACATGAATCAACCATTAACGCACGATGCCATTTCAGTTGCAGCGCCAGAGTATGTGAAGAACCAAAAACTGATAGAGTGGGTTGCCGAAGTTGCTGCACTAACCAAGCCGGACAACATTCATTGGTGCGATGGTTCGCAAGCCGAATATGATCGACTGTGCGATTTAATGGTGGCCGCTGGCTCATTCAAGCGTTTAAATCCAGCCAAGCGAAAAAATTCTTTTTTAGCGATCTCGGATCCCCAAGACGTCGCTCGCGTTGAAGACCGCACCTTTATTTGCTCGCAGCGCAAAGAGGACGCCGGCCCTACCAACAACTGGGTTGCTCCGGACGAGATGCGCGCAACATTGAAGCCCTTATTTGCGGGCTGTATGCGCGGTAGAACTATGTATGTGGTTCCCTTTTCAATGGGCCCGATTGGCTCGCCGATTGCACACATTGGTGTTGAGTTATCGGACAGCCCATATGTGGCCATCAATATGCGCATCATGACCCGCATGGGGCGCGCTGTGATTGATCAACTCGGCAGCAACGGAGAATTTGTCCCTTGCATTCATACCGTAGGTAAGCCGCTTGAGGTTGGCGAGAAGGATGTTGTCTGGCCCAATAACCCAACCAAATACATTGTTCATTACCCCGAGACGCGTGAGATCTGGTCATTTGGTTCTGGCTATGGTGGCAATGCCTTGTTGGGCAAGAAGTGCTTTGCCTTGCGCATTGCGTCCACCATGGGACGAGACCAAGGCTGGTTTGCAGAGCACATGCTCATTCTCGGCGTTACCTCACCACAGGGAAAGAAATACCACATTGCGGCGGCATTCCCTTCGGCGTGTGGCAAAACCAACTTCTCCATGATGATTCCGCCCAAAGGGTTTGAGGGCTGGAAAGTGACCACCATTGGTGATGACATTGCTTGGATTAAGCCGCGTAAAGATGCTGCGACCGGCAAGACGCGTTTTCATGCGATTAACCCAGAGTCTGGTTACTTTGGCGTTGCTCCGGGCACCAATCGCAAAACAAATCCCAATTGCATCGACTCATTAAACCAAGACGTCATCTTCACCAATGTGGCGCTGACTGATGATGGCGATGTGTGGTGGGAAGGTTTGACCGAAACGCCACCAGCGCATTTGATCGACTGGCAAGGAAAAGATTGGACTCCAGCAGATGGAGCCGCTGGCAGAAAAGCTGCACACCCTAATTCGCGTTTCACCATGGCGGCAACCAATAATCCAGCAGTTGATCCCAACTGGAATGATCCAGACGGCGTGCCGATTGATGCATTCTTGTTTGGCGGTCGCCGCTCTACTACCGTGCCTTTAGTAAGTGAAGCCCGAGACTGGGAAGAAGGCGTTTATATGGCGGCTACCATGGGCTCGGAAACCACCGCAGCCATCACCGGTCAAGTCGGCGTTGTGCGTCGCGACCCTTTTGCAATGCTCGCATTTGCTGGCTACAACATGAGCGATTACTTTCAGCATTGGCTTAGCCTTGGCAAAAAATTAATGGCGTCGGGCGCAGAACTGCCGAAAATTTATTGCGTCAACTGGTTCCGCAAAAACGACGCTGGTCAGTTTGTCTGGCCTGGCTTTGGTGAAAACATGCGTGTCTTAGCTTGGATCCTCGAGCGCGTGGACGGCAAAGCCAAAGGCAAGGAAACGATTTTTGGCATCTGCCCTGAGTATCAGGATCTCCATTGGGACGGCCTTGATTTTTCAGCCGAGCAGTTCAGTGACGTGATGTCGGTAAGCAAGTCAGATTGGCAGGCCGAAGTGAAATTGCACTCGGAGCTTTTTGAGCAATTAAAGCATCGCTTACCAGCTGAGCTCTTAGCAACGCGCAGCAAGATTGAGCAACGCATCGGAAGCTGATTCCTGTTCACCATATGATCGCCCCCCAGCACCATGACATCGTGGTGATTGGGGCTGGCATCGCAGGCGCAAGCATTGCGTACGAAATCATCTCTCGGGGTCACGCAGTATGCGTTGTTGAGTCTGAATGTGGCCCTGCCACAGGATGTTCAAGTCACGCCTATGCCATTGCCCATCCCCATATCACCAGGGGATCAGCAAAACTACTCCAATTAACTCGCATCGCATTTGAGCTGGCATTAGCCCGTTGGGGCGATCAATGGGTGCACCGCGGCGCACTGCAGCCTATAAAAAATGGCCTTGATTTTGATGCCGATGCCATCGCGCTGCAACTGTCGGAGCTTGGCTTAAGACCAGAAATAGCGTTCCCTGTCTCCGCAGAACAAGCAAGTCAGTTGGCAGGAGTGGCACGAGCCGGCGTTTGGTTTCCCAATGCCGGAATGCTGAGCTTAGAAAAAACAAGTAAAGAGCTATTGCAACCCTGCGCGCAGTTAACGCAGATCAATCAGGTGCGGATAGACACATTGATGCGCGAAGGCAATCACTGGCTGCTAAGCGACACGACAAACAAAATCTCGATACGCGCAAATAAGGTGATCGTTGCGGCCGGCCTATCGTCAAAAAAATTACTGAGTAGCATCCAAATTAAGTTGCCCCTGAAGCCGGTACGCGGTCAGCTGAGCTTTTTTCAAATTGACTCGAAGAGTGATTGGATTACTCGCTTACCCCGAGCGATTATCTGTGGCGACGGTTACTGCATTCCAGCGAGTCGATTAGAAAATGGCAATATGCGCTGGATTGTCGGCTCGAGTTTTGATGAAAATGAAAGCGATCATCACCCCCGCTTTGAAAGTGATCGCTTTAATCAAGCGCAGGCAGCCGGTCTACTCAACTATGCCGAGGGCAACCAAAGTGAGCTGACGCCAGACGGCCAATTCGTTGGTATTCGTTGTGTAGCAGGCGATCGGCTGCCCATCATCGGCGCACTGCCGCAGCGACCCGGCATTTTTGTGGCTACTGCCCTTGGGTCGCGCGGTATTTTGTGGTCTGCCTTGGCAGCAAAACTAATTACAGATCAGGTTTTGGCAGGGGACTTTGCTTTGCTGACGCGCTTAGGTTTTACCTCTGCCTTGGCTGCAGCGCTTGCACCTGATCGTTTTTTGGCGGGCGGGGCAGCGCCCGCTTTGGGCGCTTTCGCTTCAAATTCAAATCCAATTTTGCCGCCTTCGCCAAGAGCCAGATAGGCCTTAAAGCCGCGCCCGGTGCGATTGGATTTAAAGTTGGTCAACAAGTCAGTTTTGCCGCTGGTCAGCAGTTTCTGAACTTGCTCCGTCGATATCTCTTGCTGCAAGACAACCTTGCCTGTTTTGAAATCACAGGTTTTGCTAGGCCCGGTATTGCGCTCACAAACATAACGCATGCCATCTTCATAGACTGCACCAGAACATTTTGGGCAAACGCCTAAAGCGGTGCGACCAGTAAAGTCGATGGCTTCCGCATCATCATCTTCAGTATTACCAAAGTCGAATTCCAATTTGAAGCCGGCGTTGGGATAGTCTTTATCGTCCTCCGGAATTTCAGTTAGCTGAATGATGGCCGCAAAAGGGCGGCCGATCTTGCTACGAAACCCCTGTAATGGTCCGATGGTCTTATCACGCAACAGCGTTTCAACTTCATCGTATTCAAATGCCCGCCCGCCTGGCGTTTTACTAATCGTAAAGCCACACTTCTCACAAGCAAAGCGCCGGTAGTTTTCTTTGACGGACCCTTTGCAATGGGGGCAGGGTGTGGTGAGGGTGGCGTAGTCGCCCGGAATGGTATCGCTATCGTATTCTTTGGCACGCTTCACAATGCGCTGCGTCATTTGTGCAATTTCCTGCATAAATGCATCGCGCTTCATTTTTCCTTGCTCAATTAGCGAGAGCTTATTTTCCCAATTGCCGGTAAGATCTGGGCGCGTTAATTCTTCGACATCGAGACCACGTAACAGGGTCATCAATTGGAATGCTTTGGCAGTGGGTATGAGCTCCCTCGCTTCGCGCACCATGTATTTTTCTGCTAGCAGCCCCTCAATGATGGCGGCGCGGGTCGCAGGAGTGCCAAGGCCCTTTTCAGCCATCGCCTCACGCATATCGTCATCATCAACCCACTTGCCGGCGCTTTCCATGGCCGAGAGGAGTGTTGCTTCGCTATAGCGGGCTGGTGGTTTTGTTTTTAGAGCCAGCGCCTCAATCGTGTCGCTTTGTACCGTTTCGTTTTCTTGTACCGCAACCAGTTCGTCGTCCGCTTGATTGCTGCGACCATAGACGGCTAGCCAGCCTGGGTGAACCAAAACGCGTCCTTCGGTTTTAAAGTGGTGCCCCGAACATTCGGTTATGCGAGTGGTGACACGGAATTCTGCGGCAGGAAAAAACACCGCTAAGAATCGCCGCACAACCAAATCGTAGAGTTTTTGTTCTGGCTCGCTGAGGCTCTTAGGGGATTCCAGCGTGGGAATAATGGCGAAGTGATCTGATATTTTAGAGTTATCAAAAATTCGCTTATTGGGCTTGATCCAGCCATACCCTTTTGTTTTGGCGGCGCTGTCTTTTCCATCGCCTTTCAATATGGCGTTGGCATGGGGTCGGTACTCATTGGAATTCGCGGCCAGATTTTCAACGGTTTGCTTTACGGTGTCCAAGTAGTCTTCTGGTAATGCTCTTGAGTCGGTTCGTGGGTAAGTAAGCACTTTATGGCGTTCGTATAAAGCCTGAGCAAGACCCAAGGTGTTTTTTGCCGAGAAACCAAAGCGGGCATTCGCCTCGCGTTGCAGGCTGGTTAAATCAAATAGCTGTGGCGCTAGCTGCGTCGCGGGTTTTGCCTCTTCGCGCACGCTGGCCTTCTTGTTGCGGCACGCGGCCACAATGCTGTTCGCAGCCGCTTCGCTCCATAGGCGGTTCTCGCGTAAATCTGGCTCCGCAGCGTCCTTCTTAAATTTAGGATCAAACCAGCGGCCCTCATAAACCCCAGCCGATGCCAGAAAATCAGCCTTTACTTCCCAGTAATCTTTAGAAATAAATTTACGAATGAGCTCTTCGCGCTCAACCACAATGGATAGGGTTGGTGTTTGCACGCGCCCCACTGTCGTCAAAAAGAAGCCACCACTTTTGCTATTGAAGGCTGTCATGGCGCGGGTGCCGTTAATGCCAACCAACCAGTCGGCTTCAGAACGGCAGCGCGCAGCATCAGCCAAAGGTTGCATGTCTGCATCAGAGCGCAGTGCGCTAAATCCTTCGCGGATGGCGTTGGGCGTCATCGATTGCAGCCATAAGCGCTTAATTGGCTGACTGGCCTTGGCGTGTTGTGCAATCAAGCGAAAAATCAGCTCACCCTCGCGACCCGCGTCACAGGCATTAACCAAGGCAGCAATGTCTTTGCGCTTAATCAGTTTTTGTAAAACCTTGAGTCGTGACTCCGTTTTTACAATCGGCCGCAGATCAAAATGGGGGGGAACCACTGGCAAATTGGCAAACGACCACTTTCCGCGCTTAACATCGTATTCCTCAGGGGCGGCAATCTCCAAAAGGTGGCCCACCGCCGAAGAAACAACATACTGCTCATTTTCAAAATAATCATCGTATTTAGTAAAGCCGCCTAGGGCCTTAGCGATATCGCTGGCAACCGACGGTTTTTCTGCAATGATCAGTGTTTTAGGCGTGCTGCCTGCAGTCGATTTGGATGCGGTTTTGGTAGTTGCTTTAGCCACGCGTGAACCTAAATTAAGTACAGATTAGTCAAATTACAGCCATCGATGCAGCCCCCTATTGCGGCGCATTCCCTTTTTTATTATTAACCGATAAATCAAGAACTGTCCAAAATGCCGACTTTTCCCCGCAATATCAGGCGATTTACGCCGCTTTTTAATTAGCAAGATCCGCTACAGGTTGGGGTTCCGGGGCAGTTCAGTCAAAATATCCCCCAAGGCGTGGACCAGTTTGGCGCCGTTTTGAATTAGGCTGTGGCAACCCTCCGAGTGGCCCCCAAGGATCGAGCCAGGCACGGCAAATACTTCCCGGCCCAGCTCTGCCGCAAGGCGTGCGGTAATCAATGACCCCGATCGATTGCTGGCCTCAACGACTACTACCCCTAAGGCAAGGGCCGCAATCAGGCGGTTACGCCTCGGGAAGTGAAAGGGTTTTGGACCAACCCCAGGGGGGAATTCCGATATGAGAAGGCCTGAATGGGCGACGGCCTCTGCCAGGGCAAGGTGTTCGTAGGGGTAGACACGATCCAGCCCGGTTCCGCAAATGGCGCCAGTTTTGCCGACGGGGGATTTTAGGGCGGCACGGTGTGCTGCCCCATCAATGCCCCGTGCAAGCCCAGAAACGATCAAAAAACCAGCCTCTGCGAGCCCCTTTGACAACTCGGAAGCAATATAGAGGCCTTGAAGGCTGGCTTTACGTGACCCGACAATAGCAATGGCAGGACGTTTAAATAAGGCAGCATCACCGTATATATATAGAGGGCTAGGTGGATCACGTAAATCGAGTAGGCGCTTTGGATAGCCCGGCTTGCCGGGATAGAGTAACTGCATGGAGGGATGGTTTTGCATAAACCAATTCTTGAGCACGGGCTTTTGTTTGCCAATCAGCCCAGCCTGATTAGTCTGTAAGATAATTCTGATATGACTTTGTTAACCGTTCTCCATTACCCCGACCAGCGATTGCATAAGGTAGCAAAGCCTGTTGCCGTCGTGGACGATCGTGTGCGCAAGATCGTTGCCGACATGGCGGAGACGATGTATGACGCCCCCGGCGTGGGTTTGGCTGCGACCCAAGTAGATATACATGAGCGCATTATTGTGATTGACGTATCAGAGGAGCAAAACCAGCTGATGGTCTTCATCAATCCGGAGCTCGTTTGGGCTAGCCCGGAGAAAAAAGCATGGCGCGAAGGTTGCCTGTCGGTACCCGAGTTCTTTGATGAAGTAGAGCGACCTGATCAGATTCAAGTAAAGGCGCTTGACGTGAATGGCAAACCATTTGAAATCAAAGCCGACGGCTTGCTTTCGGTTTGCTTGCAACACGAAATGGATCACTTGCTTGGAAAGGTGTTCGTGGAATACCTCTCTTTCCTAAAGCGCAACCGCATCGCCCTCAAAATGAAAAAGCGCGCCAAAGAGCTGGTAGGACAACGCTGAGAAGGCGCCCACGATGAGGGTCGTTTTTGCTGGCACCCCCGAGTTTGCTGCGCATGCCTTACAAGCCATAGAGGCAGCTGGGCATACGATTGCATTGGTTCTAACTCAGCCCGATCGACGTGCCGGCCGCGGCATGCATTTACATGCGAGCCCCGTTAAGGAGTTTGCGCTGAGCAAGGGCATTCCGTTGCTCCAGCCGACATCCCTCAATACCAATAGCGCCGACGATGCAAAAAGAGCGGAAGCAATCGCGGCCTTGCACGTCTTGAGCCAAACCCAGTTTGATGCCATGGTAGTGGTTGCCTATGGCCTGATCATCCCGCAGTCAATATTGGACCTAGCGGAGCAGCTTGGGCGGCACGGCGCATTCAACATCCATGGCTCGCTATTGCCACGTTGGCGCGGAGCCGCACCCATTCAGCGAGCCATTGCTTCAGGAGACGAGCGAACGGGCATCACCATTATGCAAATGGATGCGGGATTGGATACGGGGGATATGGTGCTAAGCGAAGCAATTGATATCGCGCCCGATGAAACCAGCAGCAGTTTGCACGATCGCCTTGCCGACATGGGCGCGAGGCTAATGGTGCGCTGCCTCGCTATGCTGGATGCGCAAGCAGAAATGCCGCGCATTCCTCAGGGCGAAGACGGGATGTGTTACGCCGAAAAAATACAAAAAGCCGAGGCTGAAATTGATTGGTCGCAAAGCGCAATCACTATTGATCGTCTGATTCGGGCATTTAACCCATTTCCTGGAGCAAGCTCTACGCTTAATGGCCAAAGCCTCAAGTTTTGGCGTGCTCGCCCTTTGACACAAGTGCAAGCAGACCAATACCAAGAGCAAGCAAGCAATCGTCCTGGCTTGGTTGTGGGTAAAAGCAAAGATGGTTTTGTGGTGTGGTGCAAGGACGGCGCATTAGAGGTGTTAGAGATACAAAAGCCCGGCGGTAGGCGTATGTCAGCAGCACAATGGATTCAAGCAGAAAAGCCGGCGGGCGCATTGCAATTTACGAAAGCGACTGCCTAAGCCGTGGATAAAAAAAAGGAAGTGGTGATGTCATCAAAAGCGCCGCCCCAGAACCTGCCCTTATCGCAAGCGATCACGATTGCAGCGCAGGCGATAGGCGAAGTCATGTCGGGCAGGTCCTTGACTCAGGTGCTAGAAGAGCTCGAGCCGCAAGAGCGGCCCATCGTTCAAAGCATTACGTTTGACACATTTCGGCGCTGGACCCGTTCACATGCGTTAATTAAAGAGTTCGTGCCAAAGCCACCAAGCAAGCCAGTGGAGCATGTGCTAGCAGTGGCTATCACGCTCCTGCTGGATCGGACTGATGTGGCTAAGAAAGGCTATGCAACCCATACCATCGTCAACGAGTCCGTGAAGGCGTGTGGTGAATACGATGAAACACTGTATGCCAAAGGCTTGATGAATGCCGTGCTGCGAAAAGTCAGCACCGCCTTGGATGCGCAAGGTGTAAAACGCCCAGACCACAATAGCGTGGGTGAGTCTTACTTTCCGCCCTGGTGGATTGCTAATTTAAGAAAAAATTACCCAAAGAGCTGGCAATCCATTTGCTTGCAACAATCGCAGCGCCCACCCCTAACCCTGCGCGTTAATCGCCGCGCAATTTCTCTTGCGGATTACGCCGCTGTATTGCAGGCCGCGCAGATTGAGGCCGAAGTAATAGAGCAAGTTGCCAATGTCGGACTAGATGCTGCTTTGCTTATCAAAGAGCCAGTACCGGTCGCAAGTATCCCCGGATTTTTTGATGGCCTAGTTTCGGTTCAGGATGCGGGGGCGCAGCTTGCAGCTACGCTCTTGGATCCGACCTCGGGCGAGCGTGTTCTTGATATGTGTGCGGCACCGGGCGGTAAGGCTGCTCATATGCTGGAGTGTGCTGATATCAATCTAGTGGCGATTGATGTAGATCGAGAGCGATTAAAGCGCGTGAGCGAGACCTTTGGCCGCTTGAAGCTGAGTGCTGTGCCCGGGCAAAGCGTCGAGTGCATCGCTGCCAACGCTGCCTCACTCGACTGGTGGGATAAGCAGCCCTTTGACAAAATACTGATTGATGCACCATGTTCTGCTTCTGGGATTGTGAGTCGGCATCCCGACATTCCTTTTTTGCGCCGCGCGGATGATATTGCTGAGCTGCAAGGGCGCCAGCGTGCTCTGTTGGAGGCCGGCTGGCAGGCTCTAAAGGACGGCGGCTTGTTGCTTTATATCACCTGTTCTATTTTTCCAGAAGAGGGCAAAGACCAGGCAGAATGGTTTATGGCGGGACGCCAGAATGCGTTACGATTAGATGCGCCCGGCCAAATATTGCCCGGCCACCTGCACGACGGTTTTTACTATGCTCTCTTTAAAAAGAATGGGCCATGACCCAGCGCTTTAAGCAACTCCTTTTATCGGTCATTGTGCTGATAGGCGCTGTGCTGGCGCCTGCCGCAAACGCAGAGGGCATTAAGGTTAAGTTTTTTGAGCTTGAGCGGGTTGAGTCCGAGTGGTTTTTAAATGCAGGCTTTCAGATTGAGCTATCCCCCGGGCTCGAAGATGCCATTCAAAAAGGAGTGGTGCTGCACTTTCAAACCGAATTTGAGTTAACCCGATCACGGTGGTATTGGTTTGATGAGCGGCCCGTTTTGGCTGTTCGGCAAACGCGGCTCTCCTATCAACCCTTAACTAAGCAGTTTCGGATTGCTTCTGGCGGCCTAACATTTACAGCGCAAACCATTGCAGAGGCATTACAAGTAGTTGGAAGCATTGGTGGCTGGCGCGTCATTGATGGGCCGGGCCTGGATCCCAGCAAGCCGTATTCTGCGGCCCTGCGCATGAGCCTTGATTTGAGTAAGTTGCCCAAGCCGTTCCAAGTCAACGCCCTCAACAATAAAACATGGAACGTTTCTAGCGATTGGACTCGCTTTACGTTTACACCCGATGCGCAATCTGTACTAAAGCGCCAAGAGTGAGCATCATCACATGAGCTTACTTCGTTTTGATCGGCCCGCTTGGAAGCGTCGCGCACTACCGATAGCAACTGCCGCCACCGGCATCTTTGCACTTGCCTTGTTAGTGTTGCTATCCACAGCGACTTCAAACACAAGCTTTTTCGATAATTACTTTATCTGGCTTTACGCTGCCAACGTGGTGGTTGGTATTTGTTTGCTGCTGGTTATCGTGACTTTGGTGGTGGTGATCACCATACGCTGGAAAAAAGGCCGCTTTGGTACGCGCTTAATTGCCAAGCTGGCGATGATTTTTGGTTTGGTAGGGGTGGTCCCGGGCCTCATCCTGTATGGCGTCTCCTTGCAGTTCGTCTCACGTAGTATTGATACTTGGTTTGACGTGAAGGTGGAGTCAGCTCTAGAGGCCGGTCTCGAGCTGGGGCGCGCTACCTTAAGCACCTCCTTGCAAGAATTACAAGATGAGGGCCGTATTGTGGCCGATCAACTGCAGCGCATTCCAAATCAAGCCAGCCCAGCAGAGCTCACGCTCTTGCTCTCTCGTATGCGTGATCAGTTTGGCATTCAAGAAATTACCATTTTCAATGCCCGTCAGGCCGTGGTTGCCACGGCATCATCCGGCGTGACCTCGAGCGTGGCAGTGGCGCCTAGCGCAGAGATCATGAGTCAAGCGAACAAGGTAAATGGCGTTGGCTTTATAGAAGAGCTGCAGGGCACTCAGGACTATCGATTAAAAGCAGTTATTCCGCTCGTCAAAGAAAAGTCTAGCGGCCAAGGTTTTGGGCTTAGCCTGCAGTATCAACGCGAGCTCTGGTATTTGCAGCTGATTAAGCGAGTTCCGGACGAAATTACAAAAAATACGCTCGCTGTACAGGCAGCGTATAGCGATTACCAAGAAAAATCCCTGGGCCGAACGGGCCTGCGCCAAATGTACATTGGCACGCTCACCCTCACCCTCTTTTTTGCTTTATTTGTGGCGGTTACCTTGGCTCTTTTGCTGGGCAGGCAGCTGGCCCGCCCATTGCTCATGCTGCTGCGCGGAACGCAGGCGGTGGCGCAAGGCGATCTTTCACCCAAGCCCGAACTAGATACGGGCGATGAGCTGGGCATGTTGACGCGTCAATTTAATGTCATGACGCGGCAGCTGGCGGATACTCGCACGTCGCTGCAGGAATCAAAATCATTTCTAGAGACAGTATTAAGCAACCTGACCGCTGGTGTATGTATCTTTGACGATGCCTTTAAGCTGGTTTCGAGTAATGCCGGCGCCGATGCCATTTTTAGGCATGACCTCACTCAGCTCACGGGCAAAGCGCTGAGCCAAATTCCTGCTTTAGCTGAATTTGAGACGGCGGTAAAAGAGGGGTTTGCTGCCATGCAAATGACGGTAGGGCCGCGAGTGGGCGATGACCTACCCGCCACAAAGGGCCTAGATCAGACAAGTGCTCGGGTATGGCAAAAGCAAATTCAGCTGCATGCTAGTAGTGAGTTTGACCAAGAGCTTGGCGTCACTATTTTTGTGCGCGGAACAGAGCTCGCTCCAGGGCTCAATATGATTGTGTTTGATGACATCACCGATGTGGTTACGGCACAGCGCTCGATTGCCTGGAGTGAAGTTGCGCGCCGCCTAGCCCACGAGATTAAAAATCCGCTGACCCCAATACAGCTGTCTGCTGAGCGTCTGCAGCAAAAATTGGCAGGGAAGGTAAGCCCCGAGCAGGAAGACATGATGAATCGGAGTACCGCCACCATCATTGGTCAAGTAGAGGCGATGAAGCAGATGGTGAATGATTTTCGGGATTTTGCAAAGACGCCGGCGCCACAGCTCCGCGCGGTTTCGATTAATCAGTTAATACAAGAAATTCTGGTGCTGTATGAGGGCAGCCCTATGGAGGTGTCGCTCGATTCAGCCTGCCCCGATATCTTGGGCGATCCCACGCAATTGCGCCAAGTAATTCATAATCTCTTGCAGAACGCACAAGACTCTACCTTGGAAGGGCAACGCACAGGGGCGTCAGTTGCGATTACAACTGAAGCAGTGCCCTATAAACAGGCCAATGGTGTGATGCAAAAAGCGGTGCGATTTAGCATTACTGACTCGGGGGCGGGATTTCCGGCTAAGATACTAGCAAGAGCGTTTGAGCCGTACGTCACAACAAAAACCAAAGGCACGGGCTTGGGCTTAGCAGTGGTGAAGAAAATTGTGGATGATCATGGTGCAAAAATTGAGATTCGGAATCGAATGCAAGGGGACGTCGTAGTGGGGGCACAAGTGTCTATTTTGTTTATGAATCTAGCGAAAGAGGCAGTTTAGTCATGGCTAGCATCTTGGTGGTCGACGATGAAATGGGAATTCGTGAGCTTCTCAATGAGATTCTGACGGATGAGGGCCATACCGTCTATGCAGCAGAAAGTGCGATACAAGCACGAACAGTGCGCGAGCAAATGCGGCCCGATTTGGTTCTCTTGGATATTTGGATGCCCGATACCGACGGCATTACTCTGCTAAAGGAATGGTCCAATAGCGGGCAGCTCACTATGCCAGTGGTGATGATGTCGGGCCATGCCACGATTGATACTGCAGTGGAGGCAACCCGGATTGGTGCCCTTAACTTTTTAGAAAAACCCATTGCCCTTCAAAAGCTGCTCAAGACAGTAAATAAGGCGCTGGAAAGTGCGCCCAAACAAGTACAAATCGAAGAGGCAGCAGTGATGCCGCCCTCGTCAAGGCCTGCCGCTGAAGTAAAGCCGATAGCTGCAGTAGTGGTCCCGCCGTCAGGCGAGTACATTAGTGGTATCGCGAAGATGTATTTTGATTTGCCTTTGCGCGAGGCGCGAGACCTATTTGAAAAAGCCTATTTTGAGCATCAGATGCAAATCATGGGCGGAAGCATGACTCGCATTTCTGAATACACGGGGCTAGAGCGTACGCACCTGTACCGCAAACTCAAGGCGCTGGGTGTGGACGCTACCAAAAGCAAAGGCGAAGTAGTACCAGAGTCTGCGCCAGTTAAGCAGTAAATCAATTTAATTCAGTCGGCTGGCAAAGGCGACCTACTCAGCATGGAATGCAAGCAAGGCTGCTCTAAAAATAATGCATGACAAAAGTAAGCTAGTCATTATTGGCGATGGCTTTGCCGCTGCAGTAACGGCCATTCATCTCTTGCGTAAAGGCATCGCGGCAGACTCGTTCACCATCATCGGCCCCGGCCCCTTAGGTAAAGGCCATGCTTACGGTTGTGAAAGCCCATCTTTTCGGCTCAATGTGCGCGAAGATTTGCCCATTGTTTTTTCAGACGATCCATTGCATTTTGCGCGCTGGGCCAAAACAAACATCGATGACTCAGAAGCAAAAACAAGTGCGGGCAATTTTTATCGTCGCGCCGATTTTGGGCGCTACGTTTCTGAGCTCGTTGCCGCAGAAGTAGGGTTCGATCAAATTCAGCGAATCCCTAGTAAAGTATCGCGCTTAAACCAAGTGCACGATGGCTTGTGGAGGCTCGACACTACTGATGGGCATTGCATCCACTCTGAGAGGGTGATTATTGCAACTGGCAATTCACCGCCAACGTGGCCGTGTGCCATAAAGGCTGGCCCAGGAGAGCACGCCGCTTCGAGGTTAATAGAAAACCCATGGACCGGACAGTACCTTGCTGCCATTGGCGCAGAAGAGCATGTTGTGTTGCTTGGCGGAGGCCTCACTGCATTGGATGCAATCTACGCACTAGCAACGCAAGGGCATCGCGGCCCGATTACGATAGTGGGACCAAGATCAGTATTCCCCCCGACACAGGCGCAATGGACCAGACAAAAGCAGCCGAACTGGCCCGAAAAATTAAGCCCGGCCAAGCTGCTGCGCTTTATGCGCCAATACCTGCCATCTGCGCCTACAACCAGTTCAGAGTGGCAGTGCGCCTGGGAAGAGTTAAGACCCAATCTCAATACGATTTGGCAGCAATTGACACCGCATCAACGGCAAATCCTATTCAAGCGACTGGGGTGGGCTTGGTCTTTGTATCGGTTTCGTGCCTCTCCACAAACAATCAAAGCCTATGAACAGCTGAGGGCAAATCATCAAGTCCAGTTTGCCGTAGGGCGGGCAAAGCAAGTCGAGTGCTCTGAGGGCGCGATAATGGTTCAACTGAATAATGGTCAAGGCATTCAAGCTGATCGGATTGTGAACTGCACTGGCGTTGGAAGAGATGTATTTTTAGATAGATTAGTCGCAGATTCAATTGCGCTTCCAGACCCCCTAGGTCATGCTGTTGGTGTCAACACAAAACTCAATGTCATTAAGCCAAATCTGCAAGCCTGGAACAATTTATGGATGCTGGGCCCAGCTACGATGGGCAGTTTGGGCGATGTTATTGCTGCTAGCGCTATTTCAAAGCAAGCCGAGGAGCTGGCCCTGCAAATAGCAAGCCTAGACTAGAGCAATCTGGGCAACCAAGAATAAACTCAGAATTGATTGGTTTGAGCGGCTTAATACGATGGTGCTCTCCCAAGGGGGTGTGCCGCTATTCCGTGCGCGTCTCAATAGAGGCAAATACTTTTTTCAGTGCCGTTGATTTAACCGAAGTACTTCCCTTAAATGGCTGATCAAAAATAATTAACAAGCCCAGCATTGATCCATAAATAATTGGAAAAACTGTAATAGCAAAATTGAGTTCATTGCCTGGCATAACTAGCGATGTAATACTGCTGATGGCAATAAATATAAATAAGATTGAAATCCAGAAGATGGCGGGAAGCTTTTGCGTAGAACGATCAATCCGTATTTCGCGTGACTCCGAAACGTTCTCTGCTACATCCAAAATATCGGAGTAGATGGCAATTTGCTTGGGGGTCACCGGCTCTAGCTTAAACAGCATTTGCGATATCGTGCGCCAGAGCAAGTGCGTTTGTTGAGAGCCCTGCTCTAATCTCAGCTCGGGCCACTCATTTTGAATAATAGACTCGATATACAGCTTTAATTTGGCGCGGATCTCCAGGGAATAGGCGTCACCAAAGCGCAGCAGTAGTCGATCTAGATTATTAATTTGACTAGCCTCCGCTGCAACCAATGCAGAAGCCGCTTGAAAGTTGCTTTGGGCCTGGTTCAATAAAAACCCAATAAACATCCCGATGGTTGCACCCAGTAATGCAAATAAAGACTGCGCAATCTTGACTGTTTCTTCCGTTGGATGAATAAGAAATAGACTCTTAACTATCGATGGCATGACGTGCGCCAGCAGATTGATCATCGCAATGCACAGCAAAATGATGAGTAAGTTAGGCAGCTTATAAATGAGTTTTGGCATGGCACAGAAAAATAATGGGGTAACTCAATATACGACAAGTGACCAAAAGAGGCTATTCCAAAAAAGACGAGGGTGACCAGCGCGCAACATCAGCCCACTTTCAGCAAAATGACGCCAAGAATGATCAAGGCGGCGCCAAGCCAGCGGATTGGAATATTCGGGTCACCAAAAACCAATACACCAATCGCAAAGGTGCCAACGGCCCCAATCGAGGTCCATACGGCATACGCCGTACCAATCGGAATGCCTTTTAATGAATACCAAAGTAAGAATCCGCTGAGTGCCATGCTAGTGCCAGCCAAAGCCAGCCCCGCGATTTTCATATTCGGGTTGCTCGATAGCTTTAGGCCAAGTGGCCAGCCAATTTCACAAACACCTGCCAATAGGAGAGATAACCAGTACATGCGGAGCCAAGAGTGAAGTAAAGAATCCACTGTATCAAAAGTGGGGGGCGTGATTCACCTTGTTTTTGGAGGCGCTTACAACAAGGCGCGCTGCAAAGAAACCACCCTCAATTCATGGATAGATTGGGGCGATGCCATTAATTGCCCGTTGGATATAAAGTTATTTACTCGGATAACCGAACTGATTAGACTGCCAATAATGATCGGCAGCATTGATCTTATGGGCAATAAATACTAAAGATGAGTAAAACCAATCCGAAGCGGCTCGACTTACTGGATCGGGCTTCGGCCATGTTGCAGGGCAAAGCTCTCCGAGATGCCAGCCCCTTACAAGACCAGCGCATTCTTCCGCCTCGCCCAAAGCGGTTTAGTTCCATTGCGGTTTTAGAAAAATCCAACCATGATCGGCTTGAAGATCTCATTCCGATACGCTACAGCCGAATGCTAACAAGCCCGTTTAGTTTTTTGAGGGGCTCTGCTGCATTGATGGCAGATGATTTATCGAGAACTCCTAGCAGCGGGATTTATGTACAAGCCTGTGGCGATTGCCATTTACTCAATTTTGGCGCGTATGCAACGCCCGAACGCAAACTCGTATTTGATATCAATGACTTTGATGAAACCCTGCCTGCCCCCTGGGAGTGGGATGTAAAGCGCCTAGCCACTAGTTTTGTGGTGGCGGCAGAAGACAGTCAGCTTAGTAAATCAAGCGCACAGCGCATCGCAAAGATATGCGCTCAGTCTTACCGTGAAAATATGCGCGCGTATTCCAAGCAAAGCCCATTAGAGGTTTGGTACGGACACCTCGACTTGGCTAAATTTGCGAAAGAGGCACCCAATAAATCAAGCAGATTGCATCGTGAAAGCCTAATCAAAAAAGCAGAGAAGCAAGTTGCCGAATACCTTTTTCCAAAAATTACGACCGAGGTCAATGGCGATAAGCGCTTAATCGATAATCCGCCGCTGATTTACCATTTGGATGATCGGTGGATAGAAAAGATCGGTAAAACTGCAGTTGAGAGTTATCGCGCCTCCCTCTCGCATGACCGCAAAGTGCTGCTGGATCGCTATCAACTCAAAGACATTGTGGTTAAGGTAGTCGGAATTGGTAGTGTGGGCACGCGCTGTTTTGTTGCTCTATTCATGACCCCAGATGGCGACCCCCTCTTGCTGCAGATCAAAGAGGCACGCAACTCCGTGCTGGAGCCCTATGCTGGAAAAAGTCAATATCACCAGCATGGTGAGCGCGTGGTGGTTGGTCAGCGATTAACACAGTCATCGAGCGATGTCTTTCTAGGCTGGATGCGCGGACCCAAAGGGAAAGATTTTTATGTGCGGCAACTAAGGGATATGAAGGTATCGTTTTCAGTCCAAGACATTACGCCAACACGTCTAAAGCGCTATGCAGTCTATTGTGGGCAAGCACTAGCAAGATCCCATGCCAAGTCTGGCAATGCAGCGCTTATTTCTGGCTACCTCGGAAAGTCCGATGTTTTTGATGAGGCAGTCAGTCTGTTTGCTATGGAATACGCCGAACAAAATAAGCGGGATTACGAAGAGCTCGTGCAGGCAGCTAAAACAGGCAAGATTACTACCGCCTAAAACCGCTCTACGTTGTGTAGCCCTCTAGTCCAAACGTTTCAGGATAGCCAAACAAAGCGGCACTACCGCCGGTGTGTAAAAAAATCACTGTGTCGTCTTTAGTAAATCGGCCATGACGAACCCAATCAATTAAGCCGGAGAGCCCTTTGCCTGTATAGACGGGGTCAAACAAAAGACCTTCTATTTCAGCAAGCATTTTTACAGCCTCAACCATACCTTCGGTGGGTAAGCCGTAGCCGGCCCCTACATAGTTGCAGTCGGCAAAAACATCTTCGCGCTGGACTGCCCCTTCGTGCCCAAGCATTGCAGCGGTTTTGCAAGCAAGGTCATAGACCATTTGCTCTTGTTTCTCTTTGGGCGCGCGTACGCCAAAACCAATCACTTTGAGTGGGCTATTGAGTATCTTGAGTCCGGCAATGAGTCCAGCATGAGTACCTGCGCTGCCGGTTGCGAGCACGAGGTGAGTGGCCTTCAGTCCCATCTCATTCATCTGGTAGGTCAACTCCAGCGCTGCATTGACGTAACCTAGGGCGCCCAGCGGATTAGAGCCGCCGCCAGGAATCACATACGGTTTTTTGCCAGCAGCTTTTAATGTTTCGGCAAAAGACTCCATTTCGGTTTGCATGTTTGCGCCAGCAGGTCTTGACGATACGCTAGCACCATGAAGGCGGTCTAACAAAACGTTGCCACTCAGTCGATAGGCTTCATCTTTAAAGCCCGTGCGGTCTTCCAGCAAGATATGGCAAGTGAGCTTCAGTTTGGCGCACAGAGCAGCAGTCTGGCGGGCATGGTTTGATTGCACCGCGCCTTGCGTAATCACTGTATCAGCACCCTTAGCAAGGGCATCAGCAAGCAGGTATTCCAGCTTGCGCGTTTTATTGCCGCCCGTAGAAAGTCCTGTGCAGTCATCGCGCTTAACCCAAAGAGCAGGGCCGCCTAGCTCAGAGGACAGGTTCAGCATAGGCTCAAGCGGTGTAGGCCAGTGACCACAGCGGATTCGGGGGTAGTGAGTGAGATCCATGACGCCTCCTTAAATTTGATTCATGTATTAAAGCAAGGGTAGCATGGGTATGGGCCAGACAAGGAGCGTTAACACCAACACATTGACAATCAGGGGAATCAAGGATCAGCCATCCCCGCTAGATAGGATTTCCAGCAAATCAACCTGAGTTGACGGAGTTATCTGAATTTTCTAAGCCTAAAAACAGTTCCGCTATAATTCAAACACTTGGCCTGGTAGCTCAGTCGGTAGAGCAGAGGATTGAAAATCCTTGTGTCGGTGGTTCGATTCCGCCCCGGGCCACCAAGAATCTCAATAGCCCACTTGTTGGGCTATTTTCTTTTCAAGCCTTCTTAAGAGTCCAGGCGCTTGGGTGCTGTTCAAAACCAAGCGGCCCATAATATTCTCGTGCCTTTGGGGCGGCCAGCAAAACCAACATACAGTCTTGATCAAGGTGTGCTTTGGTTTCTTGAATCAATCTTTTGCCAATCCCCTGCTTTTGGTATTGAGCGTCCACCGCTAAGTCCGATAGATACGCCACGTATGAGAAATCTGTCAATGTTCTAGAGATCCCAACTAACTTATCGTCATCCCACGCTGAAATAATCAAATTGGCATGTTTATACATATTTTCAAATGCTTTGCGATTATGAATGGGGCGCCTTTCCCCAAGTGTCGATCTAATGTATAAATCAATCGCTTGATCAGCAGAGATATTGGTCGAACTGGAATAGGAGATTTTCATAGCTTTACACTGAATAAAAATACCAGTCTATAGAGACGTCATAAAAAAGTAAAACCGGGATCAAGTATCCTGAGCCCTGGTCGATTCCGCCCCGGGCCACCAAGAAATACCAAAACCACCTTCGGGTGGTTTTTTCATTTATGCTTTTGTAACAAATTACTTTTTCAAGGAAGCTTTATGAATTTTCTTGTATGGAGACATGCGGATGCCGCTCCCGGTGAACCAGATGAGTTGCGACCATTAACCCCCTTGGGCATTCAACAGGCTCAGTACATAGGTGCATGGATTAAAAAAAATGTCCCAGGACCTTACCGCGTATTTGGAAGCTCGGCCTTAAGAGCGTCCCAAACTGCGTCCTTTTTTAGCGAGCATTACGACCCCATCGATGATTTTGGCTATATGAAAGATACCGCGACAGGAAGTGCTGTTCTCAAGCATGCAAACTGGCCATTGGCAGATATCACCACCATTTTTGTTGGACATCAGCCCACTGTAGGCCGGATTAATTCAATCCTTCATAGTGATATTGAGAAAGACACCAATATGGAGGGCGGTAGCGTATGGTGGTTTACTTCTGACCATGACAATAAAAACCGCTTAGCAATGCTCAAAGCAGTGATCTCAGCAAATGGAGATTCGACAATCAATACTTCATTCTGCAGGGTTGAATAGTAAGGGCTAACTCAGATAGTCAGGTGCTTAGACCGCTTTGACGTCAAAATCTTTTCAATAAAAAAGAGGTAGCAATTGCTACCTCTTAAAAGTAATCCTCAGCAATCTTAAATAAACATATCAGCGTTCATCACTTTAGTCCATGCAGCAACAAAATCATTTACAAACTTCTCTTTGTTGTCGTCCTGCGCATAAACCTCTGCGTAAGCACGAAGCACTGAATTAGATCCAAAGACTAAATCAGCTCGAGTTGCTGTCCACTTAGCTTTGCCTGTGTCGCGATGAACAATATCGTAGCTATTACGACCAGTCGGCTTCCAAATGTAGTTCATGTCAGTCAAATGGACAAAAAAGTCATTACTTAGTGCGCCCACCTTATTTGTAAATACCCCATGCTTGCTTCCGCCATGATTTGTTCCTAGTACTCGCATTCCACCAACTAAGACTGTCATCTCTTGTGCTGTCAGCCCCATTAATTGAGTGCGATCGAGTAGTAACTCTTCCGGCATGACCACATAGTTTTCTTTTAACCAATTACGATAACCATCGGCTAAGGGCTCCAAAACCTCAAACGATTCAATGTCAGTCATCGCCTGCGAGGCATCGCCACGACCCGGGGTGAATGGCACTTTGATCGTAAAGCCACCCGCTTTGGCCGATTGTTCAATCCCAAGGTTGCCCGCGAGAACAATAATGTCCGCAATACTCGCACCTGTTTTTGTGGCAATCCCTTCGTAGATGCGGAGTGCTTTAGATAAGCGCTTAGGCTCATTGCCAACCCAATCTTTTTGCGGAGCCAACCGGATGCGAGCACCATTAGCACCGCCGCGCTTATCTGATCCTCTATAAGTGCGGGCGCTATCCCAGGCGGTAGCAATCATCTCGCTATTCGACAAGCTACTGGCTTTCAGCTTGGCCCGCACTACTTTGACGTCATATTTTTTAGGGCCCTTTGGAACCGGATCCTGCCAAATTAAATTCTCTTTGGGTACATCTGGCCCAAAGTATCGTGCTTTAGGTCCCATATCGCGGTGAGTCAGCTTAAACCAGGCCCTAGCAAATGTTTCAGAAAAGTAGGCTTGATCTTTGCTGAACTTTTCCGAAATTTTGCGATATTCAGGATCCATTTTCATGGCCATATCAGCATCGGTCATCATGGGCATAGTGCGAATCGAAGGATCTTCCACATCAACAGGCTTATCTTTTTCTTTAATGTTGATGGGTTGATATTGCCAAGCCCCTGCTGGGCTCTTAGTTAACTCCCAGTCGTAATTGAGTAATAAGTTGAAGTAGCCGTTATCCCATTGAGTTGGGTTGCTTGTCCAAGCACCCTCAATGCCGCTGGTAACCGTATCACGGCCAATGCCCCGAGTCTTGTGGTTCATCCAGCCAAGACCTTGTTCTTCAAGCGGCGCGGCCTCGGGCGCTGGGCCTAAGTTTGCCGCATTGCCATTGCCGTGGGCTTTACCGACGGTATGTCCGCCAGCAGTCAGCGCAACGGTTTCTTCATCGTTCATAGCCATGCGAGCAAATGTCACACGAATATCGTGGGCTGTTTTTAAAGGATCAGGCTTCCCATCTACGCCTTCTGGGTTTACATAGATGAGGCCCATCATGACTGCGGCTAATGGGTTGGCTAAGTCCCGCTCACCGGAGTAGCGACTTCCTTTGCCACCACTTTTTTGGAGCCACTCTTTCTCGGAGCCCCAGTAAATATCTTTTTCTGGATGCCAAATATCTTCGCGTCCAAATGAAAAGCCAAAGGTTTTAAGGCCCATGGACTCATAGGCAAGTGTGCCCGCCAGAATCATGAGGTCTGCCCAACTAATCTTATTGCCATATTTCTTTTTGATGGGCCATAAGAGACGACGGGCTTTATCTAAGTTGGCGTTATCTGGCCAAGAATTAAGCGGCGCAAAGCGTTGATTACCTGTTCCTGCCCCACCCCGTCCATCGGCAATACGATAGCTACCAGCGGAGTGCCAAGCCATACGGATCATTAAGCCGCCGTAATGCCCCCAATCTGCTGGCCACCAATCCTGACTGGTGGTTAGTAATTTTTTAAGATCTTTTTTAAGTGCCTTGACATCAAGCTTTTTTAATTCTTTTCGGTAGCTAAACGATGGCCCTAATGGATTTGTTTTTGTATCGTGCTGGTGCAGAATATCCAGATTGAGTGACTTCGGCCACCAAGCCATTGGGGTGTTGCCAGATTCGGTATTCGCTCCATGAGCGACGGGGCATATGCCTTTTGATGCCATAGTGATCTCCTTTAAAGTAAATCATTTTCTTTGACTATTTCAGCTTAACTGATTCAGCGGAAATAGGTTCATTCTGATGCTAATCATTTTTTTATGACGTCTATACGCTTCCCATGAAATGATTGAAAATAGCCCTGATAGAGCTATTTATTGGCTTTTCGTAGGGGGTTTGTGGGCAATGCCAAATCCTTCTGGTAGATGTGGTTAATGAAGTGAAGCATTCAGCCATCTGCGAATCAATTTTTAATCTTCATTTTTGATTCCTGCTGTGGGTGGTTCGATGCCGCACACAGAAGAAAATAAAGTAGTGCCAAGCCATATGCTGAGCATTTTGGGCTTGGGGGTCAATGCCGAAAAATACTTGAGACATCGTGCCGCTCAAATCGGTTACGCTTGTAGCCGACTCATATGGGTGAATGAATCTCCTGAGTAAACTTGGCTAATTGCCAAGGCGACCGAACCGTCGCATCAATTCTACGGTGGCGCCATCGGCCATGAGGTCGCGTTCCAGCCGATAAGTCTCTCCAAAAAATGCCTGGCTGGCCACACGGTCATTTAGAACAGTTCTAAGAACGCCTAGAGCTGCCTCTCGATCAAAAATGCTTTCCATGTAAAGTACTCGCGTGCCAGCAGAGCCAGCACCAAATGCATACACAAAATATTGGAATTGCAGATTGCCCTCGCGGGGCGTCTTTGGGCCGGTAATAACGGCAATCGCGTTGTCGAACTCTCCCGGCTTCAGTTTTTTACTGAGTTCGCGCACAGCGTGATCTAGGGCCTCAATCTGGACAGTTGCCGCATCCGCAGCATTGGCTAGTAGAAGTGGTGCAACCGTGCGCGAGTAACGGTTAATCGACGCAATATCGGTATTTCCGCGCAACAAAATAGCATCGAGATAGGTGCGTGATAGGGACAGGATTTTCTGCTGACGGGCTCTTTGCTGCTCGGTAAATGATGTTTTTGGAAGATCTGTCTGGGCACTATTTAACTCTGTGCGTAATACCCTTAGCCGATCCATCCAGCGTTTATCCGCTGGGTTCTCAAGTAGTCCTATCGAAGCAGAGTAGACCCCTAGCGGCAGATGAGAAATAGACTTTAAGTACTGATAAAGGGCTGGCGTATACGGTAGAGAGCCCAAATCCTCACCTCTAATCAGGGTGACGGTATCCGTCACTAGAAAGACGGGTTGGTCACTCTTTAATGCAAGGGCTCGAGACGCAGCGTAAGACTCTCTTGCCGCTGTATTGAGATCATTGAATAGGAGGGGTGTTGGACTCTGGGCAAATGCAGGCAGAATGAATGCAAAAAAGATCGAAATAGTTTTAAGTGGGATTCTGTACATGGCAGCACCAACATCAGAGTGAATGAACTTGTGTGAAATCGTTAAAGATGGCCTTATGAGACTATGCCATGTTTTGTATCTAAAGTGACAACATAGTACAAAACAGTTCGCGCCTAAGCCTAGGCACAAAACGTGGCAGGCTCGTCTTTAGTCAATTCTGCCTTGGGCCACCAAGAAATACCAAGCCACCTTCGAGTGGTGATTTGATTTGGACCGCTTGCCGATGAGTTGTTTATGAAGACAGCTTAGGTAATAGGCAATCGAATGACAAAGCATGCTCCGCCGTTGATAGCGTTGTGGGCGGTAATTTCACCATCGAAGCGATTGATGATATTTTTTGAGAGCCAAAGACCAATACCAGAGCCGGCTTCCTTACTGCTAAACATCAGGTCAAAAATTTTCGACTCTTGACCAGCCTGTATGCCAGGCCCATTGTCTTCAATAAAAATCGTTAGAAGCTGGTTCTCTTGTTTGACGCTAATTTCGATTCTTTTTTGATCGGGATTAGCTTCATCCAGGGCCTGGATCGCATTATTGATTAAGTTAATTAATACCTGTTGCCATTCGCTCATATTGACACTAATTTGATAGTGGCTGGCGCAGTCAAGATTAATAGTAGTTTTCGAGGATCGTAACTTTCCTTTGGAGATTTCAATAACTTGATTAATTGACTCAGCAAGATTGACATAAGTAACGCTACTGCTTTGATTGGAGCTGAGTCGCGACAGATTTTTAACAATGGTCGAGGCCCTATTAATATCGTCCAATATGTTTTTGACAAGCCCCCTAAGGAGAGGAACATTACTTGGATCAGACTGAAGTTTCATTTCAGCAAATTGTGCATTGAGTCTTGATGCCCCTAAAGGCTGATTTATCTCGTGCGAGATTGTGGAAGCTAAGGCATTGATTGATGCCGATCTATTCAGTTTTTGCAGAGAGAGAATCATTTCATTGCGCTCTTCTAAAACATCGGAGAGTCTCAAGTTCATGCTATTTAAGCGAGTATGTTCGTTAAATCCCAAATGCAGTCGGAGCACAATATAAGCAAGGTTTCTAATGGATCCAAATAAAAAGAGCGCAAACCATACGATGACATTGAGTGTTTTAGTGTCAAATGAGTGCCCACTATAGCCGCTCAGAATAATAAAAATTCGCATGAAATATAAGGCGGCAACAACCCCGAAAACAAGAATTAAAAAATTGAAAAAAGTTTTATTTTCAAATTCATTCTTGACTCGCATTGTCTGGTAGAGACAAAAGATATTTGCGATAGCGAACGTCAATGTAGTTGATGCAGATATGACTGGGGTTATTTCTCCATTGGCCATCTGCCTACAAAGTTCAACAACAGAAAAAAGAATGATTGGAATGGCAAATGTCAGCCAGCTCAACTTAATTTTTGAATTCGTTATTGACAACCGTTTTAACGATTCACTAAACAAAAGAACGGAAAGAGCCTCAATAGAAACCATCAGGCTATAGCTAATGGTTAGGGGAATACTGCCTCGGTTAACCGTGATTACAGTAGCAATTGCTGTTAACAGGCAGCCCCAAAGCCAGAGCTTTGCAGATTGATCGTTGCGTTTCCAAAATAATGTGCCAATCAGGGTTGCAGATAAAAAACTCAGGGCGCTGTAAAACAGAAAAAGGGTTTGAATTGTAAAAGGCGTCATGCACGAGAGTGTATGGGAATAATTGAGGATTGCAATTGGCTGCTTATTCACCCTAAAGCTAATAAACAAAGGCTCTTTGCGCCTCAAAATGCGTTTACAAAATCAACGTAGCTCATGAGAGCCAGTTGTTGGGAGATTAAAAATCTAAGCAGTAAGCCAAATAACTAAGGGAAGCCATAAGAGCCTGAGTTGGCCAATTTAGCTTTGTGCCCTTTAGAATGAATATATGACTAATCTTAACCAGCTCCCTACGGATCTACCCATTCCGCACGATGATGGTTTGGCGAATCATTTGAAGGGAATGAAGCTGCCCCCTGTTTCCTTAAATGCCACCAATGGAAGGGCTATTCATTTTGGGGATATCAAAGGGAGGCTGGTTATCTATTGTTATCCAATGACAGGGCAACCCAATGTTGCTCTGCCAGAGGGCTGGGATCAAATTCCCGGAGCAAGAGGCTGTACTCCCCAGAGTTGTTCATTTCGAGATCACTATCAAGAGCTTCAAGCATTGGGTGCAGAGGTCATAGGCTTGAGTGTTCAGTCTACCGAATATCAAAAAGAAATGGCTGATCGACTTCATTTGCCATTTCCGGTTGTCAGTGATGTGAACTATCAATTTCAAAAAGCATTGAATATGCCCACTTTTGTTGCTGCTGGCATGACTTTGTTAAAACGAGTCACACTCATTTCGAATAATGGCGTGATCGAGGCGGTTCACTATCCCATCTTCCCAAGTGATAGTGATCCAGCCTGGGTGATTGATTATTTAAAGGCGCACCAGGATTAAGTAAGCTACGTATTAGTTTGGCCCACTATGACCCGTTCATTCGTACTTCGATGAGCGGAAATTGAATAATCGGTATATAACCGATAGATCATGAACTAAAGGGGCTCAAATGAACAAATTACTGCCAATCATTATTTTGCTGCTTTCGATGACTGGGCTATCTCAAGCAGCGGATACGGAACCCGCCAAGTCAGATCCCACTTGGCTAACCGAGGCAAGGGCAAGCATTAAGTCTGAAAATTACGATCAAGCTATCAAGCAATTGCAGGCCGCTAACGAAACAAGCTCAGCCGATTGGAATAATTTACTAGGCTATAGTCTGCGCAAAAAACAGCCACCCGACTTAGTGGGTGCTGAAAAATATTATCAAGCTGCTTTGAAGATAGATCCACGGCATCGTGGTGCCCTCGAGTATTACGGAAAGTTAAAGTTATTAAATAATGACTTGCCAGGAGCTGAGGCTTTATTGGCGAGACTAGATAAGGCCTGTACTTTTGGATGCGAGGAATACTCTGACTTAAAAGAGGCCGTACGTAAATACAAGTCTAGAAAACAGAGCTAGGCAGCATGGACTCTAGCTAACGCCGCGATGCATCATTAAGAAACACCAAAACCACCTTCGGGTGGTTTTTCATTTGCTAGACTATATTGGCTGATTCCTAGGAGGTCCATATGTCTGCCGTTCGAAATATCCGAATGCTCACACGCTATAACAAGTGGGCAAATACGATGCTGCTAGATGCGATTGCGAGCTTGCCGCCGGAAGAAGTAAGCAAAAAGCGCGCCGCTGCATTTGGCGGGATGTCATTTGCTTTAGCGCACGTGGCGATTGTGGATCAAATCTGGCAGGCCCACTTGTTAGGAAAGGACCGCGGATTTAAGTCGCGAATTACGGATTCTCCTGATTCCTTGGGCTTGCTTACAGATAAGTGGAATGAGATGGGCGACTGGTACATTCAATATGCCGACACCATGAGTGAGGCGCAGCTCAATGAAAAGATTCGCTTTTCCTTTGTAGATGGTGGTACTGGAGAAATGAGCAGAGGCGACATTTTGATTCATGTTTGTAATCACAAAGCCTTGCATCGCGGGCAAATTGGAGACATGTTTTATCAATCTGGATTTAGGCCGCCATCCATCGATTTGCCTGTGTATATCAGAGATGCATTTAATGAGGCAGAGCTTAGCTAGACCATCCTCTGCCCTGGGCCCCTTTACCCTCTTGTAAGCGCCTCGACAGCTTCTTTGTGAAGGACTGTTGTGCCAAAAGTGTCCAGTAAGGTTTGCCGTTGCCCCATTTCAAACTCCGTAAACGTAAATGCGGGCCCGACTACGCAACTGACTAAGCAAAAAGCATCTGCTCGCACCGGTTTTGCCGCAAACCAAGTGTTCGCCGGGATCGTGACCTGAAATTGCATGGACTCCTGGCCAAGCTGAACCGTTGCGAGCTTATTCTGCGGATCAAAGAAGTGGATGGCGATATCGCAGCCCAAATGAAAGAACCAGGTTTCATCCGATTGAATGCGATGCCATGCCGAAAAATCATGCCCCGCTAAAAGGTAGTAAATGCTGGAATAGGCATTCTTGCTATTGCCATTGGCCTCGCGTATTAAGGCGCTTGCCCGGTGCATTTCCTTGTAAAAGCCCCCTTCTGGATGCGGTTCTAGTTGAAGCGAGTCAATTACAGCCTTGATATCCTGCATAAAAGGGCGCCTTTTGTAAATACACAATTCGATAAAAGTACGATAAACTAGTTTTAAGCAGGAGAGTGAGGCCATGCCTCCACCGAAGGCGCAAACTCCCATGAACGCTCAGGTATCCACCCGGAAGGTACTGCTTATCCTAAATAGCCGTCTGGAGAGTCGCCATTACGTGGCGCACCGAAGGAGCAAATACTAAGCTGGGCTTAGTGTGAATCTCTCAGGTATCAGGGACAGGGGGAGCGGCAAGCATGCAATCAGCCTGGCTGATGCATGGCGCTATTAGGAGCCCCGCAATGACCACTTATTCCAGTTAATTCAGTGCATGTTTTGAGTCTATTGGCCTTTAATCCGGCCGTCACTGCAACCCACTGAATGAAAGAAATTCCCATGTCGAATCAATATGCGCACGAAGCCCCTTACCACCCCGGTTATGAGGATGCCTCATTTAAAAACGAAGTATCCCCACAAATTGCAGAGCTAATGGAGTATCGCAAGATGAATGCCCGGCACCTGCAGTTCTCCAATACGATTGTGCAATTCTGTAAGTCTGATTTAAATCACCATGCACAGCAAAGGCAGGCAAGAGCCTAAGCAAAACATTAGTAGAGGCTAAATTACAAACCACCTGCGGGTGGTTTTTTCATGGCGATGTACTATAGCAATTCATCATCCCTCAGGGCAAAGCATGCTTATCGTCACAACGCTGATCGCTTGCATTTTGGCAGTACTCTTTATTCGCTTATCGTTTGGCGTTATTCGTCTGCGACGACAATATAGGGTAGGTTTGGGCAGTGGTGGCGTTGACGATTTAGAGCGTGCGATTCGTGCCCAAGCGAACTTTGCCGAATACGTACCGATCGCATTAATACTCATGGCCTGCCTTGAGCTCAATGGCGCGCCGCTGTGGCTCATCGCCATTCTCGGCATAGCCTTCGTAGCTGGCCGCTTGATTCATGCCAAAGGAATTAATCAGCCACCGCCACACTTTAGCAATCGCGTTATTGGCATGAAATTCACGATCACGACCTTAATTGTGTTGGTGGTATTCAATCTCGCTTGGTTGCTATTGCAGCTATGGAAATAGGAAAAAATATGCAAATGAAGCGCCGTTACCTTGCCATTGCCTGCTGTCTCGCCCTTCCACTTCTTTATGGGTGCGCCACCACCAACTATGGCGACAATCAGTTTAAGCTCAGCATGGCGAGCTCAGGTAAAGACGTCATGTGGGTGCCAACCAAAGTCGAGATGGCCGATCAAATGCTCTCGCTCGCACAGGTGCGCAAAGGAGATCTGGTCTACGACCTCGGCTCAGGCGATGGCATCATTCCGATTGAGGCCGCAAAAAAATACCAAGTGCGCGCAGTCGGCATTGAGTACAACCCGGATTTAGTCAAGCTATCTCAGCGGAATGCCGAGCGGGCTAAGGTCGAAAGCCTTGTCACATTTAAGCAGGGCGATATTTTTGTTGAGGATTTTTCAAAAGCCACCGTGCTGACCTTATACCTTGGGGAAAACCTCAACACCAGACTCATGCCCACTATTCTAAAGATGCAAGCAGGCACACGCGTGGTCTCCAATACATTTCGGATGGACGGGTGGATAGCAGATCAGGAGGTACGCATTTCCAATGGAGAAATGGCCTACCTTTGGATTGTCCCAGCCAATATTGACGGTAGCTGGCAATGGAATGGCCCATCCGAGCTGAGCAATCTTCGCCTTGTGCTTCGTCAAAAGAAGCAATTCGTAGATGGAACGCTGTATCAGGGCAATAAACGAATAGCGCACTTTGAAGATGGACGTATCCGCGGATCGGATCTCGAGTTTGCCTTTACTTACCAAAATACAAACTATGTATTTAAGGGCAAGATCAATGGATCAAGCATGACGGGCAATCTGAACAATAATCCCGCATTGGCTGTTAGTGCTAGGCGCTAACGGTGGGATTTAGGGATAAGCATTTTTCTCTACCATCACTAACTAAGCATGTTTAACTTCGCTCAATTAGCACTGCCATTGATTCAGGCCCCAATGGCTGGCGGAATTACTACGCCCCAATTGGTGGCGGCAGTTGCTAATCACGGAGGGGTTGGAAGTTTTGGTTTTGCATACAGTACGCCAGAAAAGATTCATGCGGATTTACTTGCGGCGCAGTCACTGACCAGCGGACCCATTAACGCGAATTTTTTTGTGTTCAGTCCAGTTTGCTTGCCAAGCAATCAGATACAAGTTCAAGCCGTGCAGGCTTTGCGGTCACTGGGCGTCGACGGAGTTCGGTCGCTCACGATCCCGGCAGAGCCCTTCTATCCCAGCCTGATGGATCAGCTAGAGCCCATTTGGCAGGCGCGACCAGCAATTCTGAGCTTTCATTTTGGCCTGCCGCCGGAGGGTGTGATTGAAAAAGCCCATGCGCTGGGAATTGCCGTCGGCATCAGTGCGACCAGCCTTACGGAAGCTTTAGTCATTGAATCTGCTTCTGCCGATTTTATTGTTGCCCAGGGAATTGAAGCTGGCGGACACCGTGGGCAATTTGATTTGCAGGCTGAAGATGAGGCGCTGAGCACCTTAGGGCTTACAGCTCTGCTAGCTAAGCATTGCCGCATTCCGATTGTTGCTGCAGGCGGCATCATGAATGGGGCCGATATACATGCGGCACTTGCTAACGGTGCGCAGGCAGCCCAAATGGGAACGGCATTTTTATGTTGTGATGAGTCAGGGACTCCGCCCAGTTATCGCCACTATTTATTGCACAAACAAGACAGGTCAACGACGCTGACGAAGGCCTTTTCAGGGCGGCTTGCACGCGGCATAGAAAATACCTTCACCCGCACTATGCAAGATCAAGTCACCTTACCCTTTCCAATCCAAAATACCCTGACAGGGCCTCTGCGCCAGTGGGCAGTAGAGCAGCAGGACGCCGAGTACCAGAGTCTTTGGGCGGGCACAGCGTATGCACAGATGCGGAGCATGTCGACAAAAGACTTGATGCAGCAATTGCGCAATGAAATTGGGCAGGCATCGTTGACGCGGCGACATGAAAAGCAAAGTAGTAAGCCCTAAATAATTTAGGCGCTTCAAAGTCATGCCCGTACTGGTAAGATCAATTACGTCCAGATATTGCCTTTACCCATTAGAAAGTATTCAAACTCATGCCGCATGACATCGGCTTAATCGCGATCCTTGCCATTGGCTTTGGCCTTGCCCTTGTGCTGGGTATGGCGGTTTCATACCTAAAAATGCCGCCCTTGGTTGGGTATTTATTGGCGGGCGTCATGATCGGCCCAGCAACACCGGGTTTTGTGGCGGACATCAGTCTATCGACACAGCTCGCTGAAATTGGGGTGATGCTATTGATGTTTGGGGTTGGACTGCATTTTTCGATTAATGACCTCTTATCAGTGAAGAAAATTGCAATCCCTGGTGCCCTCTTTCAGATGGCCGTAGCGACCGCCCTTGGCTTTTTTGTGGGTAGCTGGTGGGGCTGGTCATTTTTGGGCTCAATCGTATTTGGCCTCAGCCTCTCGGTAGCCAGTACGGTAGTTCTCTTGCGCGCACTCGAAGCAAAAGGTTTGCTAGAGACGCCCAACGGCAAAATTGCCGTCGGCTGGCTTGTCGTCGAGGACCTGGTAATGGTTCTGGCCCTGGTTCTCTTGCCCGTGATGGCTGATATCTTTCATACGCAGCCAATGGGCGGTGCCGACAAAAATCAAATGGATGTATTGCAGGCAGTTGGTATTACCTTAGCCAAAGTCACGGCATTTATTGTGTTGATGCTCGTGGTGGGTAAGCGCCTTCTACCTAAAATTCTATGGCTGGTGGCAAAAAATGGATCGCGTGAGCTCTTTACGCTCGCCGTTATTGCGTCAGCGATTGGAATTGCATTCTTAGCGGCCTCGCTTTTTGATGTTTCATTTGCCTTGGGCGCTTTCTTTGCCGGAATGATGCTGGGCGAGTCTGAATTAAGTAAACGCGCTGCAGATGAGTCGCTGCCATTACGCGATGCGTTTGCCGTTCTCTTTTTTGTTTCGGTTGGCATGCTTCTGAATCCCGAAATTGTATGGAACGAGCCGCTCAAATTATTGATTGTGATTTTGATCATTACGGTTGGCAAAACACTGGCTGCCGTGGCCTTCGTTTTACTCTTCAAATACCCGCTCAATACAGCAATGACCGTCGGTATTAGCTTGGCGCAGATCGGTGAATTCTCCTTCATCTTGGCGGGCATGGGCTTGGCCATGGACTTAATACCAAATGAGGCATATAGCCTCATTCTGGCGGGGGCGATTATTTCGATTGCGATGAATTCCTTTTTGTTTGGCGGTATTGCTCCTGCAATCGAGTGGGCGCGTAAGCGCTCAGCTCTTGCCCGCAAACTAGATCAGCGGATTGATCCGCTGGCATTATTGCCCACCACAGTCAATCAATCGCTCCTGACTGGTCAGGTTGTGATTGTGGGCCATGGCCGAGTTGGAAGAAGTCTTTTTCAAAAACTGCGGGCAAAGAATATTGCGTGTGTGGTGGCCGAAATGGATCGCGCCCTTGTGCAAGAATTGCGCACGCAAAACATTCCTGCCGTTGTCGGCGATGCAGCTGACCCCTTTGTGTTGATTCAGGCACATATTGCCCAAGCAGCCATCTTGGTGATTGCAACTAAAGATGCAATGGACATTGGCAAGATGGTCGAGACAGCCAAAGCACTCAATCCGAAGATTGCTATTTTTATTCGCGCAGAAGATAGCGACGCGATTGTGATTTATGAAAAAGAAGGTTGGGGCAAATCATTTACCGCAGAGGAAGAATTAGCCAATCGCTTGAGTAATGAAGTAATACAAGAGCTTCAGCGGGCGCACTAGGCAAACACATTATTTTTGCAGTGGAAAAAAATGAAGAACATAATCAGAATACATAGTAATAATCAGGCGCATTGGGTGGGCGATGGGTTCCCGGTGCGAACCTTGTTTTCATATCAGTCGATGGGCGAAGAGCTAAGCCCATTTTTAATGTTGGATTATGCAAGTCCAGCCGCGTTTCCCCCAAGTGCCCAAGCAAAGGGCGTTGGCCCGCATCCGCACCGCGGCTTTGAGACAGTCACGATTGTCTACAAAGGAGAGCTTGCGCACAAAGACTCAGCAGGCAATAGCGGCACAATTGGGCCGGGCGATGTTCAGTGGATGACGGCTGGCGCAGGTATTTTGCACGAAGAGATGCATTCGGCGCAGTTCACGCAGCAAGGCGGTATGTTGAGTATGGCGCAGCTTTGGGTTAATTTGCCCGCAAACCAAAAGATGAGACCGCCTGGCTATCAGGCAATCGAGGCCGAGAGAATCCCCTGCATTCAATTCGAAAATGATCAGGGTACGGCTCGGCTGATTGCGGGCAAGCATACTGGACTTTCCGGGCCTGCCAAAACCCACACAGCCATGCAAGTATGGGATCTACAGATTAAAAAAGGAGCGGTGATTTCCTTACCTGCGCCTAATCATTGGACTGCTGCACTCGCTATATTGCAGGGCCAAGTGAAGACCGATAAGGGGCTTGCAGGAGATGCCAGTCTGATTACGTATAGTCAAGCAGGCAGTGGCATTGAGCTGGTAGCCAGCCAAGATACGCACGCCCTCTTTTTGAGTGGCGAGCCAATTCGGGAACCTATGGTGGGCTATGGCCCTTTTGTCATGAATACCAAAGCAGAAATTGCTCAGGCAATCGATGATTTTAATAGTGGTCAGTTTGGTAGACTCGATTAATCTAGAAGCTCGCAGCTAAACCAATCGACGTACCGCGTACGTTTTGTCCAAATTGATAGCGAAATACAATTCGCACGCGACTAAAGAGCGGCTCCGACTGACTGCGGTCAAACTCAATGCCACCACCGAGCGATGACAGGGAGTTAAAACCCAGTGCACCACGCAGATCACCTAAAAATTCGGTATGTGCTGCTTCCATCACAGCACGAATTGGCATCGAAAAAAAACGCAGTGGTGTTGGTACCCGATTGCGGGCCCACAAGCTGAGGCTTTGGGAGTTGGCTGAGCCCTGAACTGCCTTAGAGGTATCAAACGTGTTCATTTCAATATTGGTATAACGCAATTCAATATCAATTTCACGTTCAAGCTTGTAATTTTCATAGTCCAGCATTAAAGAACCACCAAGACCGTAGGTATTCATGCGCCCATTCTTTAAAAACTGCAGATCAGCGCCCGTTTGATTTTCAATCACGCGAGATGCAATCGATAGATCGCTTTCTAGGTGGCCCAGCATAATGTTAGCAATCGGCCTGATGCGCAGTTCGTTAGTCAGTGGAAAGTCCCAGCCGACACCGCCGGTACCGGTGATGCTATTCCAATGCACGGGAACATCAACGCTAGTATTGCCGACGGTCCCAATAAAACTGGGATTGTATCGATTAACCGCGAGAGTGCCTTCAAGATAAAGTGGCACGTTTCTACTCAGGCGATCTCCGCCGCCCAAGGAAATCATTTGCAAGTTAGGATTATTGCCGCTGCGATCAGTAATGGATAGAGATCCAGTGGTGACATCTGGCGTTAAAGAGTAACCAGTGATTACCATAAAAGCATCTGCCCGTTTTTTTAAAAAGGAATTCAGGGCATCTGTGCCTTGTGCGTGAGCGCTCGCAATCCATACTCCCCACACCGCGATGAGGCAGATCAGTTGGCTTCGAAAAGTGTGTGGCATCGTTTGATGGTCAGCGGGATGGGCGAAGAGGTTATGCGCTTAAACGGGGCGAATAAAGAGCCCACAAGATCCCTGAAATTATAAGGTGGCTAGGCCACATGGCAAGCCGTTATCATAGAGGTGTGAATAACTTTCTTGATCCTGCCATCCTCTTTTTTGTGTTTGGCGCCTTTGCCGGCCTGATTAAGTCTAATTTAGAGATTCCGCAACCCATTGCGCGTTTTCTGTCGCTCTATTTGTTAATGGCCTTAGGGCTAAAAGGCGGCTTTGCACTGCAGAAATCGGGCTTTACTCAAGAGATTGGTTTGGCGCTGGGCCTCGCGATCTTTTTGGCCATCATTATTCCCATCATTGCCTATACAGTGCTGCGAACCCGATTAAACAATTACGACTCTGCCGCCATCGCAGCAACATACGGCTCGGTCAGCGCGGTTACCTTTATTACAGCAACGCAATTTTTGAGTAATCAAGAAATTCCATACGGCGGACATATGGCGGCAGCGATGGCGCTCATGGAATCGCCCGCCATTATTTTGGCCATTGTATTGGCCAATAAGGCCCGTGTGAGCAGCACTAGCAAGGCTCAGTCTATCGGCTTATCGAAGGTATTGCATGAATCATTCACCGATGGCGCGCAGCTTTTATTGCTCGGGTCAATGGCGGTTGGCATGCTCAGCGGTGAAGATGGTCAGCGCATCATGGCGCCATTCTCAATTGATTTATTTAAGGGAATGCTGGCGTTCTTCCTCTTGGATATGGGGCTGATGGCAGCAAAAAATTTCAGCGGCATCAAAGGCAAGCCGCTGATCGTATTGCTGTATGCGCTAGTTGCGCCTTTAGTGCACGCAGGCATTGCTTTGGTCCTTTGCACATTATTGAGGTTGCCATTGGGGGATACGATCCTATTAATGGTGCTCGCGGCCAGTGCCTCATACATTGCCGTGCCGGCGGTATTGCGCCATGCCTTACCGGAAGTCAATCCGGCCCTCTATATGGGCATGTCCTTGGGTATCACCTTCCCCTTCAATATCATTATCGGAATACCACTCTATTCTTTTGCAGCGCAACTGCTGCGGTAACACGTTTTAATACGAGGCCTTCTTGGCTTGGTATAGTGATTGATCTACTAACAAAAGGACGGATATGACCCACCACGAAAAACTCATCGCTGCGTTTGAGGCTTATAAAGAAGAAAATACCAAGTTTCAGGAAAAAGGCGTGAAAGCATCGGCTGCCCGCGCACGGAAAGCGCTTCAGGAAATTGCTGGGTCATGCAAAGAGCGCCGCAAAGAAATTACGGCAGAAAAAGAAATGCTGGAGGGCAAAAAAGGCGAGGGCATGTCACAGGATGCTGCCCGTCATGCCCATATTCGAAAGTAAGCCACAAGAGCACTAGTTTGAATAATGCGGTTAGGGTCAGCAAGACTAAACCGCATTTCCCATTTGTTGGATGCAGTGCTGTGCTAAATACAGGCGAGCCAATGAAAACATTCATTCAAAGAAAAGCCATCCTCTTTTTGAGCTTGGCACCCCTGCTTCTGAGTGTGGCAGGACTTCAGGCAGAATCTGCTCTTGCTGCAGATGACTACGCACAGGGCCTGGCAAAAGATCGGATTTCAGTTAAAACCTTATTGCCCCAGATGCCCTCAAAAACTATTATTGGGCAAGACTACCCATATCCGAATGGCACACCATTGATCGAGAGCTACCTGATAGAGATTCCTCCCGGACAAAAAACAGGCATTCATCTTCATCAAGTTCCCTTATTGGCATACATTATTTCGGGTCGCCTCGAAACTAATTACGGCACTAAGGGGAGCAAGGTAAGCGCCGCAGGCGATGTATTTATAGAGGCAATCGAATGGTGCCATTTTGGGAAAGCGCTCGGAACGGAACCCGTGCAAATATTGGCTATTTATCTCAATTCAGTTGGCGGAACTCAAAAAAAGTCAGCTGACTGCGCTGCCTTGCAATAACGCCGGGATTGACTGCAAGCGCAGGATTAAGCGATCGTCTCAGCTTGGCCGTGCATCACTAACGCACTGAGCTCCCGATAGAGCTTGATTGCTTTGTTTGTTGGTACAAGGTACTTAAGACGACCATCTTTGGGATTACTCTTTGTGGTGATTAACTTTTTGCTGATGAGATACTTAATTCCCTGATGCAAGGTAACCGGAGAGGCAATGTGCCTTAGGGCAATAACATTAGATACAGTAATTGGTTGCTCGTTCACAAAGGCCTGAACAATAACACGTAACAGTGCGCATGACTTTGAGTCAACTCCATAGCCGTGATTAATTTGATCGCGCGTATTGACAAAGTCAAGATACTCAAATTTCGTTGGCATTAAAGTTAAACCCTATGAACATGATTTGATTTTTCTATTATCAAATAAAACCTGCCACATTCCAAGGCTTTAAATTAAGTTGATAAGGAGTGGCGCTAATCGCTAGTTACTAACAATCAACAAACAAAAGAAATTGACAATATACTTATATAAATTAAATTAAGTTTATATAAGATACGGTCGCATTATGTTTAAGTTTTTTGATAGAAATCAAAGCGACTTTGTTGTTAAAGACATTGATCGCAGGCGGCGAGTTGTCGTTGTTGAAGACCCAGCGCTTGGATTGGAATGCGAAGTGCCGTTTGAGAAGGATGACTTGCTAACGGCTGAAATATCGGGCGCCTACACCATCAAGCTAAGCTATATCGATGGTAAGACGGAGATAGTTCGATTTCTCAAATAAAAGTAATTTGCACCTTATCGGTGCTTATTTGGCGGCAAGCCTAATTTAAGATGGGTAATATGAATCCGTAGTCGATTTATTTATTTTTACCCTCCATAAGATTTCTTTGGCCACCCTTTGGGGTGGCCTTTTCTTTGCGGGGTAGCTTATTTCATTGCTGTTGGCGTTGGATTGGCCGAGACTTCCATGGCCAACTTAACAGCGCGCTTAGCCATTTCCTCAAATGAGGCGATCGAGCCCGAGCCAGTTCGGAAGGTTTCACCTTCCAAGGTGATTACGCCGCCGCCAATAAAGTCCTTGGACTGACTGTCGGTAATTTTGCTCTCAATGACCAGCGCAGGTGTTTTGGAGTTGACGCCAGAAGCATAGGCTGCCGCATTGGCTGCAAGCCCAATGGGGGTAAAGTTCCAAGGCTTAAGGCCATCGGCAGAAACTTCAGCGCCCGTAATGCCAACAGATATACGAGCCACTCCAGGGCCAGGTTGCGTGACGATCTTGATGCCGCGACGTCCCTCAACCGCCTCACGCATCGACATTTCAAGAGCACGCTTTGTTTGTGCAACAACTTGCGGAGTAATCTCGCTCGTGAATTGCGATTGATTCAGGTAGATAGGATCCAAAATAACGGCGGTGTAAGTATTGGGATTAACACCAGCGTTGCGATAGCGCCAAATACGCGTTCCATCGGGAGTATTGGCAACGGGCTGCAATAGGCGATAGTTGGGCAAAAAGCCGGACTCTGGCATGGCAGTCGTCGACATTATTTTGGGGCCACCACTACAGGCCACCAAAGCGCTGACTAAGGGCGCAACGACGAGGAGTGCTACTAATTTTCTGCGATTCATGAATGGTTCCTTTTGATGGTCATGCGGCACATGAGGTAAATTCATTCTAAGGCTAAATGGATAACAGCGCCCGCAGCAGAAGCAATCAAATGAAATAAAAAAGAGGAGAACACCATAATGAAGAGTGAGCGATTTGAGAAAGGCATGGTAGTGCGCCGCAAGGTATTGGGCGATGCCTATGTAGACCAAGCAATGCAGAAGGCGGATGATTTTTCAATGCCGCTGCAGGATTTTGTGACTGAAAATGCCTGGGGTACGGTGTGGGTACGAGATGGCTTAACACTCAAGCAGCGTAGCTTAATTACCGTATCGGCCATCATTGCGATGAACCGACCACACGAACTAAAGTTACATATTCGTGGCGCCATCAACAATGGCGTAACAAAGGTAGAGTTACGCGAACTCTTTTTGCACTGCGGCGCCTACTGCGGCGCGCCCGCCGTAGTCGATGCGTTTCGCATTGCGCGCGAAGTATTTGCGGAAGACGCTAAAGCAGCAGGCTAGAACGTACCGGGATACAAAATATCTTTCGTCACATCTTGAATATCACGGTGACCCGTAAAGGCCATCGTGATATCGAGCTCTTTGTGAATAATCTCAAGGCATTTCGTGACGCCGGCCTCACCCATGGCGCCAAGGCCATATAGGAATGGACGGCCGATTAAAGTGCCGCGCGCACCCAATGCCCAGGCTTTTAAAACATCTTGACCAGAGCGAATGCCGCCATCCATCCAAACCTCGATATCCTTACCAACCGCATTGACGATGCCGGGCAAGGCCTGAATACTTGAAATTGCACCGTCTAGTTGACGGCCACCATGGTTCGAGACGATCAGGGCATCTGCACCAGAATCTGCTGCGAGGCGCGCATCACCCTCATCCAAGATTCCCTTAATGATGAGCTTTCCGCCCCAGCGTTTTTTAATCCACTCGACATCACCCCAATTGAGGCCCGGATCGAACTGCTCGGCAGTCCAAGAAGACAAGGACGACATATTGCCCACGCCAGTAGCGTGACCCACAATGTTGCGAAAGGTTCTACGCTGCGTCATGGCCATCCCAAGACACCAGCGGGGTTTGGTCATCATATTAATAATATTCGGAATGGTGAGTTTGGGAGGGGCACTCAAACCATTTTTTAGATCTTTGTGGCGCTGCCCCAGAATTTGCAAATCCAAGGTAAGCACAAGAGCAGAGCATTTGGCAGCGCGCGCACGCTCGATTAAGCGTTCAATGAAGGCGCGGTCTTTCATGACATACAGCTGAAACCAAAATGGTTTTGTGGTGTGCTCGGCAACATCTTCAATCGAGCAAATACTCATCGTCGATAAGCAGAAGGGCACGCCAAACTTTTCTGCCGCCTTGGCTGCCAGAATTTCGCCATCGGCATATTGCATCCCGGTTAGTCCAGTCGGCGCCAAAGCAACGGGCATGGCGACTTCTTCGCCGATCATGGTTGTTTTGGTAGTGCGATTGACCATGTTGACTGCAACGCGCTGGCGCAATTTAATCTTCTGAAAGTCGGATTCATTCGCGCGGTAGGTGGATTCTGTCCACGAGCCTGAATCTGCATAGTCATAAAACATCTTAGGCGTGCGTTTTTGGTGCAGTACGCGCAAGTCTTCAATATTGGTAATAACGGGCATGAATAATCCTTGTTAATTCGACTCTGTATGACGGTATTGTATGGGCTCTAGTCTAGCTGTGAATATTGCTATGAGCAAACCGTAGTTACCCTTGGGGATCAGGCGCTAGGTAGCATGCTGAATAAGGTTAACTGCATAGCCTGATTGCGAATCGGCACTAAGGCCAGGTACTCCGGGCTGGCTGCCCAGCGCTGGGCATCGGTTGCAGTGGGAAACTCAAGTTGTACGTAGGCAGAGAATGGCTTGCATTGCAGCTCATTCCAAAAAATCTCCCCACGTACCCCGCGCTGCGCAATACGCCCGCCATACTGTTCTACCGTGGCGCCAACCTGCGCCCGGTATTTCTCAAACGCTGCCGGGTCCTGTAATTCGATTAAGCCAAGCACGTGCACTGCCATTGAATCGCTCCAGTTCTAGTATTGCTCTGCATGAAAGTGGAATAGGTATAGTACTGAATACACACAAGGGAATCCAGTGAAGAGTGATACCAAGGGCATGTTGATCGGGTTTGGTGGCATAGCCATCTTTAGCTTGACCTTGCCGGTGAGCAAAATAGCTGTTCAAGTCCTTGATCCGTATTTCATAGTGTTTGGTCGGGCTGCCCTTGCAGGATTGGTTGCTCTGGCATACCTATTCGCAATCCGCGCGCCCTTGCCCAGTCGCGCTACGCTGCCTGGATTTGCCTGGATTGCTCTGGGAGCGGTTTTCGGGTTTCCTTTGTTTATTACGATCGCGATGACGCACGGCCCTTCGTCCAATGGCGCGGTGATTTTAGGCATCTTGCCATTGGTAACGACTGTGCTAGGCGCCATGCGCTTTAAAGAGCGTCCGTCGATTGGGTTTTGGCTGAGCTCACTGGTTGGTACGGGCTTAGTCTTGCTCTACGCGTTGATGCAAGGCGCCGGACAGTTTTCGTTTTTCGATGGCCTACTCATGGCAGCTTGTGTTTGCGCTGCCGTCGGCTATGTTGAGGGCGCCAAGCTATCCGCCATCCTGAAACCGAAAATCGTCATCTCCTGGGCGCTGGTTTTTTCACTGCCCATCAGCTTATTTTTCAGCGCCCTCAGCTATCAAACAGACTACGTGTATGCCGACCTTGATATCTGGCTCAGCTTTGCTTATCTGGGCATATTTTCTATGTTTGTGGGCTTCTTTTTCTGGTATGAGGGCCTGCGGATTGGCGGTATTGCTCGCGTCAGCCAAGTTCAGCTACTTCAGCCCTTTTGCACCCTGCTGGCATCCAGCATCCTATTAGGCGAGCCCCTGACCCTGCTTAATTTGGTGTTTGCTGCGCTGGTTGTTTCCACCGTGATGGTCGGAAAACGCATGCTCATTAAGGCGCCCGAACCAACGCCACCGCTGTAAGCGTCTATTTTTAGGGCCATTAATTCGCGGAAGATTTGCCATTTTTATTGGATAATCATGGGCTAAACCTATAAAAAGTGAGAGACACGCTATGTTGAAATTAGATGCACACGCCTCAGGGCGCCATTTTTTACATATTCCTGGACCAAGCCCAGTCCCCTCGCGCGTCCTGCGCGCCATCAGCTATCAAACCATCGATCATCGCGGCCCCGAGTTTGGTCAGCTTGGATTAAAGCTGCTCGAGGACATTAAGCGTATTTTTAAAACCAAACACCCCGTGATTATTTATTCCTCGTCGGGCACGGGAGCATGGGAAGCGGCTTTAGTAAATACCCTTTCGGCCGGCGATCATGTCTTGATGTATGAAACCGGTCAGTTTGCAACCCTGTGGAAAAACATGGCCGATAAGCTCGGCATCCATGCTGAGTTCTTGGGCAAGCCTGGGCTGGAAGGTTGGCGCAGGGGCGTTGATGCAAAGCTAATTGAAGAGCGTCTCAAAAAAGATACCGAGCACAAAATTAAAGCGGTCTGTGTAGTCCATAACGAAACATCCACTGGCGTTACATCCAATATTGCTGCTGTGCGCAAAGCAATCGATGAAGCTAAGCATCCTGCATTGCTGATGGTCGATACCATTTCCGGATTGGCATCGGCAGACTATTGCCACGACGCCTGGGGTGTCGACGTGACGGTCAGCGGATCGCAAAAAGGCTTAATGTTGCCACCTGGCTTGGGCTTTAATGCCTTGTCACCCAAAGCGCTCGAGGCCAATAAAAAGGCAACGCTACCAAAAGCATTTTGGGCCTGGGATGAGATCCTCGTTTCCAATAAAACCGGATACTGGCCAACCACGCCGTCGACGAACTTACTTTATGGCTTGCATGAAGCCATTGCGATGATTGAGTCAGAGGGCATGGATGCGGTATTTGCCCGTCACCAGCGTTTGGCTAAAGCGTGCCGAGCCGCAGTGACTGCGTGGGGCCTCGAAATTCTGTGCCAAGAGCCAGAGGTGTATTCACCAGTTTTGACGGGTGTCATGCTGCCCGAGGGCTTTGATGCAGACGCATTGCGTAAGCTCATTCAGGAGCGCTACAACTTGTCCTTGGGCACTGGCCTTGGCAAGCTGAAAGGCCGCGCATTCCGGATTGGTCACTTGGGCGACTGCAATGAGCTCAGCCTCCTGGCTGCATTAAGCGGCTGCGAAATGGGCATGACTGCATTTGGCATTCCTCTTAAGGGCAGCGGTGTTTTGGCTGCGCAAGAGTTACTGCGCTAGTAGATTAGTTTCCATGTGAAAAAGCCGCCCAATACCAAGGCGGCTTTTTTGTTTCCGGAAGACTGGTCTACAGTCCTAACTACGCCTAAAAGGCCGGGATTATGCGGGCGCAACAACTGGCGCGCGCTTGCTTAGCTCGCGGCGCACTTTATCTTTGATTTTGGGCTTGGTTGCCGATTCCATTAACTTAGTTAGTTGAGCCACATTGAGTGGTCCCAGGCGTGCTTTGCCTGTTTTGGTAAGCATGGGATCGTTCTTGCGATTGCGCTGATTTTGACCTGCGGCCATAGGTAATCCTTATATAGATTCAATGGCGCAAGGGGGGAAGTCATTTCGCCCAGTTAACCCCCCAATTAGGGCACAAAATAGTGATTCGATTCAGAATAACAGCATTTTTTTGCCGAAAAAAAGTATATTTTATGAAATCTGCTATAAATATTTGTAGTATTAACGAAGTAATAGCAGTGCATCACCCGAATTTAGTCTAGAACAACGTAAAGCAAAGGAAGATCATGTCATCACACGAAACCATCATCGCTGCGTATGAAACTTATCTGGCTGAAAATGAAAAGTTCAAAGTAAAGGGAGTTAAAGCATCTGCTGCTCGAGCACGCAAAGCCTTGCAAGACATTGCTACTGCATGCAAAGAGCGCCGCAAAGAAATCTCTGCAGAAAAAGAAGCGCTGGCATAAAGTGCGCGTGCCGCACCCGATGCGAATCTCGGTGTTTAGTATGAGCGCGGTGCGGCGTTTTCTGAATCTTGGAATGGCGTTGCTGATTGGTCTTCAATTATCAGCATGCGCAACCATCTATACCGATGCGTCGGATTCTAACAAGGTGACGTTTCTAAACTCCACCAATGAGTCGCGTGCAGACTTGCAAAGCAAGGCGCAGGCTTACTGCATGCAGTATGGCAAAAAAGCAATTTACCGAGAAACGGATGGCGGTGTAGTCACCGTCTTTGACTGCAGGCCCTAGTTAGCCAGCAAGCTCCGATTGATAGATCAAACCAGCATGCTCACGCAAGGCATGAAACTCAATGCTCTCCCAGCGCTGCTGCGCAACATCGAGTTCTGATTTATGGGTTGCTAAAAATACGGCGGCGCCAACAACGTCTTCCGCCATGCGGTGAATATTTTCTTGTGTAAATTTTTTAAGAGCAACGGGGTCAGTTGAGCTGACCCAGCGCGCTAAGCTATAACGGGCTGGCAATAGCCGTACTTCAGCACCATATTCGCTCTTGAGGCGATGGGCGACTACTTCAAACTGCAATTGACCAAATGCCCCCAGTAGCATGATGCCACCCGCCATGGGCCTAAATACTTGGATCGCACCTTCTTCGCCGAGCTGCATGAGGCCCGTACGCAATTGCTTCGAGCGCAGCGGATCGGCAGACTCAACTAATTTAAAAATCTCTGGCGCAAAAAAAGGCAGGCCAGTGAATTGAAGTTGCTCGCCTTCGGTCAGTGTATCGCCTAAGCGCAGCAAGCCATGATTGGGCAGGCCAATGATGTCACCAGGAAAAGCCTCATCGAGAATGTCGCGCCGCTGCGATAAAAAAGACAGCGCATTGTTGGTTCGAACTTCTTTGCCGTTACGGCAAATCTTCAGGCGCATGCCGCGCTGAAAGTGCCCCGAACAAATCCGCAAGAAGGCAACACGATCACGGTGCGCGGGATCCATATTCGCCTGAATCTTAAAAACCACGGCAGAAAACTTACCCTCGGACGGCAGTACTTCGCGCTGAATAGCTTTGCGAGAGCCGGGTGGCGGCGCAAGTTCAACTAGGGTGTTGAGAATTTCACGTACACCAAAGTTATTAATCGCGGAACCAAAGAATACCGGAGATTGCTTGCCGGCCAAGAATGCCTCTAGATTAAATTCAGGCATGGCATTGCGAATCAAATCAACTTCGGCCAGCGCTTCTTTTAGATCGGAGCCGAGCCGTTCTTGCAGGGCTGGATCATGAATATCAATCAGGGTGTCAGAGCTATCGGAGACGCGATCCTCTCCAGCTTTAAAGAGCCGCATCTTGGATTTGGCAATATCAATTACGCCAGCAAAGGATTTGCCCATGCCCACAGGCCAAGTAAACGGTACCACTTCCATTCCAAGGGCATTCTCGATTTCATCCATCAGCTCAAGCGGCCGTTTGACTTCGCGATCCATCTTATTGATGAAGGTAATCAGCGGCGTATTACGGGCGCGGCAGACCTCTAAGAGCCGTAAGGTCTGTGATTCCACGCCGTTGGCCGCATCAATCACCATGAGTGCTGAGTCCACTGCAGTTAGTACGCGGTAGGTATCTTCAGAAAAGTCTTGGTGCCCTGGCGTATCCAGCAAGTTAATGATGCAATCGCGGTATTCCATTTGCATCACGGAGCTCGCAACCGAGATACCACGTTGTTTTTCGATTTCCATCCAGTCCGAGGTCGCGTGGCGACTGGCCTTGCGGGCCTTGACGCTACCAGCAATTTGGATTGCCCCCGCGTACAACAATAGCTTTTCGGTCAGCGTGGTTTTACCAGCATCAGGATGAGAGATGATGGCAAAGCTACGGCGACGAAGTACTTCTTGGCTTGGGGATGCGGACTGCTGCGGATCGATGGCTGTTCTACTTAAGGTATAAATTCTGATGCAATTATAAGGGGCGGTGTTTGCGGGCTCCGTTAGAAGCGCTCTTCTGGACGTAAAAATCGCCACTGACCAGCGGGCAGGGGGCCCAAGGAAATTCGGCCCATGCGCACGCGTTTTAAGCCTAAGACCCGAAGGCCAACCAGTTCGCACATTCTGCGGATTTGGCGCTTGCGGCCCTCACGCAATACAAAACGCAATTGATCTTCATTCTGCCAGCTGACCTTGGCAGGCTTGAGGGGCTGATCATCGAGAATGAGTCCATGGCGAAGCAAATCCAGATCATCAAACGAGAGCTTGCCTTCAACCCGCACCAAGTACTCTTTTTCAATCGGGCTGTTTTCGCCAATCAAGAGTTTGGCGATGCGCCCATCCTGCGTTAAGACCAGCATGCCAGTGGAGTCGATATCGAGTCGACCTGCCGGCGCTAAACCCTTGGTATTAAAGCGGCCAGTGTGTTTAGAGTCGCCCGCATAAAAGTTTTCGGGGGTGATCAGCGATGCCGCTGGTTGGTACTCTTGATCATCATCCCGGTGGGAAATAAAGCCAACGGGTTTATTGAGGATGACGGTGACGCGGGCAGCTTGCTGTTTCTGGGCGTCTAAGCGCAATTCAATTTTTTGACTGCGGTATGCGCGTGAGCCGAGTTCAGACACAACCTTGCCATCCACCGTAACCAGGCCTTGCTCAATATAGGAGTCCGCCTCGCGCCGTGAGCACAGACCGAGTTCGGAAAGCAGTTTAGAGACGCGAAATTGTTCCATCACGCTATTATGAATTACACAGCGCCTTGCTAAACTGAATTCCGAATGAATGCACCCCAAAAAGAGCCAAAACCGCAGGTAGATGCAATAAAACCGGTCGACGATCGTAAGCCGAGCTTGGATTGGCAGGCGATTATCCTGATAACGGGGTGTTGTTTGATATGGGGATATCAACAGATTGCCATTCAGGCAATAGCAGACGAAGTTCCGCTACTCATGCAATTGACCATTCGCTCGATTATTGCCAGCGCATGCGTGTGGGTCTGGATGATGTTTAAAGGGATTCGGCCATTTCAGTCGGACCGTACACTCATGCCAGGCATGATTGCTGGCCTCCTATTTTTTGCTGAGTTTGTATTGTTGTATTCGGCCCTCGAGCACACCAATACATCACGCGCTATCACCTTCCTGTATTTAGCCCCATTTATTGTGGCTTTAGTGTTGCCCATCTTTATACCGGCAGAGCGCCTGAATTGGATGCAGTCGAGTGGCCTACTCATTGCCTTTGGCGGTTTAGCGTTTGCTTTTCACGATGGATTTTCAAGTAGCGCCGCCCACTTTCTACTGGGTGATATTGCCGTCATTGGCGCTGCTACGGCATGGGCATTTACAACCATTGTGGTGCGCACTACTGCGCTTGGACAAATTCAGCCAGAGCGCACTCTATTCTTCCAGCTGTTTTTCTCCTCCATTGCCTTAATTGCGCTTTGCTTTGTATATAGCGTTCCGCTACCCGAAACGCTTTCGATCAAAGCAATGGCCTCCCTATTTCTGCAATCTGTGATTATTGCGGCTGCTAGTTATTTATTCTGGTTTTGGCTTTTGCGCCACTACCTTGCAACTAAAGTGTCTGCGTTTAGTTTCCTCACGCCGATGTTTGGACTGCTCTTTGGATTTTTTCTCGCAGGTGATCCAATCAACGGCAGCTTGATCGCTGCTTTTATTTCAATTGCACTGGGTATTTATTTAGTCAATCGCCGGCAAGGAAGTTAAATCCATCTTGCGCAAGGCTGGCCTAGTAAGGATTGGCTTGGCCGGCTGGACGATTTTTAAACCGTTTATGCACCCAGTAGTACTCCGCAATATGCTGGCGGATCTCGGCTTCGTAGATTGCATTTAGGCGTGCGGCATCAGCAATAACATCATCGCTTGGAAAGCCATCAATCGGTTTGCTAATGACGCAGCAATAGCGCGAACGGTCTGGCAGCAAAGTGGTAACCATCATGCACACTTCTGCTTGCGCAATAAGCGCTAGGCGAGATACGGCTGTAATGGTGTTGGTTGGAATGTCAAAAAAAGGGACAAACACGGAATCCTTGAGGCCAAGATCTAAATCAGGTGCAATGATGATTAGATTACCTTTGCGAATTTCACGAATCAACGGGAGTAAGTTGCCTTGGCGATCGATGGCGTTTCCGCCAAAGCGATTTCGCCATCGAATGATGCGCTCATTGAAAAAAGAATTCTTCATGCGCTGAAAGAGGCCAGACGTTCGCGGCCAGCCTCGCTTCTCTGCAAGGGCGCTAATCACAATGCTGCCCTCGATGCCCGTGAAATGCATATTGACTAGAATGCGGGGCTTTTTGTCGCGTAAGTCGACTGCAGAGCGAACCTCAATCATGTTGGATACGGCTTGCGCACTACCCAGCCAAATAATCCCCCGCTCTGCAATGCTGCGACCCAATAGCTTCCAATGCTCGTTTGCGATTGCATTGATTTCGGAATCACTTAGTTGTGGAAAGCACAGTTGTAAATTGGTTTTAACAACCCGATTGCGCTTTCCAGGGATGCGCGCCGCTAGCGTACCCAGCCCATACCCAAACAACACCACAAGGCGGTAAGGTAAGACCGATAGGAGCAGCAAAAAGCCTACGCCGACATAATTAAGCGCCGCTTTAATCAAGACTGGCTTTGTTGTACCGAAGCAGGCTTTGGTCAGTGAGTGATTTAATGTCATCGCTTGGCCCAACGGTCATGCCAAGATCATGGAGTCCGCCATCTTCTAGGCGATATACCCAGCCATGAATGGTGAGGTCTTGCCCCCGTGACCAAGCATCTTGGACGATGGTTGTTTCACATACATTCGTAACTTGTTCAATGACATTGAGTTCGCACAGGCGATCTTGGCGTACGTGTTTTGGCAAGGCCTCACCGAGATAGCGCTCATGCTTTTGATGTACATCTTTCACATGCCTGAGCCAATTGTCGGCAAGGCCTACGCGCCTATCGCCGAGAGCGGCATGCACGCCAGAGCAGCCATAGTGACCACAGACAATCACGTGCTTTACCTTGAGAAGATCGATGGCAAATTGCAAAACAGAAAGGCAATTCAGGTCGGTGTGGACAACGACATTGGCGATATTGCGATGAACAAAGAGTTCGCCAGGCAAAAGGCCAACGATGGCATTTGCAGGTACGCGGCTATCGGCACAGCCAATCCACAAAAAATCCGGGGCCTGTTGCGACACTAAGCGTGTAAAAAAATCCGGATCCGCCTCGACCATGGAGCTGGCCCATTCCCGATTCTTTGCAAAAAGGTGTTCCAGCACATTGGCAGAATTGGGTATAGTCATGGTTTGATTTTAAAGTACATTGATGACGCCACACTGGTTAAAACAAACGGATGTCGGAATCGAGCTGAGCATATATTGCCAGCCTGGGGCCAAAGTAAGCAAAATTGTGGGCACGCATGATGGTCATTTAAAGATATCCTTGCAGCAGCCTGCCATGGATAACCGGGCAAATGAAGCCTTGCTGCAGTGGTTATCAAAGCAGCTGCGCATCCCGCAGCGGCAGATTCACCTTATTTCTGGTCAAGCCAGCAAAGTAAAGCGCATTGAGTTGTGGGCACCGATCTCTAAAGAGCACGTATTAGAAAGCCTTAAGCCCTAGGCATTTACCAAAAGAGCAGCCAAAGAATACCCAGAATTAACACCCATTTACCGACGTAATACACACTGCGTTGCTTGGCTTTGAGTTGCTTTGCTTTACTGCGTAAATGGTAAACATACGCAAATAGAACATTCACAAAGCCGACTTGCTCCGAGTCAACGTTTTTCGATGCAGCAGCACTCATCACGTGCTTGCCAAACCAGCGATTAAATGCCTGCACTACCTTGGTGTATACCGGACGTTCGATGTCGCAGAATAGAACGATGCGCTGGTGATCAGTTTTATTGGCAGCGTAATGAATGTAGGTTTCATCAAACATCACCGCTTCACCGTCTTTCCAGTAGTAGCGCTCGCCATCCACATCAATAAAACAGTCTGGACTATTGGGCGTTACTAATCCCAAGTGGTACCGCAGTGAGCCGGCATAGGGATCGCGATGCCGTACTAGGGTTGCTTCAGGCGGCAGTGAGGCAAACATCGCCGCTTTGACCGACGGGATGGACTTGAGTAGGGCCACTGTTTTAGGGCAAGCTGCCTCAGCAGAAGCTAAATCTTTACCGTACCAGTACAGATGAAAGCGTTTCCAGCCAGTGCGAAAAAAAGAGTTAAAGCCAATATCGTTGTAACCGGTGGCGGCCGCGATCGAGCCGCCCTCATTTAAGGCCAAGGCCTCGGCACGAATTACTTCCCAGTTGTCTTGCAGTTTTTTTAATTCAGGGAACTCCGTTACAGGAATGTACGCACCTGCTTTCACTTTGGAAAAGAGATAGAGCAGGGAATTGACTGGGGCTAACAGAACCACATAGTCTGTGAGTGAGCGCATGACGCTAAAGCGAACGCGGCCCCTAAAATACACATAGATGGCAGAACTCACAAAGATCAACAGAATGGCGTGGCGAATTTCCATAACAGCAACAGTTACTTTCAGTAAAAATGGAGTGCCGCTTAAAACAAGGCAAAATCAACTATTCCCCATTTTAAGTGAGCGAACAGCTTTCGTGCAGCATAAATAGCGATCTCAATCGGAGTTTTTATGTCTTTGTATAAAAAATTACAACAAAGGGCCCATGATTCAAAGCCAATTCGGATTGCATTGATCGGCGCGGGCAAATTTGGATCGATGTATTTATCGCAAATACCCCGTACACCAGGCATTCATTTGGTCGGAATTGCTGATTTATCGCCGGAACGTGCTCAGGCTGCTTTGCGGAGGGTAGGATGGCAGGACGATCAGTTTGGGGCAACTTCGGTTGCTGAGGCGGTGCGCAAAGGCAGCACATACATTACTAGCGATGCCGGTGCATTGATTAATGACAATGCCATCGAGCTGGTGATTGAGGCAACGGGCGTGCCTGCCGCCGGAATTGAGCATGCTCTACGCTGCATTGAGCATGGCAAGCACATCATCATGGTGAATGTCGAAGCCGATGTATTGGCAGGCCCCTATTTAGCAAAGCGAGCTGCCGAGGCCGGCGTGATTTATTCAATGGCCTCAGGCGATCAGCCTGCTTTAATTGCAGAAATGGTTGATTGGGCTCGCACCATTGGTTTGGAAGTGGTGTGTGCTGGCAAAGGTACAAAATACCTTCCGGCATACCATGCATCGACCCCTAAAACCGTGTGGGGGCATTATGGGTTTAGTGAAGAACAAGTTGCGGGCGGTGACTTTAATGCGCAAATGTTCAATTCATTTTTAGATGGCACCAAGTCAGCGCTAGAAATGGCTGCGGTTGCGAATGCCTGCGATCTGCAGGTGCCTGATGATGGCTTAGGCTTTCCGGCATGCGGCGTTGATGATTTGCCTGCGTTACTAAAGCCCGCCCAAGATGGCGGCCTACTGCCCTGCAAGGGTATGGTTGAAGTAGTGTCGTCGGTCGAGCGCGATGGCCGTCCAGTCTTCCGTGATTTACGCTGGGGAGTCTATGCGGTCTTTCATGCGCCAAGTCACTATGTCAGAGATTGTTTTCTACAGTACGGCTTAAAAACAGATGCTTCTGGATGGTATGCCGCCATGTATAAGCCTTACCACTTAATTGGCCTTGAATTGGGAATCTCGGTAGCAAGTGTGGCCTTGCGTCAGGAGGCAACAGGTGCGACGGGCGCCTTTGTGGGCGACGTGCTTGCTTGCGCTAAGCGCGATTAAATGCAGGTGAGGTATTGGATGGCGAGGGCGGCTTCACCGTTTATGGAAAGTTAATGCCGGCTGCGAGGTCCTTGCGCATGAGTGCATTACCGATTGGCTTAGCACATCACCTAACTTTAAAAAACAGTATTCGAGCTGGACAGATCGTGACCTGGAATGATGTCGATTACGATGCTACTCACTCCGCCATACGCATTCGCAGGCTTATGGAGGCTGAGTTTAAATAAGGAAGTACTGCTATCAAGCGCAGACCACCCTTATTTTTTCTTAGTGCTTTCCCGCTTGATGATTTCCGCATTGATGCGTTCGAGCATTTTCGCATCTGGATTTTGCCAGCTGCCACCAGACTGGTTCACCATGAATACAAGTGATGCAGCAAAATCAGCAACGCTGAGATCCGCTTTGCCCCCTTTTGCGGGCATGCCCCGGACGCCAACATAACCATGGGTAGTTAATTGGGCTTGGCCTTCTTTAATTAAAGGCGCCCATTTGGCTTTATCGCCTACCTTTGGTGCACCTGCGACCCCACTTTGATGGCAAACAGCACACACTTGCTTATAAGTATTTTCCCCAGTAGCGGTAGCGGTTTGCGTATAAAAAATTAGACTAATGGAAGCGAGTAGAAAACGGAACATTGCAGGCCCCTTACAAAATAGGTTGTGCATGCGCCCAATTTTGCCACCCAATACAAATAGCCTGTTTGCATGCTTACAGCGTTATGATAGATCGAGATGGGCACAAGATGACCATTAATTTTGAGCATGCGGCAATGCATGGCAACACTAATAGCGCTGCCATGGGGCGCTAATTTAACGCAAAATGCGATCGAGAAAAAAGCAATGAATGGATTTGTTAAAAGCCTAATAGCCCTTATATTACTTGGACTTACGCTCATTTCAGCCTATACCTGGGTGATGCTGAGCTGGAGTTATGCCGACGGAGAGCGTGCCGGTTATGTTCAGAAATTCTCGAGCAGGGGGTACTTTTGTAAGACCTGGGAGGGTGAGCTAGCAATGGTTTCGATGCCGGGAACCATGTCAGAGAAATTCTTCTTTTCGGTGCGCGACGATGCTGTGGCGCAAAAAATAAACGCCAACTTAGGAAAAAAAGTAGCGCTAAAATACGAACAGCACATCGGCCTGCCAACCAGTTGTTTCGGGGAAACAGAGTACTTTGTGATTGATTTACTTGTTTTGGATCAATCCTAATTCGAGTGCGTAGTAGAAATAGTTCAAACAACTTTATTTTTATTATTTTTTGTGTTTAAAATCATGTCAGCGCGTTGTGCGCCAACACATATACCAACAAGGAGCTTCACTTGAACAAAGCAGAACTTATCGCAGCGATTGCTGACGATGCTGAGATTTCAAAAGCCAAAGCAGAATTCGCACTGAATTCAGCAATTGAGCACATTATTAAAGCCGTTACCAAGGGTGACTCCGTTCAATTGATCGGTTTTGGTACATTCAGTTCAGGCAAGCGTGCTGCACGTATGGGCCGCAATCCTAAGACTGGCGAGCCACTCAAGATTGCTGCAGCGAAGACTGTGAAGTTTTCTGCTGGTAAGGCATTCAAAGATTCAGTTAATAAGCGTAAGAAGTAATTCGCGCAAGCTGAAACAAAAGCCCGGTTCTGCCGGGCTTTTTTATTGGCGCTATTTAGCTTTGAACCAGTCGCCGGTGGCGGTGAATGCTCATCAAAATGCCGGCACCAAATCCCAAGGTAACCAGCGCAGTTCCTCCGTAGGTCATTAGTGGCAATGGCACGCCCACGACTGGCAATATGCCGCTCACCATGCCAATGTTGACAAAAGCATAGGTGAAAAAAATCATGGTGATTGCGCCGCCCAATAGTCGAGTAAACATGGTGGGTGCTCCCGCTGCAATCGCAAGCCCACGCCTGACTAAAGCAAAGAACAGGCCGAGCAATAAGAGATTGCCTAAAAATCCAAACTCCTCGGAATAAACCGCAAAAACAAAATCCGTGTGTTTTTCAGGAATAAATTCCAAATGGGATTGGGTGCCTTGACCCCAGCCTTTTCCAAAGAACCCACCTGAACCAATTGCAATCACCGATTGAATCGTGTGAAACCCTTTTCCCAGCGGATCAGAAGAGGGATCCAATAATGTACAGACGCGATTTTTTTGATAGCCATGCAAGAGTGGCCAGGTGACATCGCTCGCGCAAATGCTGCCGCGGAAAATGATGAGCAGCAATATGCCGACAGCAAGCACACCAATCACCGGAAGAATCCACCGCCAAGGCAGGCCTGCAAAAATAATTACGTAGAGACCGGCTGCAAACACCAGCAAAGCTGTACCTAAGTCGGGTTGGCGGGCAATCAGCATTACAGGGATGGCCAGAATCACAGCAGCAACCAAATAGTCCCAGCCATTCTGAATGCCCTCGCGCCGCTGAAAGTACCAGGCCAACATCAGCGGCATGGCAATCTTCATTAGCTCCGATGGTTGAATCACAACACCTATATTGACCCAGCGCCGCGCCCCCTTTTTAACTAGGCCAAAAATAGCGACTGCAATCAGCAGGATTACGCCGATGACATAAATCCAAACAGCTGCAGTCTCAAGCCACTTAGGCGGAATATATGAGACGGCCCACATGACCAAAAAAGCCAACACTAAATTACGAATTTGATCTGCCAGTAATACCGGCGTATTTTGGCTCGCCGATAAGAACGTGATCGAACTCAAAATAGCAATGCCTAAAAAAATGAAGCCGAGCTGCGGATCAAGCCCAGAAAAAAATTGGTAGATGCGTTTCTTTATGGCGCCCTTTTCCATTCCGGAATCTCCTTAGGCCATTTGCCATTGATATAAAAGTCGAGCGCTTTGCGCGCAATCGGCGCAGCGTATTGCGCGCCGAAGCCGGCGTTCTCCACAATTAAAGCAATCACAATTGTGGGCTTCTCTGCGGGCGCAAAGGCAACAAAAAGAGCGTGGTCGCGTAAAAATTCGGGGGTAGTGGCATGGTTATATTCTTTCGAATTCAAGCTAAAGACTTGGGATGTGCCCGTTTTCCCTGCGTTGGTATAGGGGGCATCTTTAAACGACTTTGCAGATGTACCAACTTGATTCACAGCCACCATTGATTTCTTGATGACGTCAATATTCTCCGGCTTAAAGTTCAGGCGATAACTTTCTTTCGGGGTAGTTAGTTTTTGTTGGCGCGTAAAGGGATCCTCAACCGCTTTCACTAAATGCGGTTTCATCACTACACCTTCGTTGACCACATTTGCTAGGGCATGCGCGACTTGCAAAATGGTGAAGGAGTTATAGCCTTGCCCAATACCAAGGGAAATTGTTTCGCCCTCAAACCATTTCTGCTGCTCTGGTTTCTTAAAGTATTTTTTCTTCCACTCGGTGGACGGCAAGATACCGACGGCTTCGCCATCCAGGTCGATGCCTGTTTTCTGACCAAAGCCCAGGGGCCGCATAAAATCATGCATCGTGTTGACTCCCATTTCCCGTGCCAACAGGTAGTAATAGGTGTCGCATGATTCAACAATAGACTTTTCCATGTCCACCATGCCATGCCCACCTTTCTTGTCATCGCGGAAGGTATGCGTGCCTAAAGTAAAGAAACCAGGGTCTGCAATCGCCTGAGAAGGCGTTCTAATGCCGAGCTCAAGCGCGGCGAGCGCCATAAACGGTTTGTAGGTCGATGCAGGAGGATAAAGGCCTTTCAGCGGTCGGTTGTAGAGCGGCCTGCTTTTGGATTCATTGAGCTCTTTCCAGGTCGCCGAATCAATCCCCTCAACAAAATCATTTGGATTGAAATTGGGCTTCGATACAAATGCCAGTACATCGCCGGTGGCAGGCTCGATTGCAACGAATGCACCGCGGAAATTACCGTAGAGCTGCTCAACGAGGTATTGCAACTTGATATCAACCGAGAGGATGACGTTTTTACCGGGCTTTGAAGGAAAACTGGAGAGCGTTCGAATTGGCCTACCTCCAGCAGTGATTTCGACTTGATCGTAGCCTGGCACGCCCCGTAGAACATGCTCGTAACTCTGTTCAATGCCAATCTTGCCAACGTACTGAATTCCCGGCAAGAACGCATTTTTTAATTCACTCGCATCATCGGATTCCGTGGCATTGCTAATCTCGGATTGCATCCGCTCTTTGTCTTTTTGGGATACGCGTCCAATGTACCCAATCATGTGCGAGCCGAGTTCGTTGTAAGGGTACTCCCGAAAGTTGCGCGAACGGATCTCTACGCCGGGAAAGCGATAGCGGTTTGCCATAAAGCGTGCCGTCTCAACCTCATTCAGCATCGATCGCAACGGGAATGTCCCCATATTGCGAGCATCTTCTAGCGAGCGCTTAAAGTTACGGCGATCGCGTGGACTGATGGCGATAATCTCGGAAAGATCATCGATTAACTTATCGACACTGCTCTCAATTTCGCTCACGTTGACGTCTAAGGTCAGCGCAGAATAATTTCTACCGATCACAATCCCATTGCGATCAATCAATAGCCCCCGCATGGCTGGCGCAGGAACAATGGCAATGCGATTATTTTCGGCTAAGGTGGAGTACTTGCCATGATTGATGATTTGCAGCCAAACTAGGCGACTTAATAAAAGAACAAAACAAACAGTGACAAAAAGAATGGCAATCCGAGTGCGGTCCTGAAATGAGGAAAGGTCTGATTTTTTGAATGATGCCATTGCAGTTAGCTCAGAGACTAGAGCGGACGATTGTGATCAATGTCGATTGGACGTCGTTGTGGTGCAAGCAATAGCTTCGTTGCAACAGGCCACAATGCAGCCTCAATCACGCCTTGCAGGACGCCTCCCAGGCCCCACCAGTAGATCGATCCTGTTAAAAGCCAATGGACCAGCACTGGGAAAATCGACACCAACATAAATATAGGTAATACATGCAGGGCCTGTGCATAAACCTGCAATGAGCTGATGCGGCGATGCCACGCCACAGCAAGATAGGCAACCAAGGCATAACTGAAGGCGTGCAAACCAAGTAAGTCGGAGTTATGCACGTCCATCGCCAGCCCAAGGAGCGATGCCCACACTACGCCAACATAGCGGTGTTGGTGGATGTTCCAAAACACAATGCAGATGATCAGCCAATCCGGAACCCAGGCGTGATTGCCCAGCGGTAATAAATTAAGGAGCAATGCGCAAAACAGGCTGACGAAGATAAATATTGGGTTAACCGGGCGCAGAATGTAGCCACTTTGAAAATCAATCATGGCATGCCTCGCGTACGGGTTTTGCGTCGACCGGGTGCATTTTCTGGGGTCCCTGCGCTGGGCTTAGCATCCCATTGGGGGTCATACAAAAGGGCGAGCGCCTGACGGTTTCGATTAATGCCTGCTACCGGTGTACAAAAGACGTTCGCTGTATTTTTATCCACATTGCGTTCGATGCGCGTAATCATGGCGACCGCAAAACCGGGCGGGTAGGTGCCATCGATTCCCGAAGTAAGTAGGACGTCGCCCACCTCTAAATCACTCGCCACCGGCAGGTAGCGCAGCTCCAGTAAATTTCCGCGCCCAGTACCAAAGACGGCTGCACGCAGGCCGTTGCGTGCGACTTGCACGGGAACGGCAAAGTCTCGATCCTCCAGTAGTGAAACTTCGGCAGAGCCCGCATACAGGCGGACCACTTGACCCAAAATACCTGCGTCGCTGGCAATGGGGTTGCCCAGCTTTAAGCCATCTTCTGCGCCGCGATCAATGACCACGCGCTGTGAAATGGGATTGCTTGGGTTGTAGAGAATTTCAACCGGGATCGTTTTGTAAGCAACTTCTTTCTGTAGACTTAAAAGTTCACGCAAGTTTTGGTTTTCTGCGCGGAGTAATTCGGACTGATTCGCAAGCAGTGTTAGCTCGCTTTGCCGTTGTTTTAGCTCGGCGTTCTCAATGGCCAAGGTAGAGCGCGTCGTGAAGTAAGAGTCACTCGCAGTAAACAAATTGCGCGGCAACTGCATGATGTATTCCAATGGGCGCAAGCCCAGATTGATGGAGTCACGCACGAGATCAATGGTCTTAAAGCGGAAGTCAATCAACATCAAGGCAGCGCTGATGGACAGGCACACAATGAGTTTGACCAGAGCGGGTATGCCCTGTTTAAAGAGGGGTGGGGCGCTGTGTTGCAAGACCTTATCTGACTAAGGTCGACTTACTCTTGCGAGAAGACTCCACTTAGCTTGTCCATGCGTTCTAAGGCGATGCCACAACCGCGAGCAACGCACGTTAATGGATCCTCAGCCACATGAATAGGCAGGCCCGTCTCTTCCATTAACAGGCGATCGAGGTCGCGCAAGAGGGCGCCGCCGCCGGTGAGCATAACGCCGCGCTCCGCAATATCAGATGCCAGCTCAGGCGGTGTTTGCTCTAGAGCGGCCTTGACTGCCGTGACAATTTGGTTGAGGGGATCGGTGAGGGCTTCGAGGATTTCGTTGCTCGTGACTGTGAAGCTGCGCGGAATACCTTCAGCTAAGTTGCGGCCCTTAACTTCCATCTCGCGCACTTCAGCGCCTGGGAATGCAGAGCCGATGGTTTTCTTGATGAGCTCAGCAGTTTGTTCGCCAATCAGCATGCCATAGTTGCGGCGAATGTAATTGGTAATGGCTTCGTCAAACTTATCACCACCGACGCGGACAGAGCCTTTATAAACCGTGCCACCGAGAGACATCACGCCTACTTCGGTTGTGCCACCACCAATATCTACCACCATGGAGCCAGCCGCTTCGGATACGGGCAGTCCCGCACCAATCGCTGCAGCCATTGGCTCTTCAATCAAAAACACTTGTGACGCGCCTGCGCCCAGAGCAGATTCGCGAATCGCGCGACGCTCGACTTGGGTTGAGCCACAAGGCACGCAAATAATGATGCGTGGACTGGGGCGCAGTAATTTACTCTCATGCACCATCTTGATGAACTGCTTGAGCATTTGCTCGGTAATCGTAAAGTCGGCAATAACGCCGTCTTTCATGGGGCGAATGGCTTCAATATTCCCTGGAACACGCCCAAGCATGGCTTTGGCTTCAGTGCCCACAGCCAAGATGGTTTTTTTGCCATTGGGGCCGCCTTCTTGGCGAATTGCAACGACCGACGGCTCATCAAGCACAATACCCCGATCACGCATGTAAATTAGGGTGTTGGCGGTACCTAAATCGATCGCCAGGTCATTTGAAAAATAGTTGCGAAAAAAACCAAACATAATGGAAGTGGGAAAATAGTAGAGTTAATGAAAATACAGATCAATGATACCCTAGCGCCCCATGAAACTTGATGATGTTCAGCGCATAGCGCACCTCTCCCGCCTGGAGTTAAGCCAAGCAGAAGCAGAGCTTGTTTTGCCCCAATTGCAGGCCATTTTTTCCTTAGTGGAGGAGATGCAGGCGGTCGATACCAGTAATTTCGCTCCTCTGGCGCACCCGATTCTATTTTTGCGCGATTTAGCGCAGCCACTACGCCCAGACCAGGTTACCGAGGTGAATAACCGCGAGCAGAATATGCAGTCAGCTCCGGCCCAGCAAAATGGCTATTTTTTGGTCCCAAGGGTGATTGAATGAGCTGGCATCTGTCTTCAGTAGCAATGCTGGCAAAGGCGCTGGAAGCCAAAACAGTCTCCAGCGTTGAGCTGGCAAGCCATTTCCTCTCGCGCATTCAGGCCGGCGCGTGCTGGAATGCCTTCTTGGACGTCAATCCAGACTTAACCCTGGAGCAGGCTGCCAGCGCCGACCGCATTCGGGCAGCTGGCAAGGCCGGTCAGTTAACCGGTATCCCCTTGGCCCATAAGGATGTTTTTGTCACGCGCGGCTGGAAATCCACCGCCGCTTCAAAGATGCTGCTTGGTTATCAAAGCCCGTTTGATGCAGCAGTAGTCGAGCGCTTAGGCATGCCCAGTGAGCAAAACCCAAATGGCGCTGGCATGGTTTGTTTGGGCAAGGCCAATATGGATGAGTTTGCGATGGGCTCCTCCAACGAAAATTCAGCTTTTGGTCCCGTTCTTAACCCGTGGAATCCAGCCTATGTGGCGGGCGGATCATCCGGCGGCTCTGCCGCTGCAGTCGCTGCTGGCTTAGCGCCGATAGCAACGGGTACTGATACCGGCGGCTCGATTCGTCAGCCGGCCGCTCTGTGTGGTCTCACCGGGATTAAGCCCAGTTATGGGCGGGTATCCCGGTACGGCATGATTGCCTACGCATCTTCCTTAGATCAGGCGGGCCCGATTGGGAAAACCGCCGAAGACTGCGCTCTATTGCTAAGCGCAATGTCCCACCATGATCCACGGGATTCAACATCCTTGGCCGATTCGGGCGAGGACTATGGTCGTTATCTAAATACAGCATGGGACGCTAGCGCCGCAGCAGCAAAACCTTTAAGCGGATTGCGTGTGGGCCTACCGGTTGAATTCTTCGCCGAAGGCTTGGCAGATGGCGTCGCAAAGTCGGTGCGTGAGGGCGCAAATCAATTGCAGGCCCTCGGCGCAACTTTGGTTGAGGTTAGTCTGCCGAAAACAAAACTCTCGATCCCGGTTTATTACGTACTGGCCCCAGCCGAGGCATCGAGTAATTTAAGTCGCTTTGACGGTGTTCGCTATGGTCATCGCACGAATGAATACCGTGATTTATCCGAGATGTATAAAAAATCACGGACCGAAGGTTTTGGCTCGGAGGTGAAACGCCGTATCTTAATTGGTAGTTATGTCTTATCGCATGGCTACTACGATGCCTATTACTTGCAAGCCCAGCGTATTCGGCGCATCATCGCTGCCGATTTCCAAACTGCTTTTGCGCAGTGTGACCTCATTCTGGGCCCCGTCACGCCAGACGTTGCTTGGAAGTTTGGTGAAAAATCAAACGATCCCTTGCAAATGTATCTTGCCGATATTTATACCTTGTCTACCAATCTCGCCGGCTTGCCGGCGATGAGCGTTCCCTGTGGATTTAGTCAAGACTTACCGATCGGTATGCAACTGATCGGTAACTATTTTTCAGAAGCGCGACTCTTGCAGGTGGCGCATCAGTTCCAGCAGGCCACCGATTGGCACCTGCGCCAACCTAGCGAGGTGCTGTAATGCAGTGGGAGGTTGTGATTGGTCTGGAGACGCATACTCAACTGCGTACTGAATCCAAAATTTTCAGTGGCGCGAGCACGCAGTTTGGTGCCGACGTGAATACACAAGCTTGCCCGGTTGATTTAGCGTTACCGGGCGTGCTGCCAGTTTTAAATCGCCAAGCAGTCGAGCATGCCATTCGCTTTGGTTTGGCAATCGATGCAGCAATTGCACCCGTGAGTATCTTTGCGCGGAAAAATTATTTTTATCCTGATCTTCCCAAAGGCTATCAGATTAGCCAGTATGAGATTCCAGTTGTCTTGGGCGGCCACTTAGAAATTGTTGTTGGTGACACCACGAAAGTAATTGAGTTAACCCGCGCACATTTAGAAGAAGATGCCGGCAAATCAGTCCACGAGGATTTTATTGGTCCGCATGGCGAGCCCTCCAGCGGCATTGATTTAAATCGCGCTGGCACCCCGCTGTTAGAAATTGTGACGGAGCCAGTCATGCGTAGCGCTGCCGAGGCAGTGGCGTATGCAAAAACCTTACATAGTCTGGTAGTGTGGCTTGGGGTATGCGATGGCAATATGCAAGAGGGTTCGTTTCGATGTGATGCCAACGTATCGGTACGCCCTGTGGGGCAGGAGGCGTTTGGCACCCGCTGCGAAATTAAGAATTTAAACTCATTCCGTTTTTTAGAAGAGGCGATTCAATACGAAGTCCGTCGGCAGATTGAGCTAATCGAAGACGGCGGCACAGTGGTGCAAGAAACGCGTTTGTATGATCCGGACAAGCAAGAGACACGCAGCATGCGCAGTAAAGAAGATGCGCAAGATTACCGCTATTTCCCAGACCCCGATTTATTACCACTAGTGATTGATGAGGCTTGGATTGATTCGATTCGCTCGACTATGCCAGCCCTACCAGCGCATCTAAAACAGCAGTGGCAAGATGCATTTGGTTTGAGTCTCTACGATGCCGAGTTGTTAACGCAAGATCGTGCCACGGCAACACTCTTTGAAGAGTTGTTAGCCATACTGGGTAAGCCCTTGGCAAAGGCAGTAGCCAACTGGATGACGGGTGACTTTGCCTCGACCTTAAATCGGGCCGGCATGTCGGCAGCCGATTCGCCCTTAAATGCAGCGCAGCTGGCCCCACTACTCAGCCGTGTGGCCGATGGAACCATCTCTAACAAGATTGCGAAAGATATTTTTGCCGACTTATGGAAAGAGGCGTTAGAGGGTCAGCTCAAGAGCACGGTAGATTCGATTATTGAGTCAAAGGGCTTAAAGCAAATTAGCGATAGTGGCGAACTCGAGACTCTGATCGACCAAGTCATGCAGGCCAATAGCGCATTTGTTGACGAGTTTCGTGCGGGCAAAGAAAAAGCATTTAATGCCCTCGTCGGGCAGGTGATGAAGGCATCGCAAGGCAAGGCAAATCCCCAGCAAGTGAATGCGTTGCTGCGTAAAAAATTGAGCTAGGAATAAGCATGAGTGAAATCGATTCAACCCAAGCAGAACAAGAAGCCCTCGTAGCAGAATGGCTGCGCGCAACCCCGGGATTTTTTGAGCGCTATGCTGACTTGTTAAATGACATCCGTTTAAAGCACCCTCACGAAGACCGCGCTATCTCCTTGCAAGAGCGTCAGATGTCCTTGTTGCGCAATCAAAATACCGAACTCAATCGTCGCCTAAGCGAGATGCTACATTTTGGTAGTCGCAATGACAAAACCCAACAAGGCCTAGTCGCCTGGTTGCTGATGCTCATGAAAGCAAGCAGTCAAGCCGATGTCGAGCTTGCGGTTACGGCAGGCCTTGCACAGGTATTTGAAGTGGATGCAGTGCGCATTCTGAGTCCCAATGCGGCCTATGCCCCTTGGGTTGCAAAGCCCTTGTGTGGTCCGCTTGCTGACTTGCCCCAAGCGGATATTGATCTACTCTCGCAGTCACTTCCATTGGATGCCGCATGGCAAAGCATGGTGGCGATTGGCTTACCCTTGCAGGATCACTCACCTGCTGTGCTGCTCTTAGCGAGCCACGATGCCACTCGTTTTACTGTGGACATGGGCGCGTTTTATCTGCAGCAGATTGCGCAACTCACTGCAGCCGCCCTAGACCGAGTTGGAGCGTATGAAGCCCCCATCGGCTGAGCTGCACCCCCAGGTGCAGGCCTATTTGCACGAGCTGCATGTATTGCGGCAACTTTCTCCCCACACTATCAAAGCCTATCAAGCCGATTTATCGGAGCTGCACCAGTCGGCTCAGGAGGATGGTTTAGATTTAACTGCAGTTACGAATGGCCATATTCGTCGCTGGGCAGCTCGCTTGCACTCCAAGGGCAAATCACCCAGAACCATTGCACGCACCTTGTCAGCGTGGCGAGGTTGGTACGACTGGCTATCCCAGAAGCAGGATCAGCCAACGTTAAAAGCAAATCCAGTAGACGATGTAAAGGCGCCCAAGCGGGCGCGAGCATTGCCCAAAGCCTTGTCGGTCGAGCAAGCGCTGGCATTAATTAATCAAGCGATCCTCGAGGCCAAAGCCAGTCCTGGCTTAGAAACCGTCCGCGATGCCGCCATCATTGAGTTGCTGTATTCCTCTGGTCTGCGCTTATCCGAGCTTTTGGGGATTGATGTGGCCCCCAGCCAGGACCGCGCATATGAATCTGCGGGTTGGTTGGATTGGGATTCAGCGGAAGTGACGGTTTTAGGTAAAGGCGGCAAGCGCAGAAGTGTGCCAGTTGGAACGGCGGCGATGAGCTCGCTTAGAGCATGGCTCGAGATACGGCAGCAGCTGCAGCCTGCGCAGGCTACACCCGCATTGTTTTTGGGTAGCAGAGAAGCGCGCCTATCGCCTAGAACCGTTCAGGCACGCTTGCGCAGCTTAGCGATCCGCGCCGGCCTGCCAACCCATGTTCACCCGCACATGATGCGCCATAGCTTTGCTAGCCACGTCCTGCAGTCATCCCATGACCTGCGGGCAGTCCAGGAAATGCTGGGGCACGCCAGTATTGCCAGTACCCAAATTTATACCGCCTTGGATTTTCAGCACCTCGCGCAAGCCTATGATTTAGCGCATCCTCGTGCGAAGGCAGGGCAGGCAAAGTAAATCCCAGCAACGATGTCCTCGGAACTCGGTAAGATGATGGGTTAGTCACCATTAACTTACGCAAAACCACTTTTTACAACGGCATCTGACATAGCGAAAGCAATACGATCATGGCATTAATTCCCGTCACCATTCTGACTGGCTTCTTAGGAAGCGGCAAAACCACCCTTTTAAAGCACATCTTGACCGAGCAGCACGGCAAAAAAATTGCGGTGATTGAAAACGAGTTTGGCGAAGAGAACATCGATAACGATATTCTGGTCCAAGAGAGTCAAGAACAAATTGTGCAAATGAGCAATGGTTGTATTTGTTGCACGATTCGGGGCGATTTGGTGGAGGCCTTGAATCAGCTGTGGGAGCAGCGCCGCGATAAGAAAATTCAGTTCGAGCGAGTAGTGATCGAAACCACCGGGGTTGCCAATCCTGGGCCAGTAGCCCAAACCTTTTTTATGGACGATGACGTCGCCGATCACTACGTGCTTGATGCAATTGTGACCCTAGTGGACGCCAAGCACGGTCAGCAGCAGCTGAGCGAGCATGAGGAGGCGCAGCGCCAAGTCGGCTTTGCAGACCAAATTTTTATTACCAAGACTGATCTCGTAACGGATGCCGAGGTCGCGGCACTGCGCGCCCGGCTCATGCACATGAACCCCCGTGCACCAATTAAGGCGATTTCCAAGGGGGTGGTGCCACTCAATGAAGTGCTGGATTTAAAGGGATTCAATCTCAATGCGAAATTAGACATTGACCCCCACTTTTTGGAACAGGAAGACCACAACCACGATGATTGCGGGCATGACCATAGTCACGACCATGATCACGCCACCTGTGGGCACGATCACAGCCACGACACACACCAACACCATGGACACCATGGACATACTGACCGCATTCAGTCATTTGTATTTAGGAGCGATCGTCCCTTTGACCACAAAAAATTAGAAGACTTCTTGGGCGGTATTTTGGAGGTCTTTGGTGAGAAGATGCTGCGCTATAAAGGGGTGCTGTATGTGAAGGGCAGTAATCGCAAAGTGGTGTTTCAGGGGGTGCACCAAATGATGGGCAGCGATATGGCCGGCCTTTGGGGTGCAGAGCCCAAGCAAACCCGGATGGTCTTTATTGGCATTGATTTACCCAAAGATACCCTAATGGCTGGACTAGAAGGGTGTTTGGCGTAGTACAATCCGCCGCCACAGGCCTGATTCGCTTGAGGTAACAAATTGGCAGTAAAACAGTAGTGAGTAGTAGCAAAACTTTGGCAGAATGGGGCAATAGTGCTCCAAATCCATGGAAAGAATGACATGACGGTAAAAACACCCAGCTCGAAGAGCCCCAAGGCAGCGGCGGGCGCTAGCGCGAAAACTGCTGGCAAATCGACGGCATCCTCAAAAGCGGTTCCGCTGACCGATGCAGAGTTACTCAAAATGTCTGAAAAAGACTATATGAACAAGGCTCAGCTCGCATTCTTTCGCTTAAAGCTGGCAACCCTGAAAGAGGATCTGCTGAAGAATGCTTCAGAAACAACCGAGCACTTGCGTGAGAATATTTTGGTTCCCGATCCAGCCGATCGCGCCACCATCGAAGAAGAGCACGCACTCGAACTGCGTACTCGCGACCGTGAGCGCAAGCTGCTCAAAAAAGTCGAGCAAGCATTGGCTCGTATTGAGTCCGGTGAATATGGTTGGTGCGAAGAGACCGGTGAGCCGATTGGCTTGTCCCGCTTAATCGCGCGCCCTACTGCCAACTTATCGCTCGAAGCGCAAGAGCGCCGCGAGCTGCGTCAAAAATTATTCGGCGATTAACTTTTACTAACTCTACTAGTACCCTCATTTCGGAATGACTAAACCAATGCCAACCATTGCGGATATTTCCCCCTTATTGAAAGCGGAAATATTGGCAGAAGCGCTGCCGTATATCCGTCAGTACCATGGCAAGACCATCGTGATTAAGTACGGCGGGAACGCTATGGTGGAAGAGCGCCTAAAAGAAAGTTTTGCACGCGACGTTATCTTGCTCAAGCTCGTTGGCATGAACCCAGTCGTGGTGCATGGTGGCGGTCCGCAGATTGATGAAGCCCTAAAAAAGATTGGTAAGACAGGCACCTTTATTCAAGGCATGCGCGTAACCGATGAAGAAACCATGGAAGTGGTGGAGTGGGTTCTGGGCGGCGAAGTGCAGCAAGACATTGTGATGTTGATTAATCACTTTGGTGGTCAGGCAGTAGGCCTCACCGGCAAAGATGGTGGTTTGATTCATGCGCGCAAGATGTTGGTCGCGGACGAAAAAAAGGCGGGCGCGACCATTGATCTGGGTTTCGTAGGCGAAATCGAGGCCATTAATCCGGCAGTTGTAAAGGCCCTGCAAGACGATGCCTTCATTCCAGTGATATCGCCAATTGGTTTTAGTGCACAGGGTCAGGCATTCAATATCAATGCCGATCTCGTGGCTGGCAAAATGGCTGAAATACTGGGTGCTGAAAAATTGGTCATGATGACCAATATTCCTGGCGTCATGGATAAAAGCGGTAATTTATTAACCGATTTGACTGCCCGTGAAATCGATGGTTTATTTGCCGATGGAACCATTTCGGGCGGAATGCTGCCCAAGATTTCATCGGCGTTGGATGCCGCAAAGAGTGGCGTGAACTCCGTGCACATTATTGATGGCCGCATCGAGCATTCCCTCTTGTTGGAAATTCTGACTGAGCAAGCATTTGGCACGATGATTCGTTCTCGGTAAGTGGTACATTAATCAGTCATGAGCACAAAACCACCCAACGACGATGTGAGCGCAGAAGCGCCAGCAGAAGAAAAGACGCGCAAGCGGCCGCGTCCGGGTGAACGTCGCTTGCAAATCTTGCAAGTGCTGGCGGAGATGCTGCAAAACCCACGGGGTGAGCGCGTAACCACTGCTGCATTGGCAGCGAAAATTGATGTCTCTGAGGCTGCGCTGTATCGCCATTTTGCAAGTAAGGCGCAGATGTTTGAGGGCCTCATCGCTTTTATCGAGCAGACCGTCTTTGGTTTAATTAACCAGATCAATCAAAAAGAAGAGTCGGGTTTGGCGCAGACCCGTGGCATTTTGCAAATGCTCTTGGTGTTTGCGGAAAAAAATCCGGGCATGACGCGCGTGCTGTTGGGCGATGCCTTACTCCAGGAAGATGATCGCCTGCAGGATCGCATTTCTCAAGTGCTCGACCGAGTAGAGGCATCCCTCAAACAATCCCTGCGTATTGGCCAGTCACAAGGTAGTGCGCCAGGAAATGCAGGCCAAGATGACGTTGCGGTTCGTGCTGCTTTATTAATGAGCTTTGTGCTGGGCCGCTGGCATCGCTTTGCGCGCAGCGGTTTTAAAAAGTTGCCAACTGAGGCATCCGAGATTAGCCTTCGTATCTTGCTTGCAGAATGAGTGATCTCCATCTCTCACGAAATACCATCCATTTTGCAGAATCCCTACCCTTACAAAGTGGAGCGATTCTCAGTAATTACAACCTAGTTATTGAAACCTACGGTAAGCTCAATAGCGATAAGAGTAATGCCATTTTGATTTGCCATGCACTCAATGCATCGCATCACGTAGCTGGACCTGATCCAGAAAATCCATCGGATATCGGCTGGTGGGACAACATGATTGGGCCAGGAAAGCCAATCGACACCAATCGTTTTTTTGTGATCGGCGTTAACAATTTAGGTTCGTGCTTCGGCTCCACAGGACCCATGAGCGTGAATCCCGAAACCAATAAGCCCTATGGGGCAGATTTCCCGGTAGTGACGGTAGAGGATTGGGTCAATACGCAAGCCAGACTAGCCGATAAATTAGGTATTCGTCGCTTTGCTGCTGTCATGGGCGGCAGCTTAGGCGGCATGCAGGCAATGGCGTGGGCGATTCAGTTTCCCAAGCGCCTAGGGCACTGCATCGTGATTGCATCGACCCCCAAATTGAGCGCTCAGAATATTGCGTTTAATGAAGTGGCGCGCAATGCCATTTTGTCGGATCCCGATTTTCATGGCGGCAACTACTACGCCCATGGCGTGGTACCCAAAAGTGGTTTGCGCCTGGCCCGTATGGTTGGCCACATTACTTATCTGTCAGACGATGACATGGCTGAAAAGTTTGGACGGGAGTTGCAACGCCCGGCTGGCGCGCCCGATGAGTATCGCTTTAGTTTTGATGTGGAGTTTGAGGTTGAGAGTTACTTGCGCTATCAAGGCGACAAGTTTTCGAGCTACTTTGATGCCAATACTTATCTTCTCATCACCCGCGCCTTAGATTATTTTGATCCTGCGCGCCGCTATGGAGGTAGTTTGAGTCGTGCCCTAGCTGAAGTACAAGCCCAGTTTCTGATCATTAGTTTTTCAACCGATTGGCGCTTTCCGCCCAATCGCAGCAGGGAAATTGTTGAGGCCCTGCTTAGCAATAAGCGCGAGGTATCGTATGCCGAGATTGATGCGCCGCATGGGCATGATGCATTTTTGTTAGATGATGCCCGGTACCATAATTTAGTGCGTGCTTATTTCAAAAAAATTGCTGAGGTGCTGCCATGATGCGCGCTGATTTTGCCGCGATTGCCAACTGGGTTGCGCCGCAAAGCCAAGTGCTCGACTTGGGTTGTGGAGATGGCAGCTTTTTGGCTTTTTTGCAAACCCAAAAACCGGTGCATGCCTATGGTGTTGAGATCGATGACCAAAGAGTATTGGCCTGCGTGCAAAAAGGCCTCAATGTGATTCAGCAGGATTTGGAAGGGGGTTTAGCTCTCTTTGAAGATAAAAGTTTTGATACGGTTGTGTTATCGCAAACCGTACAAACGATTCACCAGACTGAAAAAATTCTTTCTGAAATCGTTCGCGTCGGAAAAGAGTGCGTCATCTCCTTCCCGAATTTCGGCCATTGGTCGCATCGCCTCGCCGTTGCAATGGGACACATGCCCGTATCTAAGTCGCTGCCCTACGCTTGGTTTGATACGCCCAATGTGCGTGTTTTAACCATTGCTGATTTTGAGGGGCTGGCACACCGACTGGGATTAGACATTTTGGATCGCGTTGTTTTGCACGAAGGCCGCCCAATCACCTGGGCCGCTAATCTACTGGGCAGCTTAGCCATTTACCGTATTCGTGGCACTTAATTCAATCCGTTCTTGGGCAAGTGATTTTCGGGTTTACCTGGAATGGCCTTGCCTGCGGATGCTGTTCTTGGGTTTTTCTGCGGGGCTCCCACTTCTACTCGTCCTAGGCACGCTGAGTTTTTGGTTGCGAGAAGCGGGCATTGATCGCAGCACCATTGGTTACCTCACCTGGATTGGCCTGATCTATGCAGGCAAGTGGTTATGGGCCCCTTTAGTGGATCGCCTACCGATTCCGTTTTTAGGTCGATTGCTGGGACGCCGTCGCAGTTGGTTGATCTTTGCCCAAACTATCATTGTTCTTGGCTTATTGGGCATGGCGAGCTTAGACCCCAAGCTTGCGATTACCCCAGTGGTGTGGTGCGCCTTACTGGTGGCATTTGGCTCTGCGACACAAGACATTGCGCTAGATGCATTCCGGATTGAGTCTGCCGACAGTGATCGACAAGCCGCATTAGCTGCAACGTATCAAACGGGATATCGCCTTGCCTTGATTTGGTCAGGCGCAGGCGTGCTGTGGTTAGCGGCTCGCGTTGAGACAGGCGCGGGCTACGATGCCAGTGCATGGCAATTTGCTTATGTGGTCATGGCCTTTTCGATTAGCGTTGGCCTTATTACAACCCTCTTGAGCAAGGAGCCGGCACGCATTGAGTTGGCTAAGGCTCGCAATGCAAAAGCATGGTTGCATCAAACGCTCATTGAACCTTTTTCAGAATTCATTACCCGCTACGGTTGGCATGCCATTGTCATCTTAGGACTAATCGCAATCTATCGGATTAGTGACATTGTGATGGGGATTATGGCAAATCCATTTTATGTAGACATGGGCTACACCAAAGATGAAGTGGCCGCAGTGAGCAAAGTGTTTGGCGTGATCATGACCTTGCTTGGCGCCTTTATTGGCGGCGTATTGGCACTCCGGTTTGGGGTGATGCGCATTTTGTTTTTGGGAGCCGTTTTATCTGCCGTTAGTAATCTACTCTTTGCTTGGCTGGCAACCCAAGGCCATGATTTGACTGGATTGGTTTGGGTTATTTCTGCAGACAACCTCAGCTCTGGAATTGCGACTGCAGCCTTTATTGCATTTTTATCCTCATTAACGAACATCCAGTATTCAGCAACCCAATACGCCTTATTCAGCTCGATGATGCTCTTGGCACCAAAATGGTTGGCCGGATTTTCTGGGGTGTTTGTGGATGCCTTTGGATACCCTATCTTTTTTATTAGCACCGCCATTATTGGTGTGCCAGTGCTTTTACTAATCTGGCTGGTGATTCATTTCAATTTAGTGCAATTCAAAAAACAGGAATCAGCGACGATCCCTATCGATTAAATCGACCAGTCATAGTCGACGACTAAGGGCGCATGATCCGAGAAGCGCTCTTGCTTGAAGATGGAAGTCGTTTTAGCTGATGCCGCAATTTTCGCAGTCGCGATCTGGTAATCAATCCGCCACCCGACGTTCTTGGCGTAGGCTTGACCTCGCTGGCTCCACCAGGTGTAGCAGGCATCGGTCGTATCGGGTTCGAGTTTGCGATAAACGTCGACGTATCCAATTTCGCCAAAGAGACGCGTTAACCAAGCACGCTCTTCCGGTAAAAATCCGGAATTCTTTAGATTGCCTTTCCAGTTCTTTAAATCCGCCTCGTGGTGCGCAATGTTGACATCCCCGCATAGGACGATTTCACGGCCACTGCGCTTGAGTGCAATCAGATGGGGCATGAATGCCTCAAGGTAACGAAACTTGGCTTCCTGGCGCTCTGGCGAGCTGGAGCCGGAAGGCATGTACACCGAGATAACCGAAAGGGTTTTATAGCGGGCCTCAACGTAACGTCCCTCGGCATCAAACTCGGGATTACCAAAACCGTAAATGATGTCATCCGGTTGGTGCGGGGTATAGATCCCGCAGCCGCTGTAGCCTTTTTTCTCGGCACAGTGAAAGAAGCCCAGCAGATCGCCGGGGCGCATGAGGTCTTCATCCAGATCGGGCTCTTGGGCCTTGAGTTCTTGCATACAAATGAAGTCCGCCTTTTGCTGGAGCGCCCAAGGAATAAAGCCTTTTTTGGCTGCAGAACGGATACCGTTGAGGTTCGCTGAAATGATGCGTAACATGGAGGCCTATGAACTCTAAAAATGTAAATCAATTCGACTTTATCCGTTTTGCCCTAGAGGCTCAGGTTTTATCGTTTGGTGAGTTTAAAACCAAAGCCGGTCGTCAATCCCCTTATTTTTTTAATGCCGGCGGCTTTAGTGATGGCGCCTTGCTCGGGGCCTTGGGTAAGTACTACGCCAATGCCTTGCTCGAATCCGGCGTTGCATTCGACATGCTGTATGGCCCTGCTTATAAAGGCATCACCTTGGCTGCCGCAACCGCAATTGCCTTGGCCAGTCAAAATAAAAATGTTCCGTTTGCTTACAACCGCAAAGAGGCAAAAGACCATGGCGAGGGCGGCACTTTGGTGGGCGCACCGGTTAAGGGCCGGGTGGTGATTATTGATGATGTGATTTCAGCAGGCACGTCCGTGCGAGAGTCCGTGGAATTGATTCGAGCTGCCGGTGCAGAGCCTGCAGCGGTTTTGATTGCTCTCGATCGAATGGAGCGCTCAGGCAATGCAATCGATATTGGTGAGCACTCTGCGGTTCAGAGTGTTGAGCACGAGTTTGGCATCCCGGTGATTGCGATTGCTAATTTGAGTAATCTGATGGACTACCTCGATGCGTCTAAGGACACTGCTTTACAGAAATACCTTCCGGCCGTGACAGCCTACCGCAAGCAATACGGGATCAAGGCAGGGTAAATTCGCCCTCAAAGACGGTGCTAGCTGGCCCGGTCATGATGACCGATTGCGCAGCGCCATCGCGAACTCCGGCCCATGCAATAGTCAGCTCCCCTCCGTGCGTTTGCACGCGCACTGGGGAGTCAAGCAAGCCTCTGCGAATCCCCGAGACCACTGCAGCGCAAGCGCCGGTACCGCATGCCAGGGTTTCTCCTGCGCCACGTTCATAGACGCGTAACTTGATGGCATTGCGATTCAGTACTTGCATGTAGCCAGCATTCACGCGCTGTGGAAAGGCGGAGTGGCTTTCAATGCGCGGGCCCTCTTGGGTGACAGGCGCGCTATCAACATCCATCACAACCTGCACGGCGTGCGGGTTACCCATTGACAGCACGCCAATCCAATCATCATGCCCGCCTGGATTTGAACCAATGGGCAGGGCGTAGAGGGTTTCATGAAACTCGATTTTGCTCGCTAAATTTTCAGCGTGAAATGGAATGCGATCGTGTTCAAAGATGGGCGCTCCCATATCGACTTGGACTTGTCCATCGGGAAGCGCCTCGAGTGTCAAGACCGTATGCGCAACTTCTACCCGCAGTGGGTTTTTGCTCGATAGCTTTTTATCCAATACATAGCGCACGAAGCAGCGCGAACCATTGCCGCATTGCTCAACTTCGCCACCATCGGAATTAAAAATACGATACCGAAAGTCAGCATCAGAGCGAGTTGCTTTTTCAATCAACAGAATTTGATCGGCCCCAATGCCAAATTGGCGATGGGCTAGCTGACGCCATTCCTCTTTAGTAATGGTGCTGAGATCCTGATCGATGCCATTGAGCACAATAAAGTCATTGCCTGCCCCATGCATTTTGGTAAAGCGCAGTGTGCGTTTTAAGTCAGTACTCAAGCGGTGTTCCGTTCCGGATGGTCAATTAATACAAGCTTGCTTCGCCAGGTGGGCGATGCTTAAAGCGTTTATGTACCCAATAGTACTCTGCAGGCCTTTCGCGAACAAGCGCTTCGATGCATTGGTTGAGGCGGGCGGCATCGTTGCTGGGATCGTCGCTTGGGAAGTTTTCCAGGGGCGCACTGATGCGGCAAACATAGCCGCTGCGATTCGCATTTAAGGTAGTCGTCATCAAGCAGACCTCGGCGCCGCTCAATTGGGCCAAGCGCGATACTGAGGTAATGGTGCTGGTTTGAATGCCAAAAAAAGGAACAAACACGGAATCGCGTGGTCCCAGATCAATATCTGGCGCAATGAAGATGAAATTCCCGGTTTGGATTTCTCGAATCAGGTCGCGCAAACGGCTTTGCCGCTCAATCGACTTACCACCAAAACGATTACGCCACTCAATCATCTTTTGATTGAAAAATGGGTTCTTCATTTTTTGGTACAGTCCTGCGCCGCCCATCCAGCCCCGTTCTTTTGCCATCACGGAAAGGGCCATGAAGCCCCCTTCTAAACCAACGAAATGCGGATTGATTAATAGCCTTGGTTTGCGATCACCGAGCGGGATTGCGGATTCAATTTCGACCATTGCCTGAATTTGCGCCCCAGTGCCGAGCCAGATCCGGCTACGCTCAATCACGCTGCGACCAAATAGCTTCCAGTGCTCCAGCGCAAGGGCGTTGATTTCATCGTCAGATAGAGACGGAAAGCAAAGTCGCAGATTCGTTTTGACGACGTGTGCACGCTCGTTCGGAATATGCGCTGCCAACCAGCCCAAACCATAACCAATCGGAACAATGATGGCGTAGGGCAAAAAGGCAAACAAGCGCAAGAGGCTGAGCGCTAAAAAATTAAAGATGGTTTGGGACCAGGTCATCTCAAATTCAATCTAGTGTGGTGGTGGCTCAGCCCCAAGGGGGTGTTTAAAGCGGTTGTAAGCCCAAATAAACTGCTCGGGTGCGATTAAGATTGCTGCCTCGATTGCTGCGTTGAGTTCGTTGCAAGATATCCCTGGATCTTCCGAGAAGGCATCAAGGCGACTTGCTTGCATGAGCCAGCCTTCGCCAAGCCCTTTGCGTTTGGCAGTAAACATCACTACAGGCGTATGGTGCCGATTTGCAAGGCGTGCTGGCAGGGTGGTTGTGTAAGCTGGACGCCCAAAAAAAGAAGCCCAAATGCCATCACCGCCGCTGGGCACTTGATCCGGAAGAATGCCAATGGCCTCTCCTCGTGTCAGTGCGCGGGTCATTTGACGCACCCCTTGCAGGTTTGTTGGTACAAAATGCATATTTGGATAGGCCCTGCCGCCCTCGATAACGTCGTTTAGCCAGTCTTGTCGTGCTGGCCGATACAAAATCGTGGCCGGAAAGTGCTGTGCGAGCACGCGCGGAATAATTTCAAAGCCACCGAAGTGGGGTGTGAGCATGACTAAACCATGCCCCTCATTGATCGCTTTATCCACCACCTCCCAGTTGCTAATTTCAGTCGAAGAAAGGGCTTTGCTGGGATTACGCCATATCCATAAGCTGTCAGAGAACAGCATTCCGGAGGCACAGGCCGCCGACCAAATACGTACTGGGAAGTGATTTTGCGTCGCAGCAGAAAGGTAATGTTGCTTAAAGAGGCTGCGATAGTGCTTTGATCCAACAAATGCCAGTAAACCCAGCGCACCCCCAATGACCTGCGCAAAACCTAGCGGCATCGCTGCAATGGTGTGGAGCATGAGCTTAAAAAGTAGGGTACGCACCCCATCATCATATTCAATCCCTTAAAGGATCAGGCTAATTCTGAATTTTGCCCAAATCACGAAGTTCGGATAGAATCCTCCCATCGCCGAGTTAAGACAACTTGCGGGGCGATTAAAAATTCTGCTAAAGCGTCGCCGTTGTGGTTCCTGGCACGTCGAGTTGTCCTACTGATCGTGTTAATTTTTAAAGGAAAAACGCAATGGCAAATGATTATTTCTTCACCTCAGAATCAGTTTCTGAAGGCCACCCCGATAAAGTTGCAGACCAAATCTCCGATGCGATTTTGGACGCCATTTTGGCCCAAGATCCCAAGGCTCGAGTTGCAGCAGAAACGCTTTGCAATACGGGCCTAGTTGTCCTTGCAGGCGAGATTACAACCCACGCGAACGTGGATTACATCCAAGTCGCACGCAATACCTTGCGTGAAATCGGCTATGACAACACCGCTTACGGTATTGACTACAAAGGCTGCGCCGTCTTGGTCGCGTACGACAAGCAGAGCCCAGACATTGCGCAGGGTGTGGATAAGGCCCATGACGACGGTTTAGATCAGGGCGCAGGCGATCAAGGCTTGATGTTTGGTTATGCCTGTGATGAAACTGCAGAGCTCATGCCTTTGCCGATTCACCTATCGCACCGCTTGGTTGAGCGCCAGTCCCAACTTCGCCGCGACGGCCGCTTAACGTGGTTACGCCCAGATGCAAAGTCACAAGTGACGCTGCGTTACGTAAACGGTAAGCCCGACTCAATCGACACCGTAGTCTTATCAACGCAGCACGATGAAGATATTTCCCTCGAGAAATTACGTGAAGCAGTGATTGAAGAAATCATTAAGCCTGTCTTGCCAGCCCATCTGATTAAAGGCGACATTAAGTATTTGGTCAATCCAACCGGTCGCTTTGTGATTGGTGGGCCGCAGGGCGACTGCGGATTAACCGGACGCAAAATTATTGTGGATACCTACGGCGGTGCAGCACCCCACGGCGGCGGCGCATTCTCGGGCAAGGATCCATCGAAGGTTGACCGCTCTGCAGCGTATGCGGGTCGCTACGTGGCGAAAAACGTCGTTGCGGCTGGTTTAGCAACGCGTTGCTTGATTCAGATTTCGTATGCGATTGGCGTAGCAAAGCCAACATCCGTGATGGTGAGTACCTTTGGTACCGGTAAGATTGCCGATGAAAAGATTGCTGCTTTAGTTGCAGAACACTTTGATCTGCGTCCGAAGGGTATTGTCAAAATGCTCGACTTATTGCGCCCGATTTATCGTAAAACCGCAGCGTATGGTCACTTTGGTCGTGAAGAGCCAGAATTTACCTGGGAGCAGTGCGATAAGGCACCAGCCTTACGCGCGGCAGCAGGCCTGTAAAGGCTTTATACCCTTAGGTAGTCGTTGTTAAGCTGTACCTGGCGAAATTGATTACAATTTCGCCATACTCTCAAGGAGCGTTGCAAGGAACATTGCGAACCAATGATTCCCCAGGCTTGAGGGGGCAAGATCCGAACAGGAATTTGCTTTTTGCAACTGCGCTCGCTAACCCATGGCTCAATGGTTGGCGAGTTTTCTTGCCCCAGCATTGATCCGTCCTTAGCTGGAGCATGAATGAATACCGCATCTGATTTCAATTTAAATGATTTTGTAGCAAAACATTGCGCAATCGCCGACATCACCTTGGCTGATTTTGGCCGCAAAGAAATTGCCATTGCCGAAACCGAAATGCCAGGACTGGTTGCGATTCGCGATGAGTTCGCAGCAACTCAGCCACTGCGCGGCGCTCGCATTACGGGTTCACTGCACATGACGATTCAAACGGCAGTGCTGATTGAGACGCTCGAAGCATTGGGCGCCAAAGTACAGTGGGCGTCCTGCAATATTTTCTCAACGCAAGATCATGCTGCCGCAGCGATTGCCGCCAACGGCACTCCCGTATTTGCAATTAAGGGCGAGACCTTAGAGCAGTATTGGGATTACACCCACCGCATTTTTGAGTGGGCAGATGGCGGCTTTACCAATATGATTTTGGATGACGGCGGCGATGCAACATTACTGCTGCATTTGGGTGCAAAGGCAGAAAAAGATCAAGCAGTCTTAAGCAATCCCAGCAGCGAAGAAGAAACTATTTTGTTCTCGACCATTAAGAGCAAGCTAGCGATTGATCCAACCTGGTACTCGACTCGCTTAGCTAAGGTTGAGGGCGTTACGGAAGAGACAACAACCGGCGTGCATCGTTTGTATCAAATGTTTGCTAAAGGCGAGTTACGTTTCCCTGCAATTAATGTGAACGATTCAGTGACCAAGAGCAAGTTTGATAACTTGTATGGCTGCCGTGAGTCTTTAGTTGATGCGATTAAGCGCGCCACCGATGTGATGATTGCCGGTAAAGTCGCCGTGGTCTGCGGTTATGGTGACGTTGGTAAGGGTTCAGCACAAGCCTTGCGCGCCCTGTCCGCTCAGGTTTGGGTTACAGAAGTCGATCCGATCTGCGCATTGCAGGCAGCAATGGAAGGCTATCGCGTTGTCACGATGGATTACGCAGCAGACAAAGCCGATATCTTTGTATCGGCAACCGGCAACTACCATGTGATCACGCATGATCATATGGCGCGCATGAAAGATCAAGCCATTGTTTGTAATATCGGCCACTTTGATAATGAGATTGATATTGCGGGTATTGAAAAATACCGCTGGGAAGAAATTAAACCCCAGGTCGATCACGTGATTTTCCCTGCCATGAATGGCATGCCTGAAAAGCGCCTGATTATTTTGGCAAAAGGCCGCTTAGTTAATTTGGGTTGCGGCACTGGTCACCCATCTTATGTGATGAGCTCTTCGTTTGCGAACCAAGTGATTGCGCAAATTGAATTGTGGGGCGCAGTTGGTACGAAGAAATACCCCGTCGGCGTTTATACCTTGCCAAAACACTTAGATGAAAAAGTAGCGCGCTTGCAGCTGAAGAAGCTCAATGCACAACTGACCGAGTTGAGCGATCAACAGGCCAGCTACATTGGAGTGACAAAGCAAGGCCCATATAAGCCAGAGCATTACCGTTATTAATCGCAGGTGTACTAGATAGGTCAAATGCAATGGAATTGAGCGTCGAATTTTTTCCACCAAAAACACCAGAAGGAGAAAACAAACTCCGTCTGGTGCGTGAGCGCTTTAGTGAATCACTAAGGCCGGCGTTTTACTCCGTTACATTTGGCGCTGGCGGATCAACCCAGTCTGGTACCTTGCAGGTCGTTAGTGAGATTCATGCGGCGGGTGAGTCTGTGGCGCCGCATTTATCGTGCGTTGGTAGTTCGCGTGACAGTGTGCGCGCGATGCTGCATCAGTATCGTGAACTGGGGGTTCGCCGCATCGTTGCCTTGCGTGGCGATTTGCCTTCGGGTATGGGGCAGTATGGTGAGTTCTCGCATGCCAATCAGTTAGTCGAGTTCATTCGTGCGGAGACGGGTGATTGGTTTCATATTGATGTTGCGGCCTACCCGGAGACCCATCCACAGGCAAAATCGCCCGCTTCGGATCTACAGTTTTTTGTAGAGAAAATGAAGGCCGGCGCCAATTCAGCTGTGACGCAATACTTCTTTAATTCGGATGCGTACTTTCGGTTTGTGGAGGACGCGTATGACCTAGGTGTCACTCAACCGATTATTGCGGGGATTATGCCGATCACCAATTGCAGTCAGTTATTACGCTTTTCAGATGCGTGCGGCGCTGAAGTGCCGCGCTGGATTCGCTTGCGCTTGCAATCCTTTGGCGACGATACGGCATCCATCAAATCGTTTGGTGAAGATGTTGTAACCGACTTGTGCGACCAGCTGCTGGTTACCGGTGCGCCTGGTTTGCATTTTTACTCGCTGAACCAGGCCGATGCGGTATTGGCAATTGCTGAGAACCTTAACCTTGGCTCAAATTAAGCGCTTTTAAAGCGTAATCCAGATTCAGTCAGCATGGCATCGAGTGGCTCATCATGGGCCTCTGCTTGCCACTGATTCGGGTTTAATTGCTGCCAGTCATACCCAACCCCAATACAGACGATGCTTGGCTTTGCAGTGCGTAAGTGGGCCAAGGTTCGGTCAAAATAGCCGCCGCCATAGCCCAGCCGCCAATAGTGCATTTGCAGAGGATCTCTGTGGGTATTGCTAGCCCAAGACCAACCGACGCAGGGGATCAAAATGCAGTCGGGCTCAATGGACTTCATTTGGGGATCATTTGGATTGGGCTCTGCAATGCCGTGTTGCTGGCTTACTAATGCATCTCCATCCTGCCAGGAATAAAAATCAAGCCGCTTGTCAGCGCGCATGATGGGCAGGGCTAACTGCCTGCCATGCTTTGCTTTGGCCCAGTCACTGAGGCATTGGCGTAAATCAATTTCCTGCTGAATCGGCCAATACAGTGCAATTGACTCAATCGATTGCAGCTCTGTTGTGAGTGCGAGGCCCAATGCTGCTACGACTGCTTGGTTAGCGGAAGAGGTATTAGGGTCTTGCGCGTACGCAGTGCGTTCACGTAGCAGTCGATTTCGAAGGGCTTTTAAATCAGGGTTTGGCATACGAAATAGTACCAAGCGAGAGTGCAATGAATGAAAAAACAAATAAAAGTTAGACTATAGGGATGACGCCATTTATTCGCATTAATCGCTTTTTTACAGCACTCCCGCTTCTAGGCTCTTTCAGATGGATGCTAACAGCCATTCTGATCTGCTGTGGGCTTTTCATTGCCCAAGAGAGCGTACTGGCAAAAAAACCTGCCAAACCAGCCAATACCCCGCTGGAATTGACCGAGGCAGACAGAACATTCATTGAGTTGCGGGAGGCTGCCCGTAAAAATGATGCTCCGCGTGCCCAGCAGCTTGCGGCCAGTTTGCCCAACTACATCATGAGCGATTACGTCGAGTACTTCAAGATTAAGCCGCAGCTATTTGATGCCGGCGGTATGGCGCGCGCCGAGACAACGGCCGATAGCCAGGTGATGGCGTTTTTAAGTAAGTATGAGGGGACCGCCCTCGCAGATCGTATGCGCAATGATTGGTTGCTGGTATTAGGAAAGCGCAAAGACTGGCGTGCGTTTGATGCGGAATACCCCAAATTTGTATTGGACGACGATACCTCAGTGAAATGCTATGCCCTGCAATCCCGTTTGGCCCAAGGTGAAATTGCAGCAAAGACCGCGCACGATGCGCGACTTGTCATGTTGGATCCTAAGTTTTATGGTCAAGGCTGTCAGGAATTAGTGCCCTTGTTATTGAATGCCGGAGCCATTACGCCAGCCGAAGCAAAGGCCTATGGCCGTAGTGCTGCCGAAATGGGACTCGAGACGATGGGCCGAAAAATGGCGGGAGAAGATCCCATTGGCGAGGTGGTGAAGGCAGCACGAGCTGACCCCGTAAAAGCCTATCGCGACTTTTCGCAAAATGCAGCACGTTACAGCAAAGAAAACCAGGCGGCAGGGTGGGGTGTCATTGGTCAATTTTTAGCCAAGCGCCAAGATCTGAGGGCAGATGATGTTTTCCGGATGCAGCACGACCTAGGCTTTAGTGAATTACTCTCGACCGAGAGCCAAGAGTGGAAAGTGCGAGCAGCCTTGCGCGCCCAGGATTGGCCCTTGGTGCGGGATGCGATTGAAACCATGAATCCTGCGGTTCGCTCAAAAGATCCTGCGTGGACCTATTGGTATGGGCGAGCACTGGAGGCAACTGGTCAAGCTGCCAAAGGCAAAGAGCAATATGAGCTCATTCATGAACAATTTAATTTTTATGGGCAATTGGCGCGCGAAGAACTTGGTAAGAAAACCCAGATTCCAACGCGAGTTCGGGTAACGGATCAAGAGATCAAGTCCATGACGGAACGCAAAGGCTTTATTCGTGGCGAGCGTTTCTACGCCATGAATTTACGCTTTGAGGGCAATCGCGAATGGAATTGGGAATTGCGCGGTATGAGCGACAAAGAACTTTTGGCTGCCGCCGAATACGCCAAACGTATCCAACTCTATGATCGGACCGTCAACACGGCGGATCGAACCAAGGCGGAGCATGACTTCACCTTGCGCTTTCCAACACCCTACCGGGATGAACTTACACCCATCGCCCGCCAAATTGATCTCAATTTAGCGTGGGCTTATGGATTAATTCGGCAGGAGTCGCGTTTCATCATGAATGCCACCTCTTCCGTGGGCGCATCAGGCCTGATGCAAGTCATGCCGAATACAGCTAAGTACGTTGCCAAGAAAATTGGCATGACCTCGTATACGCAGGAAAAGTTAAAAGACACAAACACCAATTTAACTTTGGGAAGTAATTACCTGAATATGGTGCTGGTGGATTTAGATGGGTCGTGGGTACTGGCATCAGCCGCCTACAATGCTGGTCCATCCCGCTCTAAGTTATGGCGCGAGCGCTTAAATGCTCCCGTTGAGGGCGCAATTTTTGCAGAGACAATCCCCTTTCATGAAACCAGATCCTACGTTAAAAACGTGTTGTCAAATGCCAGCTATTACTCGGGAGTGATGACGGGACAAACCATTTCTTTAAAACAGCGCCTTGGAACGATTGCTCCAAAGGCTGCAATGCAAAGTGAGTTGCCATGAAATACGATGTACTTGTCATAGGTGGTAATGGGTTTGTCGGCAGTGTGCTGGTGCGCAGACTGCAACGCGAAGGCTATTCGGTATTGTTGCCAACACGCCATTTGGCAGCAGCACGGGATTTTCGTTTGCTGCCAAGCGTTCATCTAATTCAAGCCGATGTGAATGATCAGGCCACCTTAAATGACTTATGTAGTCAGGTTAAGCCAGGCGGTACCGTCATTAATTTAGTCGGCGTTTTGCATGATCGCCCGGCCAAGCCCTATGGCAAAGTATTTGAGCGTGCCCACGTATTGCTACCAACCCACTGCATCGCTGCAATGAAAGCCAATGGTATCAAGCGCTATTTGCACATGAGCGCATTGGGTGCAGACTCGCACGGACCATCGATGTACCAACGCAGCAAAGGCGATGGTGAAGCTGCTGTCCGGGCCAGCGGATTGGATTGGACTATTTTTAGACCTTCGGTTATTTTTGGACAAGAGGATCAATTCATCAATCTGTTTGCTAACCTAGCAAAAGTGTTTCCAGTGATTCCCTTGGCAAATTCGCAGGCGCTGTTTCAGCCGGTGAGTGTGAATGATGTGGCTGCTGCCTTTGTTGCCTCCATCACGATGAAGCAAACCATTCACCAAACCTATTCTTTGGTTGGACCTGAAGTGCTTAGCATGGCAGAGCTGGTTCGTTTTGCCGCCTTAAAAGCACAAACCACGACGCGGGTTATTCCAATGCCAGCCATCGTTGGTTATCTACAGGCGTTGATGTTCGAATTCTTGCCCGTGCCCACCTTGATGTCGCGAGACAACATTGCATCCATGCAGTTACCCAATGTATTGCCGCCGACAGCAGCAGATGATCTGATCACGACCTTTGGCATATCGCGCCAATCCATTCGGAGTCTGTTGGCTTGAACATATACGCCGTTGGCGGAGCAATACGGGATGCGGTAATGGGTATCCCGGTGAACGACATTGATTATGTGGTGGTTGGAAGCAGTGCAGAGGAAATGATTGCGCTGGGCTACCAGCCGGTTGGCAAAGACTTCCCTGTCTTTTTACATCCCCAGACCCATGCCGAATATGCCTTGGCTCGGACCGAACGAAAGACAGGCATCGGTTACCAGGGATTTCATTTTTATGCCGACCCTTCGGTCACCTTAGAACAAGATTTACAACGGCGCGACCTCACCATTAATGCCATGGCCCAGCGCGTCGATGACACTGGCGCGGGAGTAGGCCCCATCATCGATCCCTATGGCGGTCAAAAGGATATTCAAGCCAAGGTATTCCGCCATGTTTCCGCTGCATTTGCAGAAGACCCGCTGCGTTTATTGCGCATTGCTCGGTTTGCTGCGCGCTTTCCAAACTTTACGATTGCAGCTGAAACACAAGAGGCGCTGCGCGCCATTGTGCAGTCGGGTGAGTTGTCGGCTCTATCACTGGAGCGGGTATGGCAAGAACTCGATCGCGGTATGCGTTCAGCTGAGCCGCTGCGCATGCTTGAAGTGCTTTTGGAGACCGGCGCTGCAGAGCAATTCTTGCCGCAGCCCTTGATTGCAGTTTGCAAGAGTCCACAACTCAAAAAACAATTGGCGAATGACTTTGATTTGTTAGCAGCAAACAAAGTAGCAGACGTCGATTCCGTTTGTGCCGTGCTATTGGCCGATCTCAGTGAAGACGCTATTCGGCAATGGTCCGAAACCACCCGTATGCCACATGGCACCCGCGATTTTGCTGAGCTATTCTCAGCGCTGAAAAAACGCGTGACACAACAAGACTATAGCGCAGGTGACATTATGGCTTGGTTTAACCGAGCCGATGCGTGGCGTAAGCCCGAGCGTGCAGAAAAATTAATCGCACTGGCTGGTGTTTTGGGTTTTCAGGTACAGCGGATTAAAGCTGGCCTAGGAGCAGCGCTGGCCATCGATAGCCAAGCTGTTATTCAGCGCCTTTCGGCAACAGAGCAACAACAAGGTGAACGCATTCGCTCCGCAATTGATGCCGCACGATTACAGGCTGTGGAAGCGATTACGGCCACCTAACCCTGGAAGCATATCTAGCGAGAGTCCGAGCAGATTTTTTTTGAATGCAAAGACTTTAAATAGCTCACCCATCTCTGCTTCTGATAACAATTTTTGTAAGGCATTGGAGACCGGTAAAAAAGCAGTCGCGTTAGCCGGATCCATTTTTTCTAAAACTAAATCACCAATACCTGCTTCTAATAAGAAGTTACCTTGATTGTTGAAATAGATTTCGTCCGCTCCAGCAGTAAGGGCTGCGCTCGAAATGGATGACCACTCCACATGACTCGTTAGGTCGCATAGACCCGGCATATAGAGTGGATCTGTAATGGTATGGTGGCGGTGGTGGGCCATCAATGTCCCTTGCTCACGCTGCGGGTGAAAAAACTCGCTCGCCGGAAATCCGTAATCCAGCGTAATAAAGAGACCACTCCTTAGCGTCTGCGTTAAGGCCCTAATCCAAGCCACACTTTGTGGGTTGATTTCGGTGGTGTAGCCTTCAGCGAAGGGGTGGGTCAGGAGATAGTCTGGTAATAATTGCCGATCGACTACGGACCCGATCTCTAAAGCAAGGGCGCCATTACTAATGACTACCCCTTGTTGGTGCCATTCTCCGTTTTGGTAAACAATGCGTTCGCACGGTATTGCATCAAGCACTTCATTTGCAATGATGACGCCCTCAAATTCACTTGGAAGGGCGCTGAGCCAGTCGATTGCGGTTAAGCACTGCAGATCGTTTTTTGTTTCTTCTAACAAGGTGCGCTGGCGCTGCGCTAAATCGGGAGCGATTTCGAGAATGCCATAGTGGTCCAAGGGAAATTCGAGCTCACTTAGGCGACCAAGGATGGACGCAGCCAACTTCCCTGTTCCGGCGCCAAACTCAAGAATGCGGGTTGGCTTGCCTTGAGATCGGAAGGCCTCTAAGACCGGAAGGATGGCATTCGTCAGGGCCATGCCAAAAAAAGGACTGATTTCTGGGGCGGTAGTGAAGTCCCCACCACTTCCCAATTTATGGGCGCCAGCACTGTAGTAGCCACTGCCCGCTTGGTAAAGGGCCATCTCCATGTAGCGCGAAAAAGGCAAGTAACCCCCATGGGATGCGACTTCTAGGGCAATTTCTGCGCTCAAGCGCGCACTATGCGCTTTTTCAGTGTCGGTCAAGGTAATATCCATAACTCGCTAGTCTAAGAGAAAAACGTGAATTCAAGTTCTGCCTCCGCACCCAAGATCAAAAAATGCGTTTTGGTCACCGGCGCTGCAAAGCGCGTGGGGCAGGCTATTGCCATTCATTTTGCAGAACAAGGCTGGGATGTGGCCGTTCACTATGGGCAGTCAAAAACAGAAGCCGATGAAACGGTTGCCGCGATTCAGAAATTAGGCTCAAGGGCAATGGCGTTTCAAGCTGATTTAGCCAGCGAGTCAGAAATTACCACTCTGTTTCATACTGTTACAGCCAATATGGGCGCGCTGGATTGCATCGTCAATAGCGCATCACAATTTGAGTACGACCGAGCTAGTGCAGAGCCGCAGCTGATTAACACGGCTTTTTTTCAGAAGATGATGCAAGTGAACGTCTTGGCGCCAGTCTTATTAGCGCAGCTGCTCTACCGACAGCAAAAATCCAAGGCAGCGGATCCTTCTTCTACTGGCGATATTCCAGCGGTGATCCAGTTGCTCGATCAAAAGCTCATTAATCTCAATCCCGATTATTTTTCATACACCCTATCGAAGGGCGCGCTCGAGTGTGCGAGTCAGATGATGGCAATCGACTTTGCCCCGTATCTGCGCGTGGTTGGATTGGCGCCCGGCATTTCCTTGCCATCCGGACCGCAGTCCGAGGATGGCTTTAAGGCCGCCCATACAATGACGCCATTAAAGCGCTCATCCACGCCAATCGATATTGCAAAGACGGCTGTTTTTATTGCAGAGTCAAATGCGATTACGGGTACAACGATTTACGTCGATGGAGGCCAGCATTTAATGCCATCATCACGCGATGTTATGTTTAAAACTGAATAGGCTTTACAGAATGCTTGATGCAATGCAGCACCCCTCCTTACTCGATTGCCGCCGCTTGTTTCTGCGGGATTATGAGATTTATATCAATATCGGCGTACATGACTTTGAGAAAAAAGCAGAGCAACGCGTCATTCTGAATATTGATCTGTACATCCCGTTTACGCTCAACACGCCAACAAAAGATACCTTGGATGAAGTGCTCGATTACGACTTCATGCGCGAGACCATTCGGACCCGAGCCCAGAAAGGCCACATCCATTTACAAGAAACCCTCTGCGACGACATTGTTGCTGCCATGCTGGCGCACCCCAATGTGAAAGCAGCCCGCGTCTCAACCGCTAAGCCAGATGTCTATTCCGACTGTCACTCGGTGGGCGTCGAGGTATTTCGTATTAAAGATTCCTTACGCTAAGGTAAGTCAGTGAACGATCCACGTAAAGCCGCTTTTGAAGAAAACAAACTCGAGAAAAAACTGTCTCGCTTAGTTGGTCAGGCGATTGGTGACTTTGGCATGATCGAGGATGGTGACAAAGTGATGGTCTGCGTCTCCGGTGGAAAAGACAGCTACGCTATGCTCGATATTTTGCTAAAGCTGCGCGAGCGGGCACCCATTCAGTTTGATATCGTTGCAGTGAATTTGGATCAGAAGCAACCCAACTTTCCAGCAGAAACATTGCCGAATTATTTAAGCTCTTTGGGTGTGCCATTTCACATTGAAGAGCAAGATACCTACAGTATTGTGAAGCGCGTGATCCCGGAGGGTAAGACAACCTGCGGCTTATGCTCCCGTTTACGGCGCGGTATTTTGTACCGGGTTGCCGATGAATTGGGAGCAACCAAAATTGCCCTTGGCCATCATCGCGACGATATTCTCGAAACCCTATTGCTCAATCTATTTTATGCCGGCAAATTAAAGGGTATGCCACCTAAGTTGCGATCCGATGACGGCAAGCACATCGTGATTCGGCCACTCGCCTATGTTCCTGAAAAATTACTCGAGCGGTATGCCGAAGACATGCAGTTCCCCATCATTCCATGCGATTTGTGTGGCAGCCAGCCCAACCTGCAGCGCGGCGCGATGAAGCAAATGCTGCGCGACTGGGAAAAGAAACACCCAGGCCGGGTAGAAAATCTCTTTCGGGCGATGCACCACATTGTGCCGTCCCATTTAATGGACCGCGAGGCATTTGATTTCACCAATTTAGAGATCGACGGCAGTAATGGTGGAGCCCTTGGTAATTTAGGAGCCAGATCCCCGGGTGATCGCGGAATTGATGAGTCTGAACTGGATGAATTAGCCTGCGGAACCCTGATTCGCGGCGTTTATAATTAATAGCATGAATATTGTCATACTGGCTGCAGGACAGGGAAAGCGGATGAAATCCGCTTTGCCGAAGGTCTTGCAAACTCTCGCCGGTAAACCCTTACTAGAGCATGTTCTCGTCACCGCCAATCAGCTCGTCGGTAAGGCTAAAACAAAACCCTTCGTTGTGATTGGTCATGGCGCAAGTGCCATCACTGCTTACTTAGAGCAGATTCAAAAAAATCATCCAGGACTTGCGGATGCTGTGACGGTGATGCAAAAAGAGCAAAAAGGTACAGGTCATGCCTTGTTGCAAGCGCTGCCTAAGCTCGATCTAGATGAGCCTACTTTAGTTCTTTATGGTGATGTTCCCTTAATTTCCAAAAAAACCCTGATGCGTTTAGTAACCTTAGCCGATGGTAAGCGTGGAAGTGATTCCGCGCTTGCCTTGCTGACGCAGCAAATGGATAACCCAACAGGGTATGGCCGCATCCTGCGTAACGCTGAAGGTGCTGTCATAGGTATTGTTGAGGAAAAGGATGCGGATCGCCACCAAAAAAACATCTCCGAAATTAATACCGGCATCATGGTGTTGCCAAGTGGCCACTTAAAGAAATGGCTGAAATCATTGCGGGCAAGTAATGCGCAAGGCGAGTATTACTTAACGGATGTGATTGTAATGGCTGCGCGAGACAATGTTCCTATTCGCACAGCCCAGGCGGATTTTGAGTGGGAAACCACTGGTGTGAATAGCCGCGATCAATTGGCATCCTTGGAGCGAACCCATCAGCACGTGATTGCGATGCAGTTAATGGAGGCGGGCGTTTCCTTGCTCGATCCGGCTCGCATCGATGTTCGTGGAACCTTGAGTTGCGGCTCGGATGTGGTCATCGATGTGGGATGTGTTTTTGAGGGCGATGTCACACTAGACTCCGGCACATGCGTCGGACCCTATTGCATCGTCCGCAATAGCGCAATTGGCAAACACGTTACGATCCAGGCATTTAGCCATTTAGATGGGGCCGTGGTTGGAACCAATTCCATTATTGGACCCTATGCCCGCTTACGTCCTGGCGCTGATTTAGCAAATGACGTCCACATTGGCAATTTTGTCGAGGTTAAGAACAGTAAGATTAATTCCAATAGCAAAGCAAATCATTTGGCATATGTTGGCGATTCCCTGGTGGGCGCACGCGTCAATATTGGCGCTGGCACCATTACCTGCAATTACGATGGCGTTAATAAACACCAAACCATTATTGAGGACGATGTCTTTATTGGTTCCGATACACAGCTTGTTGCCCCGGTGCGAGTTGGGCGTGGAGCAACTTTAGGTGCGGGTACAACCCTAACTAAAGATGCGCCTGCTAATCAGTTAACGGTATCGCGCGCCAAGCAATTATCGATCCAGTGGCAGCGCCCAGTGAAGCAGGAAAAGAAGACAGTCAGCAAAAAAGCAGCTACCAAAAAAGTAGCCGTTAAAAAAACGGCAAAGGCTAAAAAATAATGTGCGGCATTGTTGGGGCGGCATCACGCAAGAATATTGTTCCTATCCTCATTGAGGGTTTACGTCGCCTCGAGTACCGTGGCTATGACTCCTGCGGATTTGCTGTGATTGATGCGGCAAGTACAAAGCACCCGATTGAGCGGGCGCGGACAACCGCACGGGTTTCTGAGTTGGCTGAGCAAGGCAATCAGTTTCAGGGCACCTTGGGGATCGCCCATACACGCTGGGCAACGCACGGCAAGCCCGATACCCACAATGCCCATCCCCACATATCCAATCAGTTAATTGCAGTGGTGCACAACGGCATTATTGAAAACTACGATGTACTGCGTACCGAGCTGATAGCCGCAGGCTATGCATTTGAGTCAGAAACTGATACCGAAGTCATTGCCCATTTAATTCATCAAACCTATGTTGCGCAATCCACTCGCAACATTGCGCTTGCAGTGCGTGCGGTATTACCGCGTCTGCACGGCGCTTATGCCATTGGCGTGATTGCACAAGATTGCCCTGATGCTTTAATTGGTGCGCGTGTTGGCTCTCCGCTGGTTGTTGCCTTTGGCGAAAATGAAAACTTTATTGCGTCCGATGCCTTAGCGCTGGCAGGTCATGCAAAGACCATGCTGTATTTAGAAGAAGGTGATGTTGCCGTCTTAAAGGCTGATCAGGTCAGTATTAGCGATGGCAATGGTCAACTGGTTCAGCGCGTGCAAAAACCCATGCCAGCACAGGCTGACTCCGTTGATTTGGGCCCATATCAGCATTACATGCAAAAAGAAATTTTTGAGCAGCCCACAGCGATTGCCAATACCCTTGCCAATATCACGCATTTTGGTCCGGATCTCTTTGGTGCGGATCCTAAGGCGTGGCAGGGGTTTGACCAGCTTTTAATTTTGGCGTGTGGCACCAGCTATTACTCGGCTTGCGTTGCAAAGTATTGGCTTGAAGCCATCGCAGGAATGCCGACGCAGGTTGAGATAGCAAGTGAGTATCGCTACCGCACTTCAGTGCCTAATCCCAACACTCTGATTGTGGTGGTGTCGCAGTCGGGCGAGACAGCCGATACCTTGGCCGCCTTACGTCATGCCAAAACACTTGGCCACACCATGACCTTAGCGATTTGTAATGTGGCTAGCAGTGCGATGATTCGTGAAACGAATTGGCGCTTTTTAACGAAGGCCGGCACTGAAATTGGGGTTGCTTCAACCAAAGCGTTTACGACTCAATTGCTTGCCCTCTACTTATTGGCTATGTCCATTGCCAAACGCCAGGGTCGCATTAGTGAATCAGAAGAAAAAAATGCACTAAAGGCTTTGCGGCACTTGCCTAAGGCCTTAATTGCCGTGTTGGCCTTAGAGCCGCAAATCATTGCCTGGAGTGCAGCCTTTGCGCAGTGTGAAAATGCCCTTTTCTTGGGCCGGGGTCTGCACTACCCGATTGCCCTTGAGGGCGCTTTAAAGCTCAAAGAGATTTCTTATATTCATGCAGAAGCCTACCCTGCTGGTGAGTTAAAGCATGGCCCATTGGCATTGGTCACAGAAAAAATGCCAGTAGTGACAGTAGCGCCAAATGATGCCTTGCTTGAAAAACTCAAATCCAATATGCAAGAAGTGAAGGCCCGTGGTGGCCGCTTGTATGTATTTGCAGACCAAGATACTGAAATCGTCAGTAGCGATGGCATTGCCGTGATTCGTTTGCCTGAATACTACGGGGATTTATCGCCCATTTTGCATGTGGTGCCACTGCAATTGCTGGCTTATCACACGGCATGCGCTCGCGAAACCGATGTGGATAAGCCAAGAAATTTAGCAAAAAGCGTGACCGTCGAATAAGCCCGTACGCTTTGCGCAGTTGGATTACCTCTAAGCCGTTGCCATTCAAGCTGTAATGCCTTCGGATAGGCCTAGAGCGCCGAATAAAGCCCCTTATCTGTGTTCAAATAAGGGTTGCCATGAGCGAATCAATACTTAGCCCATCACCCTGCATTCAAAGACGCGTGTACTTAGCTCAGCGTGCATTCGTTGCGCTCTTAGCGGCTAGCCTGGTCGCGTGTGCAGCAGGCCCGGATTTCAAGCAGCCAGATGCTCCAAAAGTAGCTCGCTTTACTGAAAAGCCGACGGCTACTACATTGGCTACTGCGCCGAACGTAGCTGGAGGAACTGAGCAGCAGATTATTCCAGATACCGATATTCCGGCAGAGTGGTGGACCTTATTTAAATCACCTCAGCTGGATAAGTTGATTAAAACCGCCTTGGAGCAAAATCCCAATTTGGCTGCCGCAGATGCAGCTCTGCGGGTTGCTCAGGAAAATGTGAACGCACAAATTGGTGGGCAGTATTTTCCAAGCATTGGCCTAGGTGGTAACGCAACGCGCCAACAACAATCCTTAGCCACATTTGGCCTGCCCGGTCAAAATATTTATAACGTATACAACACCTCGATTAATTTAGGATATCGTGTAGATGTATTTGGCGCTGCGAGACGAGCCGTGGAGAGCGCGCGTGCGCAAGCAGAGATTAGTCAATTCCAACTCGAAGGCGCATACCTTGCTTTAACGGCCAATATCGTGACAGCGGCCGTTCGCGAAGCCGCACTGCGCGCGCAGTACGCTGCCACATCCGAGATTCTAAAAGCCCAACAAAATTTTGCAGACGTAACCGAGCGTCAGCTTGCCATCGGCACTGTATCGCGGGTAGACCTGACCTCCCAGCAAACCTTAGTGGCGAACTCCCAGGTCGATTTATTGACTTATGAACGTAATCTCGCTTTTGCACGCAATCAGCTTGCCGTCTATACCGGCGCATTTCCTAGCAATGCGCAGATCGCTGAATTCGAGTTAGCCAATTTACATTTACCCGATAAGCTCCCACTGTCTCTGCCATCGAACTTGGTGCGGCAGCGCCCCGATATTCGGGCGGCTGAGGCCTTACTGAAATCAACCAACGCCTTAGTGGGCGTGGCTACCGCCAATCTTTTGCCACAAATTAATCTGAGTGCTAGCGTCGGCTCAGTGGCGCTATCCTCAGGCGCCTTATTTGGACCTTCGGCAGCAATTTGGAGTGTTGCTGGCGGGGTGTTTCAACCCTTGTTTCAGGGCGGACAGCTGCTAGCGCAGCGGCGTGGTGCGATTGCGGGTTACGAACAGGCAGTATTTCAGTACCAGGCTACTGTCCTTACCGCCTTTCAAGAGGTAGCCGATGCCCTACGTGCGCTAGAGACGGGTGCCCAGTCTTTAAAGGCCGCTGCCGATGCCGAGCGCTACTCAAAAGAAACCTTGGATTTAGTGCAAGAACAATACAAGCTTGGAACTAGTAGCTATTTAGCTGTGCTGTATTACCAAAACCTGTATCAGCAGGCCAAGGTGAAATTTGTGCAGGCGCAGGCGGTACGCTTTGCAGATACAGCCGCGCTGTTTGCTGCCCTAGGCGGAGGCTGGTGGAATCGAGATGGTCCGGCATACCAACCGAATGTTGCAAGGAATGCGCAATGAAATCATTGCAGGAATTTATTCAAACACTGAAGTCTAAAGTACATGAGTGGAAACTAATGGAATACGTCAGCAAGGCATGGACTGCAATAAGTCATTTATTTAGTCGCATTGGCAATACGCTGCGTTTGCGTGAGCGCTTCAAGGGTACAAAAACCTATGCCAAGCTGATGGCGATGACGCCGTTGCGCCGCCGCATGATCGTCATGCTGGTCTCTGTCTGCATACTGCTTGGATTGCTAGTTGGTTTCAATACACTGAAAACCGCATTAATCACCTACTTTATCTCCAGTATGGGCTTGCCCCCTGCAACGGTATCGACGATGGTGGTAGAGGAAGATGAGTGGCAGCCAACCTTAAGTAGTGTGGGTAATATTCGCGCGTTTCGCGGCGTTGACTTAAGTGCCGAGACTGGCGGAGCCGTCTTAAATGTGTCGGTTAAATCCGGGATGGATGTGAAGAAGGGCGATTTGTTAATTCAGCTCAATGACGCAGCAGACATTGCTCAGCTCAACTCCTTTAAAGCAATGGCTGATTTAGCGAAGGTGATTAACGAGCGCGATAAACAACAGCTGGCCATTCAAGCGATTAGTAAAAATGTCTTCGATACAAGCGCGGCAGACGCTAAGTCAAAAGCAGCGCAGGTTGAGCAGCAGGCTGCGCTGGTTGCAAAGAAGAGTATCAAAGCTCCGTTTAGCGGCCGCGTCGGCATCATTGCGATTAACCCAGGCCAATATGTCAATGCAGGCGATAAGATGCTGACCTTGCAAACACTTGATCCCATTTTTGTGGACTTCACCTTGCCGCAAAGTACGGCAGGCATGATTCAAGTAGGACAAGAGATTGAAATGAAGACCGATGCATTTAAGGATGCTGGGTTCAAAGGCAAGATTACGGCCGTGAGCCCAAAGGTTGAGCTCAATACGCGCAATATGCAAATTGAGGCAATGGTGAGTAATCCCGATAAAAAGGTATTGCCAGGCATGTTTGCAAACGTCACCATCAACTTGGGCGATCGTGTCAAATACCTCACCCTGCCTCAAACAGCCATTACCTACAATCCCTACGGTAGCACTGTCTTCATTGCTCGCAAAACCGATCGCATGGATAAGCAAGGCAAGCCGCTGATTGAAGCCGAGCAGGTATTTGTGACAACAGGCCTCACCCGGGGTGATCAAGTCGCGATTGTCAAAGGCCTTGAGCCAGGCGTGATGGTAGTCACCAGCGGACAACTCAAATTAAAAAATGGCACGCCATTGATTATTAATAATAAAGTCCAGCCCAGCTTTAATCCCAATCCAAAGCCACAAGAACAATAAATCGAGCGAACTGACTAATTTATGAAGTGGACTGATCTATTTATTCGCAGACCGGTATTGGCGCTGGTGGTGAGTGCGCTCATTCTGGTGTTTGGACTGAAGTCTGCTAGCACCTTACCAGTCAATCAGTACCCGCAAACTCAAAATGCCATCGTTACCATCACGACCGCATATTTTGGAGCAGATCCTGAAACGATTGCTGGCTTCATTACCCAACCCTTAGAGGCGGCGATTGCACAGGCCCAGGGCATTGATTACCTCTCGTCAACCAGCATTAGCGGCATCTCCACCATTATTGCAACCTTGCAGCTAAATTACGATGCTAATAAAGCGCTGACACAAATCAACACGCAAATTAGCTCCGTTCGCAATCAATTGCCACCGCAGGCCCAGCAGCCTGTCCTAACCGTGCAGGTTGGTCAATCCACTGCAGCAATGTATTTGGGTTTTTACAGTGACGTTATTCCCAATAACAGCACAACCGATTACCTGTTGCGCGTCGTAAAGCCAAAGCTTGACTCGGTCGCTGGCGTTCAAAATGCCGAGATTTTAGGTGGTCGTAAGTTTGCCCTGCGCGCTTGGCTGGATCGTGATCGCATGGCTGGTGTGGGCGTAGGAGCAGATGACGTCTATAACGCGCTTGCCGCCAATAATTACCTCTCTGCCGTTGGCAGCACGAAGGGTGAAATGGTGGCGGTAGATTTAGTGGCTGGAACTGATCTACATACCTTGGATGAATTCCGTAAATTGGTAGTTAAGCGCAATGGCGCGGACATTGTTTACTTAGATCAAGTGGCAACAGTAAGCCTGGGATCGGATGACTACAACACCAATGTGGCATTTAGCGGTAAGCAGTCGGTGTTTATTGGTATCAAAGTGGCACCCGATGCGAATTTGCTTGATGTTGCAGAGCGGGTGCGCGCGGTCTTGCCCGATATTCAGAGGCAGTTGCCAACCGGCTTAGTTGGCAACATTGTCTATGACTCAACGAAATTCATCACCACCTCCATTGACGAGGTGGTAGCTACTTTACTTGAGGCCCTCCTCATTGTGACCGTGGTGATCTTCTTATTCTTGGGAAGCTTCCGAGCAGTCGCCGTGCCTGTCATTGCGATGCCACTATCGCTCATCGGCACATTCTTCTTAATGCAGGTCTTGGGTTATTCCATTAATTTGCTTACCCTGCTTGCCTTGGTTTTGGCGATTGGCTTGGTCGTGGATGACGCCATCATTGTGGTGGAGAACGTCGATCGCCATATGAAAGAGGGTAAATCGCCACTCGAAGCATCCTTGATTGCGGCGCGGGAACTCGGCAATCCGATTCTGGCAATGACCGTAGTACTCATCGCTGTTTATATTCCGATTGGCTTTCAGGGCGGCCTTACCGGGGCGTTATTCACCGAATTTGCATTTACCTTAGCCAGTGCGGTAGCAGTTTCTGGAGTGGTAGCGTTGACGCTGTCGCCCATGATGTGCTCCCGCATTTTTACCGAAGGGCAAGAGACTACTCCCTTTGTGAAAAAAATTGATGCGATTTTTGATCGCGTGCATCACCGCTATCAGACTTTGTTACGTGACCTATTAAGTACCTGGCAGGTCATTATCGTGATGGGCGTATTTTTGCTGGGCGGAGTTGCGTACCTGTATGCAACTGCCCATTCGGAGTTAGCACCCATTGAAGACCAAGGCATTGTGCTGATGCAGGCCTCTGGCCCGCCTAATGCCACGGTCAATCAAATGCAAACCTATGCTGATCAGATTCAAAAAATCGCTGCTGCCGAGCCGGAATATTTGCAGATGTTCCAAATTACGAGTGCGACCAGCAGTTTTGGTGGCGTACTGATGAAGGATTGGAATGAGCGTAGCCGCAGTGCGTCGGCTTTTCAGCAAGACATGCAGAATAAGTGGAATAGCATTGCCGGCGTCCGAGTTGCCGCCTTCCAGTTTCCTGCTTTGCCAGGGGCCCAGGGCTTACCGGTACAGGTGGTTATTAATACCACCGAGTCATACGAGAACCTCAATGAGGTATCTCAGGCCGTGCTCGACAAAGCGCGTAAGAGCGGTATGTTTTTCTTTGTGGATAGCGACTTAAAGATTGATAAACCACAAAACGTCTTAGAGATTGACCGCGAAAAAGTCGCCGCATTGGGCATGACCCAGCGCGACGTAGGCAATGCACTTTCAGCTGCGCTTGGCGGAGGCTTTGTAAATTACTTTTCAGTTTCTGGCAGATCGTATCGGGTGATTCCACAGGTGAAGCAGGTCGATCGACTCAATCCAGATCAAATATTGGATTACTATATTCGCACTCCCAGCGGTGAGATGATTCAGGCGCGGACCATTGCCAGCATTAAGCAGCGCGTCGTTCCACAATCCATCAATCATTTCCAGCAGCTGAATTCCGCTACGATTATTGGTGTGAGTACACCATTCGTATCCCAAGAAGAGGTCCTCAAGTTTATTGCGCAGTCATTAAAAGAAGTAGCGCCTAATGGTTACTCCATTGATTACGCCGGACCATCACGGCAGTTCATGAATGAGTCTGGTGGCTTCCTAGTCACCATGTTCTTTGCGATTTTGATCGTCTTCTTAGTATTAGCCGCTCAGTTTGAGAGTTTCCGTGACCCGATTGTGATTTTGGTTTCGGTGCCGCTGGCTTTATTTGGTGCACTGATCTTTATTAATCTCGGTTTCACCACACTAAATGTCTACACCCAGGTTGGCCTTGTGACGCTCATGGGGCTCATTAGTAAGCACGGTATTTTGATTGTGGAGTTTGCTAATGAGTTGCAGGCGGCAGGGCGTAGCAAGCTTGATGCGATTGTCGAAGCCAGTAGCGTTCGTTTGCGCCCCATTCTCATGACGACAGCAGCGATGGTCTTGGGTGTGATCCCCTTGGTGATTGCATCGGGCGCTGGTGCTGCGGGGCGCCAATCCATGGGGATTGTGATCTTTACTGGCCTCTCGATCGGTACTTTATTTACCCTGTTTGTGGTGCCTGCGATGTACCTCTTTATTGGCGCTGATCACCAAGCCAAGAAATTCAAGCAAGCTTAGGGCGTTCCCGCCCTAAGCTGTTTAGGCTACGGTGAGATAGGCGGTTTCGCTTTCTAAACGTTTCATCCACGCCTCAATACCTGGGTAGGAAGTGCGCTCACCCACTCGCTCAGGAAACTTCTCGGCCAACATGATCCAGCGGTTGACGCAGAGGCCTAAAGCAATATCGGCGAGGCTAAAGCGGTTGCCGGCGCAATACAGATGGGATTCCAAGGCTTGATTGAGGATCTTCAGTTGGCCGCTGGCCGTTGCATAGTCCTTGCGAATCAAATCATAGTTCCGTTCATTTTCAGGGGTTCGTGTCAGACCTAAAAATGCTGGCCGCATGGCTGGCCAGAACGTAGTGAGTTGCCAATCCATCCACTTGTCAGCAGAGGCTTGGCTATTAATGTCAGCCGGGTAGCGTCCGTTCTGGTCATACTTGCGAGCGAGGTAACGCAAAATGGAATTGGATTCCCACAGTACGAAGGATTCATCTTGCAGTGTCGGCACTAAGCCGTTCGGATTTAATGCCAAGAATTCAGGGGTATTGACCACACCAAATTGCAGACCAGCATCGATGCGTTCATAGTCTACGCCTTCTTTAAGCCCAAGCTCATTTAGGCACCATAGAATTTTTTGGACGTTGATTGACGTGGTTCTACCCCAAAGACGCATCATGAAAAATCCTTTATTCGATTGGGGCGCGCTCAGGTAAACGCAGGCCCATAAATTGACTACGTGAAAATACTAGTGGATCTCGTGCTTCATGGTGTTGCATGTTCACGATGCGCGCCACAATAATACGGTGATCACCGCCTGGATGAGCGGCAATGGTTTCGCACTCAAAGTAGGCGACACAATCGGGCAGCATTGCTAGGCCAGAAGGGGTGGTGACAAGGTCGACGCCCGCAAATTGATCGCTAGTACTTTTGGCAAAGCGCATGGCGATATCTTCTTGTGATCGCTCTAAAACATGAATCAATTGTTTTTTGCCAACTGCAAACGCATCCATCAATACGGAACGCTCAGACAGACTCCAAAGCACGAGGGGCGGATCTAAGGAAACGGTATTAAATGAACTAATCGTGACGCCAACAGCTTGACTGTTGTTTCCAATGCCAGTGATGACCGTTACGCCAGTAGCGAAACTAGAAAATGCCTTACGTAATTCGGTGGGTGAAGCTGAACTCATGAAGGGCTTTATCTTTAAACTTATTTGGTTGGCGTAATGCTGGTGCCAGGAATGGGTGTCAGTATTTCATTTTCTTCTGCACGAACGCACTTGAAGCGATATTCATTCGATGCTTTGGAGATAAAGCTGGCGCCCATGTAAAAGTCAGACTGACAGGCTTTCGTAGCAAAATTCATGACGTCTTGTGGCGCCGCAGAAGACTGAATGAGGCGCATATTCCCCATCGACATCTTGATGTCAGTGGAAGAGCAGCCGGCGATAAGGAGGGTAAGCAGCCCAAGAGGGAGTAGAATTTTTTTCATGGAACGCTCCATAATTCGTAATGCTTGTTAGGATAAACGGTTTACGGTCTGCGAGTGAAAATTAGCGGTATGGCTTTGTATTGAAAGGAAAACGATGTTTAAGGCAATTGTTATAAATAAAGACGACAAAGGCTACCGTGCTGAGCTGGGCCAGCTTGAGGAATCAGCGCTTCCAGCGGGGGATGTGCGTGTTCGCGTGCAGTATTCCACGCTGAATTACAAAGATGGCTTGGCAATTACAGGTAAAGGCCCGGTGGTTAGAAGCTTTCCAATGGTTCCTGGGATTGATTTTGCAGGGGAGGTGCTGGAAAGTACATCGCCTGAATTTAAGGTCGGTGATGCCGTTTTGCTCAATGGCTGGGGTGTAGGCGAGGGCCACTGGGGTGGTTTAGCCCAGCAGGCAAGGGTTAAGGCGGACTGGCTTATTCCATTGCCAAAGGGCTTTACCGCTAAACAGGCCTTAGCGATTGGAACTGCTGGATATACCGCCATGCTGTGTGTCATGGCATTACAAAAACATGGCGTCAAGCCAGCTGACGGTGAAGTGCTGGTTACTGGCGCTGCGGGCGGAGTTGGTAGTTTTGCAATAGCCCTGCTGAGCAAGCTTGGTTTTACGGTAGTTGCTAGTAGCGGTCGCCCCCAAGAGACGGAGTACCTTCGGTCTTTGGGTGCAACTGAAGTGATTGATCGGAGTAGCTTATCGGAGCCGGGTAAGCCTTTGGCCCGCGAGCGCTGGGCTGCCGTGGTCGATAGCGTAGGCAGTCACACCTTAGTCAATGCATGCGCAGCAACGAAGAGTGAAGGCGCGGTAGCTGCCTGTGGCCTTGCGCAAGGCATGGATTTTCCAGGTACGGTAGCACCCTTCATTTTGCGTGGCGTTACCCTTTATGGCATCAATAGCGTGACCGTGCCTAAAGCCAAGCGCATTGCAGCGTATGAACAGCTGAGCGCCTTGGTAGACCTAAAGACATTGGATGCCATTTCCCATGAAATTAGTTTGGGTGAGGCAATTGAGTATGCCGACGCCTTAATGAAAGGCAATGTTCGGGGCCGGGTGATTGTGGACGTGAATCGTTAAGGCAGTGGGCTTAATGATGGATCATCGCCTTGCAGTGTTTGACGTAGCGGAAGCTGAAGATTAATCGCACCTTGTTCGTCCTCAGATAAAGAGGACCAGCGTGCGATTTCATCCAGCGTGCGAAAGCAACCCAGGCAATAACCGGTTTGCGGATGCATTTCACACCAATTGACGCAAGGCGATTTGACCACTGAACTATCCTTTTATAAAACCAAGTAAGCAATGAAAACGCCACCGATTACAAACGCAGCTGACCTGAATTCAATTCAATATCCCTGGGGCGATCAATTGCCTGAGAAGGGGATTCCATTCGAATTGCTACCCGGAGTACGCTGGATCAGAATGCCTCTGCCCTTCGCCTTGGATCATATCAATCTCTGGTTAATTCGGGATGACTTTAATGGCAGGGCGGGCTGGACCATTGTTGACTGCGGTATTGCAAATGACGAGACCCGGGCCATTTGGGAAGAGATTGAGCGAACCCAGCTGGAAGGACTGCCCGTGCTGCGGGTCATTGTGACCCATATGCACCCAGATCACGTTGGCCTAGCGCAATGGCTGTGTGAGCGCTGGCAAGTGCCATTGTGGATGTCGATGTCCGATTACCTCACTGCACAGTGGCTAAGCCATGATCAAGGCGGCGCTGCCATTGGCGCCACTCCTGGCAGTGGCGGTGCTGCAGACCATTTTCAACGGCACGGCCTTGCCAGCAGCGACGATCTCGAGAAACTCCGTGGCCGAGCAGACTATTACAAGCGTATGGTGCCTGGTGTGCCAAAGCGCTACCGCCGCATCATGGAGGGCGAGCAGATTGAGATGGGTGGACATCAATGGCAGGTCATCATGGGTTATGGTCATGCCCCGGAACACGCCAGTCTTTACTGTGCTGCATTGGGCTGTTTCATTTCGGGGGATATGGTGTTGCCGCGCATCTCGACCAATGTGAGCGTCTACGATGCCGAGCCTGACGCCGATCCACTTGGCTTGTATTTGGATTCTTTACTAAAGTACACAGCATTGCCAAAAGATACCGTGGTGCTGCCCTCGCATGGCAAACCCTTTAGGGGCCTGCATTACCGCATCAAGCAGCTACAAGAACACCACGTCGACCGCTTGGCTGAAACCTTGGGTGCATGCAGCGTTCCGCACCATGCCCGCGATATTGTTCCGGTGCTATTTAAGCGTAGCCTGGATACCCATCAAATGAGTTTTGCCATGGGCGAAGCGATTGCCCACCTCAATCACCTGTGGCGTCAAGGAAAGTTGCGCCGCGAGCTTTCTTCCGACGGGGTGTGGATGTTTTGCGCGGTTTAGTTGTAGCGGTTTTTTTGCTGGAGTCAGCACTTTCGTCGGACTTAGGCGTCATGGCCTCCCCAAAGGACTTCAGTGCCAATAGGGTTGCATGCTGGACCTCGAGACCCTGAATCGTCGTTTTCAGGATGCTGTGGTTCATGGAAAGCCAGTTTTCAACGCTTTTTAAGTCCTTAATTCGCTTTTCAAGCTCATCAATATCCACCCCTGGAAAGCCAGCAAATCCAGCAGGGCCTTTTGATGGGTCGGCCGTAAACGGAAACTGTCCTGGATTTTGGCCGGCAGCAACCCCTTGCCCCCACATAGTCTTGAGCATTTCCATGCTTTGATTGAATTCAGGAATGGTTCCAAACATACGGCCTCCAAGTCGGCTTGATGCCGATAAAGTCATTAGAATAGTGGGTTACTAAGATTAACCCCTCTATTTAAACAATGCAATCAAACGGTTCCAATTTGGTATTTACCCGCGGTAGCGAATTACCAGCGCTGCTAAACGACCGCATCCTGATCTTGGACGGCGCCATGGGAACCATGATTCAGCAATACAAGTTGAGCGAAGCCGATTACCGTGGCCTGCCGGGCAATACCCGTTTTGCTGATCATCCGGGGGATCTGAAGGGGAACAATGAGCTTTTGGTGTTAACGCAGCCCCACATCATCCAAAAAATCCATGAAGACTATTTGGAGGCGGGCGCGGACATCATTGAAACCAATACCTTTGGCGCGACTTCGGTGGCGCAAGAGGACTACAAAATGCCAGGTTTGGCACGCGAGATGAATGAGGCGGCTGCACGTTTAGCGCATGATGCTTGTGCCAAATTCAGCACACCTGAAAAACCGCGTTTTGTTGCCGGTGCCATTGGCCCCACGCCAAAGACTGCCAGTATCTCGCCAGACGTCAATGATCCAGGCGCGCGCAACATTAGCTTTGATGCCTTACGTGATACCTACCGCGAGCAAATTGAAGGTTTGTATGCGGGTGGCGTTGACCTTTTCTTAGTCGAAACCATTTTTGATACCTTAAATGCGAAAGCGGCGATGTTTGCTCTCGATGAATTTTTTGAGGATACCGGCGTGAAGTTGCCCGTCATGGTTTCTGGAACAGTGACCGATGCGTCAGGACGAATTTTGTCTGGGCAAACCGTCGAAGCGTTTTGGAATAGCTTGCGCCACATCAAGCCACTCACATTTGGTTTGAATTGCGCGCTCGGAGCAGCCTTGATGCGCCCCTACATTGCTGAGCTGGCCCGCATCTGCAATACCGCGGTCTCGTGTTACCCCAATGCAGGCCTGCCAAACCCCATGAGTGATACCGGCTTTGATGAGACGCCGGAAATTACTTCTGCGCTGGTGGATGGTTTTGCGAAAGATGGATTAGTCAATCTGGTGGGTGGCTGCTGTGGAACCACTCCAGATCACATCCGCGCGATTGCCAATGCAGTTGCGAAGCGCAAGCCAAGGGTCTTTTACCGTGAGCCCCAAGCAGAGGTAGCAGAATGAGCAAGCGCGTGATTGCCCCAATGCGTTTGTCTGGCCTCGAGTCGTATAACGTCAGTCCAGTGGTTGGCTTCGTCAATATTGGTGAGCGCACCAACGTGACGGGATCAAAAGCCTTCTCGCGCATGATTTTAAATAATCAATTTGATGAAGCCTTGGCCGTAGCACGGCAGCAAGTTGAAAGTGGCGCGCAGATTATTGACATCAATATGGATGAGGCCATGCTCGATTCAGAGGCAGCCATGGTGCGCTTTCTGAATCTGATTGCATCTGAGCCCGATATTGCGCGTGTGCCTATCATGATCGACTCATCGAAGTGGAGCATCATCGAGGCCGGCTTGAAATGTGTCCAAGGTAAGCCCATCGTCAATTCGATTTCTTTAAAAGAAGGTGAAGAAGCATTTCGGCATCAAGCTAAGCTGATCCGTCGCTATGGAGCCGCCACAGTAGTCATGGCATTTGATGAAAAAGGGCAGGCTGATACCTATCAACGTAAAACAGAAATTTGCCAGCGTTCGTATCAAATTTTGGTAGACGAAATTGGATTTCCTGCGGAAGACATTATTTTTGATCCCAATATTTTTGCGATTGCAACCGGGATTGAAGAGCACGATAACTACGCGGTTGATTTTATCAATGCAACGCGCTGGATTAAAGAAAATCTACCGGGCGCGAAAGTCAGCGGCGGTGTTTCCAATGTGAGCTTTTCCTTCCGCGGCAATGATCGTGTTCGTGAAGCTATTCATACCGTATTTTTGTACCATGCGATTCAGGCAGGCATGGACATGGGCATTGTGAATGCCGGACAGCTTGGGGTCTATGCCGACTTAGATCCAGAGTTGCGCGAGCGGGTGGAAGACATTGTGCTCAACCGCTTTAAAGAAAAGGATGGCCAAACTCCAACCGAGCGCTTATTGGCAATCGCGGATCAATTTAAGGGCGACGGTATCAAGCAAGTCGAGAATCTCGTATGGCGTGAAGCGCCGGTACGGGATCGCTTAACGCACGCCTTGGTGCACGGCATTACCAACTTTATTTTGGACGACACCGAAGAGTTGCGCGCGGATATCATGGGTTCCGGCGGCCGTCCGATTGAAGTGATTGAGGGCCCCCTCATGGATGGCATGAACGTGGTCGGCGATTTGTTCGGTGAAGGCAAAATGTTTTTGCCGCAAGTCGTAAAAAGTGCGCGTGTCATGAAGCAGGCCGTAGCGCACCTTATTCCCTATATTGAAGAAGAAAAACGCTTGCACGTTGCTGCAGGCGGGGAAGCCAAAGCCAAGGGCAAGATTGTGATGGCAACTGTTAAGGGCGATGTCCATGACATTGGCAAAAACATTGTGACCGTTGTTCTTCAATGCAATAACTTTGAAGTAGTCAATATGGGTGTGATGGTGCCTTGTGCTGAGATTCTGAAGGTAGCCAAGGAAGAGAAGGCCGATATTGTCGGGCTATCTGGTTTGATTACTCCTTCGCTTGAGGAGATGACCTACGTTGCCCAAGAAATGCAGCGTGATCCGTATTTCCGTGACCAGCAGTTGCCTTTGATGATTGGTGGGGCGACTACATCCCGCGTTCATACTGCAGTCAAGATTGCGCCGCACTATGACGGTCCGGTGGTGTATGTACCGGATGCGTCACGCTCCGTCTCGGTTGCATCCAGCTTGCTCTCAGATGAGAGTGCCAGTAAGTTTATTCAAGACTTGCGCGATGACTATGATCGCATCCGCTTACAGCATGCCAATCGTAAAGCAGTGCCAACCATTTCACTGGAAGCGGCACGCCAAAATCGAGAGAAAATCGATTGGACTACCTACACGCCAGAGAAGCCTAAATTTATTGGTCGCCGCGTCTTCAAAAACTTTGCCCTCAGTGAAATTGCCAAGTTCATTGACTGGACCCCGTTTTTTCAAACCTGGGATTTGGCGGGCAAGTTCCCGGCCATCCTCGAGGATGAGGTGGTTGGCGTTGAGGCCAAAAAAGTATTCGCTGATGCCCAGGCTCTATTAGAGAAGCTCGTAAAAGGACAATGGCTGCAGGCAGATGGCGTAGTTGCGTTTTATCCTGCTAACACCATTGGCGATGACATTGTGTTGTATAGCGATGAAACGCGTGAGCATCCCCTATTTGTCTGGCATAACTTACGCCAGCAGTCAGAGCGGCCAGTGGTCGATGGAGTAAAGCGACCCAATCGCTGCCTTGCAGACTACGTTGCGCCGCGGGATTCTGGAGTGGCGGATTACGTCGGCTGTTTTGCTGTTACAACCGGACACGGCGTTGAAAAGAAAGTCGCTGAATTTCAGGCAAAAAACGACGATTACAACGCCATCATGCTCAAGGCCTTAGCAGATCGCCTAGCGGAGGCCTTTGCTGAACTCATGCACCACCGCGTGCGTACTGATCTGTGGGGTTATGCCAGCGATGAGTCCCTAACAAATGAGGCCATGATCGATGAGCAATATCGCGGCATTCGGCCGGCACCCGGTTATCCAGCCTGCCCGGCCCATGAGGTCAAGCGCGATATGTTGCGCATCGTTGGCGCGGAAGACATTGGCATGACCCTAACCGAGTCTTTTGCAATGGATCCCGCCTCCAGTGTGAGCGGATTTTATTTGGCGCACCCCAATGCGCAGTATTTCAACGTTGGTAAGGTGGCAGCAGATCAAGTCGAGGATTTAGCCAAGCGCCGTGATGAATCAGTTGAAACCGTGCGCCGGTCTCTATCAAGCTCTTTGGAGTGATTCCCTGCCTTTGTATAGCAAAGGCTTGTCTTTAGACGCCCCAGACGATGGGTTCATTTGCAGCCCGAGATTGCTTCATGAGTTCTAGAAAGGGGAAGGCCCGCTGCCCTAGACGATCGGCAGTCGGCTTTTCTTGGTCAGAGTCTGAGGGTGTGTCGGGAGCGCTACTTTTGGAGGCTACATCGGCCGCAATGGCGGATTCAAGGCGAGCAATAAACTCCGGCAAACGCTCTGCGACCAAAATGCCCCGTTTCTCTAGGGGGTGCTCAATGATGTCAAAAATGCGTTGGCTCAAATCCGAGAGCATGATGACATCGGGGCCTGCTTTGGAGTGAAATTGGTAGATCATAATTTAGCTTACCACCTTTAAGAAGCCCCTATTCATAATCGGCCACTACGCCTGATAAACTCCCCTTCTATGCTGTTAAATCACAAAACCCAGTTAATTGAATTGCTACGCCGCGCCTTGAGCGCCGTTGCAAATAGTCGCGGTATTGCACAGGATGTGCCGATTGAGCCACGGCTTGAGCGACCCAAATCAGTGGACCATGGCGATGTCGCTTGCAACATTGCATTGCAAATCGCCAAAGCATGGAAGATGAATCCCCGTGAGTTGGCCCAGGCTATCGTGGATTCCTTAGGGTCAGATCCGAGTTATGCAAGGCTGATTGCATCGAGTGAGATTGCAGGCCCTGGATTTATTAATTTCCGCTTAAGCAATGCAGCTAAAACCGAAGTGGTTGCAGCAGTGCTCGATCAGAAAAAAACATTCGGTAAGCGTGCGGGCGATGGGGTGTCACGGGCAATGGTGGAGTTTGTTTCTGCCAATCCAACCGGCCCCTTGCACGTTGGCCATGGCCGGCAAGCAGCGCTCGGCGATGCTATTGCCAATCTGCTGGATACCCAAGGAATTTCCGTGCACCGAGAGTTTTATTACAACGATGCTGGAGTGCAGATTACGAATTTAGCGGCATCCGTGCATGCCCGCCTGAGCGGACTCAAGCCGGGTGATGCAAGCTGGCCAGAGCAGGCTTACAACGGCGATTACATTGCGGAGATTGCAGAGGCGTACAAGGCTTCTCCTGAATGCAAGGGCGCCGATGACTTGGCAGCGATTCAGCAGTTTGCGGTTGCTTACCTACGCAATGAGCAGGATATTGATTTACGTACGTTTGGCGTTCAGTTTGATTGTTACTACCTCGAATCCTCTTTGTATACCGACGGCAGTGTGGCTCAGATCGTTGCTGACCTGGGATCGGTAGGTAAAACATATGAAGCCGACGGCGCATTGTGGCTTAGGACCACAGAAGATGGCGATGACAAGGACCGCGTCATGCGCAAGTCAGACGGCACATACACCTATTTTGTGCCAGATGTGGCTTACCATGCGAGCAAGTGGCAGCGCGGCTTTACTAAAGTAATTAATGTTCAAGGCAGTGATCACCATGGCACCATCGCTCGCGTGCGCTCTGGTTTGCAAGGTGTTGCGCAAAAGCGCGGCTGGATTATTCCGGCTGATTACCCCGACTATGTTCTGCACAAGATGGTGACGGTGATGCGGCATGGGCAGGAGGTCAAGATTTCAAAGCGGGCCGGGTCTTATGTGACCGTTCGTGATTTAGTGGAGTGGTCTGGTGGCGTTACCGAGTCGATGAATGTAGAAGAGCGCGAATTAGCTTTGCAGCGTGGGCGTGATGCAGTGCGCTTCTTCTTGATTTCTCGTAAAGCTGATACGGAATTTGTTTTTGATGTGGATTTGGCACTGCAACAGAATGATGAAAACCCAGTGTTCTATGTGCAATATGCCCATGCGCGTATTTGCTCCATCTTGCAGCAATGGAGCGGCACCGATGCAGAGTTACTGAATGCCAATCTGTCACTTTTAGACAGCAAGGCTTCCGATCATTTGTTACGCCGCCTTGCCGAGTACCCTGAGATGCTAACAACAGCCGCCGCCGAGTTATCCCCACACGCAGTTGCGTTTTATCTGCGTGATTTAGCGGGGGATTTCCATACTTTTTACAATGCAGACCGGGTTTTAGTAGACGATGCAAACCTTAAATTAGCTCGGTTGGCTTTATTGTCTGCAAGCCGGCAGGTAATTGAAAATGGATTGGCTTTATTGGGTGTGTCGGCGCCCAGAAAAATGTAAGATAAGGGAAATGATGAACAAAACCAATCAACCTGCCGGATTTCCGTTGCATCCCATTGCCCAAAGCGATAGGGAGTTTGGCGGCACCATTTTGGGTTTGGTGATTGGTTTGGCGATCGGTCTTGGCCTCGCTTTGGCAGTAGCTTTTTATATTTCCAAAACGCCACCGCAAGAGCGGCCTGGTGTCAAAGCCCCCAATCTTCCGTTATCCATTAAGCCAGCTGCGCCAGCGGAGACGGTGGCTAGTGAAGAAGAAAAACCAGCAACGCAAATTGATTTAAATAAGCCACTGCAAGGCAAATCTCCGGCAGTACCCAGTATCAGTGCGGATCCGATTGCTGATATTGCAACTGGTAAAGCTGCAGCAGATGCCGCGGTGAGCGCAAAGGCAGATACGAAGACAGAAGTCGTCTTTTTTGTTCAGACCGGCGCTTTTGCAAGCCAACCTGAGGCAGACGCACAAAAAGCCAGTTTAGCCATGCAGGGAATGCAATCGCAAATTAGCGAAGGAATGGTGGATGGAAAAGCCGTTTGGCGGGTTCGTATCGGTCCTTTTGCGAATGTCGATGACAGCGGTATTGTGCGCAGTAAGTTAACCGGCATGGGCATTAAGCCGGCCGTTATTAAGGTCAACAAATAATGAAATCATTTATGCGATCACTGCAACTCGCGCTAGGTGCCGTATTTGCCCTGATTTTTTTAATGCCCCTTGCGCATGCTCAAGGCCCTGCAAAGATAGAGCCTGGATTTGATTACCGTATCCTGCCAGTAGCTCAGCCGCTCGATACCAAAGGCAAAGTAGAGGTCATTGAATTCTTTTGGTACGGATGCCCGCATTGTTTTGATTTCGATCCCGAAATCATGGCATGGGAAAAGCGCCAAGCGAAAGACGTCGTATTTCGTCAGGTACCGATTGCCTTCCGTGAGGAGTTGATGCCGCACAGCCAATTGTTTTATGCGCTTGAGGCTTTAGGCAAGAGCAATCTCAATTCCAAGGTGATGTTTGCTATGCATCGGGAGAACAAGCGTCTTCTCAATGAGAATGACATCGCAGACTGGGTTGCAAGCCAGGGCGTAGATCGCAATGCATTCTTGGCCGCATACCGTTCATTTGCGGTTGTTTCAAAAGCAAGGGCTGCACGGCAGATGGGTGAGGCGTATCGTATTGACGGCGTTCCGACTGTCGCAATTCAAGGAAAGTACATTACTTCACCTTCGATTGCCGGTACCCGTGCAAAAGCCATCGCAGTGATGGATCACTTGGTCGATAAAGTCAGAAAAGAAAATTACAAGTAATTGAGGCGGTACTGCCTACGACGTTAAATTTTGACGAAACGCCGTAGTATCCAGAAGTAAATGGGATAGGGCAGTAGGCGTAAAAACTTTAAGAATCCAGAAAACCGTTTCGGAAAATGGATGTCAAACTCACCCTCACGTATGCCATCCAAAATATGTTTGGCCGCCTCTTCAGAGCTAATTAAGGCGGGCATTTCAAAGTCATTTTGCGCAGTAGCCTCGGTCTTTACAAAGCCTGGAGAAATCATGTGCACCCCAATACCTTTCGGCTGCAAATCATAAAAGAGGGTTTCACAAAAGTTAATCATGGCCGCTTTACTGGGGCCATACGCTAAAGCCTTGGGTAGACCGCTGTAGCCAGCGACGCTGCCTACAATGGCGATATGGCCGCTGTGACGCTCTAGCATATTCGGCAAGACCGCAGCAACGGCGCGCATCGGCCCAAATACATTGGCATTGATGGTTTTCTCGGCCGACTCCATCTCAAAGTTATCGGCACGTAGCGGTATGTAAATCCCAGAAACAAACAACAGTAGATCGAGCTGCCCCCATTCCTGCATGAGCTTTTGGTAGGCCTCCTGAATTGCCGGAGGCTCGGTGACATCTAAGGGCAATATCAAACTTTGATTCGGCTTGCCATGCTGCGCAACCGCTTGAAGATTTTGCACTCGACGGCCAGAGAGTGCGACCAATGCGCCGGCTGCGAATAGCGCGATTGCACAAGCTTCCCCAATACCGCTACTGGCACCAATCACCCATACGCGTTTTCCGGCGAAGTCCTGCATGCCAATTTGTTTCATGGGCGTAGGCTATCTCCGCTAATGTGATCGTGAACCAGAGTGAATTGCACGACATCGATATTGCGCTCTGAAAAGCCAGCAGCGCAGTACATCAGGTAAAAATTCCAGAGTCGGACGAAGGCCTCATCAAAGCCGAGTTGGCGCACTTGGTCCAGCTGCTCATTAAACGATTCATACCAAATACACAGTGTTTTTGCATAATCAGTACCAAATGCAAATTCGTCATCAACCCGCAAACCAGCCCGAGCCGCATACTCTTTAAAAGCAGACTTGGATGGCAACATGCCACCTGGGAAAACGTACTGCTGAATAAAGTCCGTGCTGCTTCGGTAGCGCTCAAACAATTCTTCGGCAATCACAATGGTCTGAATGCAAGCTTTACCGCCGGACTTAAGGGAGGATGCAATCGTCTTGAAATACTGTTCCCAATGGTTTTCACCGACCGCCTCAAACATTTCGATGGAAGCAATGCCATCAAATTGATCTTTGCAATCGCGATAGTCCTGAAAGCGAATCTCAGAATTAAGACCTTGCTCTGCAAGACGTGCTTCGGCAAATTTCTGCTGTTCTCGCGATAAAGTAAGTCCAGTCACATGACAGCCTGCAAGCGCCGCTTCTTCAATAAAGCCGCCCCAGCCACAACCAATCTCCAGAATGCGTTTTCCTGGAGCGGCATCGATGGCGGACAAAATACGCCGGTACTTATTGGATTGCGCCTGAGCCAATGGGAGCTGGAGATCACCACTAAACCATGCGCTGGAATAGGTCATGCTGGGATCAAGCCATAAAGAGTAGAAGGGGTTGCCTAAGTCATAGTGCGCATGAATGTTTTTACGGCTACCCGATTTCGAATTGTTGCGCATCCGATGTTTGATGCGGTAGAACAGGGAGCCAAACCAACTGCCATAGATTGCTTTTTCCAGCAGGGTGCGATTACGGATCGCTATCTCTAATATGGCTTTTAAGTTAGACGTATTCCATTGGCCGCGAATGTAGCTCTCGGCAAAACCAATATCACCATGCTTTAGAACGTCTTTAAAAACGTCCCAGTCCAGGATATGTAAATCAGCATGCAAATCGTCGCTGCTGCTGCCAAAGTATTCGGTTCTACCATCCGGCAAGGTGAGCGCTAAATGCCCAGATTTAACGTTACTCAGCAAGGCTAGAAAGGTTCTTGCTGCCAGCGGAATTGATTGGGCTGTCTGACGATCAGCAGAGCGTGAAAAACTTAATCGCGATAGAAGGGATTGTCCAGGTCGATTCATCTACTAACTTCAAAGTCCGGCGGTTTTGGTTTGGAGTGGAACGGGACGCCTTTGGCCCACAGCTTCAGTGCCTGCCAATGAATACGTCCAATTACCCCAATGCTCATGAGAGGATATCGCAATATCGATAAATACAGGGAAGTACGCGTCAGCGGGTGTGCTTCACCGCTGATACTGGTATGAATTAAGGGCTGCCCATCCTCATGAAGCTCAATGCGGTTGACGGTGTTGCGTCCGGACTGGCTTTCTTGGGGAAAGAGGAAGCGGAAGCGGTATTCGCCGCTGACATCGCAAAAAGGGGATACATGAAAGACCTTGTTGGTTGTCAGGGTTTCTCCCGAATGCAGTGATTCGCCGGAATCTTTACTTAAGAGATAGCAGTGACGCTCCCCAAACGTATTGTTGACCTCAGCGATGACGGCGCGGACCTCCCCGTTGGGTTTGGTGCAAATCCAAAAACTCACAGGATTAAAGACGTAGGCCAAAACCCGTGGAAAGGTTTGTAACCAGATTTCACCATCGGGATGCGCAATGCCATTCGAGGCTAAGAGTTGTTCGGCCCAGGCCAAACTATCTGCATCGCCGCGACCATGGTCCTTATCAAAAAAGGAAAAGAAGCGAAATTGATTGTCACCTAAGCCATGCTGACGCAGTAAGACTGAATTGCGCCGCCGCTCACGCATGGGAATACTGATCGTAAACACCGAATATGCGAATGCATTTTTTGCAGGACGGAAGCGGCGGTGTTGAACGACTCCGAAATTCAGTTTCGGACTTAAATCAATTGGCAACATTGACCTCTGCCAGAGAAGTGAGAATGCTAGCGGGATGCTTGCTGCGCTCCAAAATGGCTTCAGCTACCGTCTCTCCAGAGCGCAACCCATCTTCATGAAATCCGTACCCAGTCCATGCGCCGCAGTACCAAACCGATGACTTGCCCTGGATTAGAGGTAAGCCCGCTTGCGCATCGGTAGCGCGCATATCAAATACAGGGTGCGCATACCGAATCTCCTGAAATACCTTGCTGGGGTCAGGCTCACGCAGTGGATTAAGGGTGACGATAATCGGAATATCTTTCAGTGCTGCAGGCAAGGGCTGAAGGAGGTTGATCAGATAACTGACGCTAACCGTATCTTCAGGCACGTCATCACTCTTCGCTTGCGCCGTGTAATTCCAGGCGGCCCAGCAGCGCTTACGCTCTGGCAAAAAGGAGGCATCGGTATGCAAGATCGCCCGATTAGCCTGATACGGAATTGCGCTCAGAATGGATTGACTTGCTGAATCAATGCCATGGAGCAGATCAAGGCTTTGGTCGCTATGGCAGGCCATCACAATCTCATCAAACTGGGCGGTACCACTAGCGCTAATAACTTCAATTGCCTGCTGTTTGCTATTGGCGGGGACATGAACCGCTGTAACTGCTTCACGAACCCAATGAACGCCATGCTGATCAAGGGCGCCAACTACGCGTTTCACGTATTCCCTCGAACCGCCTTGCACCGTCAGCCACTGTGGTCGATCTTGTATTTTCAGGAGGCCATGGTTATGGCAAAAGCGCGCCATGGTTTTAATCGGAAATTCCAGCATTTGATCGACAGAGCATGACCAAATTGCGCCAATCATGGGCAAGAAATACCAATCCCGAAAAGGCTTGCTAAAGGCATGGCGATCTAGAAAATCGGCAATGCTTTCTTCTTGGCTTGATGCCTTCGTTAGGCCTGTGTCGCCTGACTCTTCGCTTAAAGCCAGCGCAGTGGCAAGCGCGTTAAAGCGCATGATGTCACGCGCCATCTTCCAAAAAGAAGGGCGGACTAAATTGCGCCGTTGACCAAAAAATGAATTGAGGCCATTACCAGCCCACTCCAGTGGTGGAGTCGATTCTAGCTTGACGGAAAAGGACATCTCGGAAGGAAAAATAGGTACAGCCAATTCTTCAAATAGGCGAACGAGGCGAGGATAGGTGCGGCGATTAAAGACCAAGAACCCAGTGTCAACCCCATGCTGAACAGGTCCGCTTGGCGTATCAAGAGTGATATCAACGGTATTGCTGTGACCACCAATGTGTTTTCCTGCTTCGTAAATCGTGATCTCAAAATCAGGATGCTGACGTAGGCGGTAAGCACAGCCTAAGCCAGAGATGCCCGCACCAATAATGGCAATTCGCTTTTTAGCCATCACTGCTTTCCTTGCAATAACTTCTCAATCTGGGACGTTATTGTTCTGCCGCTGGGGTTCGAGAGGCTGCCATATGCCTCCACCACATTCCCATTGCGATCAATCAGGTATTTGTAAAAATTCCACTTCGGTGTGGTGCCTGTTTTTTCAATTAACATTTTGAATAAGGGATTTGGATTTTTTCCGGAGACGCTCGATTTGGTAAACATCGGAAACTTGACGTCATAGGTGTTTTTACAAAAGTCCGCAATTTGCTTATTGGTGCCGGGCTCTTGCTGACCAAAGTCATTTGATGGAAAGCCTAAAACGATAAATCCTTTTTGTTGGTACTTGGAATAAATTTTTTCAAGGTCATCGTATTGTCCAGTAAAGCCACAGTAACTGGCAGTATTGACCACCATGATTACCTTCCCTTGGTACTGGCATAAGTTTTGTGGAACTTCATCTTGCAGGCGCAAAAAAGTATGGGAAAGAAGTGGGCTACAGGCAGGGGCGGCGGTCTGAGCGATGGCCGGAGCGCCGAAGGAAAGTCCCAGCCAACAGGCCGCCACAAGGAAGAAATACCGCATAAATGAATCAAGCAAAAAAGGAACAGGACTCCAGTCTAAGTCATTCCAGTTAAGATGTTTTATGAGCAAAAAAATCCCAACGGCCAAAAGTACCAAGGGCAGTCAAACGACCCGTAATCTGATCTTGGTTTTGGGCGATCAGCTTAATCTGGATAGCCCTGTACTCCAAAATGCCGATTGGCAGCAGGATGCGGTATTGATGATTGAATCTGCCGGGGAGGCTGCCTGGGTTTGGAGCCACAAGGCACGAATTGCCTTGTTTTTATCCGCAATGCGCCATTTTGCTGCTGCCTTAAATAAAGCGGGTGCACGCGTCTACTATCAATCCATGGAGAGCAATCCAGATATCACGCTGGGGGACGCTTTAAAAGAGGCTATTCAGCACTACAAGCCAGCCTCAGTCCATTGCGTTGAACCAGGCGAATGGCGCGTTTGGGGCGACATTACAGCGGCGTGTACAGCGATGGATGTCCCGCTACACATTGCCAGCGATACGCACTTTTTATGCGATATAGAGGAGTTCAAGCTGTGGGCGGGCGCAAAGAAAGAATTGCGGATGGAATTCTTTTACCGGCAGATGCGCAAAAAGCACGGCGTTCTGATGGATAAGGCGGGCGAGCCGGAGGGTGGTCAATGGAATTACGACGCAGAAAACCGATCCAGCTATCCCAAAAAAGGCCCCGGCTTAATTGATCCACCCGAGTTTTTTGAGCCCGATGCCATCACAAAAGATGTGCTTACCTTAGTTGGCGCGCGCTTTAAAGAACACCCTGGCAGCCTGAAGCAGTTTTTGTGGCCAGTCACCCGTCAGCAAGCCCTATTGGCCTTGGACCGTTTCATTGATGCCAGGCTCGTGCATTTTGGTCAATACGAAGATGCGATGTGGACCGATACCCCTTTTGGTTGGCATTCCGTCTTATCCTCCAGCCTCAATCTAAAGCTCATTAATCCACGAGAGGTCATTGAGCGGGTAGAGGCGGCATGGCGCGCGGGTGAGGCTAACCTTGCGGCAGCAGAGGGCTTGATTCGGCAAATTCTGGGTTGGCGTGAATTTATTCGCGGGGTCTATTGGCTTGATATGCCTAAGATGGGAACTGCCAACTACTTTGGTTATAAACGCGAGTTACCAGCATGGTATTGGACCGGTAAAACGAAAATGGCGTGTATGGCCGATGCTATTGATCAAACACTCGAATATGGTTATGCGCATCACATCCAGCGATTGATGGTGATGGGAAACTTTTCCCTCTTGGCGGGTCTTTCGCCTCAGGCAGTGAGCAGCTGGTTTTTGGCGGTCTATGTGGATGCCGTAGAGTGGGCTGAATTGCCCAACGTCGCTGGTATGGCTTTGTTTGCCAATGGCGGACGTTTCACCAGTAAGCCGTATATTTCTAGTGGTGCTTACATTAAGCGCATGAGTAACTACTGTGGTCATTGCCCATATAAGCCCGATGTGCGCGTGGGCGATGAGGCATGCCCGTTCACTACTTTGTATTGGAATTTCTTAATGAACCACCAGTCTGAGTTTGAAAAAAATCCACGTACTCGTCTAATGACTGCAAACTTAAAGCGGATCGACGATGTTGAGAAGAAACAGATTCAGCAACATGCCATCACTTTATTAGAAAATATTGAAACCATTTAAGTTGATAATAGAGCGCTATGACTATTCCAAGCAAACCCAGTTTTGAGTCAAAAATATGCCACGCAGACAACCTAGCTGCGGCGCTAGCTATCCTTCCGCGCCCGATCGTGTTTACGAATGGTGTCTTTGATATTTTGCATCGCGGTCATGCCAGTTATTTAGATCAAGCACGCAAGCTGGGTGGCAGTCTGGTGGTGGGTGTGAACGCCGACGCTTCAGTCAAGATGCTGGGGAAGGGCGATGATAGGCCGATCAACTCTGAGGCAGATCGGCAGGCGCTGTTGGCCGCATTGGCGAGCGTTGATTTGGTAGTGCTATTTTCAGAAAAAACGCCAGTCGCATTGCTCGAACGAGTTCGACCTGACATCTATGTCAAAGGTGGCGATTATGCGATCGATACACTAGAGGAAACCCGGTTAGTTAAAAGCTGGGGCGGAACTGCGATTGCCATTCCGTTTATTTACGAGCGCTCCACCACGAGTCTGCTTGGGCGCATTCGGAGCGAATGAGTTAGCGTAATTCGTGGCGTATCCAAGACCAAAGTCCGCGCAGCACAAGGCCATTGATGGCCTCAATGGAAATGGCCTGAGAAAGGCTGTGCTGCTTTAGTTCGGCAGCAATATTTTTTGCATTCCCGCCATCAATCCAAATGCGATCAATCGGCTGGTGCATTTCTTTAGCGACGTGCAATGCTTCATGAATTGCACCCACTTGGGCGGCAAGGCAGCCCTTATAAATGGCCGCATCCGTCGATAATCCAAAGCCATCAACTCGCTCCGCCTCGCTGGTGGCTGGCAGCTTTGCAGTATGTAAAGCTAAGCTCGATTGCATCAAGCCTAAGCCGGGAATAATCCAGCCCCCCTGATGAATACCGTTAGCTCCTAAGAAATCAATCGTAGTAGCGGTGCCGGCATTAACAATGATGCTATTGCCACTTGATAGAGTGCGCCCAGCAATTAGACCAGCCCACCGATCTGCACCAAGCTGTGCAGCTTCGGTATAGCGTGAGCGAAGACCTTCAACAGGGGAGTTCCCACGTAGGCGAAACCAGGCGACATCTTGCCACTGTGCAAACAATTGCTTGAGATTGACGGCGCATTCTTCTGCAGCAACGCAGCACACCCCAATGGCATCAGGCCTTGGGATGGTTTGCAAAATGTAATGCGCTAACTCAGCACAGTGTTCTGGGGAAAGCAGTAATTGGGTATCGATTGCCCCGGAGTAAAGCCAAAGCTTTTTATTGCGATCGATCGGATTTTGCTGCGACTCAACCGCCGCCCATTTCAGGCGGGTATTGCCAACATCAAACAGGAGGTACAGGCTCATGCTTGCCTGCGCAGCGATACATCACCGGCATGAACCGCAACGAGCGCATGGTCCGTTTGAATTTGATACGCCCCAGTATGGTCAATGCCGGATGCTACGCCCTCAATATTTTTCTCTCCGCGCATGCTTGTAAAAACAGGCTCTCCTTGAAAGGCATCCCAATCCGACCACCGCTCTATAAAAGGCTCAAAGCCATATTGATCAAACTCAGTGCATAGGCGCTCAAACGCATTAACTAGATTAAGCCAGATGTAATCTTGATCCGGTAGCGCCTGTCCCTGCATTAACAGTTGATCTAGTCCGCCAATGGGGCCGGAGTGAATCGCTTTTAATTCAGCGGCTTCGCTAATGTGGGAATGCATATTAAGGCCAACTCCAATAATCATCCAGCTTGGCTCAGCGGGTGCGGTTTGTCCGCCCTCAATTAAGATGCCACCCAGCTTTGCATGACCAATCACAATGTCATTAGGCCATTTCAATCGGAGTCCTTGCTGATAGAGAGCGCGTTCACTTGTATTGAGTGCACCGCAGATACCCTCAATGACCGCTAACCCTGCAACTAAGCTAAGACCACTTAAAGTGCCAAGGCTTTTGTGAAAAGGGAATGCCAAGGAGAAAGACAGTGAGTCCTCGGCATTGGCATACCAGGTTCTGCCAGCACGTCCTTTGCCATGGGTCTGTTTTTTACTCAGGCGGGCAACTGGATCGATCAGCGTACCAGCACGCCACCGCGCCATGAGGTCATCGTTGGTTGACCGTGTTTGGGCGACGCGCTCGAGGATGCAGTTTCCGTTCATTTCACTATTGTAGAAAGGTCTGACCTAAAATTGCAGGATGTCAGCAGAATCAGGGCAAAATCCCCGTCCGCGTAAATTGGTATGGCCATTACAGGCTATGCCGCTGGCGCGAGCCATGGCCTTAATCTATGGTTTGTTGATTATTTACACCAGCCTTAATCCATTTGATTTTTATTTTCAAAATGGGGTGAAGGGGACTGCTTGGATTTCAGCCCCATTGCCGCGTTTCATTCCCTTATTTGATGTGGTGGCCAATGTATTGGCATACATCCCCTTGGGGTTTTTGTTAGTGTGTGTTGTCTTTCCACGCTGGCGCCGTTTTGTCGCCTTGTCGATTGCGCTGATTTGCTGCGCGCTACTTGCCGCGGGCGTAGAAAGTTTACAAACCTGGCTACCTACCCGAATCCCTAGTCAAACCGACTGGTGGGCCAATGTTCTGGGTGGTTTTATTGGCGCCCTATTGGCGGTTCCGCTAGGGCCTCAATGGCTTTCTGGCAGTGCCCTGCGGCGGCAATTTGATGTGTGGTTTGGGCTCAACTGGGGCGCGGCAACCTTGTTTATTCTGTTTCCGTGGGCGCAGATTTATCCCCAAAGTGCATGGCTTGGCATGGGAGCATGGCGACAACTCGTTGGCGCAGCAGATTGGGGAACCTTAGTCATGAATCAAATGCTACGCGAGGGCCTGATTACCGCCAGCTGCTGGCTTGGGGTTGGGTTAATCCTCTCCCTCGGAATGCGAGCTACAGCCCCGCAATGGCGATTACTCATGAGTTTACTGGGCGCTTCGGTGTTAATTAAGAGCCTCTTCACTGGTTTGCAGTTTGGTGGAGAATTTAGCCTAGCCTGGCTGACTACAGGTGCCATTTGGGGCATGTTGATAGGGAGTGCTTTACTACTGTGGGCCATTCGCTGGGGCAGCAACTACCGCTTATGGGTCGGCTTAGGTTGTTTAGCAGCCATGCTCTTGCTGGTTAACTTATTTCCTGATAATCCCTACTTTGCCTTGACTCTAAAGGCATGGTTTCAGGGTCGCCTCCTTCATTTTAATGATCTGATGAAATGGGCCTCTTTCCTTTGGCTACCATTTGCAATGGCTTGGGTGTTACAAAATCAGTTCGCTACCCGAATAACGAAACGACCGATATAATTTTTATATGCCATTCAAACACCACCTCTTCTTTTGTCTCAATGAGCGCACCAATGGCGAGAATTGCTGCGCTCAGCACAATGCATTTGAGTTGTTCAAGTACGCCAAAAGTCGCATAAAAGAGCTGGGGCTTGCTGGGTCAGGCAAGATTCGCGTTAATAAAGCGGGCTGCTTAGATGCATGCAACCTCGGTCCAGTTATGGTGGTCTACCCAGAGGGGACGTGGTATACCTTTATTGATGCGGATGATATTGAAGAGATCATTCAATCCCATTTGATTAACGGCAAGCCCGTTGAACGTTTGCTAGCAGCTTAATCTTTCTTCTTCTAAAAAGACGCGCGCATGAATAGCCGTACCCAAGTGATTTCAATTGATGGCATCGTTGGCCCAATTGAAATGTCAATTGACTTACCTGATTTGCTCAAAAGTGATCCCGGATTTATGGTGCGTGGCCTTGCTTTGGTTGCCCATCCACATCCTTTGCTGGGCGGCACCATGGATAACAAGGTTGCGCAAACGATTGCTCGGGCGTTTAATCAATTGGGTTATGTCAGCGTGCGCCCCAATTTTCGCGGTGTTGGCGGTACAGCAGGCGTTCATGATGAGGGCGTTGGTGAATTGGCTGACTTACTGCATGTATCGGATTGGATGCGTCATCCCCATACCTGGATGAATAATGAATTAACTGAGCAGTACATTTGGACCAATTCAATTGTGAACTTGCCGCTGGTAGTTGCAGGCTTCTCGTTTGGTAGTTTTGTCGGCAGCCATTTAATTAAGGCTTTGGCTGATTTAGGGCGCCCTGCAGAACGCTTTGTCATGGTGGGCAGTGCCGCAGGTAAATGGGAATTGCTGGATGTGCCCAAAGATACGATCATGATTCATGGCGAGCTGGATGAGACGATTCCCTTGGCGAACGTATTTGATTGGGCTAGGCCACAAGAGTTAACCATCCAAGTGGTCCCCGGCGCAGACCATTTTTTTCACCGTAAATTGCACTGCATTCGGAATATTATTTTGGGCGAGTGGCTAGGTCAGCCCGCTTGGCCAAACCAAGGGTAAGGACCATGGAAGAAAAATCACTGATTGAATATCCCTCTATTTTTCCGATTAAGGTCATGGGGAAAGATGCCCCTGAATTTTTACCGGCCATGGTGCACATTGCGAAACAGTTTGATCCGGTTTTCGACGAGCAAACCGTCGAGCAGCGGCCGTCGCAGAATGGGAAGTATATGGGGCTGACGCTCTGCATCAATGCAACCAGTCGCGAGCAGCTCGATGAGCTCTATCGCACCTTATCAACCCACCCTCTCGTTAGTATTGTTCTCTAGTTGAGATGGAATGACCATAGCCATTCGACAGCTTGGCGTAGTGGATTATGTAACAACGTATGAAGCTATGCGTTCCTTTACAAAAGAACGCACTGCATCGACCCTAGACGAAATCTGGGTCCTAGAGCACCCCCCCGTTTTTACGCTGGGACTTGCAGGTGATCCTGCCAACTTGCACGCTGCAGATGGAACCATTCCTTTGGTTCAGGTAGATCGGGGCGGGCAAATTACGTATCACGGCCCCGGTCAGCTTGTTGTCTATTTATTGTTAGATCTTCGCCGGTATGGCTTGCATGTCAAAGAGTTTGTTTATCGGATTGAGCAGGCGGTCATGGATACCTTGGCTGAGTATGGATTGCCAGCAGTTCGTGAGGCGGGAGCTCCCGGTATCTACATCGCATCATCGTTTCAGGGCCAATCCGGGTGGCATGGCGCCAAGATTGCTGCATTAGGCTTAAAAGTAACGCGGCATTGTTCGTACCATGGCCTTTCCCTCAATGTGAGTATGGATTTGGCAGCATTCGAGCAAATCCACCCTTGTGGCTATGCGGGATTACGTACGGTAGATATGAGAACATTGGGGATCGAAGACAATATGGCATCGGTCGCTAAGCGCCTGGTCAGTCAGCTGCAGCAGCAGTTAACCCCAATTGCGTGATGTGCAGTACATATAGGAAACCATGACAGTAGATAAATCCAGTATTCAGGTGCAATCCACCCCAGAGTACGATCCCTTGCGAAAGCAGAAGTCGGCCGAAAAGACGGCGCGCATTCCGATCAAGATTGTGCCGATTGAAGAAGTGTTAAAGAAGCCCGATTGGATTCGGGTTAAGGCGGCATCGAATAATTCCCGCTTTGCTGAAATCAAAAAAATCCTCCGCGAGAATGAATTAGTCACGGTTTGCGAGGAAGCCAGTTGCCCAAATATTGGCGAATGTTTCGGTAGTGGCACAGCTACCTTCATGATCATGGGTGATAAGTGCACGCGCCGATGCCCTTTCTGCGATGTGGGCCATGGCCGCCCCGATCCTCTGGATACGAATGAGCCGCACAATTTAGCGCGCACGATAGCTGCCCTTAAATTGAATTACGTGGTGATCACCAGTGTCGATCGCGATGATTTACGTGATGGCGGCGCGCAGCATTTTGTAGACTGCATTTCGCAATCACGCAGCTTATCGCCAAAAACACGCATCGAAGTATTGGTACCCGACTTTCGGGGTCGTTTAGAAAAGGCATTGGATGTGTTTTCTGCTAATACTACGATGGGTTTGCCTGATGTCATGAACCACAATCTCGAAACGGTGCCCCGGCTATACAAGCAAGCTCGGCCCGGCGCAGATTATGCTCACTCATTGTTATTGCTGAAAGACTTCAAGGAGCGCTTTCCTTCGATTCCAACCAAGAGCGGACTCATGGTGGGCTTGGGCGAAACCGATGAAGAAATTCTAGAGGTGATGCGCGATATGCGTGCACACAACATTGATATGCTGACCATTGGTCAGTACTTGGCGCCATCAGGTCATCATTTGCCGGTGCAGCGTTATGTTCATCCTGATGTGTTTAAGGAGTTCGAGCGCGAAGCCTATGCTATGGGCTTTACCCATGCAGCGGTCGGCGCGATGGTACGTTCAAGTTACCATGCTGACCAGCAGGCCCATGGAGCGGGGGTTGTTTAGTCTTAGGATGTTCAATCGAGCAATGCAGTCGCTAGGCTCGGTAAAGGCAGTCGGAATCATGTTGGTGGGCGCGGCCATTCTGAGTTGTAGTCCTAAGTTGGATTGGCGCACCGTGAATACCGAGCGCCTCGGCTACACCGCGCTCTTTCCTGAAAAGCCAAAACAAGCAGAGCGGAACCTGCCCTATGCTGGGCTCGAGTTACAGCAAACACTGGAAGTGGTGCAGATTGATGATGCGATCATGTCGATCACTACGATTGCGGTGCCGTCGAGCATCAACGCCCAAGCAGGCGCCTTACTAGAACAAGTACAAAAAGCCATCTTGCAGTCGGCCAATGCACTTCAAACTCAGCCAATGAAACACCCATCCCAGTATGTGATTGCAGGGCCGAGTCGTAGCAAAGGATTGGCTGAAGACTATTTGTTTGAAATCCAAAATCCAAGCGGTAAGCGCTGGATGCGTGTACGCTGGATTATGCGCCCCGATGGTGAGGGTGGCAGTCGCATCTATCAACAATCGCTGTTGATCTTAGCGCCTGCGAATGCGAAGGTGTTTCAGTCTGAACTTACTGCAGAAAAGTGGGATCCATTTTTTGACGAGTTCCGGGTGCAATAAATGAATTTGCATTGGTATCGTCATCCGCAGCAGGCGATACAGTTGCCACTGCAGGGAAGCTGCGCATTGCGCGTGTTTATGACCTTTGCCTTGGCTTACATCATCTCGTATGCCTTCCGTTCTATTAATGCCGTTATTTCTCCTGAGCTCATTCGTGATCTACATTTGAGTCACACCGAGCTGGGCTTTTTATCTTCAGCCTACTTTATTGGCTTTGGTATGACACAAATCCCAGTGGGATTAGCGCTTGATCGTTTTGGGCCACGCGCAACTGAAATGGTATTAATGAGCTTTGCCATTATTGGCGCCCTGATTTTTGCTGTCGCCGATCAATTTTTGACCTTGGTGATCGGACGGGTTTGCATCGGAATTGGCGTTTCAGCATGTTTGATGTCCGCTTTCTCGGCTTTTCGGACTTGGTTTCCAGCAGAGCAGCAACCCCAGTTAGTCTCTGCCATGTTGGTGTTTGGTACCTTTGGCGCCTTAATGACGAGCTGGCCAGTGCATGAAGTGCTGCCTTTTATTGGATGGCGGGGCGTATTTGTTGCGATGGCTGTTTTATCTGCTCTTGCCATATTTGTTTTGTATATCGGCTTACCAGTTAAAGCGCGAACGCAGCCAGACTCTCTGGGCGATGAAATCGATTCGGATGAAAAAGCTAGCCTCTCGTGGAAAAGCTATCGCCCGATTATGACGAATGCTTTTTTTTGGCGGATCCTGCCACTCGGTATTTTTTGCTACGGTGGATTTATTGCGATTCAAACCCTGTGGTTTGGTCCATGGTTAATTCAAGTGATGGATTACAGCGCCACTACTACTGCACAAATCTTATTTGGCTTTAATGCAGTATTGCTCTGCGCCTATTTAACAAATGCGTGGATCTTGCCGAAACTGGCTAACATTGGCATCGATACTATGCGCTACATGACGTGGATGGTAGGCACATCGATCGTGTTGCAAGCCTGCGCATTTTATTGGCGCGGTCCGTGGGGATGGGCTTGGTGGTATTTAGTGGCGGTTGCATGTGCTTCCTATGTGCTGGCACAAAGCTTAATCGTCACTTATTTTCCAAAGGCGTACTCGGGACGCGTTAGCACGACATACAACTTATCCCTGTTTATTGGGGCATTTATTGTGCAGTGGGGTATTGGCTATTTAGTCGATTTAGGAATTGCTGCGGGCTGGTCGCATGCCGGCGCATTTGATGTTGCACTGGGCGTTTTTTTGATTGCACAAGCAATTGCATTTACTTGGTTCTTGCTGTCGCCGAAATACTTTCCGGCGACCATCGTTGCGGATGAGCTTTAAAACTAGACGCGGTGCTTTTCCATTTCAGCCACTTTTAATTCGAGCGCTTCTAATTTCTCACGCGTTTTAGAGAGCACCTTGGCTTGCAATTCAAATTCATCGCGGGTGACCAAATCCATTTTCTGAAAGCCTTGGTTCATCATGGCCCGCACATTCTTCTCAATCTCTTGCGCAGGTGAATTACGAATGGCATCACCCACTTTGCTTTGCATCTCTTCAGCGATACGCTGAATTTGCTCGAGGATTTGGCCTGGCTTTTGCATGAATGATGTCCATTTAGTGTGAGTGAATGCTTCATTTTAGGAGTTCCCAGAAATTCAGGGGCCTCAAAATCCTAAAAAATAAGGGCAAATTGCCCCTAAAACAGGGTTATGGTCCAAAGCAGTGCCATTTTATGATCCATTTTGGTGCATATGCCTTAAAAGGGGGAAAAGTCCGAATTTGGAAACAGTCGCACGGATCACTATGAGATCCATGAGCCGCCACAGATGGGTTCAAACGATTCAAGCAACAACCAAATCGAACTTTTTAACCTAAACAGGAGTATTCCATGAACACACTACAAAAAACCGCGATTGCTGCTGCAATTTCTGGGCTCTTCGCTCCAGCGGCATTTGCACAAGCTACCCCAACAGTAGAGGTGAGCCCAGTTACGGCCAACGTTTCCTTGGTCAGCGACTATCGTTTCCGTGGTATCACACAGTCAAATTATCAGCCTGCAATTCAGGGTGGTTTTGATTACGCCCATGAGAGCGGACTGTATATCGGTAACTGGAATAGTACGATTAACTGGGTCAATAACACAACTTATGGTGCAGTTAATGCACCGCTTGAAATGAACTTTTATGGTGGATTTAAAAAGGAACTTATCGCACCTGGATTTGCATCCGACTTTGGTGTATTGCAGTATTACTATCCACAAAGTGGCGGCCCCTATCCCGATGCTTCAATGCTGAATCCAAATACCACTGAACTTTATGCTGCACAAAACTACACATTTGGACCGGTAACTGGTTTTGGTAAGGTAAGTTATGGCTTAACTAATATCTTTGGTATTCCTAACAGCACGGGTTCCTACTATTTAGACTTAACTTCAAATGTTGATACTGGCTTTTGGGGTATTAGTCTAAACGGCCACATTGGCTATCAATATGTTGCAGGCCAGCCAGCTACAGCATCAGGATGGACTGCCAGCACTCCTAACAACATTAGTTATACCGATTGGAAGCTGGGCGCTACAAAAGATTTCGGTGGCGGTTTAGCGTTGTCAGCCTCATATGTATCGACAAATGCAAATCCAAATTGGTGGAACACATATAACGGCAATAAAGGTGGCGCTGGCCGCGGCGGTGCTGTAGTTGCGCTCACAAAGACTTTCTAATCACCCTTCCTAACGGAGAAACGTATGAAATTAATAACCGCAATCATCAAGCCCTTCAAGCTTGACGAAGTGCGCGAGGCGCTCTCGGAAGTGGGTGTCTCGGGCATTACTGTTACAGAAGTGAAGGGCTTTGGACGACAAAAGGGCCATACCGAGCTGTACCGTGGTGCAGAGTACGTGGTCGACTTTTTACCTAAGGTAAAGATCGAGGCTGCAGTAGACGACGGTATTTTGGAGCGCGCGATTGAGGCAATTGAAAAATCAGCACGCACGGGCAAGATCGGTGACGGCAAAATTTTTGTCTCACCCGTTGAGCACGTCATTCGTATCCGTACCGGTGAGACCGGCGCGGCGGCACTTTAAAGAGGGGTTCAAAATGCTTACTTGGATGAAACAATTCATTTCGGGAGGCGCCAAGGCTGTGGCTTTAGGCGCAACCGGCATGTTGGCGATGGTGCCTGCTTACGCAGCAGATGTAGCTGCTGCAGCACCCGCAGCGGCAGCTGCTGTTGCGGCAGTTCCAAATAAAGGCGATACAGTTTGGATTATGGTGTCCACAGCATTGGTTGTGCTGATGACGCTGCCTGGCCTTGCCTTGTTTTATGGCGGCTTAACGCGCAGTAAAAACGTACTGTCGATCTTGGTGCAGTGTATGGTGGTGTTCTCGCTGATTGCAGTGTTGTGGACCATTTATGGTTACAGCTTTGCGTTCACCGAAGGCAGTGCATTTTTTGGTGGGTTGGATCGATTGTTCTTAGCTGGAGTGACGCCAGACAGTGTGGCAGCTACTTTTAGCAAGGGCGTTGTCATTCCTGAATTTACCTTCATTGGATTTCAGGCGGCGTTTGCAACCATTACCTGCTGCTTAATCGTTGGCGCCTTTGCAGAACGTGCTAAGTTTGCTGCGATCTTGGCCTTTACGGTTCTGTGGTTTACCTTCGCATACTTACCAGTAGCGCACATGGTTTGGTTCTGGCCTGGTCCGGATGACATCAAAGATGCAGCGTCACTGGAAGCCATTACTGCCAAAGCAGGTTGGTTATGGCAGAAGGGCGTTCTTGACTTTGCTGGCGGTACCGTAGTGCACATCAATGCAGCGATTGCTGGTTTGGTTGGTTCCTACATGGTGGGCAAGCGCATCGGTTTTGGTAAAGAAGCAATGAAGCCCCATAACTTGGTTTACACCATGATTGGTGCATCACTCTTGTGGTTTGGTTGGTTTGGATTTAATGCCGGCTCGGCATTAGAAGCAAACGGCACTGCTGCATTGGCATTCTTCAATACCTTAGTGGCGACTGCTGCTGCTGTATTGGGATGGACATTGGCGGAGTGGATTACCAAAGGGAAGCCTTCCATGCTGGGCGGTGCATCGGGTTGCGTTGCTGGTTTAGTTGCGATTACTCCAGCTGCTGGTTTTGTTGGCCCAATGGGCGCGATCGCTATCGGCCTTGTTGCTGGCGTACTTTGCTTGTGGGGCGTATCGGGCCTCAAGCGCATGCTTGGAGCAGACGATAGCCTGGACGTATTTGGAGTCCATGGCGTTGGCGGCATCATTGGCGCAATCTTGACCGGTGTATTTGCCGATCCCGCATTGGGCGGCTCTGGAATCTGGGACTATGTTGCGAATGCAGCATCAGCCGAGTATTCCATGGGTAGCCAAGTTTGGCTACAGGCTCAGGGTGTTATTACTACCGTCATTTGGTCTGGTGTAGTCTCCGTTGTTGCATTCAAATTAGTCGATATCGTGATTGGTTTGCGTGTGAAGGAAGAGGAAGAGCGTGAAGGCTTGGACATTGCTTCCCACGGTGAAACAGCCTACGAATCCTAATTAGGCCTGTTCTTAAAGCTAAATAGGCCGTAGTGGCCTATTTAGCCTTTTTATTGGGTTCTTTAGATCCAATGCCTTTTTTATAAAAAAACTTACAATAGTGAGATGGTTCCACATCTCATTACTGCCCTTAGCGGCCCCTTGCTCGAACTCGAGACTAAGGTATTAGAAGCAACCCCTGCCATCGAGCGTTGGTTTCGACTGGAATGGCAAGAGCACACCCCTCCTTTTTATTGCTCCGTTGACTTACGCAACTCGGGTTTTAAGCTAGCACCCGTTGATACCAATTTATTTCCGGGCGGTTTTAATAACCTTTCCCCAGAAATGCTGCCGCTTGCAGTGCAAGCAGCAATGGCTGCGATTGAGAAGATTTGCCCCGAAGCAAAAAATTTACTCTTGATACCGGAGCGCCATACTCGGAACACCTTTTATTTACAGAACATTGCGCGCCTCTCATCGATTCTGCGCCAGGCGGGACTCAATGTGCGCCTTGGCAGTTTGTCGGAAGATATTAAGAAGCCTACTTGGATTGACTTACCAGACGGCAATCGCTTGTTGCTTGAGCCGCTCGCGCGACTAGGCCTAAAAAAGCAACGCCTTGGCATTAAAGATTTTGATCCCTGCTCCATTCTGCTAAACAACGATTTGTCTGCAGGCATTCCACCCATTTTAGAAAACATCTACGAGCAATACTTATTGCCGGGATTGCATGCGGGTTGGCATATTCGCCGCAAGTCAAATCACTTTGAAGCTTACGATGAAGTGGCTAAGAAGTTTGCCAAGCTCGTGAATATTGATCCATGGATGATCAATCCCTATTTCACCAGCTGCAGCAATATCAACTTCCATGAGCGTCAGGGCGAAGACGAATTGCAAGCAGCGGTAGAGCAAGTATTAAAAAAGACGGCTAAAAAATACCGTGAATACGGTATTAAAGAAAAGCCTTATGTCGTCGTCAAGGCTGATGCTGGTACCTATGGCATGGGTGTGATGGTAGTCAATGATGCAAGCCAGCTTAAAAATCTCAATCGCCGCGAACGCAATAAGATGAGCATTGTCAAAGAAGGCCTTGAGGTTAGTGATGTGCTTATTCAGGAGGGTGTATATACCTTCGAAAAAGTGAATGAGGCCGTTGCTGAGCCTGTGGTCTATATGATTGACCGCTATGTGGTTGGCGGCTTTTATCGCGTGCATACAGACCGAGGTCCCGATGAGAATCTCAATGCACCTGGTATGCATTTTGTACCCTTGGCCTTCGAACAAAATGCGATGCCAGACCACCATGCCAAACCTGGCAGCGCAGCTCCTAATCGATTCTATTTATACGGCGTAGTAGCCCGCCTTGCTTTATTAGCGTCATCGCTCGAGTTGGAGCGCACCGACCCCAATGCAGAAGTGGCGTAAGTAAAACTACCGAGACATTCCTTTGGATTTTTTATTCATTGCCGACCCCTTGGATTCCTTCTCGATAAAGAAGGATTCAACGCTAGCAATGATGCGTGCAGCGCAAGGGGCAGGGCATCGCCTGTGGTTTGTAGAGACGCGGGACATTGTTTGGAAAGACAATAACGTCGTCGCTGACTGTCGGCCGCTGGCGATTAAGCCTAGCAGTACATCCTGGTTTGAGGTGGGCGCAATCGAGCCCCGCCGAGTGGCTGATTTTTCTGCGGTATTAATGCGCAAAGACCCGCCTTTCGATATTGAGTACCTCAATACCACCTGGCTTCTTTCTGCTGCTGTTCGTCAGGGCGCCCGGGTATTTAATCAGCCTGATGCCATTCGGGAGCACTCCGAGAAACTCTCCATTACGGAGTACCCTGAGTTGATTCCCCCTACCTTAGTCACGCGAGATCTTGCTGAGGTGGAGGCATTTCATGCAACGCATTCGGATATTGTGATTAAGCCCCTGGATGGTATGGGTGGTATGGGCGTCTTTCGGGTGGGAAGCGATGGCCTCAATTTAGCTAGCATTGTTGAAACCCTCGGTGAGAATGGCGCGCGTACATTAATGATTCAACGCTATTTGCCGGAGATTACGCAAGGCGATAAGCGCGTTTTGCTGATCGCTGGTGAGGTCGTTCCCTATGCCTTGGCACGCATTCCCCAGGGTACAGAGATTCGCGGTAACTTAGCTGCCGGTGGCAAGGGTGTGGCGATGCCGTTGACCCCCCAAGAAATGAAGGTAGCGCAATACTTGGCGCCGCTCCTTTGGCAAAAAGGACTTTTCTTGGTAGGCTTAGACTTAATTGGCGGCTATCTAACGGAAATCAATGTGACCAGCCCAACGTGTTTTGTGGAAATTACCGAGCAGACCGATTGCGATGTTGCTGCTATTTGGCTGCGCGCTTTAGAAAAAGCCTTGCACTAATATGGCCGGAATTCTGATCATTGCCCACACACCCATAGCCAGCGCCATGCTGAGTTTTGCTGAGCATGTGTATGGTTCTGTACCAGAACACATTCAGGCAGTCGATATCCCAGCGCATGAGGATGCCAAAATGAGTTTCGAGCGGGTATTGGCCGCTGCCAAGGCAGTTGAGAGGCATGGCGAGCTCTTAGTCTTAACGGATGTGATGGGCGCAACTCCAGCGAACGTTGCTTCACGCCTGGTGACGCAGCAAAATAATTCGGGCATGAAATTTAAAGTTCAAATTTTGGCCGGACTGAATCTGCCGATGCTGATGCGCGCAGTCTCCTATAAAGACGACGCGCTCGATGCCTTGACGCAAAAAACACTGCAGGGCGGACAAAACGGCATCCTGCGTTTAGGCGGTATTGCCAATCTACAAACTACGGAAGTGCAGGATTAATCATGCCAGTTGCTGAAATAACCATCATCAATAAACTTGGGCTTCATGCTAGGGCATCAGCCAAGCTATCGCAACTCGCTGCGCAATTTCAGTGCGAAGTGCTGCTCAGTAAAGGCAGCCGTCAAATTAATGCCAAGAGCATTATGGGTGTGATGATGCTGGCGGCAGGTATTGGCAGTACTGTGACTCTAGAAACCATCGGTACGGATTCAGAAGAGGCTATGCAGGCCATTACTGCGTTGATTAATGATCGTTTCGGTGAGGGCGAGTAAGCCGTGACCTTTTCATTGCACGGCATTCCGGTATCCAAGGGCATTGCGATTGGCCGAGCTGTACTGATCTCGAGGGCCGCTCTAGAGGTGAGCCACCACCTCATCGATCCTGGGCAAGAGGATGCAGAAGCCAGGCGATTGCTAGCAGCGTTTAAACAAGTTCAGTCCGAGTTAACTACCCTGCGCGCGGGCTTACCGAAAGATGCGCCCCAAGAAATGGCAGCGTTTTTGGATGTACACAGCATGATTTTGGCCGATCCTACTTTGGCTGAAAAACCCTTGCGCTTGATTCGGACCGAGCGCCTGAATGCGGCTTGGGCGTTGACAACCGAGCTCAACGATTTGCTAGAGCAATTTGCCGAAATCGAAGACCCTTACCTAAAAGAGCGTGCCCACGACATTCGGCAGGTAGCAGAGCGGGTTTTGAAGGCGCTGCACTCGCAACACAAAGAAGGTTTATCCCAGCCTGATTTTTTAGCGCCGACTGATGCAGGAGTCGATGCCATCATTGTGGCGCACGACATTGCACCACACGACATGTTGCGCTTTAAGGACTATGCATTTAAAGGCTTTGTGACCGACCTTGGTGGTCGCACCTCGCATACTGCGATTGTGGCCCGTAGTATGGAAATACCCGCAGTTGTGGGTGCACGCCATGCTAGCGAGATTATTCGCCACGGCGACTGGCTGGTGTTGGATGGTGATCGCGGCGTAGTAGTGGTCTCTCCCAGCAATCGCTTATTGGCAGATTACCGCGCCTTACAGCAGGCTGAACTGGCTGAAGCGCAGAAGTTACAGCAAATTAAGTATTCCGATACGAAGACGCGTGATGGCGTTCAAATTGAACTCTTGGCCAATATTGAGTTGCCGGAAGATGCGAATCAGGCAGTCGAGTTTGGTGCGGTCGGCGTTGGTTTATTTCGTTCCGAATTTCTCTTTATGAATCGCAAAGAAGCTCTTCCAGGAGAAGAGCAGCAGTATTTAGAATATCGCCGCGTGATTGAAGCTATGCATGGCTTACCGGTCAATATTCGAACCATTGATGTCGGCGCCGATAAAGCCTTAGGTTCGAGCAGCGACTTATCGCAAACCGGAACGTCGCCGCTTGGATTGCGTGCAATTCGATGGTCCCTGACAGAGCCGGAGATATTCTTGACCCAGCTGAGGGCAATTTTGCGGGCCTCTGCCCATGGTCAAGTGCGCATCATGATTCCAATGCTGGCGCATGCAAAAGAAATTAGCGAGACCCTGCGTTTGCTTGAAAAAGCCAAGGCCCAGTTGCAACAGCGCAATCAATTGTTTAACCCCAATATTCAAATTGGGGCGATGATCGAGATTCCGGCAGCAGCCTTGGTATTGCCTTTATTCATTCGGCACTTTGATTTCTTATCGATTGGCACGAATGATTTGATTCAGTACACATTGGCGATTGATCGCGCAGATCATGCAGTAGCCCATTTGTATGACCCCTACCATCCTGCGATCCTTAACTTGTTAGCGAATATTATTAGACAAGCAAATCAGGCAGGTATTCCGATTGCAGTGTGCGGTGAGATGGCAGGTGATCCAAGCTTAACTAAACTCTTGCTAGGTATGGGCTTAACGGATTTCTCGATGCACTTTAGTCAGCTGCTATTAGTTAAGCGCGAAATCCTCAAGGCCGATGTCAGCAAATTAAGGGCGCCAACAGCTGCTGTACTGAGTGCAATTGATCCTGCTGAGCAGGCGGATGCACTGGCGGCACTCGCTGCAGCCTAATTACGAATTGATTTATGCTGGGTGACGTTGGCTGCAGACGGAGCAGTCCGGATTGCGGCTAATTTGAATGGTTTCAATTTGAGTATTGCGCGCATTCCACAACAACAAGCGTCCGATCAAGGGACTGCCAAAACCAATCAGCACTTGCAGAGCTTGCGCAGCCTGCATCGTCCCGATAATCCCAACCAAAGGCGAAAAAACACCCATGGTGGCGCAATTGATTTCTTCTGGGACTTCGTCAGGCGAAAAAATACAGGCATAGCAAGGTGAGTTTGGGTGTTTCACATCAAATACGCTCAGTTGGCCATCAAGGCGCAGTGCCGAACCAGACACTAGGGCCACACGATGCTGGGCGCAGGCCGAATTAATTAACTGACGGGTAGCAAAGTTGTCGGTGCAATCTAAAACCACATCGATGGTGGGCAAAAGCGCCTCTAGGTTCTTGGCAGTGGCGCGCTCTTGCAGCGCGGTAACGCGAACAGTTGGATTTAGGGCCTCAAGAAAACGCTTACCCGAATCCACCTTACTGCTACCAACGCTATTTTGCGTGTGCATGATTTGGCGCTGCAGATTGGTTAATTCAACGGCATCAAAGTCCATGAGGGTGATGGTGCCAATACCGGCTGCTGCCAAGTAGGGCGCGGCAGCGGAGCCTAAACCGCCAGCCCCAATGACTAGGACGTGGGACTTGAGTAGTTTTTCTTGTCCCGCTAGGTCAATTTCATCCAGCAGTAAGTGCCTGGAGTAGCGCAGTAACTGCTCGTCGTTCATGGACTTCGATTATTCGAGCTTGGAGGCTGAACGCTGTACTTCTTTGCCGTCGATGAAAGCAACCGCTTGCTGCAGCATGAAGTCGTCCGGACCGCCTAATTCAACGGGCTTTTTGGACTTGTCTTTTTCACGCTCTTCTGGAGTCTTGCTGGCATTCTTTTCTTCAATGCGCTGCAATTCTTCAATCCGGCGTTTTTGACGATCCAAGATTAATTTTTCTTCCGATGACTGCTTATTGCGCAGGTGTTTCTCACTGTCAATTTCACGCGTGATTAATACGTCATCCGGATCGCCATCTTTATTTTGATCTACTGCGATATCAGGCTTAATACCGAAAGCCTGAATCGATCGACCTTTGGGTGTGTAGTAGTAGGCCGTTGTAATCTTGAGAGCAGAGTCATTTGATAGAGGGCGAACGGTTTGCACCGAGCCTTTACCGAAGGTGGTCTTACCAATAATGGTGGCGCGCTTGTAATCTTGGAGTGCTCCAGCAACGATCTCCGAGGCAGAGGCGGAGAATGCGTTAACCAAAACCACCATCGGGATCTTTTTAAACAATGGAGGCACTGATGCCAGTGGATCACCTGCTTCGCTGAGGCGATACATCGCAGGCGTTGCATTGAAGATCTGCGTGGAATCAGGCGCCTGTCCCTTGGTTGAAACAATCACGGCATTGGCTGGCAGAAATGCCGCCGCAACTCCAACAGCCCCTTGCAGTAGGCCGCCGCCGTTGTTCCGCAAATCCAAGATAAGCCCTTTGAGATTGGGATTTTTCTCCGCAATTTCGCTGAGCTTCTTTGCTAAGTCAGGGACGGTGCGTTCTTGAAAACTGGTAATCCGAACCCACGCAATATCCTGATCGACAATTTTAGTTTTGATCGACTGCACTTTGATTTCAGCGCGGGTGATCGTCACTGGAAAACTACGCTCTTCACTTTTTCTAAAAATGGTCAGCGTAATTTTTGTTCCTGGTTTACCGCGCATGGTACGCACTGCTTTGTCCAATGACATGCCGCGAACAGGCTTGTCGTCAAGCCTTGTTATTAAGTCACCCGCTTGAAGGCCAGCACGAGCAGCAGGACTGTCTTCAATTGGATTAAGCACTTTTACTAAACCATCTTCGGAGGTAATTTCAATACCAAGACCGGCAAACTTACCTGCGGTCTGCTCTTGCATTTCTGAAAAGTCTTTCTTATCCAAATACGAAGAATGTGGGTCCAAACTACTGACCATGCCTTTCACGGCATCGGTCAATAATTGCTTATCTTCGATTGGCTCAACATACTCCCGCTTGATTTGAGAAAACACATTCGATAATGTACGTAGTTCATCCAGCGGTAGCGTCGTGGCGCCTTGTTGCGCTGTTGCAGAAAATTGGATCGTTGCGGCAACGCCGGCGATAAGGCCAACGGAAACAAGAGCAAGGCTTTTAAATAAATGGCGCATGTGGGCGATCGGGTGTGTTTTGGTACTGGATTAAGTATGCTGCCTATTTTGCTCTAGTCTAGGTAAAAATGCTGTTTCGGCTTTAAATCTTCGTCCAATTCATACACCAGGGGTTTCCCGTTGGGCACATTGACCTCCATGATGTCGGTTTCGGAGATTCCGTCCAGGTATTTAATCAATGAACGGATGCTATTGCCGTGGGCAACTAAGACAACCCGTTTGCCTAGCTTAAGCGCAGGTGCAATGGACTCGTTCCACAGGGGCATTACCCGATCAATCGTATCTTTCAGGCACTCACCCAAGGGAATATCACCCTGTTCTAGCTTGGTGTAGCGGCGATCACCGTGGCTGTTACGCTCATCGCTCGTGTCCAGCAAGGGCGGGCGAACATCAAAGGAGCGACGCCAAATATGCACTTGCTCATCGCCGTACTTAGCTGCGGTTTCGGCCTTATTTAAGCCGGTCAGGGCGCCGTAATGCCGCTCGTTTAAGCGCCAGCTGTGCACCACTGGAATCCACATCAGGTTCATTTCATCTTGAATGTACCAAAGCGTGCGGATGGCACGACGCAAAACCGAGGTGTATGCAATATCAAACTCATATCCCGCTTTTTTCAGGCTTTTGCCTGCTGCGATGGCTTGATCAATGCCTTTTTGGGTTAAATCGACATCGGCCCAGCCGGTAAAGCGGTTTTCAAGGTTCCAGGCAGATTCGCCATGGCGGATAAGGACAAGTTGTTTCATAGAGCCATTCTATAATCTAAAGATGAACTTTCTAATGCAAATCGAAAATATGGCGCTTATTGCGCTCCTATTAGTTACGGGCGTAGCGCTGTTTCTGCCTACATTATCAACGCTAATTATGGGGGGTGGACTGTCGCCAACCGAGGCCACCATGTGGATCAATCGGAAAAAAGCGCAAATTGTAGATATGCGCCCAGAGGCAGATTTTCAGGCTGGCCACTTGCCTAATGCAAAGCGAATTGCGGAGGATCAAATTGCCTCCGGGATCGACAAACTCAAACTGGACCGCAAATTACCCGTGATTGTGGTTTGCCAAAGTAACGTCGCCTCACGTGGACCGATTAAGGCCCTTCAGTCTGCTGGATTTGCAGAGGTAAAAAACCTCGATGGCGGTGTGCAGGCATGGACCACGGCTGGACTCCCATTGGCTAAAGGCTAAGTGATGCCCTCCGTTCTCATGTACAGCACCCGCGTTTGCCCTTACTGTGTGATGGCCGAAAAGCTATTGCAGAAAAAAGGCGTAGCGCAATTGGAAAAAATTCTGATTGATGCCGATCCTGCGCAGCGCGAGGTCATGATGACTCGAACTGGACGTCGTACGGTCCCACAAATTTACATTGGCGATCACCATGTCGGCGGCTATGACGACTTGGCTGCCCTTGATCGTGCGGGTAAGTTAGACGCCTTATTGGCCGACCCGACCTAATTTTTTAACGAGAAAGTCCTGTATGAGCGAGCAAACAGCATCCCCAAAAGACGGAGCCGGCGAAGCACTAGAGCCAAGCTTCAATATTCAACGGATTTACCTCAAGGATCTATCGCTTGAGCAGCCCAATGCCCCTGCTATTTTGTTGGTTCAAGAGGAGCCGCAGATTCAGATGGAGATTGATATTGCCGTGGACCCATTGGCAGAAGGTATTTTTGAGGTTGCCTTGATTGCAACCTTGACTGCGCGTGTCGATAGCAAGGTGCTGTTCTTGGTTGAAGCAAAGCAAGCTGGTATTTTTCACTTTGTTCTCATTCCACCAGAGCAGGTTGATCCCATGCTCGGCGTGACTTGCCCCACCATTTTGTTCCCCTATTTGCGTTCCAATGTGGCCGATATCATCAGTCGTGCTGGCTTTCAGCCGATTCACCTGAGTGAAATTAATTTCCACAGCCTATATCAGCAGCGCTTATTGCAGGCTCAAGGCTCTGCTGGAGGCGATGGCAAGGAATCAACTCAGGAAAGCAAAATCATTTTGCCCAACTAAACTCTGGACGAGTCACGTACGATGAATGTGACACTACTCGGGGCGGGTGCATGGGGCACAGCCATGGCAGCGCAGGCAGCGCAGCATTTGCCACCAGGCTCAGTCAGGCTTTGGGCTCGTAGTGCTGAGCAAGCAACAGCAATGCAGGTGGAGCATCAGAATCAACGTTACCTTCCGGACATTGCCCTGCCAACTGCATTGCAGGTGGAGTCTGATTTAAACCGTACATTAAAGCTCTTGCGCCCAAGCGATTTGCTGGTGATTGCTACGCCGATGTCTGGTCTGTCCGAGACCATTGCTTGTGTTTTACAGCAAGCAGAGCACCCCCTGAATATCGTTTGGTTGTGTAAAGGCTTAGAGCCGATTACGGCGCTCCTGCCACATCAAGTAGTTGAACGCGAGTTAGCCAAACACGGCCGCGGTCTTGCACACGCAGTCGGTGTTTTATCAGGCCCGAGTTTTGCCAATGAAGTAGCGCGTGGTTTGCCATGTGCGTTAACGGTGGCCAGCAAATCACCCGCATTGCGTCAAGCCGTTCAAGCCGCCTTTCATCATGGCAATATGCGCATTTATGCCAGTGATGATTTGATTGGCGTGGAGCTTGGCGGGGCTGTAAAAAATATTATGGCAATTGCCGCTGGTATTGGTGATGGCCTCGGCTTAGGTCTCAATGCACGCGCTGCAGTATTAACACGAGGCCTTGCAGAAATGATGCGGCTGGTGAAGGCTGCTGGTGGAAAGCCCGAGACCTGCATGGGATTGACTGGGGTGGGCGATCTTATTTTGACCGCAACGGGTGATTTATCACGCAATCGCCGTGTCGGTTTATTGCTGGCTGCAGGACAATCTCTACAAACCGTATTGAATAATTTAGGTCATGTCGCAGAGGGCGTTTTGTGCGCAGCTGCAGTAGCTGATTTAGCTAAGCGCCTCAATGTGGATATGCCGATTACTAGTAATATGTGCGACGTTCTCTCGGGTCACATTACCGCGCACCAGGCGGTACAAAAACTGATGGGCCGCGAGCCAAAACCAGAGCATTGAGTTAGGTCTTTAGGCGCCGCCCGCAAAGCCATTTTGTCGCCAGGCCTCATATACCAAGATAGCAACGCTGTTCGATAAGTTAAGACTACGGCTGTTTTCTCGCATCGGTAGTCGAACCCGGTTTTGCTTCGGGATGGCATTGCGTACTTCGTCACTGATCCCTTTGGTTTCTGAACCAAAAACAAAATAGTCGTTTTTAGTAAAGCGCGCCTGTGCAAAGCTGGCCTTACCTTTGGTTGTGAGTGCAAATAAGTGCTTTGGATCTGGCTTGGTTTTGTCTAAAAAATCAGCCCAGTTTTTATAGACCAGGAGGCTGGCGAATTCATGATAGTCAAGGCCAGCCCTGCGCAATTTGGTATCTTCCAGTGGAAAGCCCAAGGGCTCGATGAGGTGTAGCGTTGCTCCGGTGTTGGCACACAAGCGAATGATATTGCCCGTGTTGGGGGGAATTTCCGGTTCGAATAAAACAACATTAAACATCGCTATGGATTCCTTAAATCGATCTGCGTTTGGGGCCTTAAGGTGCGCAATACAACCCAATTGACAACGGAACGTGCACCATTATCCTTCAGTAAGGTGGCGATCTCCTGCAGGGTTGAGCCGGTAGTCATGACGTCATCAAATACGATGATCGATTTATTGTGTATTTTCGGTAGTGCCTCTGGGTGAATGTAAAACGCATGACGTAGTGCAGTCTGTCGATCGAGGCGATTGTTCTCCACTTGATTTGCGTCCGAGTGGTGTCGCCCCAAGGCATTCGCAAGCGGCTCAATTGAGGGCGGTAATCGAATGCGCCTGGCTATTTCCCAGGATTGGTTAAAGCCGCGCTGATTGAGTTTTTGGATGCTGAGCGGCACAGGCAATAACACCGCTGCTTCTGAGGTATTCAGATGCGGAAGTGCCAAGCGGTTCCAGCCAAAGGCAAGGGCATCGGCAATCGCGAGGCGCCGCTGGTATTTAAGCTGATGCATTGCATCCTGCAAGACACCATCGTAGCGATCAAGGCAATGCGTTCGATCAAATGCCGGTGCATGCAGTAGACAGGCCTTGCATTGGTTTTCTTCGGTGCTGCAGTCATCAAGATCAACCCCGCAGCAGATGCAGCAGGGGTAATGAAAGAGCGATTGGCTTTCTAGAAAAGCGAAGCAAGCATGGCACAGCATTTCTGTTTGATGGCGGGTGCACACGATGCATGCGGTGGGCAATAAATGCTGAAAGAGAGTGCGTAAAAAATGCATGGGGCGCTGAGTATACTGAGCGCATGACCCGATCATTAAGATGGCTTAAAGACGATATTGCCTTGCGCATGATGCAAAAGCTCGAGCTGCTCAAACATCAGCCGCGCTCGCTATTGATCATTCCGGATGCGCCTGGAGTGCACGCAAACCGCTTGGCCAAACGATTCCCAAAAGCGGCACTCTCAAGCATTCCTGAGTCAGATCTCAGTTGGGCCGATATGACAAAAATGAAGTTGGCTCGAACGTGCAGCTTTATTGCTAATGGCCTATCGCACTTTCCAGCCATCCGTGAGGGTGGACTTGCTCTTCCAGATCAATCGCAAGATATGGTGTTTAGTAATTTATGGATCCACACCCTAGATCAGCCTAAATGGGTCGTTCAGGAGGCATGGCGGGTCTTGCGCGAGGGCGGTCTCTTTTCCTTCAGCTATCTTGGCCCCGATACCGGTAAAGAGTTGCGTGCCATGCAATGCAATGCCATAGATGGGCCTGCATTAGCAGCTCTCCCTGGAGCATTGGATATGCACGACTTGGGAGACGCGCTGGTGGAAAGCCGATTCTCTGATCCGGTCATGGACATGGAATACCTCTACCTAGAATACGAATCCGATGCCCTTTATCTGCAGGATGCCCTTGCTCTTGGACTCCTGTCGGCGCAGCAAGTGCAGGCAATTTCTGCAGACAAAACCGCAAAATTACCGCAAAAAATGACGCTTGAAGTGGTGTATGGACATGCTTGGGTGGTGGGTAAACACCTGTCTGCAACAAAGGACGCATTCGCCTTTATTTCACCCGATCAAATTAAACGTAAGAATGGATGAGATCTTTAATAAGAGTAAGCACTTACTTTATTATTAAGTAATACCACTATTGAACCCCCTCAGCGCATATCTAAATTGTTGATTAAGATAAGAAACCCTATAATTACGCATCAATATGTAAAGCCAGCTTGCTTTTGCCTTATTTATGCGTGGTGATGCATTTAAAAATTACGATTATTAATAGAGATAAAGATGAATTTACTTGGAAAAGCCGTGAGAGCACTGCTCTTAACCCTTGCCTCAATTAGTACCGGAACGGTATTTGCGAATCAAGATATGCCAGGCGGACCCGCAGTAAATCAACTCAATTTCCCTGTCGCAGCAACCAAAATCATGGCCGAAATTCATTGGCTGCATTGGATGATGCTTGTTATCTGTACGGTGATTTTCATAGGTGTGTTTGGAGTGATGTTCTACTCCATTTTCAAACACCGCAAATCGAAGGGTGCTAAGTCTGCTTCCTTTCATGAAAGCACCACAGTAGAAGTGATCTGGACAGTCATTCCACTCCTCATCGTGATTGGTATGGCATTGCCAGCAACCAAAACCGTGGTGGCGATGAAAGACACCACTAACGCCGACATCACCATTAAGACTACTGGCTATCAGTGGAAATGGGGATACGACTACATCAAGGGTGAAGGCGAAGGGATCAGCTTTTTATCCACCTTATCTACTTCGCGCGAGTCCATCAATAACTTAGCGCCAAAATCAAATACGTATTTGATGGAAGTCGATAACGAAATGGTGGTGCCGGTCAATAAAAAGATTCGCATGATTACCACAGCCAACGACGTTATTCATGCGTGGGCGGTACCTGCATTTGGCGTTAAACAAGATGCTATCCCTGGATTCGTACGCGACACTTGGTTTAAGGCAGAAAAAATCGGCACCTATCGTGGCCAATGTTCCGAGCTCTGCGGCGCTCAACACGCCTTTATGCCCATCGTTGTCCGTGTTGTATCCGATGAGGATTACACCAAGTGGGTAGAAGAAAAGAAAAAAGAAATGGCCGCATTGGCAGATGATCCAAGTAAGGTCTATACCTTGGCTGAGCAAATGGAGCGCGGCGCAAAAGTATATGCAGCGAACTGCGCAGCATGCCATCAACCAAATGGAAAGGGTGCTGGCTCATTCCCTGCCTTGGACGGCAGCAAAGTTGTCTTAGGGCCTAAAGAAGCTAACTTCCAAATCATGCTCAACGGTAAAGGCGCTATGCCAAAGTGGGGCGGCGTGATTTCAGACGGCGACATTGCAGCAGTAATTACCTATACACGGAATGCATGGGGCAATAAAACAGGCGATGTGTATCAAACGCCTGACCTCATGGCAGCACGGACTAAATAACAACTTAATTAAAAAATCATCTCGGAGCAACTCATGAGCACAGTCTCTACTACCCACGATACAGCACACGATCACGCGCATGACCATGCGCATGACATGCCACATGGATGGCGTCGGTGGTTGTTTGCAACCAATCACAAAGACATTGGAACGATGTACCTCATCTTCTCCTTTATCAGCTTGTTGGCTGGCGGTGTCATGGCCCTTGGTATTCGTTTGGAATTGTTTCAGCCTGGCTTGCAATACCTGCGCCCCGAGTTCTTTAATCAGTTAACCACCATGCATGGCCTGGTGATGGTGTTCGGCGCGATCATGCCGGCCTTTGTTGGTTTTGCAAACTGGATGATTCCCTTGCAGATTGGAGCATCCGACATGGCCTTTGCGCGGATGAATAACTTTAGCTTTTGGATTTTGCCCGTCGCAGCGACCTTATTGTTTGGTTCATTTTTAGCTCCCGGTGGCGCGCCATCCGGCGGCTGGACGATGTATGCTCCGCTAACCTTGCAGATGGGCCCCGGCATGGACATGGCGATTTTCGCCCTTCACTTGCTCGGCGCTTCTTCCATCATGGGCTCGATTAACATCATCGTGACCATCTTGAACATGCGCGCGCCTGGTATGACTCTGATGAAGATGCCCATGTTTGCATGGACATGGTTGATCACAGCCTACTTGTTAATCGCAGTAATGCCAGTGTTGGCGGGCGCGATTACGATGGTTCTAACCGATCGCCACTTTGGTACTTCATTCTTCTCCGCTGTTGGCGGTGGTGATCCAGTGATGTACCAGCATATTTTCTGGTTCTTTGGTCACCCAGAGGTCTACATCATGATTCTTCCAGCGTTCGGAATTATTAGTGAAGTGATTCCTGCGTTCTCCAGAAAGACTTTATTCGGTTACAGCTCAATGGTCTACGCTACTGCGTCGATTGCGATTTTGTCCTTCATCGTATGGGCACACCACATGTTCGCTACGGGCATGCCAGTAACCGGTCAGTTGTTCTTCATGTATGCAACCATGCTGATTGCGGTTCCTACCGGCGTCAAGATCTTTAACTGGGTTGCAACCATGTGGAGAGGCTCGATGACATTCGAGACTCCGATGTTGTGGTCAGTTGGCTTCATCTTCGTATTTACGATGGGCGGCTTTACAGGCCTGATTTTGGCCATTGCCCCAATTGATATCGGTGTACAAGATACCTACTATGTTGTAGCCCACTTCCATTACGTCTTGGTTGCTGGCTCCCTCTTTGCGATGTTCGCTGGTTTCTATTACTGGTGTCCAAAATGGACTGGCTACATGGCTGACGAGTTCCGTGGCAAAGTGCATTTCTGGGGTTCGATGATTTTCTTCAACCTCACCTTCTTCCCAATGCACTTCTTGGGATTAGCAGGTATGCCACGCCGTTACGCTGATTACCCAACGCAGTTTGCTGACTTCAATATGATTGCATCGATTGGTGGTCTCGGCTTTGGATTGATGCAGGTTTATTTCCTCTTGTTTGTCGTAATGCCTGCCTACCGTGGTCACGGCATCAAAGCATCAGCTAGCCCATGGGATGGCGCTAAGGGTTTGGAGTGGACTGTGCCTTCGCCAGCACCGCACCATACTTTTGAAACACCTCCTCGGGTTAGCTAATTCACACTGTGACCCAGGAAACTAAGGACATGTACAAATCAGCTCAGGCAGCGCGTAACCGCCGCTTGGGTCTGATTATGCTCAGCGTCGCCTTTGTTTTCTTTATGGGCATTGTGATGAAACGGGTGATGTTGGGCTAAAGCCTAAAAAATTATGGCCAATATCAAAACCATCAATCGCCAAATTTTGTTGAAGCTGTTGCTGGCTTCTGTATTGATGTTTGGTTTTGGCTATGCTTTAGTGCCACTCTATAAAGCGCTGTGTGAAGTCACTGGCATCAATGTCGTGACCAATAAAAACAACTACGGTGTGCGTGCTCATGGCGCAACCAAGCCAGAAAATAGCCAGGTCGACTATTCACGTACGGTCACGATTGAATTTGACTCCAATAGCCGTGGCCCATTTTCGTTTAAGCCGATGAAGAATTACCTCGAAGTACACCCTGGCGAAATGGCGGAGATTGTCTACAAGGTTTCCAATAATCTGAATCGTCCAGTGGATGCGCAGGCCATACCAAGTTATGCGCCTAAGGCCGCTACCGAATTCTTTACGAAGCTCGAGTGTTTCTGTTTTCAGCAGCAAACCCTCAATCCCCACCAGATGCGCGATATGCCGGTGGTTTTTGTGATTGATCCCAATTTACCTAAAGACGTCAAAACAATTACCTTGTCTTATACTTTTTTTGAGCTTGGTGTAGGTATAAAGCCAGCTGGATCAAGTACGCCGCAAGCGGTGAAGACGGCCTTATGAAAAAGCAAAGCAGTTTTCTGCAATCGATGAAGGCGGTGATGTGGGGATTTTTAGGAGTACGTAAGCAGTCGGGTTTACAGGATGATGCAGCCAGTTTGAGTTTTGTGCACATCATCCTTGCTGGAATTTTGGGGGCAGTTGTTTTTATGGCTGCCTTGTTGTTGATTGTAAAAATGGTTGTATCAAGTTAATACTAATTTTGAGTAAATAGAGAGAGCACAATGTCGTCTAATTCAACCCCATACTATTTCGTTCCTGGTTTATCCAGACACCCCGTGATGGCTAGCATTGGCCTATTGGGTTTTGGAAGCGGCATGACTGGCTGGGTGAACGGCTATTCATGGGGCGCCCCTCTAACGATTGCCAGCGTGGTTTATGTTTTATTCGTGCTCTACAAGTGGTTTGGTGATGCCATCTCGGAGTCCAACTCAGGTCAAAACAGCATTAACGTGGATGTGTCCTATCGCTGGTCAATGAGCTGGTTTATTTTCTCGGAGATTATGTTTTTTGCGGCCTTCTTCTCTGCACTGTTTTATGCGCGCAGCATCTCCATGCCTTGGCTTGGCGATATTGAAAGCAAATTACTCTGGCCTACCTTTACAGCAGTGTGGCCGAACGATGGCCCTGCCGGCTTGGTAGAGCAGTTTTCAACTATTGGCCCATGGCCGATCCCAACCATTAACACCTTGCTTTTGTTGACTTCTGGCGTCACGGTAACCTGGGCTCACCATGCTATTCGTGAGAACAACCAAAAGCATGCTGTATGGGGCCTCGCAGCAACCGTATTTTTGGGCGCGATCTTCTTGGGCTTCCAGGTATACGAGTACATTCATGCCTACCGTGACCTAAATCTAAAACTAACATCCGGCGTTTACGGCTCAACCTTTTTTATGTTGACTGGATTCCATGGATTTCACGTCTTCTTAGGCGCATTGATGTTGGCTGTAGTTTTGCGCAGAGCGATTCGCGGTGACTTTACAGCAGACAACCACTTTGCCTTTGAAGGTGCATCCTGGTATTGGCACTTTGTTGACGTCGTTTGGCTTGGACTCTACGTCGTTATCTACTGGATGTAAGGGTAGGATGAACTAGCCAGTAATGGCAAGTTCAATCAACGATCAAATCGGCCAAGTTTATTGGCCGATTTTGATTCCGGTGGGCTGGATATAGCCTAAGGAATAAGCAAGCCAAATGCCCAAGAAAAGAGCAATGGATAGGCCGATGCGCAGCATGAGTGAATGAACCATCCGAGAGCTATTGCCTTTGTCTTTCATCATGTAATACAAAGCCGAGCCAAGGCTCGCAATAATCAGTAAAAGGGCAGCAGGCATGATCCATTTCATAAGCGAATCCTACCATTGAATATTCTTTCTAGCTTGCTCCGCAATCGCATCATTCCGACCATCGCTATGGTCGTGGTGATGTCGATCGGAATTGGCGCAGGCCTTTGGCAGATGAGCCGAGCTGCTGGAAAAATCGACAAAGCAGAAAAGCTCGCATCCCAGATTGCGCTGCCGCCGCTCAATCTCAATACAAAACCCCAATGGACTTTGGCCGAGGCCGATAGTCGGCGTTTAGTTGTAGAGGGTTCGTTTTTAGCCGATCAGGCGATTTGGTTGGATAACCGTCCACAGCCAGGCGTCACGCCATCCAAAGCGGGCTCAGGTCAGTCCGGATTCTATGTGCTGATGCCGTTTCAGGTAGCTGGTATGGAGAACACTGTCATTTGGGTTCAGCGCGGCTGGGCCCCCCGTAATCGAGAAGACCGCTTAGCACTGCCACCGATCAATACCCCCAGCGGCGAGTTGCGTATCGAAGGAATTGGCATTGCCCAGCCCGACCGCGTTTTTGAGCTGGGGGATGGTGGAATGAGTGGCAATGGGCCGGTACGGATACAGCAAAATCTGGATCTAACGAAGGAGGCGGAGCGCCATCGGTGGCAACAAATCCCCTTCGTATTGAAGCAAATGAGTGATTCCGAAAACGATGGCTTAATGCGTAATTGGACCGCAGCAGCAAGCGGCGTCGAACGCCATTATGCTTATGCATTCCAGTGGTTTGCACTCGCACTGAGTGCCTTCTTATTTTGGCTGATTCATGGCTTGCTGCGAATTCGCCAAACAACAAAAAGGTAGAACGATAGTGGAAGATAAAGAGCTGTTGATACCGGCGGCGCAACATGAGGCGCCGATACCAAACGCACAAACTCGCCGTGGCCGCATTCAAATGCTGTTGCTCTTGTTTGCATGCGCTCTGCCGGTGATTGCCTCCTACTTTACGTTTTATGTATTAAAGCCAGAAGGCGGCAAAACCAATTACGGTCGCTTAGTTACGCCTCCAGAGCAGGCCCAATCAGCCTGGTTTAATCTGCCCCTAGAAGGAAAGTGGACGCTGCTCGTTGCACGTCCTGCTGCTGACTGCGTCAGTCAAAATGAAGCATGTTTGCAAGCCTTGTTTTTAATGCGTCAGGTACGCGTTGCACTTGGTAAGCAAAGTCCACGTACGCAATTGGTTTGGGTGGTAACCGATGGCATGCCAGTCGATCCGCAAGTCAGGCGGGCATACGATGAGCAGACGGCCGGATTTTTTATTGTGAATGCGCCTACCGCTGCCGCAGAAAAAGAACAGTGGACCAATTGGCTCAATGCGAGACAAGGCGGCAAGGACATTCAACTCCTCAATCCGTTTGGGGAAAAGATGATGCAGTTTGCTGTTACATCGGATCCGAAAGAATTTGCCGGAATGCGTAAGGATCTGGAGAAGTTGCTCAAAGTAAACCAGGCAGGTGAAAAGATTCAATGAGCGATAGCGCAATTCTCTTTCTGGAATTAGCTGCAATCGCGATTGTCTTCGCTGGTATACCGCTCGCGTATCTATTCTCGCGCCCAAGCCTCAATTTATTTCAGCGGCTCAATTGGACTATTGTCTTTCTGACATTTGACCTAATCGTCTTCGGCGCCTTTACCCGCCTAAGCGACTCTGGCCTCGGCTGTCCAGACTGGCCAGGATGTTATGGCACCTCAAATCCATTTCGCGCAATGGAGCAGATTCGTTTGGCGGAGGCGGCCATGCCAGATGGTCCAGTAACCGAAGTCAAAGCCTGGATTGAAATGCTGCACCGCTATTTAGCGATGACCGTCGGTGCATTGATTGTGCTGCAAGTTGGCCTAGCGATTGTCAAAGTAAAAGCCTTGGGCACAAAAGCCGTCATCGGCAGCCTTGGTTTGTTGGTATTGGTCTGCTTGCAAGGCGCGTTTGGCGCATGGACAGTGACGTTAAAATTACAACCCATCATCGTATCGATTCATTTAATGCTCGCTTTAATCTTATTGGCCCTCCTCACCTGGTATGCACAGCAGCCTTGGCAGGAGAGCGCTGCCTGCGCTTATAAGCCCATGCTATCTGGTAAGTTCCTTGCGATTAGTTTTGGGATCTTGTTTTGGCAAGTATTTTTGGGGGCTTGGGTTAGCACGAATTATGCTGTGTTGGCATGCCCGGATTTTCCAACCTGCATGGGTAGCTTTAGGCCCGAGACAGATTGGAGCAATGCATTTACCTTATGGCGTCAGCTAGGACTGGATGCCCAGGGGGGTGCGATCTCAACAATTGCACTGCAGACGATTCACTGGACACACCGGGTGTTTGCTATAGCTGTGATGCTGGTATTGGGTTATTTTGCGTGGCATGCATGGCGCGCTGCTGGAGAGGCTCATCCCACATTACGTCGCTGGGCAATAGCAGTTGTTGCCTTGCTGGTATTGCAAGTACTCACCGGTATATCCAATGTCGTCTTTCAGTGGCCCCTGGTAGCTGCCTTATTGCACACCGCAGGCGCGGCTGCCCTGGTCTTGTGCCTGGTCCGGATGTCGGCATGGGCTTCATGGACGCCGACTTTAGTTAGCCCTGGGCGAATCGCATGAGTACTCAACCTAATGCCGTTGGATCTGCGGTGAGACCGATGCCGAAGTGGCGTCAATACGTGGTCTTGACAAAGCCGCGGGTCACGATGCTAGCTGTTTTTTGCGCCATCATCGGCATGTTCTTGGCTACGCCAGGCATGGTGCCGCTCTCGATACTCATTGGGGGAACCATTGGCATCTGGATGTTGGCCAGCGCTGCTTTTGCGGTCAACTGTTTGATTGAGCAAGCAGTGGATGCCAAGATGCGTCGTACTGCGTGGCGACCATCGGCAACCGGTGAAATTTCATCCTCCCACATTATTATTTTCTCGATCATCATTGGCGGCATTGGGATGGTGGTGCTGTGGTATTTCACGAACCCACTAACGATGTGGCTGACCTTTGCCACCTTTGTGGGATACGCAGTGATTTATACCTGGTTGTTAAAGCCGGCAACACCACAAAACATCGTCATTGGCGGCCTCTCTGGGGCGATGCCGCCCGCATTGGGTTGGGTTGCAGTCACAAACTCGCTATCCGCTGAGGCGTGGCTCTTGGTCTTAATTATTTTTGCCTGGACTCCCCCGCACTTTTGGGCGCTTGCCTTGTATCGCCGTGAGGATTATGAAAAGTCTGGACTCCCGATGCTGCCGGTAACGCACGGCGAGCGCTTTACCTTGCTGAACATTTTGCTCTACACCTTGATTTTGATCGCAGCCACTTTATTGCCCTACATTTATGGCATGAGTGGTTTGCTCTATTTGATCGGTGCAATTATTTTGGGTCTGATCTTCTTAGCCTATGCAATTGCCTTGTATATGTCGTATAGCGATCAACTGGCGAAGAAGACCTTTCGGTATTCCATCACCTACCTATCCCTGCTGTTTGCTGTTCTACTGATAGACCATTATGTTTAGTTTGAATGTGCGCCCCATTCTGAGGCTGGCCCCAATCAGGATATTGGGACTGTTCTTGTTATCCCTTCTGATTGTTGGCGTTCTTGGATGTAGCCCAAAGCCAAGCTTTAAGAACGTCGATATCACAGGCAGTACTGCCTTTGGTAACAACTTTAGCTTGCTCGATACCAATGGCAATACAAAAACCATGGCCGATTACAAAGGCAAAGTAGTCGTACTATTTTTTGGTTTTACACAATGCCCCGATGTTTGCCCCACTACCTTAACGGAGATGGAGGAGGCGCTCAAATTACTTGGGCCAAAAGCGGATAAGGTACAGGTCATTTTTGTCACAGTAGATCCTGAGCGCGATACGGCAAGCGTACTAGCGCAGTACGTGCCCGCATTTAATCCACGCTTTGTTGGACTTCGTCCTGCAGACGAGGCCGGCCTTGAGAAAGTAACGAAGGGCTTTCGGATCTATTACAAAAAAGTACCTGGATCCAAGCCGGGCTCATACACCATCGACCATACAGCGGGAAGTTACGTATTTGATCAAAATGGTCAGTTACGGCTTTACATCAAGCATGCGCAAGGACCGGAGGTCTTGGCGCACGACTTGAAGAATATTCTGCAATAAAAAACAGAAATGCTTTAGGCCGCCGATGCTTCGAGCAGGCCGCGCATTTTTTTCAGAGCGGCTGTTTCGATTTGGCGTACCCGTTCTGCAGATATGCCGTACTCTGCGGCTAACTCATGCAAAGTTTTCGTGCCATTACCCTCGGCATCCATCGACAGCCAGCGCGATTGCACAATGTCACGGCTGCGATCGTCTAGTCCACTTAAGGCTTGATCTAGTAGGGGCCCATGCAAACGGTTGGCATCGTTTGCCGCCATCACCCGCGTTGGCTCTTGGCTTTCGTCAGCCAGCCACTGAATCGGCGCATAGGCCTCTTCATCAGAGTCATCGCCATCCAGGGCAACATCACCACCCGCTAAGCGCATTTCCATCTCGCGGACCTCTGCGCCTTTTACATCCAAAGCTTTTGCTAAGGCCTCGACTTCGCTTGCGCTGAGTGCATTGAGTGTGGGCTTATTGCTACGCAGATTAAAAAACAATTTGCGCTGCGCTTTGGTTGTGGCGAGTTTAACCAGGCGCCAATTTTTGAGAATGTATTCATGAATCTCTGCCTTGATCCAATGAATAGCATACGAAACTAAGCGGGCACCTTGCGTTGGGTCGTAGCGCTTGACTGCCTTCATTAGACCAAGATTGCCCTCTTGTATTAGGTCTGCATGCGGAATTCCATAGCCCAAGTATTGGCGCGCAACCGATACCACCAGACGCAGGTGAGAGAGAACCAAGCCTTTCGCAGCATCAACGCTCTCAGTGCGTCGAAACTCTTGCGCTAGGTGTAGCTCTTCCGCAGCGCTGAGCATTGGTAAGCGATTGACATATGCGATGTAGGAATCTAATGTGCCAACCCCGAGGGAGGGCAGCATGGATGTGCTGAGACTGGCGCTCATACTTCCTTGATACGAAAATGGCGCAGCAGCAATAGGAGACTTCAATATGTTCTTTTGGACCATTGTTAACTTGTGATTATCAGTAGTAAGAATACAACCATTTTAGCACTCTATTTAAGAGAGTGCTAATTTGCTTATTATTTCATAACTTACTGATTTAATTGAATAATTCAGACGAATACTGCTTTGCATTGAAGGGCACTAGGTCCTGAACACCCTCTCCTTTACCCAGCGCAAAGATGAGGGGTTTAGCCTCCCCCTGGAAGGTCTGTGCCAAGGCGCAAATCACTCCCCCTTTGGCTGTGCCATCCAGTTTGGTGACTATTAAGCCAGTCAGGCCTAGCGCGGCATGAAAGGCCTTTACCTGACTAATTCCGTTTTGACCGGTGTTGCCATCCAGAACCAAGAGGATTTGATGTGGCGCCCCTGGTAAGGCCTTGCCGATCACGCGCTTGACCTTTTTAAGCTCTTCCATCAAGTTATCTTGAGTAGCTAAGCGACCGGCCGTATCAATAATCAAGACATCACTTTTCCGAGCAATGGCGGCGTGGATAGCATCGTGCGCTACAGCGGCAGCATCGCCGCTTTCTTGACTTACCAGGTCTACGCCATTGCGCACAGCCCACTCTTTGAGCTGATTGCGTGCGGCCGCTCTAAACGTATCACCGGCAGCCAATAGGACGGCACGCTCTTGCGACTGAAAGTGGTGACAGAGTTTGCCGATCGTCGTGGTTTTGCCGGCGCCATTGACCCCAACGACGAGCCATACTTCAGGCTGATACGCCGATTGCATGAATAGAGGATTAGGATTGGCTTCTAGGCCGGAAAGCAGAGTACTGACAGCATCAATCAGAAGTGCTTGCAGTGCTTCTGGGGAAGCGGCTTTTTCAGACTTCGCGGCTGCACGCAGGGTTTGCATCAGCCGCTCCGTAGTGGGTAAACCAACATCACTTTGAATTAGTGACTCTTCCAGTGTGTCAAACCATGCCTCATCCGTGCGGCTTGATTTAAACAGGGACCCTAGGGTTTTACGTAATCCAAACATTGTCGATACAATCCATTTGAGGGCATGCGTTTTCTATAGGTGCATCTTATCAACTAAATCTAACATGATGGCGGTCTTGTCAATGCAATCTTCCCATTTACGTCATGGCGTTTTCGTGTTGCTGTGCCAAATGGTACTGGCTGGATTTCAGCCAGTACAGGCGCAAGCGAAGCCCGACACGGCACAGACCCATGAATACCGGCTGGCCAATGGCCTGAAATTGATTGTTCGTGAAGACAATCGCGCCCCGACAGTAGCGCATATGGTTTGGTACAAGGCCGGCTCAATGGATGAAACGAACGGCCGTACGGGAGTGGCGCACGTGCTCGAGCACATGATGTTTAAAGGCACCAAAACCGTCAAGTCCGGCGACTTTTCAAAGCGGGTCGCCGCAATGGGCGGCCGCGAGAATGCCTTCACCTCCATGGACTACACGGCTTATTTTCAGCAAATTGAGCGGAGCAAATTAGCTGAAGTGATGCACCTCGAAGCAGACCGAATGAATAACCTGAATTTTGATGATGCCGAATTTGCCAAAGAAATCCAGGTGGTCATGGAAGAGCGTCGCCTGCGCACCGAAGACAAAGCATCAGGCTTGCTCTATGAAAATCTCATGGCAACCGCATTTAAAGCAACGCCTTACCGTCACCCCATTATTGGCTGGATGAATGATTTAGAAAACATGGTACCCAATGATGCGCGCCAGTGGTATCGGGATTGGTATGCGCCGAACAATGCCACGGTTGTGATTGCTGGGGATGTTGATCCAGAAAAAGTGCGGGCCATCGCTGAAGCAAGCTATGGAAAATTGAGTGCGCGTGAGTTACCCATTCGCAAGCCACAAATCGAGCCGCCCCAACGTGGTAGTAAGCAGGTGATTGTGAAAGCCCCTGCTGATACACCGCAATTGGCAATGGCTTGGAAAGTGCCGCACATTGACCCAGCAAAAATAGAAGAATACGAGCCATATGCACTCGCTTTATTAGCGGCAGTATTGGACGGTTATGACAACGCAAGGCTGAATCGCGCTTTAGTTAAACAAGACCGAGTAGCTAATACGATTGATGCGAGTTATGACATGGTTGCCCGTGGCCCACAACTCTTTTTTATCTTAGGTACTGTGGCCCAAGGCAAGACAGTGGCGCAACTAGAAAACGGTATCCGGTCGGTTTTATCTGAGCTTAAAACCAAGGGCATTACTGCGGCCGAACTAAAGCGCATTCAGGTGCGCATCTTGGCCGACAAAATTTACAAACGCGATTCTATTTTTGGCCAAGCCATGGAAATTGGTAGCGCTGAAATTGCAGGCGTCTCATGGAAGCAACTTGATCCCATCCTAGATCGACTGCAGGCAGTTACACCAGAACAGGTGCAGGCGGTAGCTAAGAAGTACTTGATTGACGATACGCTGACGATTGCGACCTTAGAGCCACAAGCCAGAGGGGCGTCCAAGTTGCCATTCAAAGCATTTTGAACGAGAAAAATATGAGTCCATTTACCCACATTCGATCAACTTTGCTTCAATTGATTGGTTTAGCTAGTTTTGCATTTGCTAGTAGCGCCAATGCCATTTTGCCAATTGAAACCCTCGATACCGTAAAGGGAGCTAAAGCATACTTTATTCAAACCAAGTCATTGCCCATCATTGATGTAGAGGTCTCGATTGATGCTGGCAGCCGGTATGACCCCGAGAATAAAAATGGCGTCGCTGCTTTAGCAGCGCAGCTATTGACCTTAGGTACGGGTAGTGGCAAGTCGAGCTTGAATGAAGCACAAATTGCGGATCAGATCGCTGACCTTGGCGCTAGTATTAGCGTGGCAGCCAGCAGTGAGCGTACGGTATTGCGGATACGCAGCTTAAGCCGTACTGATTTGCGTGAGCAGGTGGTGCAATTAGCCTCCTTGATTCTGGCAAAGCCGAGCTATGACAGCAAAGTGCTTGATCGTGAAAAGCAACGTCTGATTACTGCGCTACTCGAAGCCCAAACCAAGCCAGAAACCATCTTGCAGCAAAACTTGCGTAAAGCCGTTTACGGAAAGTATCCGCTAGCCTATTTTTCGACGCCCAAAACAGTGGCCGCAATCACCACTGCTGATTTACGAAACTTTCATACCAGTTTGTATCGTGGCGATCGGATCAGTGTCAATATCGTTGGTGACTTAGATCGCGCCCAGGCTAACGCCATCGTGCAGACTCTGTTGGCCGGTCTGCCACAATCGGGTCCGGCCATTGCCCCGCTACCCGTGATGCAGCAAACCCCCCAAGGGCCATTGAGTCAGCGCGAAGTACGGATTCCGTTTGATACACAGCAGGCTCATATTGCCATGGGGATGACGGCCATTACACGCAATAATCCGGATTTTTTCCCGCTGCTAGTTGGTAATTATGTTCTCGGTGGCGGTGGTTTTGTATCCCGCTTGATGGCTGAGGTTCGAGAAAAGCGCGGCCTTGCTTACAGTATTAATAGTTATTTTGCGCCTGGTAAGGATGCGGGGTTTTTTGAAGCAGGCATGCAAACAAAAAAAGACCAAGCGATTTTGGGTTTAGAAGTGATGCAGAAAACAATTAGCCAATTCATTGCAGATGGTCCAAGCGAGCAAGAGTTGCTGGCCGCTAAATCGAATTTAATCAATGGCTATCCATTGCGACTGGATAGCAATCGCAAACTGCTGGATAACCTATCGGGCATCACTTGGAATGACTTGCCACTCGACACCATGGAAACCTGGACCAAACAGGTTGAGGCAGTGACTCTTAGCCAAATACGCGCGGCCTTTCAGCGGCATTTGGATATGAACCGCATGCAAATTGTTGTGGTTGGAATTAATAAGTAAGCAATGCCGCAGTCGATGCAGTCAAAAAAGATACGCATCATTGGCGGGGTTTGGCGCAGTCGCTTAATCAAGGTGATTGATGCGCCTGGATTGCGCCCAACCACCGATCGGGTTCGGGAAACCCTCTTTAATTGGTTGGGTCAAAATTTAGATGGCCTGCGATGTTTGGACGCCTTTGCCGGAGCCGGTGCTCTTGGTTTTGAGGCAGCATCGCGGCGAGCGCGTGCGGTTACCTTGGTTGAGCGGGATAAAACCGCCTTTACCAATTTACGGGGGAACTTAAGCGATCTGCAGTCGTTTCCGGCGGATGCTGCAATTGACTTGGTGCACGGCGACGGCATAGGCTTTCTAAAAAGGCAGGCGAACGCGTCCTGGGACCTGGTTTTTCTAGACCCCCCGTTTGATGATTTCGCGGCTCTGGAGTCCTCCGTTCGCGAGGCGGGGCGCGTTTGCGATGGCCCTGGCGGCGGCCAAATCTACATCGAGACCGCAGTTGGCTGCGATTTAAAGGCGTTAAACAGCCTTATTCCTGACTGGGAATGCAGCAAAGAAATGACGGCAGGCCAAGTAAAAGCGCTCCTATTTCAGCTCAGAAGGGGCTAAACTTTGGCTATCTGCAGTTAGAGCGAAAGAACAATGTATGACCATTGCTGTATATCCCGGAACATTTGATCCCTTGACGCGGGGTCATGAGGACTTGGTGCGTCGCGCCTCCAGTATTTTTAGTCAAGTGATTGTGGGCGTGGCCGATAGCCGCAGTAAGCGTCCATTCTTTGATTTAGAGGAGCGTATTGCGATTGCCAAAGAAGTCCTCGGACACTATCCCAACGTCAAGATTGCTGGGTTTACGGGCCTCTTGAAAGACTTTGCACGCGAGCATCAGGCGCGCGTGATTGTGCGTGGTTTGCGTGCGGTCTCTGACTTTGAGTACGAGTTTCAAATGGCTGGGATGAATCGCTACCTCTTGCCGGATGTGGAGACCTTATTCTTGACGCCATCCGATCAGTATCAGTTTATTTCAGGTACCTTTGTACGTGAAATCGCCACCATGGGCGGCGATGTCAGCAAGTTTGTTTTTCCATCAGTTGAAAAATGGTTGCTACAAAAAACGGCTGCCATGAAGGGCGAAGGCAAATAAGCACATGGCTTTATTGATTACTGACGAGTGCATCAATTGCGACGTCTGTGAACCCGAGTGCCCTAATGATGCGATTTTTATGGGGATTGAGATTTACCAGATCGACCCCAACAAGTGCACGGAGTGCGTAGGCCATTTTGATGCCCCGCAATGCCGGCAAGTCTGCCCCGTTGATTGCATTCCATTGCATCCTGATTATGTGGAAACGCATGATGATCTGATGCAAAAGTACCATCGCTTAACGGCAGCCAAGGCAGCATAAAAGACCGAGGTCAGCCCTTAACAGCTGGAATGCAGGTCCTTCACCGCAGTCGCAGTCTCCCCTTTTAAGAACAAAGGCATTGCATCCAGCGACCGTGATAAGGCGCTATCAATCGCAATCTGCTCCTCCAGAAGAGGCTTACGCAAAACATAGTCGGCAACATCCATTAGCCGGCCAGGTAGGTCGCGAGGATGGCCAATGCCGATGCGCAGGCGCCAGTAATCCGGGCTAGAGAGGTGAGCCAGAATATCTTTTAGTCCGTTGTGGCCGCCAGTGCCGCCAGCAAACTTCAGGCGCGCAACCCCCGCTTTGAGGTCGAGCTCATCGTGGACAACAAGGATTTCTTCGGGTTGAATTTGATGAAAGCGGGACAATGCACCCACCGATTGACCGCTGAGGTTCATAAAGGTATCAGGTTGCAATAGCCAGATGTCGTGCCCATACAGCGACGCCTTCGCCACCTTGCCGTGAAAGCGTTTTTCTTGCTCGAGCAGCACTCCAGCCTGTTTTGCCAAGAGCGACACAAACCAAAATCCAGCGTTATGCCGATCGGTTTCGTGTTTACTGCCTGGGTTGCCAAGGCCAACAATTAATCGAATCATGATCTAAAGTGTATTAGAGGCTGGAATGTTAATACAGCATTACTTACAAAAAAGAAAACCCGCAGAAGCGGGCTTTCTGAATCAAACACCTAAGCAGAATTACGCTTTGGCATCCTTCTCTTTTGCCGCATCTGGCGCTGCTGCAGGCGCTGCAACTGCAGTCTCCACAGCCTCAGCCTTAACAGTTGGTACGCGTGCGTTAACCAGCACTGGATTCTCTTGCTCAACGTGCAAGACCAAAGAAACGCCTTTAGGCAAGGGAACGTCTTTAGCGTGAATCGAGTGACCCACTTCAATCTTGCTCAAGTTCACTTCAATGAACTCTGGCAAGTCAGCTGGCAAACAGGTAACTTCAATGTCATTGGCAATATGGCTGATGATGGCGCCGCCGAGTTTGACTGCAGCCGATTCTTCAGCGTGAGTAAAGTGCAACGGAATGCGCATATGAATTTTTTCAGTCGCTGAAACGCGCTGAAAATCAATGTGCAAGACCAGAGGCTTAAATGGATGCATTTGATAGTCACGTAGTAATACTTTTTGTGACTTCCCACCCACTTCAATGTCCAAAATAGACGAGTGGAATGCTTCTTTACGGAGAGCATGGAACAGGGCGTTGTGGTCAAGTTCGATGACCTCAGGCTTGTTTTTGCTGCCGTAAATAATGCCCGGAGTTTTACCGGAGTTGCGCAGGCGGCGGCTCGCACCCGTTCCCTGTACGCTTCTTTCAAAAGCTACGATTTTCATGATGACTCCCAAATTAAGGTTAATTTCCGTTCGCGACCAAACAGAAAAGCCTTCAATTATAGCGTGAACTTGGTATTTTTGGCCTATTTAGGCCGTAAACAGGCCAAAAGTGCTTTTTTAAGCTTATTCCGCAAACATCGACATGACCGAATCACCCTTGGTAATGCGGGAGAGGGTTTCAGCTAGGATGGGAGCAACGCTGAGTTGGCGGATTTTTTCAACCTGCCGAGCTTCGTCGGTCAAGGGAATGGTGTCGGTAACCACGAGTTCATCTAGCTGCGAGGCAGCAATGCGAGCAACTGCGCCGCCGGACAAGACGGCGTGAGTACAGTAGGCCGTTACACCCTTGGCACCACGCTCTTTAAGGGCCTCGGCTGCCTTACAGAGGGTTCCGCCGGTGTCAATGATGTCATCCATGATGACGCAGTGACGGCCTTCTACCTCGCCAATTAAGTGCATCACTTCCGAGACATTGGCTTTGGGACGGCGTTTATCAATAATCGCTAAATCACAACCCAGTTGCTTGGCCATCGCCCGGGCACGAACCACTCCGCCAATATCGGGAGAAACAATAATCAGGTCTTTGCTTTTTTGCTTTTGCAGGTCGGCCAATAAGACGGGTGAGGCATAAATGTTGTCGACTGGAATGTCAAAAAAGCCTTGAATTTGGTCTGCATGGAGGTCCATGGTTAATACGCGCTCAATGCCGGCAACCGATTGCAGCATATTGGCCACAATGCGGGCGGAGATAGCAACCCGCGCGGAACGGGGGCGACGGTCTTGGCGTGCATAGCCGAAGTAAGGGATCACTGCCGTTATGCGGCTTGCAGATGCTCGTTTTAGAGCATCAATCATGATCATTAGCTCCATCACATTATCGTTGGTGGGGGCGCACGTCGATTGAATAACAACGACATTTTTACCGCGCACATTTTCTTGAATTTCAACCTGAATCTCACCGTCCGAGAACCGACCGACAAACGCCTTGCCGATGGGAAGATTCAATTCTTTGGCTACTGCGTTCGCTAAAACAGGATTTGCATTGCCAGTAAAAAGAGTCAAAAATTCAGAATTCATGATGGCAGTTTGGCTTATGAAGGTTTGGGGGAGTTTTAGACAGAATATCGCATAGCACGTTGTTCAGAAGAAAGTTGGCAGGGGAAGAAGGATTCGAACCTTCGCATGCTGGAATCAAAATCCAGTGCCTTAACCAGCTTGGCGATTCCCCTACAGTGTCAATCTGAAGATATGGAATTGTAAGCGGGATTTTTATTTATCCCCCGAACAATCCGGCCTATCCACTCCCGAGGTAGATTTTGCAATAGAGCGGCGGCACTTGCACCGTCAAGCTGGCTCGGCAGCGCAGCAAAGACGCTGCTACCAGAACCAGACATTTGGGGCTTAGCGCTTGGCAGGGCCCCGGTGATCCAATCTATCGCATCCTTCACTTCAGGACAAATCTGCATCGCTACGGCCTGACAGTCATTGATGTATGCCTGATGGGGTAGTGGAGATGCAAGAAAGCGGTCTATTGTAATCGGGGCGTGATCACGGGTCAATTCAGGGTGCTCAAAAAGCGCTTTGGTGGCGATGCCGCGATTGGGGAAAATCACGATAAAGCCTTGCTCGGGCAGGCTAATTGCCTGAATTGCCTCGCCAATTCCCTCCACAAAGGCATTGCTTCCATGGATAAAGAAAGGAACATCGGCGCCCAATTGCAGGCCCAGTGCCATGAGCTCAGGGCGTGAAAGGCCCAGGTTCCAGAGGTGATTTAAGCCAATTAAGGTGGATGCGGCATCGGATGAACCGCCGCCCAGACCGGCTCCGACCGGCAATACTTTGTTGAGGGTGATTTCAGCGCCCATGGCCACATCGCACTCACGCTGTAGCAGAGTTGCCGCACGGACCACCAAGTCATCAGCTTCAGCAATGCCGGGAACGGGGTTGATGCGGGTAATGCGATTACTACTGGTTCTGCAGAGGGTAACGCTATCGCACCAATCAATTAACTGAAAGGCGGACTGCAAGAGGTGATAGCCATCCTTCCTCCGGCCAATAATGTGCAGAAATAAATTGAGTTTGGCAGGCGCTAAAAGGGTGAGCGTATCAGTCATCAATTTGATCAAAAACAAGGCGGATATCGATTGGCCCTGTTTTCGTATTGCGGGTCATATTTAGTTTTTCTAGCTTGCTGCTACTGTCGCCCCAAACATAGGATAAGTTCCATCCATCTTGACTGATTTTCGAAACAATACCGTTGGGACTGCGTTCTAAGCTGGCTGGGCTACCAGGCCGCACTTGGCCGCGCAGCCAGTCCGATAAGCCACGCGCAGGCAAAGGCAGCCCTAATGCAGACTGAATCAGGGTATCTGCATCAATTGCTTTGCTTATTTTGCCGTCACGTTCTAACACTGCTTCGCCGGGGGTAATGGTAATTTTTGCAATCGAGCCCCCGACCGGATTACGAATCTCCAAAGTGTCGTTCAGCGCATCTTGGCTGAGGGTGAAGCCGCCCGAGCCTCCCTCGGCAGGCCGTTCAGCGCCGCCGTTCATGCGAATCGAAAAGCGGCCATCCCAAACAATCTTGGTGGACTGGTTGGGCATTACCCAGTTGGGCTTGAAGCGTTTTAAGGTTTCACGCAGGGTGGCATTGTTCGCATCCATTCGTTCGGCATCACGCCATGCGCTTTCGGCCGCGTTTAGATTGCCGATGGCCCAATACACCTCACCTAAGTGCGCTGATATTTCTGCTTCGGGTTTCATCTGAGCTGCTTTGCTCAGCTGGTCGCGCGCTAGCTCCAGTTTGCCTAGGCGGAAATTAACCCAGCCGAGGCTATCTAAGATAAAGGCATCTTGTGGCGCTAGGTTGTGTGCCTTCGTTATGAGGGCCAATGCCTCTGGCAGATTCTGCTTGCGATCGGCCAGGGAGTAACCGAGTGCATTCAGTGCATTGGCATCGTTCGGTGTTTTTTTCAGAATTTGCCGCAGGGTCGATTCCATCACATCAAAGCGACCCACTTTTTCCGCTGCCATCGCATAGGTATACAAAATGCCAGAGTCACTGGGCAAGGGCTTGAGTGCAGAGATAATTTCAAAATAGGCGCGCATTGCTGCGCCCTCATCCACTGCGCGACCCAGTAGTGGTTGCAGCTGTTTCAAAATGCGCTCTTGACTCGCAGGATCTTGTTTCTGTAATAAGGCAATTGCGGGTTTTACAGAATCAGACCAGCGTTGATTGAGCATTAATAAGGTAACCAGCACTTCTTTTGGCTTGGTATCTCCTGCAGGAGCAAGGCTGTCCCATGCGCTAGCCGCATCGAGCGCAAGCTCAGGGGCATTGGCTGCAATCGCAATCTCCATGGCGCGCTGGGCCAACTTTGGATCGCCAGTTTGACGGGCTAGGCTCAGGTAGGTTTGGTAGGCTAGCGCCGGCTCACCCCGCTGGAGGGCGATCTCAGAGGCCAAGATCTCAAAAACCTGCTCACCAGTAGCCCCTTGGTTGCTATGCGCCAATGAACCCCAGCCGAGGCATGCGCTAGCCAGTAATAATATGACACGCTTGCGAGCAGGCAACAGGGCTTCAGTGAGGCGCAAATGCATTAAATGGAACATAGGCACATTCTAATCTCCGAATCTACAATTCACCTATGCCAGAACTCCCAGAAGTAGAAGTCACACGCCTTGGAATACAGCCGCACCTAGAAGGGGAGCGGATTACCGATACCCTGATTATTGATGGCAGGTTACGCTGGCCCGTGCCGCGTAATCTGCGGGCAATCTTGCTGGGCCAAACCCTGCACGGCATTGAACGCAGGGGAAAGTATTTGTTATTGCAAATGGATCAAGGGTATTTGCTGATCCATTTGGGCATGACGGGAGTTCTACGGGTATTGCCAGTCAAGGAACCATTAAAGCCCCATGACCGGGTTGTATTGGTATTCGGTAAGCGCAGCTTACGTTTACATGATCCGCGTAAATTTGGGGCGGTACTATGGCATGCAAATAAGAGCGGTCCCATCGAGGATCACCCCTTACTTAGTAAGTTAGGAACAGAACCCTTTTCCGCTGATTTTGCGAACGAGCGAGGCGCTGCAGTTCTCTACCGCTGTTCGCGCGGACGGAGTGTTGCAGTGAAATCTTTTTTACTTGCAGGGCAGGCCGTTGTCGGGGTTGGCAATATTTACTGCTCAGAGAGTTTGTTTGAGGCCGGAATACATCCTGCAAAGCAGGCAGGAAAATTAACCAAGCCACAATGTGCGCGTCTAGCGAGCGCTGTACGCATGGTATTAACGAAAGCCATTGCCGCAGGCGGTAGTACTTTACGTGACTTTGTTGATAGCGAGGGTAAGCAGGGCTACTTCATGATGGAAAGCAAGGTCTATGATCGACGGGGCGAGCCCTGCCGAGTATGCAAGACGCCGATTCAGCAGATTGTTCAAGGTCAGCGTTCCACTTACTTTTGCCCTGTATGCCAAAAGCGCTAAGTACGCAACCGACACACGATGCTGCTCTCATTGCATCCTTTTCAAAGCAACTGATTCAGTGGCATAAAAAGCATGGACGTCATGGACTACCATGGCAAAGCATTACTGACCCCTATGCTGTGTGGGTCTCTGAAATCATGCTGCAACAAACGCAGGTAGCTACTGTGCTGGAGCGCTACCCCAAAATGATGAAGCGCTTTCCATCGGTAGTGCATTTGGCTCGCGCCAATATTGATGAGATATTGGCTGAATGGAGCGGCTTGGGCTATTACTCGCGGGCGCGTAATTTACATGCTTGCGCAAAGCAAGTCGTAACGCAATACCAAGGGAAATTTCCGTCCGACCCTATGGCCCTAGAAGGCCTTAGTGGCATTGGGCGATCAACAGCAGGGGCGATTGCCGCATTTGCTTTTCAGGCTAGGGCGCCAATTTTGGATGCCAATGTGAAGCGCGTATTAGCACGGCTATTTGGTATTAGTGGCGCGCTGCAAGAAAAGAAGGTGACGGATTCGCTGTGGCAATTAGCTACGGAACTTCTTCCGCGATCACCACAGCACATGCCGGTGTATACCCAAGCACTGATGGATTTTGGTGCCACCTGGTGCACCGCAAAACAACCGGTTTGCTTGACGCAAAAAGCACCATGCCCATTTGAGGGTTCGTGTCAGGCAAAGGCCTTAGATCAAGTGCTTGCGATTCCAAAAAAAGAAATTAAAAAGAAGTCGCCGCAATTTGCGTGTGCGGTTGGCGTTCTGACCCACGGCAATACGGTGCTATTGCAAAAGCGTCCTGCTAAAGCCATTTGGGGCGGTCTTTGGTCGCTGCCTGAGAGTCCATGGCAAGCGCAAACGGCAATAGACTTAAGCTCCACAGTACAGGCAGAGTCATTAACGGGCGAGCAACTGATCGGATTGATTCTGCCAAACCTATCTTCTAAAAAAACACCGGCTTTGTTTGGGGGGTTAGTGAGGACGGGTATGGGCATAAAACATATTTTTAGCCACCGCGTTTTACAGATTCAGACCTATGAGATGGCCCTGAATGCCAAGGCAAAAAAAGAGTTGGACAGGAGTATTGGGTCAACTGAAAATCAGTTTATTTGGGCCGAGCTGGATACGCTCGAGCAGTACGGACTTCCCCAGCCGATCAGGCTGCTTTTGGAGGGGCGGAATCCAGCTCGCGGTGGCGCTGAATCAGATCAATACACGAATGCAGCTCCGATTGCTTTGAAAAGTAGCTCATGAGTTGGTCGACCAAAAAGACCGAGCGGTGCTGTCCGCCGGTGCAACCAATGGCAACGGTCAAATAGCTTCTGCCGTCCGCAATGTAGCTGGGCAGCCACTTCTCAATAAAGTGAACGATGTCTTCTTCCATACTCTTGACTACCGGAAGCTCTCGTAAAAAGGCCTTCACTGGCTCATCATGCCCAGTCAGCGGACGTAGCACTTTGTCGTAATGGGGATTAGGTAGGCAGCGAACATCAAAGACTAGGTCAGCCTCGCTGGGAACGCCTTTCTTAAAACCAAATGACTCCAGAATGAGTGTGAGGCCATTGGGCTTTTCTTTAAGAAGCTCATGAATCCAGGCGCGCAAGGTATGCGATGGAAGATTACTGGTATCGATGCTATGGGCTTGCTCCCGTAATGGATCCAGTAAACTACGTTCACGCTCGATCGCCTCAATGATGGTAGCCGATTGATTCTGTTGTGCGCTGACAGCAGCAGACAGAGGGTGGCGACGGCGCGTTTCGGAGAAGCGCTGCACTAAGGTATTCGTGTCAGCATTCAGAAACAACACTCGGACTTGATGCTTTTTGCTAATGGTTTCTAAGAGGGTCGGCAGCTCTGCAATCGATTGGCCGCGCCGCGCATCAATTGCAACTGCAACAAACTCACGCCCTTCATTCTCCATCGCAGTGATGAGGTTTTCCAATAATGGCACGGGCAAGTTATCGACGCAATCGTAACCACTGTCTTCAAATGCCCTGAGGGCAACCGATTTACCTGAGCCAGAGATCCCGGTTATCAGATGGATCTGCATACTAAATTAAGCGCCCTTGAATTTTTGGCTGCTCTGATTCGGTAATCATTTGTACGCGCTGTCGCTCAATGAATTCTTTCAAGGTATCGATGCCACGCAATTGCAAAATGGTATTACGGACCGCAGCCTCTACCAGCACCGCTAGATTTCGTCCTGCTGCCACTTGAATTTTCACCGTACGAATTTGCGTTCCCAATACATCAATAAACTGGGCATCAATCGGTAGGCGCTCAAACTCACCGTCATTGCGGCGGACCAACTGAACAATCAGACGTAACTTCAGTTTGCGGCGGACTGCGGTTTCACCAAAAATAGTGCGGATATCAAGTAAGCCTAAGCCGCGCACTTCGAGTAAATCACGCAGAATCACGGGGCAACGCCCTTCAATGTAGTCTGGACCAAGTCGCGCAAAATCTACTGCATCATCAGCAACCAGGCCATGCCCCCGGGAGATCAGCTCTAAACCCAATTCGCTTTTGCCAAGACCCGATTCACCCATGATGAGGACGCCCAACCCCAAAATATCCATAAAGACCCCGTGCATGGTGACTTGAGGTGCTCCAATTTTGGTTAGGTAAGTCCGTAAATGGTCGATGACCTCAGCTGCTGAAACGGGAGTGGTGAAGAGCGGAGTGGAGGAGCGCTGGCAAAACAACTCCAAATCGGGATCGGCTACTCGGCCATCCGCCACAATCACACAGGGCGGCGTTTTTGAAATCAGATTGGCAATTTGAGCATGACGCTGTTCGGCGGTCAGGTCGGCGTGGTAATCAACCTCTTGCTCGCCAAATATTTGAATGCGGCTGGGGTGGATCAGGTTAAGGTGACCAACCAGGTCAGAGGAGGCCGCAGCTGCGCGTACCGCTTCGGTTGGAAATTTACGATCAGCTCCTTCTAGGCCACGAATCCAAGATAGCTTGAGATCCGAGACGTTGTCATCAAAAATCTGAAGCGCGGTGAGACCCTCAAGCAGCAGATGTTGTGACATAAATCAGGTACTCCATTCCTGTAATAGCAGGCCCACCTTTGCTGGATCACTTTCGGCATTGATTTTGCTACGCGTATCGGGATCGGAGAGAAGTTGCGCAATCGAAGAAAGGATTTCTAGATGTTGCTGCGTTGCTTTTTCAGGCACCAGTAAAAAAATGAGTATCGATACAGGTAGGCCATCGGGAGCAGCAAATTCAATCGGTGTATTCAGCCGAACCAATGCTGCCACAGGTTCTTTTAATCCCTTGACTCTGCCATGCGGTATTGCAACCCCAGCACCCAAGGCGGTGGAACCTAAATCCTCACGCGCATTTAAAAACGAAACAATGAGGTCGGAGCTAAGGTTTAAACGCTGACTAAATAGAGAGCCTGCTAGCGCAAAAGCTTCAGCTCTGTTTTTGGCAGGGCTATGAAGCGCAATGCAGTCTGTAGTGAAAAGATCAAGTAGGGCATTCATATGCAATTGATTATATGACTAGCCCAATCGATCCGCTTATTCCGGGTGTTTTTCGTGGTGGTGGTCTTGCACCTTTTCCTTGTGCTTGACCACCTGCCGCTCTAGCTTGCCCACAGCAGCGTCGATGGCGTGGTAGAGGTCGGCATTATGTGCCTCAGCGTACAAATCCTTGCCTTTGAGGTGAATCGTTAACTCCGCGGTTTGCCGTAAATCTTTTTCTTTGGCATTGTCGATCATTAAGAAAACAGTCGCGTCAATCACGTGATCAAAGTGCTTTCGAACTTTACTCATTCCTAACTCTACATGGGTACGCATTGCGGGGGTAACTTCAAGATGACGGCTGTTGATTTTTAAGTTCATAAGCAATACCTCCAGAGTAGAAACGAACTACTAGTAAATCACATTTACAGTAAATTACATACGGAAATTTTCACCCAGATACACGCGCCGGACAGCATCATTCTCGATAATTTCATCTGGCTTGCCGGCAGCCAGGACGCTGCCTTCACTAATAATATAGGCGTGATCGCATATACCTAATGTTTCACGCACATTGTGGTCGGTAATCAACACCCCAATTTGACGATCCCGAAGAAAGCGAACGATGCGCTGAATTTCCCCAACTGCTATGGGGTCAACGCCTGCAAACGGTTCGTCGAGCAAGATAAATTTAGGCTGAGAGGCAAGTGCCCTGGCAATTTCAACACGTCGCCGCTCACCACCGGAGAGCGATAGCGCTGGATTATTGCGCAGATGGGTAATCTGCAGCTCCCCCAGGAGCTCATCTAAGCGCGCCCGAATTTCTTTTTTGCTTAGCACCTTACCACCTTGAGCTTGTAACTCTAGTACGGCTTGAATATTCTCAGCAACATTGAGCTTCCGAAATACGGAAGCCTCTTGCGGGAGGTAGGACAGGCCCATGCGAGCACGTTCATGAATCGGTAAATGGCTAATTTCTTTTCCATCTAAATTAATATTGCCGCCATCGAGTGGAACAAGGCCAACAATCATGTAAAACGACGTGGTTTTGCCGGCACCATTCGGGCCAAGCAGCCCAACCACCTCACCGCATTTCACTTCAATCGAAACGTCCCGAACAACGGTTCGAGATCCGTAGCGCTTTTGCAGGTTGCTTGCGATCAGTGTTGGGGTGGCTACAGATGCGGTATTCATTGAGTTACTACTTTACTACGAGGAGCTAAAACAGCCCTTGAGGATGGTAGAGCGCTTTTGGGCTGATTGGGCGGCGGACTCACACGGTATTCTTGGGTATCGTCACGGTATTCTATTTTCCCGCCGCGTAAATGATCGCGCATTTGCATATTTAGTAAACGCTTCATATTGGCATCGCCAAGCAAAATCAGCACTTCCTGTTTGCCGTTGTAACTAACGTCTCTGCCGAGCCCCTGCATAAACTCATTCGCCAGCCCTTCGCGGCGCTGTCGAAATGTTGCCAGCGATTTTGCGTTGCCCTTCACTTCAATGAATTGATAGCCCTCTGGATCAACCAGAATGTCGCCCTTATCGCCGGTCACCACAATACTGCCCTTAATCAAGAGAATATCGCCTTGCAGTTTGTATTTTTGCTCGACCTCATTAATCGATACGGAGTCTGCATTGAGGATCAATGGTTTATCTTGATCTGCCTTTTCAGCTAGCGCAAGACCCGTGACTAAGCTGAGTCCAAAAAATACAAAAGACATGAGGAGGGAAATCAATCGCGTATCCATCCGTCTTACCGGGTTCCTTGTTGTGCGGGTTCGATGCGCCCTTTGACTGTGCCAAGTAACTGCATGCTCTGCTTCACATTATCAAATACACCGCCGTCATTCGATTGCATAACAGATAAACCTTGCTCGAGCTCTACCGGCTTATCCGTTGTGATGATGTCATCATTAATCAAGACCTGAAAGTAGCTCGACTTTGCCAACATATAGGGGCTGGCCTTTTGGGTTTCGTTTGCGCTTTGTGGCGGCCTGTAGATTTCGACGTTATCGAATAGATCTAAGATAGTTAAATCGCCATCGATGTGACCACGCTGCGCACGAACGGTAACGGGCGCCTTATCTGGCTGGAAAGATCGCATTCTGGGACGCACAATATCAATCGATGCATCGTCATCGTAATGAATCAACTCTTTACCTAAAATTCGATACTTCGTTTGGCCTTGCTCGTTGAGGTAGGAGAGTGCCCCATTTTTGATGGTGTAGTCCGGCTCATGCAGGCGTGGACGCTCAATCACATTGATGGGTAAGGGTGTATTTTTTTGAACTAGCCAAAAGGTGAGCAAAGTCAGTCCACCCATTAGCAGCAAAGGCATTAAGCGAAGAATGGTACGAACAGTGCCCAGCTTGACTTGGGCCATATTGACTTGCATTTAGTTGCGCGCCTGCGTTAGCAGTGCTTCATAGCGGTTTTGCGCTTTCAGAATGAGATCGCATAGTTCGCGAACCGCGCCGTAGCCACCAGCCTTGGAAGTAACGAAGTGCGCAAACTCGCGCACGGCCTCGTGTCCTTGGGCGGGGCTAACGCGCAGGCCAGCCTGTTTCATCATCGGTAAATCGGGCCAGTCATCGCCCATGACAGCGCAATCTGCAGCCGTATGGGCAGTGCGCTTTAGTAATTCACTGAGCGCGATTGCTTTGTTCTCTACCCCCATAAATACATGCTTAATCCCTAGCTCTTCGCAGCGGGCGAGCACCATTTTGGAGTTTCTGCCGGTAATGACGGCGGTTTCAATGCCGCATTGCTGTAATAACTTAATGCCAAGCCCATCCTGAATATCAAAGGCCTTCATCAACTCTTTACCATCTTGACCAAAAAATACCTGGCCATTGGTGAGCACGCCATCGACATCTAAAACGAGTAGCTTGACCTGGGCCGCCCGTTCCCATGCCTGCGGAAATTCCACCGATGGGTTGGTTTGGTGTGGATTAAATGCAATTGGCATACGAATCGTTTCTTAAAGGACTTTGGCAGCAAACAAGTCGTGCAGATTGAGGGCGCCTAATAAATGGCCATGTGGATCTGTTACAAGCAAATGGTTAATGCGGTGCTTTTCCATCATCTCAATCGCTTCTTCTGCTAGCAGCTCAGGTGGAATGGTGCGAGGTTTACTGGTAACCGCATCTTTTAGAGTGACCCCAGTCAGGTCAGTTGATTTTTCAAGCAAGCGGCGCAGATCCCCATCGGTAAAAATACCGGCGACCGTCGAGTCCGAAGCCAGCATGACAACCATCCCCATTTTTTTGGCCGTCATTTCCAAAAGGGCGGCTGGTAGATTTGCATCAATCGAAATGCTCGGGGTTTCCGCAAGGCTGCGCATCACATCGCTCACATACATCAACTGCTTGCGTCCAAGACGCCCTCCGGGATGCGAGCGAATAAAGTCCTCCGCCTGAAAACCGCGGGCATCGAGCAAAGCCACTGCCAATGCATCGCCCATCGCAAGGGCGGCTGTTGTGCTGCTCGTGGGGGCTAGGTTGAGTGGGCAAGCCTCTTTTTCAACGCCGGTATCCAGGTGTGCATCTGCCAATTTCGCTAGCGATGACGCTGGCTTGCCGGTGAGGGCAATGAGTTTGGCGCCGGTGCGCTTGATGATTGGGATGATGGTTAACAGCTCTGCGGTTTCGCCGGAATTCGAGAGGGCGACAAAGACATCATCGCGCGTCACCATCCCCAAATCTCCATGACTTGCTTCCGCAGGATGTACAAAAAAAGCGGGGGATCCAGTGGAGGCAAAAGTAGCAGCAATTTTGCGGGCAATGTGCCCCGATTTGCCAATACCTGAGACCACAATGCGGCCTTTGCACTGTTGTAACAAATGAATGGCTAATGCAAAGGCATCAGCACCGGCGCCTTCAAGGCGGTTGCGCATTGTAATGAGCGCATCTGCCTCAATCGTGAGGGTATCGCGCGCGAGCTTTAGGATTTGGTCTTGCGTCTTCGCTATCATGGGATGAGTATATGCCGTCAGTCCTTCAGTTAACCCTCATTTTGCTGGCCTCCGGCGTTGCCGGAGTCCTTATTTTCCGCTATTTTGGCTTGCCGCCAATTTTGGGCTATTTAGCCATTGGCGTCTTAATCGGGCCAAAGGCCTTCGGAATTGCCAGCGACTCCGAAACAGTGCGCTATTTGGCAGAGTTTGGGGTAGTTTTTTTGATGTTCTCCATTGGCCTGGAATTTAACCTTCAAAAGCTGCGGGCAATGCGCTCCATCGTATTTGGTTTGGGCGCCAGTCAGGTGCTTCTAACTATGGTTTTGGCCGTACTCAGTAGTTTTTTACTGAGCTGGGTCTACCCCATGAGCTGGCAGGCGGCGCTGGCCTTGGGCGGCGCTCTATCCATGTCATCTACTGCCATTGTGACGAAGTTGCTCTCAGATCGGGGTGAGCTCGAAGCAGGGCATGGCCGTAACGTCATTGGCGTGCTCTTGTTTCAGGATCTGGCAGTCGTCTTTTTACTCATTTTACTGCCTGCACTTGGCAAGGATCCAAAAGACCTCTTTTTTGCCTTAGGAATTGCGCTGATCAAGATATCGATTGCCTTATTTTTGATCTTCTTTGTTGGGCGTCAAATGATGAGCCGGTGGTTTAAGTTGGTTGCGCAATTTCGTTCGCAAGAATTGTTTATGCTCAACTTGCTGTTGATCGTATTAGGCTTTTCTGCGATCACGGAGCATTTGGGTTTGTCGCTGGCCTTAGGTGCCTTTTTGGCTGGCATGCTGATTTCAGAAACTCCTTTCCGTCATCAAGTGGAAGAGGATATCAAGCCTTTCCGCGATGTGCTCTTGGGATTGTTTTTCATCACAGTAGGCATGCTTTTGGATCTGCATGTGATTCTGGATCAATGGGTCTTAGTGCTTGCCCTATTGGCGATAATCGTCATCATTAAGTTCGCCATGATCGCTGCATTAGCAAGGGCCTTTGGCGCCAGCGCAGGTGTGGCGATTCGAACTGGTTTGTGTTTATGCCAAGCCGGTGAATTTGGTTTTGTGCTCTTGAATCAAATTGATGGCTTGAAATTGATTGACCCAGCACTAAGCCAGGCACTGCTCGCAGCGATGTTGATATCGATGTTTGGGGCGCCCTTCTTGATTCAATATAGCGATCGCATTGCCTTGCGCTTCGCAAGCAGCGAGTGGCTACTGCAGTCCTTGGCCTTAACCCGGGTAGCGGCAAAAAGTGTTCGACATGAAAACCACATCATTATTTGCGGCTTTGGCCGTGCAGGGCAAAGTCTTGCACGCATGCTCGATCAAGAAAAAATTCCCTACATTGCATTAGATCTAGATCCTGATCGCGTTGCAGAAGCTAGCATGGCTGGCGATCAGGTGGTTTACGGCGACTCTAGCCGAGAAAATTACTTGGTGTCGGCAGGCATTGCGCGTGCTAAAGCGGTTGTCGTGACTTTTGCGGATACGGCCGCGAGCTTAAAGGTGCTCTATCAAGTGGAGCGTTTACGCCCGGGTATGACCACGCTGGTTCGTACTAAGGATGATTCAGACTTGAAAAAACTGGAGGCAGCGGGTGCAACGGAAGTGGTACCCGAGTTGATTGAGGGCAGCTTGATGTTGGCTTCCCACGTGCTGTTGATTATGGGTGTGCCAATGCGCAAAGTGGTGCGCCGCGTAACCGAAGCACGAGAGGCCCGCTATGGCTTATTGCGCGGTTACTTTCGGGGATCGGAAGGCGATGACTTGGAAGAGAATGATTCTTGGCGTTTACACACGCTGACTTTACTTGCTGGGTCGCATGCAATTGGTAAAACCCTGCACGAGATTGGCCCAGATTTAGAAGGCGTAGCAATCCAGGCGGTAAGACGCAAAGTCGGCGGTGATGATTACGTGAAACTCCCCCTTAGTCCGGATCTGTGTCTACTCGAGAACGATATTTTGGTGCTATCGGGCAGCTCTGACTCAACCGATGTCGCCGAAAGCAAACTGCTCTAAGGTATTTCTCGGCTTAGGCAGTTACTTTCTTTGCCTTGACTTTGGCGGGCTTTGTTTTAAGCAGTGGGGCAAGGTAGTGACCAGTAAAACTATCTGGATTCTTGGCCACATCTTCAGGAGTGCCGGTTGCAATAATCAAACCGCCACCAGCGCCGCCCTTCGGCCCTAAATCAATAATCCAGTCTGCGGTTTTAATTACATCCAAATTGTGCTCAATGATGACAATCGTATTGCCTTGTTTTTTAAGCGTGTGAATCACAGTCAACAGCAATTGGATGTCATGAAAGTGCAGCCCTGTAGTGGGCTCATCCAAAATGTAGAGGGTTCTGCCGGTATCGCGTTTCGAGAGCTCCAGCGATAACTTCACACGCTGTGCCTCACCGCCCGATAGTGTCGTTGCACTTTGACCCAGCTTAACGTAGCCCAAACCCACATCCAGTAAGGTTTTGAGTTTGCGTTTGACTACGGGCACTGCTTCAAAAAATTCATGGGCTTGCTCAATCGTCATTGCCAAGACTTCGTGAATATTCTTTCCTTTGTAGCGGATGTCTAAAGTTTCGCGGTTGTAGCGCTTACCGTGGCAAACATCACAGGGAACATACACATCGGGCAAAAAGTGCATTTCGACTTTGAGAACGCCATCGCCCTCACACGTTTCGCAGCGACCCCCTTTAACGTTGAAAGAGAATCGACCGGCTTCATAGCCACGCTCGCGCGATGCAGGTACACCAGCAAACAGTTCACGAATGGGTGTAAATAAGCCAGTGTAAGTTGCAGGATTGGACCGCGGTGTACGACCAATCGGTGATTGATCAACGCTAATCACCTTATCAAAGTGCTCAAGGCCTTCAATCGCTTTGTGCGGCGCTGGCTCTGCATTCGACTTGTAGATATGGTGGGCAACTGCATGATGCAAGGTGTCATTGATCAGGGTTGATTTGCCAGAGCCCGATACGCCAGTGACGCAGGTCAAAAGTCCTACGGGGATTTCCGCATTCACGGATTGCAAATTATTACCCGTAGCACCAATGATTTTTAAAAACCGATCACTGGCAGGTATACGCTTTTCAGGTACTTCGATGCGCTCACGCCCAGCTAAATAGGCGCCCGTGAGGGAATTGGGATTAGCCTCTACTTCGGCGGGCGTGCCCTGCGCCACCACCCGGCCGCCGTGAACACCAGCACCTGGACCAATATCAATCACGTAGTCAGAGGCCCGAATCATGTCTTCGTCGTGCTCAACCACGAGCACGCTGTTTCCTAAATCACGCAGGTGCTTGAGTGTGCCAATCAGGCGATCGTTATCGCGCTGATGCAGGCCAATCGAAGGTTCATCGAGTACATACATCACACCGGTTAGGCCAGAGCCAATTTGCGAGGCGAGGCGAATGCGTTGCGCCTCGCCGCCGGATAGGGTGTCAGCACTGCGCTCGAGCGAGAGGTAATCGAGGCCAACATCGTTTAAGAAGGTTAAGCGGGAGCTAATCTCCTTCACAATTTTGTCGGCGATTTCTCGTTTTGCACCTTTGAGCTGGAGAGTTTCAAAATACTCTTTGGCTTCTTTGAGGGGCAGTGCGCTGATTTCAAAAATGCCGCGCGACTGCTTGCCATCGCCTACTTTGACAAAGCGCGCTTCACGGCGCAAACGGGTCCCATTGCAGTCGGGGCAGGAGCGAATATTTTGATAGCGCGATAATTCTTCGCGCACCGCCATCGATTCGGTTTCGCGATAACGGCGTTCAAAGTTAGCCACAATCCCTTCGAAAGGATGTTGCCGCACGCTTAACTTGCCGCGTTCATTCAGATACTCAAACGCAATATTGGTGTCACCGGATCCCATTAGGACGAGGTCTTGTGCTTTTTTAGACAGGTTCTCAAATGGTTTTTCAATATCAAAGCCGGCATGCTTTGCTAAGGTCTGTAGCAGCTTGAAATAAAACTGATTGCGGCGATCCCAGCCTTTAATTGCGCCTGAGGCTAGCGATAAATCGGGGTGGGCCACAATGCGCTTGGGATCAAAAAAGGAGATGTGACCTAAGCCATCGCAAGAAGGGCAGGCGCCCATCGGATTATTAAACGAGAAGAGCCGCGGCTCAAGCTCTTGCAGCGAGTAAGAGCAAATTGGGCACGCAAACTTACTGGAGAAAATCGTATCAACCCCGGTGTCCATATCAACAATCATGGCTTTTCCATCCGCTAAGCGCAGAGCTGTTTCAAAGGACTCGGCTAAGCGCTGCTGAATATCGGGACGAACTTTAATGCGATCCACTACGACTTCAATCGAATGTTTATCGGTTTTTTTCAGCTTCGGCAGTTGATCTACTTCAAAGATCTCGGCTTTGGCTGTATTGGTAGTGCCGCCACCCGAGCGCACCCGAAAGCGCACAAAGCCTTGAGCCTGGAGATCCTGAAATAGGTCAACAAACTCGCCCTTACGTTCACTCACGACGGGCGCCAAAATCATTAGCTTGGTTTCCGCTGGCAGTGCCATCACCGTATCCACCATTTGCGAAACACTCTGCGCTGCTAAGGCCAGATTGTGCTCTGGGCAGTGCGGTGTTCCCGCCCTGGCAAACAAGAGTCGCAAATAGTCATGGATTTCCGTGACTGTGCCTACGGTAGAGCGGGGGTTATGGCTCGTTGCTTTTTGTTCAATCGAGATCGCGGGGGATAGACCTTCGATGACATCCACGTCTGGTTTTTCCATCAGCTGTAGAAATTGACGGGCATAAGCAGACAGCGACTCGACGTAGCGGCGCTGCCCCTCGGCATAGAGGGTATCGAATGCCAGCGAGCTTTTACCGGATCCGGAGAGTCCAGTGAGAACCACTAACTTCTCTCTGGGGATGTCCAGATTGATATTTTTCAGGTTGTGCGTGCGCGCACCGCGGATCTTGATTTCGTTATTCATGGTTTTTAGGCGTAACTTGTTAATATAGCCTTTTCCCATGAATTCTTCCGAACTCCGCTCGACTCTGGCTTTAGCAGGCATATTTGGCCTGCGGATGCTGGGCCTTTTTCTGCTTTTGCCGGTGTTTAGCCTGCATGCAGAGGGCTTGCCAGGCGGCGATCGCGCCTTTTTGGTGGGATTGTCCCTGGGCATGTTCAATATTGTTCAGGCCTTTTTTCATATTCCGCTGGGCGCACTGTCGGATCGGATTGGCCGACGCCCGGTTGTGGTGGGGGGTCTGATTTGCTTTGTGCTGGGCGCCCTGATTGCCGCTAGCCACGATGATTTGCTGTGGATTGGAATTGGTCGTGGACTCATGGGTGCAGGCGCGATTTCTGCGGCGATTTCGGCCTGGGTTGCCGACCTGGTGAGTGAAAAGGTACGAACCATGGCCATGGCGATTGTGGGCGGCAGCATTGCCATTTCATTTGCCCTCTCCTTGGTCTTGGCTGCGCCGATTTATCGCTGGATTAGCTTAGACGGTATGTTTCTATTGTTGGCCGCAATGGGCTTTGTCGCCATTCTGGTTGCGCTTTGGTACGTACCTGCCCCAGAGAAAAAAGCAGCTCCCCAGCACACCCCGTTTTTTACTATCCTGCGTCGCCCTGAGTTAATGCGCTTGAATGTCGGTGTGTTTGTTCTCAACGCAACCCAGGTGGCGATGTTTTTAGTCGTACCGCGCTTATTGGTGCAGATGGGCTTTCCACTGTCGCGTCATTGGGAAATCTATCTCCCAGTACTGCTCATTTCTTTTGCGTTAATGGCACCCATTTTGGTATTGGGTGAAAAGAAGCAGCGCCTGCGTGTTGCGGTATTAGTGGCTATTGGTCTGCTGTTTATTTCGCAAGCGGTCTTTATTGAGGCCACGACCATTTTGCTCATTTCAGCAGCCTTGCTGATTTACTTTGTCGGATTTAATTTACTCGAGGCATTACAGCCCTCCTTGGTATCGCGCTGGGCACAAGACTCCAAGGGTACGGCACTTGGTATTTACAACACCACCCAGTCCTTAGGACTCTTTTTTGGTGCTGCGGTTGGTGGTTTGGTAACCCAATACTTTGGCGAGTTATCGGTATTTATGCTGGGAATGGCGCTCATTTTTGCCTGGCTTATAATTGCATGGTCGATGCGCGAGTTACCAGCAAAAAAGCATGCCCAGGAAACTCCAGCCGCATAAACAGACAAGTTGACTACTTACCCGCTGTACAAGCCTCATTAATACTAGTGCATTGATTTACATTTTTTTCACATACATTTTCTTCGGGAGACATCATGGCTTCGGTAAATAAAGTCATCATCGTGGGTAACATTGGACGGGACCCAGAAACACGTTATATGCCTAGCGGCGACGCAGTAACCAATATTTCAGTAGCCACATCGGATCGCTATAAAGACAAGCAAACCGGTGAGATGAAAGAAACCACCGAATGGCATCGCGTTGCGTTTTTTGGCAAGCTTGCTGAAATTGCAGGTCAGTACCTTAAAAAGGGATCGCAGGTCTACGTCGAAGGCCGTTTGCGTACACGTAAGTGGGCTGATGCCAGCGGTCAAGAAAAATACTCCACCGAGATTGTGGCGGACTCAATGCAGATGTTGGGCTCGAAGATGTCTGGTGGCGGTGAAGGTGGCGAGAGCTATTCGCGCCCTAAGTCGTCTGAGTCATCGAATTCCGCACCAGCGCCCACAGCAGCGTCCTTGGGTGCCATGGACGACGATATTCCGTTTTAATGAATTACTGTCTGGCGTGGCGAGTGTTGTCAGGCCAGACAGCGTTGTAATCGGTTCGAAACGGATTGATATCCAGACCACCTCGCCGAGTGTAGCGCGCATAGACCGATAATTTTTCTGGTTTGCACTGCCGCTTAATATCGCAAAAAATAGTTTCTGCACAGTGCTCATGAAATTCCCCGAGCTCTCGAAACCCAATTAAATAACGCAGCAATCCTTCTTCTTCAATGGGCCTGCCTTGGTAGCGAATTTGAATGCTGGCCCAGTCGGGTTGTCCAGTTACTGGGCAATTCGATTTCAGTAAATGCGACACCAGGCATTGTTCTATGGGGGAACTCGAGTGATCTGCCTTCAATAAGGCGGGGTCTGCTTTTACGTTCGGATCAATTTCAATATCAAGGCGATCGAGTAATACCCCATCCATTTCTCGCATACCGCGTTTTGACAGTTGCTCTGGAGTGAGAATGCGCATCCGAATCGGCGCTCCTGCAACCGCCGATAAATCAGCCACGACTCGCTCCCGCAGGGTTTCTTCATCTGCAATGCGTTCACTGTTCAGGCTATTTAAAAACAGTTTGAAGGATTTGGATTCGATCATGCAAGGCGAGTCTGCGGGGATTTCAAACTCAGCTAAGGCGATTTGCGGCTTCCCTTTTAAATTGAGCCAGCTGAGCTCAAATGCATTCCACAGATCAACGCCAAAAAATGGGAGAGCGCTCTCAGGGCCAAGACCTAACTTCGCTCGGTTTTCTGCGCGCGGAATCGGAAACAGCACACTGGGATCATAGTGCTGGGGGTATGCAGTTTCTTTACCAAGCGGTAAGTGGGGGGAGTCGGAATAGCTCATGAAGAATATGGGTCAGGCGCGCCGAATTAACTGCTGGATTTTGGGCGGTTAGCGACCCCTGAAACCACGTGCCCGGTAGGCGCAACTGAGGCTGCCGAATTGCAATGCCCGGTTTGATCGTCAAAGAAAAAATCAGGCTCGAATTCACGGAGGAACTCACTTTTGGAAAGGCCGCCTAAGAACATAGCTTCATCCACATCGATGCCCCAGTTCATCAGGGTGCGAATCGCGCGTTCATGCGCAGGAGCAGAGCGCGCAGTAACGAGTGCAGTACGAATGCGCATGCCATGTGCGGCCTGTGTCCCAGACTGACTTTGCAGGCGGTGTAGGGCTTCCAGTAGGGGTTTAAAAGGACCAGGCGGTAATGGAATCGCCACCTTTTTGCTTTCGTGATCAACAAATGCCTCGAGTCCGCTACTCTGAAAAACTTGCTCTGCTTCGTCTGAAAACAAAACGGCATCACCGTCAAAGGCAATGCGAATTTCATTGGGATGCGATTCGGCAGTTTTACTGGACTCGGGGTAAACACGCGCCGCCGGAAAGCCGGCATCAATCGTCGCCCGCACATCGTCTTCATTAGCTGATAAAAACAAATTCGCCTGCAATGAGCGCAGGTAATGGTAGGGCGGCCTGCCGCGAGTAAATACGCCGCGCTCTAGGCGAAGCTGGTGATGCTCGGCAGAGCGGAACACACGCAAGCCACTGACTGGATCATTGCGCGACAAGATCACCACCTCAACACGTTGTTCATCGCCTTGATTAAAGGCCAGTAGTTTTTGTACCAGCGGAAAGGCAACGCCCGTTTGCGCAGGCATGGCCAATCGATCGAGTTGCAACTTCATATAGGCACTGTCATCGCTGGTTTCAAATAAGCGATTCTCTTCCTCAAAGTCAAATAGGGCGCGCGATGAAATCGCAACAACGAGCTTTCCGGTCAGGCTATAGGACATTCAGCTGACTTACTTTAGGAAGAGCTGGTAAGCAGGATTCGCACTTTCATTCCAGTGCGGGTAGCCTAGGGATGCCAAGAAGGATTGGAATTGCTTCTGTTCATTCTTGGGAACTTGAATGCCAACCAAGATGCGGCCGTAGTCTGCGCCATGATTGCGGTAATGAAACAGGCTGATATTCCAATTGGGTGCCATGCTGGTTAAAAAGCGCATCAATGCACCGGGGCGCTCTGGGAACTCAAAGCGGTAGAGCAGCTCATCGTGCGCCAAAGGAGAGTGACCGCCAACCATATGCCGGAGATGCGACTTGGCAAGTTCGTCGTGGGTTAAATCGATCGTCGCAAATCCCGCTTTGGCAAAGTGCTTGGCGATCTCGGCGCTATCGGCCGATTTCTGCGTACCAATGCCAACAAAAATATGCGCTTTGGCTTGATCGGCAATGCGGTAATTAAATTCGGTGACGTTGCGTTTGCCAAGCAGTTGACAGAAGCGCTTGAAGGAGCCTCGCTCTTCTGGAATGGTGACGGCAAACACAGCCTCCCGAAACTCGCCCACATCGGCGCGCTCAGCCACAAAACGTAAGCGACTGAAATTCATATTGGCGCCGCATGCAATCGCAACTAGGGTTTTATCTTTTACTTTTTTCTTCTCAACGTATTTCTTAAGACCGGCGATAGCGAGCGCACCTGCGGGCTCCAAAATACTGCGCGTGTCGGTAAACACGTCATTGATCGCGGCACAAATTTCATCGGTATCGACGGTAATGATGTCATCGACTACGCGTTTGCAAATGCGGAAGGTTTCTTTGCCGACTACCTTGACCGCAGTGCCGTCCGAAAACAAACCAACTTCTTTTAACTCAACGCGACGACCGGCCTTGAGTGACTGACGCATGGCGTCAGAGTCAGCGGCTTGTACGCCGATGATTTTGGTTTCTGGGCGAACGGCTTTGACGTATTCACCGATGCCAGCAATCAGACCGCCACCACCAATGGCGACAAAAATGGCATCAATTGGCGCTTGGTGTTGTTGCAAAATTTCCTGGGCGATGGTTCCTTGGCCGGCGATGACGTCCGGATCATCAAAGGGGTGAACAAAAGTCAGCCCCCGTTTTTTCTCCAGTACCTTGGCGTGATCAAAGGCATCGCTATACGATTCGCCAAACAAAACGAGTTCTGTCCAAGAGCCACCGCGGGCCTTGACTGCATCGATTTTGACTGCAGGGGTGGTTACCGGCATCACGATGACTGCCTTGCATTTCATCTTGGCGGCGGCGAGGGCTACACCTTGGGCATGGTTTCCGGCCGAAGCGGCGATAACGCCGCGTTTGAGGGCGGCAGGGCTCAGCTGCGCCATCTTGTTGTAAGCGCCGCGCAGCTTAAACGAGAAAACGGGCTGGTTATCCTCTCGTTTCAGGAGAATTCGATTGCCCAGGCGCTCCGTTAAAGCGGGCGCTAGCTCCAATTCAGTCTCGCGCGCAACGTCGTAAACGCGAGCCGTTAATATTTTCTTTAAATAGTTGATTGCCATGCGATGAGCGTACCACGGTTGACCCCTAAGCCCTTAGTTTTGCAAGGTTTTATGGGTGTTGTCAGCTAAATTAGGGAATTCCTGTCAGGATCGGATTACTCCTTTAAAATGCTTATTTAACGAATCCCACTCCATGAACGCCCCACTCGGATTAAACCAATTACTCACTGCTGAGGCTGGGGAGCCCCGTTTACGGGAAATTCCGTACAACTACACCTCCTTCTCAGACCGTGAAATTGTCATTCGCCTTCTAGGGCCGGAATCTTGGCGCGTACTTGATTCACTTCGTGGTGTTCGCAAAACGGGCCGTTCGGCTCGCATGCTATTTGAGGTCTTGGGTGACATTTGGGTAGTGCAGCGCAATCCCTATTTGCAAGACGATTTATTGGATAACACCAAGCGCCGCAGTATGCTGATTAGCGCGCTCTGGCATCGCCTTGGTGAAGTCGAAAAAAGAATGACCGGCGATTCGGCCGAGCAAGTTGAAATCTTGATCAAAGCAGCGCGGACTGCGGTCGAACTCTTTGAGCAGAATTTTGAAACAGTTGCCCAGTTACGCAAGCGCGCAATAAAAGTATTGGGACGCCATACGGCGGCGGATAACGTCGCTTTTGACGGCATGTCGCGTGTTGCCCATGTGACGGACGCGACCGATTGGCGTGTTGAATACCCATTCGTTGTTTTAAAGCCAGATACTGAAGCCGAGATACCCGGATTAGTGAAGGCCTGCATTGAGCTTGGGCTCACCATCATTCCGCGTGGGGGCGGCACTGGCTATACCGGCGGTGCGATTCCTTTGGTCGCCATGTCGGCGGTCATCAATACCGAAAAGCTAGAACAAATTGACCCAGTAGTGAAAGTAAGCCTGCCTGGTTTAAATGAGCTGGTACCAACGATTTTCACAGGCGCCGGTGTTGTAACGCGCCGCGTTGCCGAGGCAGCAGAGCGAGTTGGTTTGGTGTTTGCGGTAGACCCCACATCAGCGGATGCGAGTTGCATCGGCGGTAATGTGGCGATGAATGCAGGTGGTAAGAAAGCCGTTTTATGGGGTACCGCCTTAGATAATCTGGCCAGCTGGCGCATGGTGGACCCTGAGGGGAACTGGCTCGATGTGATTCGAGTTAACCATAACTTGGGCAAGATTCATGATGCCGATGCTGCGCAGTTTGATCTGGTGTGGTCCGACGGATTGCAAGCGCCAGGTGAGAAGGTGTTGCGTCGCGAGACTCTGAATATCGAAGGCCATCGCTTTCGGAAAGCGGGTTTAGGCAAAGACGTTACCGACAAGTTTTTATCGGGACTACCGGGCGTTCAAAAAGAGGGCTGTGATGGCCTCATCACCAGTGCTACCTGGATTCTGCATCGCATGCCGCAATACATGCGCACCGTTTGCCTGGAATTCTATGGACAGGCACGTGAAGCTATCCCGAGCATTGTTGAGATCAAAGCCTACCTTGATGGTTTAAGTCGTGAAGGTGGCCCTATCTTGGCTGGCCTTGAGCATTTGGATGATCGCTATTTAAAGGCTGTGGGTTACTCCACTAAGTCCAAGCGCAATACTCTGCCGAAGATGGTATTGATTGGCGATATCGCCGGCGATGATGAGTCGGCCGTGGCCGCTGCGACCAGTGAGGTGGTACGCATGGCTAATTTGCGCGTCGGTGAGGGCTTTGTTGCCGTTAGCCCGGAAGCGCGTAAGAAATTTTGGTTAGACCGGGCGCGTACCGCTGCGATTGCACGCCATACCAATGCCTTCAAAATTAATGAAGACGTGGTGATTCCGCTCGATCGCATGGGTGAGTACACCGATGGCATTGAGCGTATCAATATTGAGCTCTCCCTTAAAAACAAATTGCAATTACTCGATGCGCTGGAAGCATTTTTGCGCAAAGGTAATTTGCCGCTGGGTAAGGCTGATGAAGACGATGACATCTCCCCCGCAGAAATTCTAGGTGATCGTGTTGATGGGGCTATTGCACTGTTGCACCAGATGCGGACGCGCTGGTCTAGTTGGTTGAATGACCTTGATCGTTTTTTCCCTGACTTACAAAACTACACCTTGCGTGCATCGTGGAAGACGGATGTGCGCGCGGAGCTGCGCATTATTTTTGGCGGCGCTGCTTTTGAACAGATTTTGGCTGAGCTAGAAAAGACCCACCAGGCTATTTTGCGTAAGCGGGTATTTGTGGCGCTACATATGCATGCCGGTGATGGCAACGTGCATACGAACATTCCGGTGAACTCGGATGACTATGGCATGTTGCAAGACGCACATCGCTCAGTTGATCAAATTATGGCTTTGGCGCGCTCGCTCGATGGTGTCATCTCAGGTGAGCATGGCATTGGTATTACCAAGCTCGAATACCTCAGCGAGGAAGAGTTAAAAGATTTCAGGGCATACAAAAACCGCGTTGATCCCGAAGGCAGATTTAATAAGGGCAAGCTAATGCCCCATGCGGATTTGAGCATGGCGTATACGCCCAGCTTTGGATTGATGGGTCACGAGTCCTTGATCATGCAACAAAGCGATATTGGCGCGATTGCCGATAGCGTGAAAGACTGTTTGCGCTGCGGCAAATGCAAGCCTGTCTGCGCGACGCATGTGCCCCGAGCCAATTTGCTGTACAGCCCCCGCGATAAGATCTTGACGACATCCCTGCTGATCGAGGCGTTCTTATACGAAGAGCAGACCCGAAGGGGGATTTCAATCCGCCATTGGGAAATGTTTGATGACGTAGCAGCCCACTGTACGGTCTGCCATAAGTGCGCTACGCCTTGCCCAGTCAAGATTGATTTTGGTGATGTGACCATGAATATGCGCAACTTACTGCGCAAGATGGGTCAGCAGCGTTTTAATATCGGCACAGCCACATCGATGTTCTTTTTGAATGCAAGTAATCCCGATACGATTCGCCTGACACGCAAATTAGTGATTGAGTGGGGTTACAAAGCGCAGCGCATTGCGAATAATTTATTCCGCAGCTTTGCCAAAAAACAAACGGCTACGCCGCCTGCAACGGTAGGAAAGCCGCCGATCAAAGAGCAGGTGATTCATTTCATTAACAAGAAAATGCCGGGGAACTTGCCCAAGAAAACAGCCCGAGCGCTCCTGGATATTGAAGATGCGAATTACGTCCCGATTATTCGTGATCCAAAAATAACGACTGCAGATACCGAGGCGGTATTTTATTTCCCGGGTTGCGGCTCGGAGCGTTTGTTCTCGCAAGTTGGTTTAGCTACACAGGCCATGCTGTGGAATGTCGGTGTACAGACCGTTTTACCGCCAGGCTATTTGTGCTGCGGCTACCCCCAGCGCGGCAATGGTGAATTCGAAAAAGCAGAAAAGATGATTACGGACAATCGCGTTCTGTTTCATCGGGTGGCCAATACGCTGAACTATTTAGACATTAAAACTGTCGTGGTGTCCTGCGGTACCTGCTACGACCAATTAGCGGGTTATCAGTTTGAGCAGATTTTCCCTGGATGCCGAATCATTGATATTCATGAATACTTATTGGAGAAGGGCGTCAAATTAGAGGGCGTGACGGGCGTGCGTTACATGTATCACGATCCTTGCCATTCGCCGATGAAGTTGCAAGATCCACTGAAGACCGTGAATGAGCTGATTCAGACGGAAGACAAGCAAGCCATTTTGAAGAATGAGCGTTGCTGCGGTGAGTCAGGTACCTTAGCTGTGACACGCCCGGACATTTCCACGCAGATCCGCTTTCGCAAGCAGATTGAAATGGAAAAGGCAGCGACAAGCTTAAAGGCTGACTTTACTGGCGAGGTTAAGGTATTAACGAGCTGCCCATCTTGCCTGCAAGGTTTGTCGCGCTTTGATGCCGATAGCGCAACGACCGCAGATTACATCGTTGTTGAAATGGCGCAGCGCATCTTGGGTGACAATTGGATGCAAGATTACGTCGCCCAAGCTAATCAGGGCGGCATTGAGAGGGTATTGGTTTGATGATTCCAACAAATGTAGTGATGCACCAGCAATCCAAAGTATTGGAACTGAGTTATGAGAATGGCAGTTCATATCGCCTGCCCTTTGAATTCTTACGCGTGTTATCGCCATCGGCAGAAGTTCGGGGCCATGGCCCTGGTCAAGAGACTCTGCAGACTGGCAAACGCAATGTAGGCATTAATGAGCTTGAGCCAGTCGGCCACTATGCGATTCGCCCGATGTTCTCAGATGGACACGATTCCGGATTGTTTTCATGGGAGTATTTGTATTTCCTGTGCGAAAACCAAGACGCCTTGTGGAACGATTACCTCGATAAGCTAAAGCAAGCAGGCGCAAGCCGCGATGTCGCCAGCGCGCCAACCGGGCATGAAGGCCACTCTTGTGACCACTAATACATATACCCAATACGGCACATGAATAAAACCCATTTTGGTTACCAAACGGTAGACGAGGCAGAAAAAGCAGGCAAGGTTGCCGATGTCTTTCACTCCGTAGCGACTAAATACGACGTGATGAATGACTTGATGTCATTCGGTCTGCACCGCATTTGGAAAAAACTCACCATCGCTCGGGCCCAGGTTCGCCCGGGTCAAAAAGTGCTTGATATTGCAGGTGGCACTGGTGATCTGGCTTGTGCATTTGCAAAAGCTGCTGGGTGGGCCAAACACCCTGATGCCGAGGTTTGGCTGAGTGATATCAATGCATCCATGTTGGGGGTCGGGCGCGATCGATTGTTAGATCAGGGCATGTCTTTGCCCTGCGTGCAGTTTGATGCTGAGTCCATCCCATTCCCGGCAAATCATTTTGACGTGGTCACGGTTGCCTTTGGACTACGCAATATGACTCACAAAGACCGGGCCCTTGCTGAAATGCTGCGCGTGATTAAACCGGGTGGACGAGTTTTGGTGTTGGAGTTTTCGAAGCCCGATGCGATGCTTCAGCCGGTTTACGATGTGTATTCCTTCAAGGTGCTGCCGTGGTTGGGTGAAAAAATCGCCCAAGACGCTGAAAGTTATCGTTATTTGGCGGAATCGATCCGGATGCACCCGGACGCTGAAACCTTAAAAAATATGATGCTAGAGGCCGGTTTTGATGCCGTTGATACCCATAGATTAACCGGGGGTATCGTTGCGCTTCATATTGGTATTAAATTCTAAGTATTAGTTTTGTTGTTGTGCATTACTGGAGACCTAAATAAATGAATAAAAATGCAATCAAAGCCATCGTACTTACTGTCGCGCTGACCTTTTCTTCGGTTGGCTATGTTGACGCGAAGCGTATGGGTGGTGGAAAAAGTATCGGCCAATCGGCCCCGGTTCAGAAGCAGGCGCAGCCTGCGCAAGCGCAAAAGCCAGCGCAGCAAGCACAGCCTGCGGCACCCGCTGCTGGTAATGCTGCAGCGGCAGCGCCCAAGCGTCCTGGATTTGGCGGCATGCTGGGTGGTTTAGCAGCTGGCCTTGGTATTGCTTACCTTCTTTCCCATTTTGGCTTGGGTGAAGCTGCGGCTTCGATGTTTACCGGTATTTTGATTGCCTTGGCAGTCGGCTTGCTCCTCCTGTTTATCCTCAAGCGTTTTATGCCATCGATGTCAGGTGCGGGGCGTACAAGCCCAGCAGCTGCCGGGAACAATGGCATGCAGCGTACGGCTTATGAGCATGGCAACACCACACGCAATGAGCCTGGCTTTGTCCCTGTCGCCGCTTCGTTTGGTGGCGCAGCAGCAGTCGTTCCTGAGGCGGCTAAATCCTTGCCAGCTGGCTTTGATGAGTATGCGTTCTTGGATAATGCAAAGCACTACTTCGTGAAATTGCAAAAAGCATGGGATGACGGCGATTTGGATTCCCTGCGCGAGTTCGCTACGCCCGAGATGTTTAGTAATCTGATGCAAGACCTGAACGCACGTGCCGAATCAAGCAATCAAACTGACGTGGTTACCCTCAATGCCGAGTTACTGGGTGTTGAAACTGGCCAGGACAATTATTTAGCCAGCATTCAATTTACCGGCATGATTCGGGAGCAGGCAGGCGCTCCAGCTGAGCCATTTACCGAAATTTGGAACTTGAGCAAGCCAATTCATGGTTCTGGCGGTTGGGTTCTAGCCGGGATTCAGCAGTTGGTTTAAGCTTAGGCTTTCCCCACGGAAAAACCCGCATTCGTGCGGGTTTTTTGCACCCATGAATTCGGTATCCACATCCGCCCGGCCTATCACCAGCGCAGCCATCTGCCACGGCATTAATCATGTCTTGGCGGGTGAGCCATGGGCGAGTACCGAGCTGGCAAAGCACGCCGGCAAAGCGATTGCCCTCGAAATGCCGTTTGGTCGATTTGCCGTGCAAATTAACAGTAATGGCCTATTGGAGGCCGTGCGCCATTCGGATGTGCCGACTCAAGCCGACGATGGGCAAGTTCCGCCTCCAGTCAGAACAGCCCTGGTGCTGACGATTTCAAGCCAAGCACTTTCCACCTTACTGACTAGCGGCGGCCCCATTCGGGAAAATGCATTTAAATCAGTCACGATTGCGGGCGATGCTGATTTGGCTCAGTTGTTGGGTCGCCTAGCCGGCCAGTTGCGCTGGGAATACGAAGAAGACCTTTCAAAAATCATTGGCGATGCGCCAGCCCATTTTGCTGTCGCCCAAGGAAAAAAAATAGCGAGTGCCGGGAAAGCAGCTGGCCGCGATCTACTTGAAAATACCGTTGAGTACCTCAGTGAAGAAAAGAAGGTCCTATTGAATCAGCGTGACTTTGCAATACACAAAAACCAACTTATGGAATTGCGCGATAGCGTCGAGCGTTTAGATAAGCGCATTGCATTATTGCAGCAAAGGAGCAAATAAACATGGCTCGCTTTGCACGGCTTTGCTTTATCTTTTTTACGGCCTGGCGTTTTGGTTTATTGCCTTTACTGCGCGACAACCTTAAGCCAGGCATAAAGCGCTTTCTACTTTCAATTGCTTGTGTGGCCTCACCCAATACATTGCCGCGGGGTATGCGGATTCGATTGACACTCGAAGCGCTTGGTCCGATCTTTGTTAAGTTTGGCCAAGTCCTTTCAACCCGCCGCGACTTATTGCCTGATGACATCTCCGATGAGTTGGCTAAGTTGCAAGACCAAGTGCCACCCTTTTCGAATGCTGAGTCGCGCGCCTTAATTGAATCGGCTTTGGGTAAGCCAATTGAAGAGGTGTTTATTCAGTTTGATGCCACGCCAGTCGCCAGCGCCTCGGTAGCCCAAGTGCATTTCGGTGTACTGCGTGCAACCCCACAGCGTCCTGAATGGGAAGGGCGCGAGGTAGCCATTAAAGTCTTGCGCCCCGGCATCTTGCCGGTGATTGAAGACGACCTGGCTTTGATGCACGACTTAGCCAAGATCGTTGAAAAGGTATCGGCTGATGGCAGGCGTTTAAAGCCGCGCGAGGTGGTTGCAGAGTTTGATGTCTACTTGCACGACGAATTAGATTTGATGCGCGAAGCGGCCAATGCAAGTCAGTTGCGTCGTTACTTTATTGATTCAGATAAGTTAATGATTCCTGAGATGTATTGGGATCTGTGCCATACCAGCGTGATTGTGATGGAGCGCATGAATGGCATCTCAATTGGCCGCACCGACGAATTGCGCGCGGCTGGAGTTGATTTCAAAAAATTGGCAGCCGATGGCGTTGAAATCTTTTTTACCCAAGTGTTCCAGTATGGCTTCTTTCATGCGGACATGCACCCAGGCAATATTCTGATCAGCTTGGAGCCCGAGCGATTTGGGCGTTTTATTTCCTTGGATTTCGGTATTGTGGGTGCGCTGAGTGAGTCCGATAAAAATTACCTCGCGCAAAATTTCTTGGCTTTCTTTAATCGCAATTACCGCCGCGTTGCAGAGTTGCATATTGAATCTGGCTGGGTGCCGGCAGATACGCGCGTAGAAGAATTAGAAGGCGCAGTGCGTTCCGTGTGCGAGCCCTACTTTGATCGTCCCTTGAAAGAAATTTCTTTGGGCATCGTATTGATGCGTTTATTTCAGACTTCGCGGCGCTTTAAGGTCGAAATTCAGCCGCAACTGACCTTGCTGCAAAAGACACTGCTTAATGTAGAGGGCCTGGCGCGGCAATTGGACCCCGATCTCGATTTGTGGAAAACCGCCAAGCCGATCCTGGAAAAGTGGATCAGTGAGCAATTGGGCTGGAGGGGCTTGGTCGAGGGACTCAAAACAGAGGCACCCAACTGGGCCAAAATTTTGCCCACCTTGCCCCGTTTGTTGGCTGAGAGCCTGGCGCAGTCAAGCAAGGCTGAGCAGGGCGCTGAGCTGGTTTTACTCAAAACTCTGCTCCAGGAAGAGCGCCAGACCCGGCGCCTGATTACGGGGGCTTTGCTCTTTGCAGGCGGCTTTATTGCCGGCGCCGTACTGATTTCCCTCAGTATTTTCTAGGCTCAAGCCCATCGGGATCGTCTAGCCGTTAAAATGCCGGCAAGGCTAATTAATTATGAAAAAATACTTTATTGCGGGCATTCTGGTTTGGGCTCCAGTGGCGATCACGGTTTGGGTGATCTCCTGGGGTCTGGGTGTGCTCGACAGTATTTTCGGTTCGGTCATGATGGCCATCATTACCCTGTCTCCGGGCGAGTTCTCCCCTGACTTAAAGCATTTCCGTGAAATTCCAGCCATTGGTGTGTTGATTGTGATCGGCGTCATCATGGTCACCGGCCTTCTGGCGATTAGTTTTGCGGGTCAGTGGTGGGTCCGCGTTTGGGATAAGCAGGTCAATCGCATTCCGATCGTGCGTTCAATTTATTCGAGCGTCAAACAAGTTTCCTCCACCCTGTTTTCTGGAAGTGGCCAGGCGTTTCGAAAAGCCTTGTTGATTCGCTATCCTCATCCAAACTCCTGGGCGATTGCCTTTCAAACGGGCACACCCGCCGCAGAAATCAGCTCTAAAGTCGGCGAAGATTATGTCAACGTATTTTTACCGACGACCCCAAATCCCACATCGGGATTTTTCATGATTGTTCCGAGGTCCACTGTGATTGAATTGGACATGACTGTTGAAGAGGCATTGAAGCACATTGTTTCAATGGGCTCAGTACCACCCGGCGTTCGCACGAATGCCCCCACCACACTTACAAAAAATAGAGATTCATAGGAACATTATGTCGATGCGAAGCCATGCCTGCGGTCAGGTAACGGAAACACTGATTGGTACAGAAGTCACACTGGCTGGCTGGGTTAACCGCCGCCGCGACCATGGTGGCGTTATCTTTATTGACTTACGCGACCGCGAGGGTTTTGTGCAGGTAGTATGCGATCCGGATCGTGCCGCGATGTTTGCACTTGCCGAGCAGGTACGTAATGAATTTTGTATTCAGATTAAAGGCCTGGTACGTGCCCGTCCTGCAGGCACTGAAAACGCCGATTTAGTGAGCGGCAAGGTTGAGATTTTGTGTCATGAGCTTGTGATCTTGAATGCATCGGTTACACCGCCATTCCAATTGGATGATGAGAATCTCTCTGAAACCACACGCTTGACTCACCGTGTATTGGACTTGCGTCGTCCGCAAATGCAAAAGAATTTGCGCCTGCGTTACAACGTCGCAATGGAAACGCGTCGCTACCTCGATGCTGCTGGATTCATTGATATCGAAACACCGATGTTGACGAAGAGTACGCCAGAGGGCGCGCGCGATTACTTGGTGCCATCACGCGTGCATGATGGTCAATTTTTTGCTTTACCCCAATCGCCACAGCTATTTAAGCAGTTGTTGATGGTTGCTGGTTTTGAGCGTTATTACCAAATTACCAAATGCTTTCGCGACGAGGACTTACGTGCCGATCGCCAGCCTGAATTCACCCAGATCGATTGCGAAACCTCCTTCTTGGATGAACTGGAGATCCGCGATCTGTTTGAAAACATGGCACGTCATATTTTCAAAACAGTCATGAATGTGGATTTACCAAACCCATTCCCAGTCATGCCTTATTCGGAAGGCATGGCACGCTTTGGTTCGGACAAGCCAGATTTGCGCGTGAACCTCGAATTTACCGAGTTAACCGATCTGATGAAGGATGTCGACTTTAAAGTATTCTCTGGTCCCGCCAATCAGGCTGACGGTCGTGTTGTCGCCTTACGTATTCCAGGCGGCGCCGAGATTAGCCGTAGTGAAATTGATGATTACACCCAGTTCGTTGCCATCTATGGCGCGAAGGGATTGGCTTGGATTAAGGTGAATTCGGTCAGCGAAGGCCGCAATGGCTTGCAGTCACCGATCGTTAAGAATCTGCACGATGCCGCAATCGATGGCATTTTGAAGCGTACGAATGCGAAAGATGGCGACATCATTTTCTTCGGCGCCGATAAGGTCAAGGTGGTGAATGATGCAATCGGTAATCTGCGTTTGCGTATTGGTTTGTCAGACTGGGGCAAAGCACACGGTCTCTTTAACGATGCATGGAAGCCATTGTGGGTAGTTGACTTCCCGATGTTTGATTACGACGACGGTGAAGGGCGCTGGGTTGCTTGCCATCACCCATTTACGAGCCCTAAAGATGAGCACTTGCAATTCTTAGAAACTGATCCGGGCAAGTGTTTGGCAAAAGCCTATGACATGGTCCTCAACGGCAGTGAAATTGGTGGCGGTTCAGTGCGTATTCACCAAGAGGCAGTGCAGAGCCAAGTCTTCCGCGCCTTGAATATCGGTCCTGAAGAGGCGCAAGCCAAGTTTGGTTTCTTATTGGATGCCTTGCAATACGGCGCTCCTCCCCATGGCGGTATCGCCTTTGGCTTAGATCGCATTGTGACGATGATGACGGGTTCTGAATCGATTCGTGATGTGATTGCCTTCCCCAAAACTCAGCGTGCGCAATGCCTCTTAACTCAGGCCCCAAGCCCAGTAGATGAGCGTCAATTGCGTGAGTTGCATATTCGTTTGCGTCAAGCAACGCCTGTGGCGCAATAGGATCGATACCCTCTCTTGAAAATCCCCATTTCAGTATTGGTCGTGATTCACAATGCGAATGGCGAGGTTTTACTGATTGAGCGCGCCGATCGGCCGGGGTTTTGGCAGTCGGTGACTGGCAGTCTTGATTTTCCGGACGAGCCTACGCGTGAAGCGGCAATCCGCGAGGTGTTTGAAGAGACGGGCATTGATGTCACTGCATTGCCAGCTGATGCTCTTCACGATATGCAGCATGCCGTCGATTATGTGATTTACCCCGATTGGCGGTATCGCTATGCGCCCGGCGTTACCAGTAACCGTGAGCACTGGTTCTCGCTCTTGGTCCCTAGCAATACCGCAGTGCGTTTAGCGCCACGAGAGCACACTGCGTTTGAGTGGTTGCCCTTTGCCGAAGCGGCAAAACGGTGTTTCTCGGAAAGTAATACTGCAGCGATCCTACGCTTGCAAGCCCAGAATGCAGCAGAGTAAGCCATTCATCGCTAAGATAGGCTAATGAGACCCAGTTCCCACCACGCAGCAACGGATTCTGCTGGCTCCCCAAAAGCAAACGCATTTACTCGTGGGGATTGGCGCGTCATTCGCGATTTACTGCCCTACTTACTCGAGCATAAAGTGCGCGTGGCATTCGCGCTGTCCTGCTTAATTGCCGCCAAATTTGCGAACTTAGGTATTCCGATCCTCTTAAAGGATTTGATAGACACGCTTAATGTAAAGGTCGATTCAGCGCAGGCCTTGATGTTGATTCCCGTGGGTTTGATTCTGGCATATGGGGCTTTGCGCGTATCCGCTTCTTTGTTTAACGAACTGCGTGAGGCTTTGTTTGCGCGAGTCACTCAAAATGCCGTGCGTAAAGTGGCATTACAGGTCTTTAACCATTTGCATTCGCTGGCGCTGAGTTTCCATTTAGCGCGCCAAACAGGCGGCGTGAGTCGTGATATTGAGCGCGGCACACGCGGCATCCAGTCGCTGATTTCGTATTCGCTCTACAGCATCCTCCCAACCCTGATTGAGTTTTGCTTGGTGCTTGGCTACTTAGCGTATGCCTACGATATTTGGTTTGCTGTTATTACCTTTGTGGCCCTAGTGCTCTACATTATTTTTACCGTCGTGGTGACCGAGTGGCGCACCCATTTTCGAAGAACCATGAACGACATGGACTCGAAGGCAAATCAAAAAGCCATTGATTCCTTATTGAATTTTGAGACCGTGAAGTATTTTGGTAATGAGCAGTTTGAATCACATCGCTATGATGAAAATTTAGTTCGCTACCAAACCGCAGCCATCCAGTCGCAAAAGTCCTTAGCGGTTTTGAATTTAGGTCAGCAAATCATCATCGCTATTGGCCTTGTTTTGATTCTGTGGCGGGCGACGATTGGAGTCAGCAATGGCACGATGACCTTGGGCGATCTCGTACTCGTTAATACGCTAATGATCCAGTTATACATTCCCTTGAATTTCTTGGGCGTGATTTACCGGGAGATCAAGCAAGCCATTACTGACATGGATCGCATGTTTAGCTTATTGAGCACCGATCGGGAGGTTGCTGATAAGCCCAATGCCCCGCCGCTGCATATTGCCAACTACCAGACCGGCCCCGAAGTCTGTTTTGAGCATGTGTCGTTTCATTATGAAAAAAAGCGGGAGATTTTGAAGGACATTAGCTTTACGATTCCGGCGGGGACAATCACCGCGGTTGTTGGTCAAAGCGGAGCGGGTAAGAGCACCTTAGCTCGTTTACTTTTTAGGTTTTACGATATTCAAAGCGGTCGTATCGACATCGATGGGCAAGCCATTAATGCGGTTCAGCAGGCGAGTTTGCGCAGCGCGATTGGCATCGTGCCACAAGACACGGTTTTGTTTAATGACACTATCGGCTACAACATTGCCTACGGTAAACCTGGGTCCTCAATGGAAGAGGTACAAGCTGCTGCAAGGGCGGCGCAAATTGATGGTTTCATTCAGCGCTTGCCGGATGGCTACAACACCCAAGTGGGCGAGCGTGGATTGAAGTTATCGGGCGGTGAGAAGCAGCGGGTTGCGATTGCTCGAACATTGCTTAAAAAACCAGCCATGTTGATTTTTGATGAAGCCACTTCAGCCCTCGATTCCAAGACGGAGCGGGCTATTCAGGAGGAGTTGCTCAATTTAGCGCGCAATCGAACCACCTTGATTATTGCCCACCGACTCTCTACCATTACCCATGCCGATCAAATTTTGGTGATGGAGCAGGGGCAGATCATTGAGCGCGGCACCCATGCCCAGTTACTGGAAGCCCATGGCCGGTATGCGGAAATGTGGCAAATGCAAGAACGGACTGCAGTTGATTAGAATGGTATTGAAAGCATACTCATGGCCCACCCAGAAGAAAAAATACTGAAGGATACATTTGCAGCTGCACTTGCGGTTGCAGAGCCTAAGCACATCGTGCCCGAGTGCTTGGCGCGTATTTTTCCAGCGGGTAGCGAGCCCAAAGGGCGCTGCTTGGTAATTGGTGCTGGTAAGGCCAGCGCTGCCATGGCTACTGCGCTCGAGTCGCATGCTTCAAGCCACTGGCCTGAGGCGCAGCTCGAGGGCATTGTGCTGACACGCTATGGCCACGCCTCTCCTACAAAATACATCACGATTGTTGAGGCGGGTCACCCTGTCCCCGATCAAGCCGGAATGGATGGCGCTGCCCAGATGATGCGCCGCGTGGGCGAGCTCAAAACAGATGACATCTTGATTGCGCTTGTCTCGGGCGGTGGATCCAGTTTGCTGACGCTGCCACAGGCTGGAATCACCATCGGTGATATGCGCCAGACTACCGAAGCCTTGTTGCGGAGTGGTGCGCCGATCGAGGAAATGAATATCGTACGCAAACACCTGTCTGCTATTTTGGGCGGCAATGTTGCGCGCCTTGCGATTGCGCGTGGCGCTCGTGTCGAGGCATTGTTGATTTCCGATGTCACGGGCGACTCGCCGGCGGACATTGCGAGCGGTCCCTGCGCAGCAGACTATTCGACCTATGAAGATGCGTGTGCGATCTTGGCTAAATACAATCTGGGGTCTGATGTCATTCCGGCCAGCGTATTAACGCACCTCGAAAAAGGCCGCAGCGGACTCATTCCAGAAACCCTAAAAGAGCTTGATTTAGTAAACCAGCCGGTTCGCAATCACGTGATTGCTACAGCCCATCGCAGCCTAGAGGCTGCAGCCGAGTGTGTGCGCCAGTTTGGTTACACCCCATTTATTTTGGGCGACACCATTACGGGTGAAGCAAAAGACGTTGCCTTGGTGCATGCGGGATTAGCCAGAGAGGCTCTGACCCATGGGCAATGGGGCGCTTTGCCAATGGCCTTGATTTCAGGGGGTGAGTGCACGGTGACCTTGCCGGCTGGCGTAAAAGGGCGCGGCGGGCGTTGCAGTGAATTCTTACTATCGCTGTTTGCAGCTACACCCGATCTCGGTGGCATTGCAGCGCTAGCTGCTGATACGGATGGCATCGATGGCAGTGAAAAAAATGCCGGCGCTTGGTTTACTCCTGCTACACGCAAACGCGCTCGGGATGAACATAAACGGGCTGGGCAGTATTTAGCGGCGCACGATTGCTATGGATTTTTTAGTGAGCTGGGCGCCTTGGTGGAAACGGGCCCCACATTAACGAATGTAAATGATTTCCGAATTATTTTATTGCCCGCTGGAGTGGGAGCAAAACCATGACCGCAGTGACTAGCATCACCTTAACTCAGCCTGACGATTGGCATTTGCATGTCCGCGATGGTGATGTATTGAGGCATGTGTTACCCCATACCGCCAAGCAGTTTGCTCGGGCCATCATCATGCCGAATTTGCGCCCACCGGTGACGACAGTGGCCTTGGCCAATGCCTACCGTGGCCGCATTGAAGCGCAACTCAAAGCAAGTGGTATTACTGGTTTCACCCCGCTCATGACCTTGTACCTGACGGACAATACGCCAGCAGAAGAGGTGCGTAAGGTGCGTGAGGCTGGGGTTGCTGGATTTAAACTCTACCCGGCTGGTGCAACGACCAATAGCGATGCAGGCGTCACGAATATCAAACACTGTTACGCCACTTTAGAGGCCATGCAAAAGGAAGGCGTGCCTTTATTAATGCATGGTGAAGTAACACATGCCGAGATTGATGTGTTTGATCGTGAAGCCGTTTTCATCGATACCATCCTTGAGCCCTTGCGGCGCGATTTTCCAGAACTCAAGATTGTGTTTGAGCACATCACGACGCGGCAAGCAGCGCATTATGTCCGTGACGCGCACACCAATAATAAAAATACCTTAGCTGCCACGATTACGCCGCAGCATTTACTGATGAACCGCAATTCGATTTTTGCGGGCGGCATACGGCCACACAATTATTGTTTGCCTGTGTTGAAACGCGAAGAGCATCGCTTGGCTTTAGTTGACGCAGCTACGAGCGGTAACTCGCGATTCTTCTTGGGGACCGACAGTGCGCCGCACGCCAAAGGCCTTAAAGAAAACAGTTGCGGTTGTGCAGGCTGTTACACCGCTTTCAATGCCCTTGGTTTGTATGCTGAGGTATTTGAAGCGGCCAATCAGTTGAGTCGCTTTGAGGCTTTTGCTAGTTTTTATGGCCCCGATTTTTATGGAATGCCGCGCAATACGAAGATGATTACCTTGCATAAAGTGGCGCAGAATGTTCCTGAGGAATTGCCTTTGGCAGAAACCGTCGTCGTGCCGCTGCGCGCTGGCGAAACGATCGCCTGGTCCTTAGCCGAGTAATTTATCGGCAGATACGTGCAGTCTCGGTTAGACTGTCCGCGCAGAGTCAATTAGGCAATCGCCGCTTTCGTAAGAAAGGGGAGGAAAGTCCGGACTCCATAGGGCAGGGTGTTGGCTAACAGCCATCCACGGTGACGTGCGGAATAGGGCCACAGAGACGAGCGTATTTAGTTACGGTGAAACGCGGTAACCTCCACCCGGAGCAATCCCAAGTAAGCAGACGATGAGGCGGCCCGCTGAGTCTGCGGGTAGGGAGCTTGAGCCGCCAGGTAACTGTCGGCCTAGAGGAATGGTTGCCCCCAAACGCAAGTTTGGGCGACAGAATCCGGCTTATCGATTGACTCTGCACTTTCTTTAATGCAATTACTCCTCTACGACATCAATGCTGTACGTGATTTCGGCCATTTTGGCGAGCATGGTAGTGGCTGAGCAGTATTTCTCATGGGAAAGTTGCACGGCTCGCGAGACTTTGCCTGGATCCAGGTCCTTGCCTTTGACAGTGAAGTGCAGATTAATTTTGGTGAAGACCTTGGGTTCAACCTCAGCGCGCTCGGCCGTTAATGCCACCTCACACCCTGAAACTGCTTGCCTTGCCCGCTGGAGGATTAAAACCACGTCAAATGCCGAGCATCCGCCAGTACCTGCCAGAAGCAATTCCATGGGTCGCGCGGCGCTATTTTTACCGCCTGCATCGGGTGGTCCATCCATCTGCAGCTGGTGGCCACTGCCGGTTTCGGCAGCAAAGGCCATCGTTCCAGCCCCTTGCCAGGTGACTTTGCATTCCATATTAGTGAATCCTTACTTCAAAATTAATTAATATAAACAAGTACTTGTGATTTTACTTAAGACGGATAAGTTAAAAAAACACCGATGAAAAAATAATTTCTTGCATTGCAACATAGTTACGAATAAAATAACCTTATTGACAGCGGGTTATGTAACACCAATTAACCAGCTTTCTGCAATTGTCTCCTCCACCCAAACATCGGTGGATTCCAACCCAGGACTCGTTCCTGGGTTTTTTTTGGGTTACAATTCAAGGCTTTACTGAATTACCGATCTAGTCAGCGGTAATTGTTGTGTCAGTTTAATTGATCAATCTGCGAGCCTGCAAGCATAAGCAGGGCCAAAGGGCGAATGATTGAATTGATGGTAATTTTTTGACTATAACAATTTGAGAAAATCATGAAAACTTTTTCCGCAAAATCCCATGAGGTGAAGCGTGATTGGTTCGTGATTGACGCTACGGACAAAGTCCTCGGTCGTGTCGCCAGTGAAGTGGCACACCGTTTACGCGGCAAGCACAAACCTGAATTCACCCCCCACGTTGATACAGGCGACTTCATTGTCGTTATCAACTCATCCAAGCTGCGTGTCACTGGCACCAAAGGCTTGAACAAAATTTATTACCGTCACAGCGGATACCCTGGTGGTATTAGCTCGACCAACTTCGATAAGATGCAAGACCGCTTTCCGGGTCGTGCGCTCGAGAAGGCTGTGAAGGGTATGTTGCCAAAAGGCCCACTCGGCTACGCCATGATCAAGAAATTGAAAGTTTACGGCGACGCTACTCATCCGCATACGGCTCAACAGCCTAAAGTGCTCGAGATCTAAGGAAACCACATGGCTATTAATTACGGAAATTGGAACTACGGTACAGGTCGTCGCAAGAGCTCTGTGGCCCGTGTCTTTATTAAATCAGGCAAAGGTGAAATCACTGTCAACGGTAAGCCGATCGACATTTATTTCGCCCGCGAGACATCTCGCATGATTGCGCGTCAGCCTTTGGCCCTGACAGCCCACCTCACCACCTTTGATATCAAAGTGAACGTGAGCGGTGGCGGTGAAACCGGTCAAGCGGGTGCCGTACGTCACGGCGTGACTCGTGCACTTATCGACTACGACAACGCATTGAAGCCCACTCTGTCCAAAGCAGGTTTGGTGACACGCGATGCCCGTGAAGTTGAGCGTAAGAAGGTTGGTCTGCACGGCGCGCGTCGTCGTAAGCAGTTCAGCAAGCGCTAATTACTTTCAGTCGCTCTGTTTTGCTGAAAGGGTCGCGCAAGCGGCCCTTTTTGTTTCTACAATCAGGGTATGACTAAGGACAAAGTAAGCAGCGCTGTACGATAATTTAGTGTGAGCGTATTTGGGAGAATGGGATGATTAAAGTAGGTATTGTTGGCGGAACGGGATACACCGGGGTAGAACTCTTGCGTTTACTCGCACAGCATCCCCAGGTCACCATTCAGGCGATCACATCGCGTACCGAAGCAGGTATGGCAGTGGCCGATCTATTTCCCTCTTTGCGCGGCCGAATTGATTTGAAGTTCTCGACCCCAGACGATGCCAAATTGGATCAGTGTGACGCCGTGTTTTTTGCCACGCCGCATGGCGTTGCGATGGCGCAAGCTGAATCATTGCTCGCTGCTGGTGTGAAGGTACTGGATTTGGCGGCAGACTTTCGCTTAAAAGATACTGCGGAATTTACGCAGTGGTACGGCATGCCCCATGCATGCCCAGCGATTTTGGCAGAAGCGGTTTATGGCCTGCCTGAAATCAATCGGGAAGCAATTAAAAAAGCCCGCGTTGTCGGTTTAGCGGGCTGCTATCCAACCACAGTGCAGTTGGGTTTTGCTCCACTCTTGTCGCCCAAGTCGACGGGTGGCAAGCGTTGGATTGACGGACTCCATTTGATCTCCGACTCCAAGTCGGGCACTTCCGGTGCTGGCCGTAAAGCCGAGGTAGGCACTTTGATGGCCGAGGCCAGTGATAATTTCAAGGCCTATGCAGTGAAAGGCCATCGCCACACCCCTGAGATTACCCAAGGCTTAAAAGCCATTGCGCAATCCGATCAAATCGGCCTGACCTTTGTTCCGCACCTCACGCCCATGATTCGGGGTATTCATTCGACCTTGTATGCGCGTATTACCGAAGAGGGTAAGGACGTCGACTTTCAGGCGGTTTTTGAGCAGTTTTACAAAGACGAACCCTTTGTGGATGTGATGCCTGCCGGCAGCCATCCGGAAACTCGCTCTGTACGGGGTAGCAATGGCCTGCGCATCGCGATCCATCGCCCCGGAAATGGCGACACCCTGGTGATATTGGTGGTGGAGGACAACCTCGTTAAAGGGGCTTCAGGCCAAGGCGTACAGTGCCTCAATTTGATGTTTGGGCTGCCGGAGACCATGGGCTTGACCCAAATTGCCCTCTCGCCTTAAAGTGGTATTAGTGCGTTTTACATGCCCTTATGCTGGAGTGGGCATTTAGAGCCTAAAATAGGGAAACACTTTTTGAACTAGGAGTCATTTATGACACAAGTTGCTACAACCCAATCCAACGATCTTGCTGAGCCACCAATTCCATTGGTTTTTACCGATAGCGCAGCAGCAAAGGTTGCTGACCTGATTGCCGAAGAAGGTAACCCTGAATTAAAGCTGCGCGTATTTGTGCAAGGCGGCGGCTGTTCTGGTTTTCAGTACGGTTTCACCTTTGATGATGCCGTGAATGAAGACGATACCGCTTTTGATAAAAATGGCGTAACGCTCTTAGTAGACTCAATGAGCTTTCAGTACCTCGTTGGTGCCGAGATCGATTACAAAGAAGACATTAACGGTTCACAGTTTGTAATTAAGAACCCGAATGCCACAACCACCTGTGGTTGCGGATCGTCTTTCTCCGCGTAAGCGATTACTTTTAAGCAGGGTAGCAAGCGCCTAAGATTCGAGGCCCACTTGCTCCCGTAACGGCCGGCAAATTTGCTGGCCGTTTTGTTTTGTGCGCCCATGCCAGCCATGCAAAGGCCAGGGCCTCAACCAGTTGCGGATCGACTCCATTGGCTTCGCTGCTGCGGATTTCAAGGCCATATTTGAACATCACCTGTGCCAGCTCGCGCAGGCAATTGAGTAGCGCCGTGTTGTTGACGCCACCACCACAGACAATCAAGACTTCGGTTTGCGGTGCGTAGAGCTGAATGGATTGCAGCGCTGCAGTCACGGTAAGACGCAATAGCGTTGCTTGCACATCTTCAGCCTTCAATGCATTGCCACCCAGTTTCTTTTCTAACCACCGCAGATGAAAGTCATCGCGGCCTGTGCTTTTTGGGGGCGCCTTAGTAAAAAAAGGATCTGCCAACATTTGCTCGAGCAAGGAATTATTCACCGTCCCTTGCGCAGCCCAGGCGCCATTCTGATCAAAGTCTTTACCTTGGTGTTTTGCAATCCAAGCGTCCATCAGCATATTGCCGGGCCCGCAATCAAAGCCAGTGACATCACCCTTCTGCGGAAGGAGTGTAAGGTTGGCGATACCGCCGAGATTTAGTACTGCAGTGTTTTTATTGCTGGCAAATTGCTGCGCATGAAATGCTGGTACTAAAGGGGCGCCATGACCGCCTGCAGCCAGATCACGGCTCCGAAAGTCGGCAATCACATCAATGCTAGTTAGTTCAGCCAGTAATGCGGGGTTTAAGGTTTGGTGGGTATACGCAAGTGCCTTATTGGAGCCCGCTTGGTGCCGAATGGTTTGTCCATGTGCCCCAATGGCAGTGATGTCGGAGGGGTGCTGTTTGCACTTTGTAAGAAGCTGCTGGACCACTTCCGCATAAGCCATCGCCAAGGCATTTGCAGCTAGATGCTCACGGTGGATTTCATTATCGCCCGGAGTTTGGAGGGCCAATAAGGCATCACGGAGCGGGGGCGCAAAGGGGGTGCTCACGGCCCCGCAGAGTTGGGTCTCGCCATCCGGGCCAAGTTCGGCGAGTACCGCATCAATCCCGTCTAGGCTTGTGCCAGACATCATGCCGATGTAAAGGGAGTGGGACTTATGCATGCGGTGGGTAGACTCTATTCTGAGGAATGCGACAATACGATTATCGTAACTGAAACCCTAATTTAACCGAACTCGATAATTGAATCAGTATGGCGGCTACCCCAGAACCCAAATACCCATTAACCCCTGACGTTTTTGCTGCCTTAGAGGTAACAAAACGGGGTTGTGACGAGCTGTTAGTCGAAGCCGATTGGCTCGCCAAGCTGGCCCGCAGCCAAGCCACCAAAACACCATTACGCATTAAGTTAGGCCTTGACCCGACTGCGCCGGATATTCATTTGGGCCATACGGTGGTTCTGAATAAGCTGCGCCAACTGCAAGATTTAGGCCATACGGTGATTTTCTTGATTGGCGATTTCACGAGCATGATCGGTGATCCTTCCGGCAGAAATGCAACCCGCCCACCGCTAACGGCAGAAGCCATTGCCGAAAATGCCCAAACCTATTACAAGCAAGCTAGCCTCGTGCTTGACCCAAGCAAAACCGAAGTGCGCTACAACAGCGAGTGGTGTGATCCGCTGGGTGCGCGCGGCATGATTCAGCTGGCAGCCCGCTATACCGTAGCGCGGATGCTCGAGCGCGATGACTTTACAAAGCGCTATCGCTCGGGTGTGCCGATTTCAGTTCATGAATTTCTTTATCCACTAATGCAGGGCTATGACTCGGTTGCCTTAAAGAGCGATTTAGAACTCGGCGGTACTGATCAGAAATTCAATCTACTGGTTGGCCGTGAGCTGCAGCGGGAGTACGGTCAAGAACCACAGTGCATCTTGACCATGCCATTGCTGGTTGGTCTTGACGGTGCTGAGAAGATGAGCAAATCCAAGGCCAATTACGTCGGTATCAGTGAGCAGCCAAACGAGATGTTTGGCAAGCTGATGAGCATTTCCGATGAATTAATGTGGAGCTACTTTACCTTGCTGTCGTTTAGGCCTCTTGCTGAAATTGATCTAATGAAGCAAGAGGTGGCGGCTGGCCGCAATCCGCGTGATTGCAAAGTACTCCTTGCTCAAGAAATCGTGGCGCGTTTTCATACGCAGGCGGCAGCAGAAAAAGCCTTGGAAGACTTTAATCACCGCGCCAAAGGTGGTATCCCAGACGATGTCCCTGAAGTGAGCTTATCGGGCGCGCCACTCGGCATTACAGCATTAATCAAGATGACTGGCTTGGCGCCATCCAATGCCGAAGCCAATCGCAATATTGAGCAGGGCGGAGTGCGGATTGACGGAACAGTGATTAGCGATAAAGGCTTGCAAGTCGCTGCCGGATCCTTTGTATTGCAAGTGGGTAAGCGTCGTTTTGTGAAGGTGACGCTGAGCTAAATTCGCCTATGTTAGTAGGTCGAGATTGTTGCTTGGTGGTGTTAAACCAAAGTGCTCGTAGGCCAAGCGCGTAGCAATGCGACCGCGCGAGGTGCGCTGCAAGTAGCCCTGCTGAATCAAATAGGGCTCAAGCACATCTTCAATCGTATCGCGCTCTTCACCAATGGCTGCGGCGAGGTTATCAATCCCAACCGGCCCACCATCAAACTTATGCAAGATGGCTTCAAGTAATTTACGGTCCATCACATCAAACCCACTAGGGTCGACATCCAGCATGGCCAAAGCCGCATCAGCCATGGCCTTGGTGATAACACCAGTACCCTTGACTTCAGCAAAGTCACGCACCCGTCGCAACAGGCGATTGGCAATCCGTGGGGTACCGCGGGCGCGCCGCGCGATTTCGGTGGCGCCGCTAGGATCAATCTTGGCTTTGAGTAAATTAGCGGAGCGCTCCACAATCAGGGTGAGCTCATCGGTTGTGTAAAACTCCAGTCGCGCCACAATACCAAAACGGTCGCGCAAGGGATTGGTGAGCATGCCAGCACGTGTTGTAGCGCCAATTAAGGTAAACGGCTTGAGATCAAGCTTGACGCTCCGGGCTGCAGGACCCTCACCGATCATGATGTCCAGCGCATAGTCCTCTAGAGCAGGATACAAAATCTCTTCTACTACAGGTGATAAGCGATGAATCTCATCAATAAAGAGAACATCATTTGCTTCTAAATTGGTCAGCAGGGCCGCGAGGTCACCTGGGCGGTCCAGCACTGGGCCGCTGGTTTGGCGTAAGTTCACACCGAGTTCGCGGGCAATGATGTGCGCTAGCGTGGTTTTTCCTAAACCAGGGGGGCCAAAGAGTAAGACGTGATCAAGCGCTTCATTGCGCGCACGCGTGGCGCTAATAAAGATTTCCAGCTGCGAGCGGGCTTTGGTTTGGCCGACGTATTCATCAAGCTGGCGTGGTCGTAAGGCGCGCTCAAAGACCGCCTCTGCATTACCAGCCGAGCCACTCACTAGGCGATCACCTTCTGCTGGAAGATCGTCCGGTAATGCGCTTAAATCGTCAGTGTGTATGGCCATGGTGAGAGTGTATTCGCTTCGTGCAATTTACACTTTAGATAAATACTTTAAGCCCTGACGAATACCTTCGGATACCGAGGCATCAGGGCTGATTTGCTTAATTGCTAAAAGTGCTTCTTTCTCGGAGTAACCCAAGGAGAGTAATGCTTGCAAGATTTCGCTGCTGGGCTGAGCAGCCCCTGCTGCACCAGCGCCTTGACCTAAATCAGGCCCCAGCTTTCCTTTGAGTTCAAGCAAGAGACGCTCGGCGGTTTTTTTGCCGATACCGGGAACCTGGGTGAAGCGACCGGGTTCTTGCAGCGCAATTGCTTGGGCCAGTTCATTCACACTCATGCCAGATAAAACGGCAAGTGCTGTACGCGAGCCAACGCCACTGATCTTAATTAACGCCCGAAAGGCTTCGCGCTCTGATTCGGTGGCAAAACCAAAGAGTTGCTGCGCGTCTTCACGGACCTGAAAATGCGTCAGTAAGGTAATAGTGTGGTTGACGCCCGGCAACTGGTAGAGAGTGCTCATGGGTACGTCGATTTCATAACCAACGCCATGGCAATCCACCACTAAGCGCGGTGGATGTACAGCAATTAAAGTACCTTGTATGCGTCCAATCATGGGGTGATCTTACTCTTTGCTAGTGGGCTTGGGTTTGAGGGCTGCAGGTAAGCGGTAGTGGTGCGCAGCGCAGATGGCGACACCCAGCGCATCAGATGCGTCAGTGCCGGGCGCGCGGCTTAAGCGCAGTAGGCGTTTCACCATCTCCTGCACTTGTGGTTTAGTGGCTCGGCCCGTGCCCACAATCGACTGCTTAACGCGCAAGGCGCTGTATTCCGCCACGCTGAGCTTGGCGGAAACAAGGGCGGCTATGACCGAGCCCCTAGCTTGCCCCAGCATTAAGGTAGAGCGTGGATTGACGTTTAAAAATACCTCTTCAATCGCAGCCGATTCAGGATGGTAGGTATCCAAGACCTCTTTAACGCCGTTATACAAGGTGCCAAGACGTTCAGGTAAGCCCCACTTCGGATCGCCGCTTTCAATGGTTCCAGAAGCGACGTAGGTCATTTTTTGACCATCGACATCAATGATGCCAAAGCCAGTAGTACGAAGTCCAGGGTCAATTCCGATCCAGCGCATGGGTTCTATCAATGCCCGTTTCGTTCTAGTGACGGAAGTGGCGTGTGCCGGTGAAGACCATTGCGATGCCATGCTCATTGGCGGCGGCAATGATTTCCTCATCGCGCATGCTGCCACCAGGCTGAATTGCGCAGGTCGCACCTGCAGCAACCACGACATCGAGGCCATCCCGGAACGGAAAGAAAGCATCGCTGGCAACTGCTGAGGACGCTAGGCTAAGGCCTGCATTTTCAGCCTTGATGCTAGCCATGCGGGCTGAGTCAACGCGGCTCATTTGACCAGCGCCAATACCCAAAGTCATGCCGTTGGCGCAATACACAATCGCATTCGATTTAACAAACTTTGCAACCCGCCAAGCAAACATCATATCCGCAAGCTCGGTTGGGGTCGGCTGGCGTTTTGAAACCACACGGAGCTCAGCCTGCGCGACGTTTTTAAAGTCCGGCGACTGTACCAACAAACCACCACCCACACGCTTCATATCGAATGCATTGAATCCAAGGCCGAGTGGAATTTCAAGTAAGCGCACATTTTGTTTGCTAGCAAAAATGGCTTTTGCTTCCGCGGTAAAGCTTGGTGCAATGAGGACCTCAACAAATTGCTTGGAGATCGCTTCGGCCATAGCACCATCGCAAGGCACATTCAATGCAATGATCCCGCCAAAGGCAGAGCTTGGGTCAGTTTTAAAGGCTTTTTGATAGGCTTCCAGGCCAGTTATACCGGTAGCTACACCGCAAGGGTTGGCATGCTTGATGATGACGCAGGCTGCTGGAGCAGTAGTGTCAGCCGAAAAGCTCTTGACGCATTCCCATGCTGCATCCGCATCGGCAATGTTGTTATAGGAAAGCTCTTTGCCTTGAAGCTGATGGTAATTAGCGAGGGCACCAGCAACGGTAGCGGTATCACGATAAAACGCAGCCGATTGGTGTGGGTTCTCACCGTAGCGCATCTCTTGCACTTTAGTAAATGCCAGGTGTAGGGTCTCTGGGTAGGGTGAGCGATTGGCATGGCTTAAATCGCTGTCCAGCGATGAGAGGTAGTTTGCAATCGCGCCATCGTATTGCGCGGTATGCGCAAACACTTTTTTAGCCAGGCGCAAATTGCTTTCATACGAAACCCTATTTTGATTGGCTTTCATTTCGCTCAAGATGGGTTCGTAGTCTTCTGGTGAAATTAACACCGTCACATCCTGATGGTTTTTTGCTGCTGCACGCAGCATCGCTGGTCCGCCAATATCAATGTTCTCAACGGCTTCGTCAAAAGAGCAATCAGCTTTCGCTACAGTTTGGTTGAATGGGTACAGATTAATCACCAGCATATCAATCGGCGCAATACCATGGGCTGCGATGGCGTCCATGTGCTCTTTCGAGTCGCGACGCGCGAGTAAGCCACCGTGAACCATTGGGTGAAGGGTTTTTACGCGGCCATCGAGCATTTCTGGGAACTGGGTGAGGGACGATACCTCGGTCACGGGCAAACCATTGTCCGCAAGAAGTTTGGCTGTCCCGCCAGTAGAAATGAGTTTGACGCCCAAAGCATGCAGGGCTTGGGCAAAAGGAATAATGCCCTGTTTGTCGGATACGGATAAGAGTGCGGTGCGAATCATGATGGAGTGTAGGCGTTCAAAGTAGGGGTATGAGGACAGCGCTTTAAATCAGCTGATGTTCGGTTAATTTTTTATGGAGCGTATTACGGTTAATGCCAAGGTATTGCGCAGCTAGAGATTGATTTTTTTTGGCGTGCTGCATCACAACCTCGAGCATAGGTTTTTCCACCACACTCAACACCATGCGGTACACATCATCGGGAGGGTTGCCATTGAGGTCGGCAAAATAGCGTTGCAACTGCGTTTGAACGCATTCGCTAATGGGGTGTTTATTGGGCATCGTATAACTCAGTCTATTTAAGCAGCTTCTAAAAATAACAGGCGATCCGAATGGGATTTCATCTCATCAAAAAAATCATTCACCATTTGCAATTGGGTTTTGCAGTCATCGGCCGTGTTCATGCGTTGGCGAAAAGCATGCGAGTCACGCAAACCTTTGCAATACCAGCCAATGTGCTTGCGGGCGGTTCGTAGCCCAATGTATTCGCCATAAAAGGCATAGTGATCAATTAAGTGGGCGTTCATGATGGTCTGAATTTCAGCCACTTCCGGAACATCCAATTTTTTTCCCGTCTTCAGGTAGTAATCAATTTCCCGAAAGATCCAAGGACGGCCTTGAGCAGCTCTACCAATCATGATGGCGTCGGCGCCCGTTTGCTCTAAAACAAACGCGGCCTTTTCAGGTGAATGAATATCGCCATTGGCGACTACCGGAATGCGAACGGCTGATTTCACCGCAGTAATGGTTTCGTATTCCGCTTCGCCGTGATACAGATCAGCACGGGTACGACCATGCACTGTCAGCATGCTGATCCCTGATTGTTCTGCAAGGCTCGCAATCGCTAAGGCATTCTTATGTTCCCGGTCCCAGCCGGTGCGGATTTTTAATGTCACAGGGACCGCATCTGGCCCAGTACCAACCGCATTCACTACAGCCTCAAGAATCTGCTGTACCAAGGGTTCATCGCGCAATAGGGCGGAACCAGCTGCAACGTTACACACCTTCTTGGCAGGGCAGCCCATATTGATATCAATGATTTGCGCGCCATGGTCCACATTGATCCTAGCCGCAGTAGCCATCATGGCCGGATCGGCTCCAGCAATTTGCACGGCAATCGGTTTGAACTCGCCTTGGTGATTAGCGCGGCGCTGGGTTTTTTCACTATTCCACAGCAGGGCATTGGATGCGACCATTTCAGAGACCGCATAACCTGCACCCAGTTTTTTGCAAAGTTGCCGAAATGGACGATCAGTCACACCAGCCATGGGCGCAACGAAGAGTCGATTGGCTAATTGGTGGGTGCCGATTTTCATAAAAGCCGTAGCGTCAATGGGAACATCAATGGGGGGGAATGCTGCAAATAAGCGAGCATTCCATTGTAGCGTAGGCGAGGGGTAATCTGCCTAATTTTTAGGCAGAACCAGACCGTCTAGGAAAGCTGAAGGTGGATGCGTAAGGGCTTGATTTAGGAGAGTTGCTTAGCGGCGACCAAACATCATCTGGCGTGCCAAGCCTGTTTTAACCGGCGGCAACCATTGCAACAGCGATAGCGCAGCGCCACGCGCTGCGATTACGGGGGCGAGTGGTGAGGTAAATACGCGTGCTAAAAAATCAGTAATGCCGATGGTTGCTTTCCGATCGGCTTGCCTGCTGAGGCTGTATTCATACAAGGTGTTGTCAATGGCGTTGCGTGATTTAGTGACATGCGTTTGCTTTGAAAACAAATCGCTGAGTTGTTCTGCGAGGAGATAGGCATCACGCAAACCCAGATTTAAACCTTGACCAGCGACGGGATGAAGCGCTTGCGCTGCATTACCGATCCACACTTCATTGCCTTGCACAATCTCTTTGCGGTAGTTCAGGCCCAGTGGATAGAGTCGCCGATCACGAATCGATTTAAATTGGCCTACGCGCGAACCGAAGGTTGATTGAAGCTCATGTAAAAAATCTGCATCGGAAATGCCATTCAGTCTTTCTGCGGTAGTGGGCGAACTGCACCACACCATATTGAGTACATTGCTACCATGATGGCTAGGCAACAAGGCCAATGGTCCTTCACTAGTGAAGCGCTCCCATGCGTGGTGAGCCTGTGCATTTTCCACTTCAACGAGACCAACGAGGGCCGATTGCTGGTAGTCACGGCCTGACTCAACCCAGTCTTGCTGGGTAAAGAGGCCGCCTTCCGCATGCACAATGCAGCGGGCACGGGAACGGTCTTGAACTTCGTCTGAGCCCGTGTGTTGCCAAACGAAGTGCGGCGCCTTTTTTTGTAGTTGACGCAAGGACTCTCTGAGCGCAAGGTGAATACCGCGGTAGCGCACGATATGCCCCAAGGCTTCTTGGCCTAATTCCTCGCGGGTCATGAGTGCGCGTCCAAATTGACCCACATGCGATACATGGACCGAATGGATTGCGCATGAATCACTGGGCCATGCATTAATCGTATCTAGTAATAATTTGCTGCCATGGGATAAAGCAATGCCTCTGGTGTCGCTGGCAACAATATCGCTATCGTTTTGGGGATTGCGATCAATCAGATGAAGCGAGAGCTCTGGAAACTTCTGTAAGCACCATGCGGCGCAAGCTAAGCCTACTGGGCCGCCGCCAATGATTTGTACATCCACAGATGCATTTGATGAAGACATGCTTAGCCGCGCATCACTGCTTCGATTTCATCGGCCTTGACCGGGACGCCGCGGGAGATCAAGTCACACCCATTTTTAGTGACTAGGGCATCGTCTTCAATTCGAATACCGATATTCCAAAACGCCTTTGGCACATCGTCTGAAGGGCGAACATATAGGCCGGGCTCAATGGTCAACATCATGTTCTCTCGAAGAATGCGCCATGGCTTTTCAGTAGCGTTGCTGCTGCCCGCTTCACGATAGGAACCGACATCATGCACATCCATGCCTAACCAGTGGCTGGTGCGGTGCATATAAAAACGGCGGTATGCACCTGTTTCGATGGCATTGTCGAGTGAGCCTAACTCATGCAATGAGAGGAGTTTTTCATCCAGCATGCCTTGGGTTAAGACGCGGACCGCAGCATCGTGGGGTTGCATAAAAGTGTTACCCGGCTTAGTGGCAGCAACTGCCGCTTCTTGCGCAGCTAGGGTGATGTCATATAGCGCGCGCTGCGCTGCTGAATAGCGTCCATTAATTGGAAAAGTACGTGTGATGTCAGAGGCATAGCCATCGAGTTCACAGCCAGCATCAATCAAACACAGATCCCCAGATCGTAGTTCAGCAGCACTGGCGCGGTAATGCAAGATGCAGGCATTAGCGCCGGCAGCAACAATACTGTTGTAGGCAACGCTTTGTGCACCGCTATGACGAAACTCGTGCAACAACTCAGCCTCAATTTGGTATTCACGTTGGCCGGGTCGGCAGGTGCGCATGGCACGCAAATGTGCCTCTGCAGAAATCGCTGCAGCACGGCGCATGGTTTCAATTTCACTAGCATCTTTAAATAGACGCATCTCGTGAACCAGTGCTTCGATGTCACGAAACTCCGATGGGGCATTGACTCCAGCACGCGCTTGCCCACGAACGCGATCAATCCAATGGCGTATGCGGCGATCGGTTTCAGCGTTGCTGGCTAAGCGAATGTAGAGCGCTGCTTGATCTGCCAGTAGCTTGGGTAACTCCTGATCCAATTCGGTATTGGGATATGCATGATCAACCCCTAAGTAGTCTGGCGCTGCTTCGGGTCCTAGGCGCAGGCCATCCCAGATTTCCCGCTCAGCATCTTTAGGGCGGCAAAAAAGATGGGCTACAACGGCATTGCGATCAATTTGCAGCACCAGGGTGGCGCCCGGCTCATCAAATCCGGTTAAGTAAAAGAAATCACTGTCATGCCGATAGGGAAATTCACTATCGCGATTGCGCAATTGCTCTGGCGCTGTGGAGAGAATAGCAATTCCACCACCGGACTGCTCACGAATATGCTTGGCCAACTGGGCGCGGCGCTGACGGTAGAGATCAGCCTGAAAGACAGGAGGGTTACTTGGGATCATAGGATTGATTTAGTTCGTATAAACGCTGCGGCGTCCCTACATCGTGCCACGGACCGGTATATTTTTCACCGAAGACCTGATTTTTGGCCATAGCCGAGCGTAGTAAAGGGGCTAATTTTGCCGCTTCGCCCAATTTTAGGTCTGCAAACAGGGATTGGTGATAAATGCCGATGCCAGAAAAGGTCAGTTTCGTCTCCTGCAGTAGGGAGGTGATTGGCTTCTCGCTGACATGCTCGCCATGTAGGTAAAAATCGCCCTCTGGGTGTTGTGGAGGGTTGGGTACTAGCGCTAAGTATGCAAGTGGCTTAGCGCCACCATCTACATACGCCTGAAAGCGGCTTGTAAATGCAGCAATCGGGAGGCCAGGACAAAATACATCGCCATTGATCACTAAAAAGTAGGGCTCTGGGTTTAATGGCCCCAAGGCCTGGCGGATTCCTCCAGCAGTCTCAAGAGCGGTTTCTTCTGGTGAGTACTGGATGTGCGCCCCCCACTTAGTACCGTCACCCAAAGCGAGTTCGATTTGCTCGCCGAGCCACGCATGGTTAATCACGATGCGACTCGTTTTTGCGGCGACTAAGGCCTCAATATGCCATTGCAATAATGATTTACCTTGAATTTGCAGGAGCGGCTTTGGTGTTGTATCCGTCAGCGGGCGCATCCGCTCGCCACGTCCTGCCGCCAATAAAAGGCATGGCAATGCACCGGAGGTAGGAGAGCTATTCATAGATTTTTACTTTATTGAGCTAATGGCATTAGCGCGCTCTAATATGCGAGCGAGTGGTTTTAACTCAATGTAGCGATTGGTAGTCGCTAAGGCATATTTCAATACCAGCGGAATATCCTTGAGGTAAGCATCTTTACCATCGCGGTGATAAAGACGCGCAAAAATTCCCAATACTTTGATGTGGCGCTGTAAACCCATCCACTCAAAGTCACGATAGAACTCGCCAAAATCAGCATGCATGGGCAAACCTTTTTTACGACCCAATTCCCAATAACGCGCAACCCAATCGATTACCCGTTCTTCAGGCCACTCAATATAAGCATCGCGCCACAGGGATGCAGCATCATAAGTGATCGGCCCATAGACAGCATCTTGAAAATCCAAGATGCCAGGATTATGAATTTCAGTACACATTAAATTGCGCGAATGGAAATCACGATGGACATACACCTGCGGCTGCGCCATATTATTTTTTAAAATCAAATGAAATGCATTGCGCATGTATTTTTCTTCATCTGCAGTCAGTTCAAATTGCAGGTGTTTTTTTAAATACCACTCCGGTAGAAGATCCAATTCCCGCTGCAATAGCGCTTCGGAATACTCTGGTAATACACCAGGATGACTAGCCAATTGCATTTCTACTAATGCATCGATTGCATCGCCATATAAGCTATCCGCATTGGAATCATTGAGGGCGGTCAGGTAAGTTGTGGAGCCTAAATCGCTCAGCAGTAAAAACCCATCCAACGTATTTTTTTCCAGAACACGCGGTACGTGTAGCTCTGCTTTTTGTAGTAATTCGGCGATCGCAATAAAGGGCTCAACCGGTTCGGATTGCGGGGGTGCATCCATCACAATCAGGGTGGGGTAAAGGGCATTTTGGCTATGGAGCCGGAAATAGCGCCGAAAGCTCGCATCAGACGATGCGGGCACCAGTGATGGCAGGTCTAGCTCCCAGCTGGCGGGGAGGCCTTCTAGCCATTGGCGGAGGGTATCAAGGCGGGTATTAGGCATATCGATTCGTATAATAAGTGGGTCTGGATCTATGAGCCATTATCGCCGTCGCGCTGGTCTTTGCGCCCCCCTTATTTTTACCCCATTTTTACGAGTAATGATGGGGTGTTTTTGGCTGTATTTTTCAGCGACCGCATTTGCTCAGGCACCGGCCTCAAGTCTCTCATCTTCGCAGCGCACTAACCCTAATTTTGTCTTGGTTCCCGACCGCGGCAATGTCAGCGTTTTAAAGCTAGACGATCAATTGCGCGTTGGAAAACCCATTTCAGATAACCAAGCATTAACGTTCACCTTTAGTGATTCGATTGAGGGCATTGTTGATCGTGAAATGAAGCTGAAGGGCCGCGCTCAAATTCGGCGAAACGATACCGTGCTCAAGGCCAATGAAATTATTTATCACCCTGATACGGACATTGCCGATCTGATCGGCAATGTTGAAATGATTAAAGGTAACTCGACATTTCGAGGGCCAAAAGCCAGCTTTAAAGTAGATGCGCGGCAAGGCGAGATGCAGGAGCCAAGTTATGAAATTCGCGATAACCGCTCAAGTGGTAAGGCAAAAAAGTTAACGATTCAATCGTCCGATATTTTTGTATTTGATAAGGGCACTTACTCCACCTGTTCGCCTGACAATCTAGATTGGTATTTCACTGCAGACCGCATGGAAGTCGACAACGAGCAAAAAGAAATGACGGGCACGAATGGCGTAATGCGATTCTTCGATGTGCCGATTGCATACACGCCTTACTTTAGTTTGCCAACCTCCAATCAGCGGCGCTCGGGTTTGCTTGCTCCGATTGCTGGCTATAGCTCAAATAATGGCATTGATATCACTCAGCCCTATTACTTTAATATTGCGCCTAATCGTGATTTACTGATCATGCCGCGCTACATGACATTTCGGGGTACGCAATTGGGCGGGTCGTATCGCTACATTGATCCAAAGTACTCCGGAACCGTAGCAGCGGAATACTTGCCTTACGACAAGATACTGGGGCGCGATCGCTGGAAGTACGATTGGCAGCAACGCCAAAGCATTGCTCCTACTTGGAATGCGTATGCGAACATTGCGCGGGTCTCGGATAATTTATACCCGATTGATTTTTCAAGAACCTTAGCGGGCGGTATCACTAATCAATTTAGACAAGAGGTAGGAACTACATCCTTAATCAAAGGGTGGAATGTTTCGGCTAGAGCTATGACCTTCCAGACCTTGCAGCCGGATCCTACTGTCACAGTTCAATCTCCCTACAACGTCTTGCCACAAGTCGTTGCGGCGTATAACAGCCAGAACGCCTTACTGACTCCGGATCGCAGGCAGCAATTTGTTAGTCTGCCTACTGGCCCACAAGTAAGTTTTTCAAGTGACTTCACCCGCTTTGCCTATAACATCGGCGGTAATTTGGCAGCTACTGCGCCGGGTGTATTTAGTCAAGCTGATCGAACTGTGGTCAAGGCCGCAGTGGGTATGCCAAAGATCACCCCTGGTTACTACATTAAGCCGAGGCTGAGTGTGCAGTCGAATAATTACAATGCCACCGCATTCATACCCGGTTATCCGCCAGCGCAGGGCTTCACCATACCCACCTTTAGTTTGGACTCGGGCTTAGCGTTTGAGCGAGAGGCGGCCGAGCTCAAGGGCTTTTTTGGACGGGATATGTTGGTGACGATGGAGCCACGTGCTTTCTACGTCTTCACGCCATTTCAAGACCAGACAAATACCCCGTTATTTGATACCGCGAATGCCGGTTTTGGTATTACCCAAATTTTCAGCGAAAACACCTTTGTCGGTAATGACCGTATAGCGGATAACAACAAGTTAACCATGGGCGTTACAAGTCGCATGATCGAAGCAGCTACTGGAGCGGAACGCGCCAACCTCACCTTAGCTCAGCGCCAGGATTTCACTGGGCAACGGGTCGGGTTGACAAATACGATACAAAATCCCACTACGTATTCCGATACCTTGGGCGCTGGCTCGGTTCGGCTTATGGGAAACTTTAATGTGGATGCATTCGGCCAGTACAACACCCAGCTCAATCGCCTCGTTCAGACAACAGTTGGTGGTAGTTGGCGACCCACCATGGGTCGAAGCCTTAATTTTGGCTATCGCAACGTTTGGAGCCCACCCGTATCAGCCTCGCCAGAAAATAACTTAGCAGGATCGCCAGGTGTTACCACCACCGATCAATACAATATTTCCGGGCAGTGGCCCATAACCCGCAAGATTTCCACGCTAGGCCGCTGGGGATATGACTCCTTGACCATGAATACCCTTAATTTACTAGCGGCTTTGGAATACAAAGAGGACTGCTGGACCGGTCGATTTGCTTACTCTCAGGTTCGCAACACCACCCAAATCACCACGACCCAGGTGCTTTTTCAAATCGAATTTAGGGGATTTGGTGCCGCCGGTAGTAATCCAGTTGATATCATGAGGTTAAATGTTCCGGGATACATGCCGACTACCAGAACATTACCGCCCTCAATTTATGAGAACTACCAATGACGTTTTGCATGAACCGCAGCATTAAGTTAATCCGCACTCTTTTTTTGTTTGCCTGTGTTGCCCTGGCATTACCCAGTTACGCCCAATCGAATGCCCCTGCCAATGCGCCTGACAGCAAGATACGGGATATTGATGGCGTCGCCGCTGTAGTCAATACAGGTTACGTTACCCGTAAAGAAATTGATGACCGGATGGCAACGATTATGAAACAGGGTGGTGGCGCAGCGATGCCAGACAAAGAAACCCTGCGCAAGCAAGTACTAGAGCGCCTGATTGTAGAAAAAATTCAATTGCAAGATGCCGAGCAGAGTGGCATTAGTGTTAGTAATGCGGAGCTCGATAAAATTATTGCCGATATTGCTGCTCGTAATAAGTTAACGATGGCGGAATTTCGGGCCACCATTCAGAAGTCAGGGTCGAGTTTTGAGCGCTATCGCGAGATGTTGCGCGATGACATCATTGTCACGCGCTTTCGGGAACGTGAGGTGGATTCGCAGATAAAAATCTCCGACGCCGAAGTCGATAACTACATTAGCGAACGTACACGAGCCATGAATTCCCCAGCAGCCAATACTCCGGGAGCGGGTGGACAAGAAGAGTTGGACGTGGCTCAAATCTTTATTCCGGTTGACACCAATGCTGGTCCTGGCGCGATTGCAGAGGCGCGCAAACAGGCCGATGCCTTATTGCGGGAAGCGCGTGGCGATGTGGATTTCTTGCAGCTTGGCGCAAAGGCAGCAAAAGAAAACCCACGTATTAAATTCCAAAATTTGGGGTACCGAACACCAGACCGTTTGCCACAACTTTTTCTTGAGGCGGTGCGCAATATTGGATCGGGACAGCTTGCTAATAGTGTAGTAAAAAGCCCTGCTGGATTTCACGTACTTAAAGTGTTAGATCGTCGTGTCATCGCAGCAGCAGGGCAAGCCCCAACTCTAGAAGCGGTAGGTGACACCACACCCAAAAACATTACGATTACAGAGACCAATGCGCGGCATATCTTGCTGCGCAATCGGGCTGGGCTAACGGATGCAGATGCGGAGCGCCGTTTGGCTGGATACCGTGATCAAGTTCGCGCCAAGGCGGCCGATTTCGGTGAATTAGCGAAGAAACACTCCGAGGATGGCTCGGCTGCCAACGGCGGTGTTTTGGGGTGGATGTCCCCCGGTCAGTTGGTGCCTGAGTTTGAGGTCGCTATGAATCGATTGCAAATTGGCGAAGTGAGTAATCCGGTGAGGACCGAGTTTGGTTGGCACTTAATTCAAGTACTTGAGCGTAGAGAGGCTCAGCTTACCGTCGAAAAGCAGCGTGAATTCGCACGGGCTGCTATACGTGAACGTAAGTTTGAGCAGCTCTATCAAGATTGGCTCCGTCAATTGCGAGATACAGCGACTGTGCGCATTCTTAACCTAGACAATGTCACGCGTTGATTTAGTCATTACAACGGGCGAGCCGGCCGGCATCGGTCCTGAGGTATCGCTACAAGCAGCACAGGTATTTTTGCAAGAGCAGGCAGATGCCAACATTACATTGATTGGTGATCCAAGCCTTTTTGGTGAGGGTGTAAGGCATCCGCGCTTGCAGATGGAGTCCGTGAAATTAAGTAAGCCTGCGGTGTCAGGCGTGCTCGATGTCAATAATGCAGCCTATGTACTGGCTACACTCGATTCCGCAGTAGCTGGATGTCAGGCGGGGCGTTTTCAAGCCATGGTGACTGCACCCGTGCACAAGGGGATTATCAATCAGTCTGGCATTGCATTTACAGGGCACACAGAGTATTTGGCAGCAGCATGTGGCGTAAAGCGTGTAGTGATGCTGTTGTGTGCCAACCTTCCTGCTGGTTTAATGGGTTTACAGCGGAGTCTGCCATTGCGCGTTGCTCTGGCAACCATCCATGTGCCGCTTGCTTTGGTTCCAGCTCAGATCACGGTCAAGTCGGTATTGGAAACGATTGAAATTCTGCACACCGGTTTGAAGAGTCAATTTGGCATTGCCGCGCCACGAATTTTGGTAGCAGGATTAAATCCGCATGCAGGTGAAGGCGGCTATTTGGGCTCAGAAGAAAGTGCCATCATTGAGCCGGCACTTGCACAGGCACAGCAATCCGGCGTTCGGGTAGAAGGGCCATTTCCGGGGGATACCTTGTTTGATTTTCGATCACTGGATCAGGTAGACGCCTATTTAGCCATGTACCACGATCAAGGCTTGGCCCCCTTTAAATTTGTTGCCTTTAATACTGGCGTGAACGTGACCCTTGGATTACCAATTATTCGAACCTCAGTAGATCATGGCACTGCTCTCGATATTGCTGGCAAGGGAGTCGCTGACGCAGGCAGCATGCTGGAAGCTTTGCGTCTGGGATTTCAGCTGGCCCGGCATCGAAAGGCTGCGTTAGATGCATCAGGCTCGTAAGCGCTTCGGTCAAAACTTTTTGCATGATGAAGGCATCATTCATGCGATTGTGAGCTTGATTGGACCCTCTAGTGATGCAGCCATTTTAGAGATTGGCCCAGGCCTTGGGGCCCTAACTAAGCCCTTATTGGCTAATCTAGAGAGTTTGGACTTACTTGAAATCGATCGCGATTTAGTCGCTTATTGGTGTAAGCAGCAGTTGCCGGGGCTAACAATTACCGAGGGCGATGCTCTTAACTTTGATTTTCTGGGATGGGCTCGAGAAAAAAAATCGACCGGCTCAAAACAGATCAAGGTGGTTGGTAATTTGCCCTACAACATTTCTTCTCCCTTACTATTTCATTTGGTCGGCGCGGCAACCGAGATAGATGAGCAAGTATTTATGCTGCAAGCAGAAGTAGTGGAGCGCATGGTGGCCGAAGCAGGCTCCTCCGAATACAGCCGCTTATCCGTAATGTTGCAAGCCCGGTACCATTTAGAAAAACTATTGGATGTGCCACCAGAGGCATTTGATCCGCAGCCTAAGGTGAATTCTGCGGTTGTGCGCATGATTCCGCGGAGTAATTTCAATACATCGCCTGAGGAGTGGCGCGCACTGGAAAAAGTCGTGGCAGCCGCCTTTGCGCAAAGGCGTAAGATGCTGCGCACTAATTTGCAAGATTACCTTGGGCGCTTGCAGCTACAAGAGGATGAGCTGACCCAGCGAGCGCAAGACATTTCGGTTGCACGCTATTTGGAATGGGCTTCCGTCTTGGCTGCATCCTCGTAGGCGCTCGGATCAATTACTCGCATTTCAGTTTCGATCCAGGATTCGACGGCGCTATTGAGTTGCCCGCCTGTCTTACCTTCAGATGCAATCACGGGGCCAATCGAAATAATCACCAACCCGGGATACTTTAAAAAGCGATTGCGTGGCCAAACCCGGCCCGCATTGTGCGCTACCGGAATAACTGCAGCCCCAGTAGCAGTGGCTAAGCGTGCACCCCCTTTTAGGTAGGGCTTATGGGATCCAACCGCAGTCCGTGTGCCCTCCGGAAAGAGCATGATCCATTTGCCCTCTTTCAGGCGTGCTCGGCCTTGACTTGCCACTGAAAGGGCTGCGGTCTCGCGGTTATCGCGGTTAATGTGAATCATTTTGAGCGCAGCCATGACCCAGCCAAAGAACGGAATCCACAATAACTCCCGTTTGAATACGTAACAGAGCTGTTTAGGAAATAAAGCAATATAAGCAATGGTTTCCCAGGCGGATTGGTGTTTGCTGAGAATGATGATGGGTTGGTCAAGGGCTCCCAACATATGTTCCATGCCCCGAATTTCATAGCGAATGCCGCATAGCCATTGCAGAACCCAAAGGACGGTTTTATTCCAGCCACTCACAAAACGGTAACGAGTTTCACTGCGCATAAATGGAAATACTGCCAGGCAAATGATTGCCCAGATTGGCGTAAATACCAGCAAGAAAAGCGCAAAGAGGGTTGATCTCAGGTAAATCATGTCTTGGACGCAGATCCCAATAGGGATTTAGTAAATGCCATTAAATCGGCATGCACTACGGTACCCGCTGGCAATATGCCTTTATCGACCGTCTTTTGACCTTTGCCAGTGCGAACCAAGTGGGGGCTTGCGCCCAAAACAGTGGCGGCCTCCAAGTCACGTAAGGAATCACCCACAATAGGCACTCCAGCCAAGGGTAGGGCAGAATCAGTTTTGCGGTAGCGGGACGCAATGTCACGCATGAGGCCGGGTAAGGGTTTGCGGCAATCGCATTGGTCTTCATCGACATGGGGGCAAAAGAAAATACTATCAATGCGGCCGCCCAAAGGAGTTAAAAGATCCATCATTTTTTGATGCATGGCATGCAGGTCATTGATGGTGAATAGACCACGCGCCAAACCTGACTGATTTGTTGCCACTGTTACGTGATAGCCGGCTTGATTGAGTTCCGCAATCGCCTCTAAGCTCCCTGGAAGGGGAATCCACTCATCAGCCGATTTCACGTACTGATCACTGTCGTAGTTAATCACGCCATCGCGGTCGAGAATAACTAACTTAGAGGCGCTTGAGCTCATGCCAAGGTGCCAAGATCGGCAACTAAGTTCATTTGGTGGTGGAGCTGCTGCAACAAAGCTAAGCGGTTATCGCGTAGGACTGGATCTGGATCCATTACCATCACATCGGCGAAAAATTGATCAATCGGCTGACTCAAATCCACTAGCGTACGAAGCAAGCTAACAAACTGGCGCTGGGCATAGGCTGCATCAAGTAGCGGAATGGCTTTTTGCAAAGCCCCATGTAAGGCAATTTCAGCAGGGAGCTTTAAAGCTGCGGCGGAGCACTGCGCCGGAATGGGTGTGGTGGTCTTTTTCAGAATATTGCTGATGCGCTTATTGGCTGCGGCCAATTGGGCTGATTCAGGCAAGGCATTAAATTCACGTACCGCGCGCAGCCGGTCCATTAGGTCATTGAGTTGTTTAGGCTCTTGACTAAGTACCGCATCGATTTCAGCGCTCGTAAATGGCTTGCCTGCTTCCGTTTGATCGCGTAAATAGGCACGCAAACGATCGACGATAAAGGCATAAATTGCAGCCGCATCAGCTTTTTCTTGAACGCCAGCTTGTTTAAATTGCCCGCGAGCCAGCTCGATGAGTTCGGGCAGGCTGCAGGGTAAATTCTTTTCGAGTAGTAATCTGCAAATACCCAAAGCATGGCGACGTAAAGCGTAGGGGTCTTTATCGCCAGTGGGTGCTAGGCCAACCCCCCAGATGCCCACTAAGGTTTCGAGCTTGTCCGCAATTGCTAATACCGTACCAGTCATGCTGCTAGGAAGCGCATCCCCTGCAAAGCGAGGTTGGTAGTGTTCGCTGCATGCTGCGGCCACTTCACTGTTTTCGCCATCGTGCTGGGCATAGTAGCTGCCCATGATCCCTTGTAGTTCTGGAAACTCGCCTACCATGTCCGTGAGTAAATCGGTTTTGGCTAATTCGGCAGCGCGTGCCACGTGTTTTGGATTGACAGCAGAACCCTTACTTTGCAAATCAGTCGCGATGGCAGTGGCGATTGCGCCAACTCGCTCCGTGCGCTCAAGTTGGGTGCCTAGTTGATTGTGGTAGACCACCTTAGCTAAATCAGCGACGCGGGATGACAGCGGCCTTTTTTGGTCTTGCTGGAAGAAAAACCGCGCATCCGATAAGCGGGGGCGCACCACGCGCTCATTGCCTTGGATGATCGACTGCGGGGTAGGAGTTTCAATATTCGATACGATCAAAAAGCGATTACGTAGCTTTCCTGCGGCGTCGGTTAAAGCAAAGTACTTTTGATTGGTTTGCATCGTCAGAATGAGGCACTCTTGCGGTACCTCTAAAAACTCGGCGTCAAAATGGCAGGCATACACTGTAGGCCACTCAACCAATGCCGTTACTTCATCGAGCAAATTGCTGGGCATTAAGACCGCATCGCCTTTAGCCGCCTTGAGGAGTTCGGCTTCGATATAGGCGCGGCGCTCATTGAAGTTGGCCATCACTTTGTTCTTGAGGAGCTCAGCAGCGTATTGATCAGCATGGCTAATCGTCAATAGATTGGGGGCCAAGAAGCGGTGCCCTTCGGTTTGATTTGCGGCATGAATGCCCAGTGCATGCACTGGGAGTAGAGTGCTGCCATGCAGCGCCACAATACGATGGGCCGGACGCGCAAACTGAACATCTTCGAGTGTTCCATCTGCCTGCTGCACTTGGTAATGCATCATTTTGGCAATGGGCAGCGTTTGCAAGGAATTAGCCAGGGCGGTCTGTACGGTATCTGCTAAAACAGCGCCACGGGCTTGGACATTTAAGTAGAGCGCTTCATTTTTATCTTGCCCCGATCGCTCCAAGCTCGCAATGTCGATATCGGGATAACCCAAGGCACTGAGTTTTTTAAACAATGGGGGTGTAGGTTTGCCATTGGCATCGAATGCGACGCTGACCGGTAACACTTTTTCGCGCACCGGAAAGTCTGCTGCTTTACTCAGTACGTGGGTCATCTGTACCGCTAAACGGCGGGGGCTTGCAAAACTGGTGGTGACGGATTCAGAAGTACTTAAGCCAGCCACCTGAATGGAAGCAGACAGGCTTGCAGCAAAGGCATCGCCCAGTTTGCGAAGGGACTTTGGTGGCAGCTCTTCGGTAAATACTTCGATTAAAAGTGTTGCCGAGGAAGATGGAGAGGAAGATGTACTCACAATAAAACCTTACGCAGTGACTTGCTGTTGGCACATTGGGAAACCCAATTGCTCACGGGATTCAAGGTATGCCTGTGCTACCAAGCGAGAGAGGGTGCGAATGCGGCCAATATAAGCGGCGCGTTCAGTTACCGATATGGCGCCGCGGGCATCCAGCAGGTTAAATGTATGGGCAGCTTTCAATACCATTTCATAAGCGGGCAGGGCAAGTGGCACTTCCATTAAGCGTTTGGCTTCGCTCTCGTAGTTACTGAAATTCGTAAAGAGCATTTCAGTATTGGAGTATTCAAAGTTGTAGCGCGACTGCTCCACTTCATTCTGGTGGTACACGTCGCCGTAGGTCACGCCATCGGTCCAAACTAAATCGTAGACATTCGAGCAGTTCTGCAAATACATCGCAAGGCGCTCGATGCCGTAGGTAATTTCACCCAAGACGGGTTTGCAATCAATTCCACCTACCTGCTGGAAGTAGGTAAATTGCGTTACTTCCATGCCATTGAGCCAGACTTCCCAGCCCAACCCCCAGGCGCCTAAGGTTGGGTTTTCCCAGTCGTCCTCTACAAAACGAATGTCGTTTTGCTTTAGGTCCAAACCTAAAGCGCTGAGGGATCCCAAATAGAGTTCCAGAATGTTATCCGGGGCGGGCTTAAGCACAACCTGATACTGGTAGTAGTGTTGCAAGCGGTTAGGATTTTCACCATAGCGCCCATCCTTTGGTCTGCGAGAAGGTTGCACATAGGCCGCCTTCCAGGGCTCTGGACCAATCGCCCGTAAAAAAGTAGCGGTGTGGGATGTGCCTGCGCCCACCTCAAGGTCAATGGGCTGCAATAAGGCGCAGCCTTGTTTATCCCAATAGTCTTGAAGCGTGAGAATAATTTGCTGAAATGTAAGCATAGTGAGCCAGAACCAATCGATCTAAGTGATTGATTTTACCTGCCAATTGCGGGGATTTTCCTAAAACCGGCGCCGTTGCAGGAGGGCAAATGCCAGAAGCAAACTCGCCAAACTCAAAATGGGCCAATTTCCCCAGATCACAAACGGGGTTTTGCCTGTAAAGCCTTGAATCGAAGCGCTCAAGCTTGCTTGGGTCCATTGCGGCAAGGCCTGTAGCACGCGCCCATCCGGACCAATGACCGCAGTAATCCCCGTATTGGTTGAACGAATGCTGGGAAGCCCCGTTTCGATCGAGCGCATTTGCGATAAACGCAATTGTTGGCTGGGTGCTTGGGACTGACCAAACCAGGCTAGGTTAGTGATGTTCACGAATAGATTAACTGGAGCTTCGCTGTTGCGAATGCGGCTTGCCAACTCATTGCCAAAGATATCCTCATAGCAAATGGTGACAGCAGCCCCAATGGGATCTTGACCTACACGCTCAATTTGAAAAGGGGCTTGCATCAACTTGCCCCGAGCAAAATCACTCATCGGAATTCGAAAGGCGTTTACAAACCATTGGAATCCGGGCGGAATAAATTCACCAAAAGGGACAAGGTGAAATTTATCGTAATAGTAGGGCGAAGTATTGGACGGCGATAAGCCGAGGGCGCGGTTGGAATACTGCAATTGCCCATTTTGACTCGGAATAATCCCAATTAAGCCCAGCAGAATATTGCTGTGCGTTGCTTGTGAAAATGCCCTGAGCTGTGGGAGTACATCGCTTGGTAAATCTTTTTCAGTTAATGGAAATGCCGTTTCTGGAAGCACAATGAGATCTGCTGCCTGCTCAACAATGGCGTCGCTATAAAAACGAAGTTGCTGTGCGATTGCATTTGGATTCCATTTCAGACTTTGCTCAAAGTTACCCTGAATCAAGCGAACGCTGATGGGGTTGCCAATCGCTTCGGTAAATCGCAATTGACTAAGGCCCAGCATCAATACTAGCGCTAATCCAATCGGAATGCTGACGCGCAAAAGTGATTGACGCCATGCGCTTAATTGCATCGACGCCCACACCACCAAAAAAGTAGACCCTAAGCCACCTAGTAGGGGTGCAATCGCTGCAAAGGGGCCATTGACTTGGGCTTCGGCAAAGCCGACCCACGGAAAGCCAGTGAAGAGTTGGCCACGGAGGTATTCCATAAGAACCCAGGCCGCGGCCATGATGGCGCTATTCAGAAAAATAGACTGCTGCCGAAGCATTTTGCCCAAAGCGCTGGCCAAACCAAAAAAGAGCGCCATATAGGCTGATAGCAAAACCACGGCAGCGACAGACAGGGCGGCATTCATACCGCCGATGTCATGCAGACTAATAAAAATCCACCACAGTCCAACTACAAAATAAGCCAGGCCAAATAAAAAACCACCGGCAAAGTTCGGCAGAAATTGAGTTGTATTTATTGAAGAGAGTCGCCACCACAAGAGACTCAGCAAGGGTATTTGCAGCCAGCCACCCCAAGGGAGTTCGCCTGCAATCGAGACTGCAATCCCGAGGGCGATGCACAAGAGCCAGTGTGTGTAGCGAGTATCGCTGCGCAAGCTCTGACTAAACAAGCGTTGCCTTAGGCTGATAAAGAATTATCAGATGCCAGGCGCCTTGCTAGCAATACATGAATTTGCCGCGGATCGGCGCGCTGTACTTCAAACTCGATGCCCTCAATCTGAACGCGCTCACCCAGTCTGGGTATACGTCCTAAATGGTGAGTAATTAAGCCCGCTACGGTTTCCACGTCATCATCGTCAAACTGTGTTCCCAAGGTCGCATTTAGCTGATCTAGTTCGGTCATGCCTTTGAGGCGGATGTCACCATTTGCTAGGAGCAGAACGTTATCGGCATCTTCATCAATGTCGTGCTCATCCTCGATGTCACCCACAATTTGCTCAAGTACATCCTCAATCGTCACGATGCCAGCCACGTTGCTGTACTCATCGACAACGATCGCTAAATGATTGCGGTTGGCTCGAAAATCCCGCAACAAGACGCTCAGGCGTTTTGATTCTGGAATAAAAACGGCTGGCCTTAACCAATCGCGCAGTTGAAAGTTGGCTTCACTGGCATGGCGTAATAGATCTTTGGCAAGCAAGATGCCAACGACAGCATCTTTGCTGCCTTCATAAACGGGGTAGCGCGAGTGGGCTGCGGAGATAACGGTTTGAATCACTTCCGTAACCGAGGAGTCAATATCAATCCAGTCGATTTGCGCGCGGGGCACGAGTATGTCCCGGGCACACAATTCACCGACCTGAAAAACCCCCTCAATCATGGAAAGGGCATCTGCATCAATAAAACCCTCTATCTGGGCGGCACGCAAGGTTTCAATTAATTCCTGGCGTCGCTCCGTTGCGCTGGTAGGTTGTGGCGTTAGAAATTCAGCGAGGCGTTCAAGTAAGGATTTATCGGGGTCAGGCATAGAAATAGAATAGCGTAGAACAAAGCAAGCTAAAAAAGTGACCTTAATTGATGACGTAAGGGTCTGAAAAACCTAGGTTTTTTAGAATAGCCACTTCACGCGCTTCCATTACCTTGGCGCCCTGCTGCGTCATATGATCAAGGCCGGCAGCATGCAGGCAGCCATGCACCACCAGATGCGCTAGATGGGCCTTGACTGCTTTGCCTTGGTCGCGCGCCTCGCTGGTGACTACTGGCATGCAGAGCACGATATCGGCGGCTAGCTCACGTTGGTTGATGCCATACGTGAAGGTCAACACATTCGTGGCATAGGCCTTCGTTCTAAATTGGCTATTCAGCAGCTGCCCTTCGGTGCGATTCACAAAACGCACTGTCAGGTTGCCAGGACGATTGATGCTTGCACGAACCCATTTTTTAATGAGAGTACTGGATGCTAATGCGCTCACTTTTTTCTCGAGCGCGGGACTGGCGTATTGAATCTCGACAGTACAGGCTTTCACTTGAGATGAAGTAGCAGTCTTAGGCATAAAAATTAATGGACTAGTGCGTTAACACGCTCGCCACGCAGGGTGTGTGCCAATACTTCCGTGATCCGAATATCCATCATCGTCCCAATCAAGGAATCCATTTCCTCAATCTGGGCTGGAATGTGAATCACACGGTTGTTTTCAGTACGGCCTTGCAAGTTAATGCTATCTTTGGCAATGCCTTCGATCAGGACACATTCTTCTTTGCCTAGCATCGCCTTGCTAATGCCTTCTGCTTGCGAATCAATTAATGCCAATAAAGTCTGCAGACGTTTCAGTTTCACAGGATAAGGGGTATCGTCCGCTAGGTTTGCTGCTGGGGTGCCGGGGCGAGGACTGAAGATAAAGCAGTAACTGTTATCAAATTGCAATTCGGCGACTAAGGCTAAAAGCTTTTCAAAATCAGCATCGGTTTCTCCGGGGAAGCCGACAATAAAATCACTGGAGAGGCATAGGTCGGGGCGGACGGCGCGCATGCGGCGAATAATGCTCTTGAATTCCAAGACGGTATAGCCGCGCTTCATCGCCGATAGAACCGAATCAGAGGCATGCTGCACCGGCAGATGCAGGTGACTCACTAACTTAGGCACTTTTGCATACACATCAATCAGGCGCTGGGTAAATTCTTTGGGGTGGCTAGTAGTAAAGCGGATGCGCTCGACTCCAGGGATCTCGGCGATGTACTCAATCAAAAGGGCAAAATCGGCAAGCTCGTTCGTCTTGCCCATCTTGCCGATGTAGGCGTTTACGTTTTGACCCAGTAGTACGATTTCCTTTACCCCTTGGGCAGCAAGTCCTGCTACTTCCGTCAATACATCATCAAAGGGGCGTGATACTTCTTCGCCGCGGGTATAGGGCACAACACAGTAGCTACAGTATTTAGAACAGCCTTCCATAATGGAAACAAAAGCGGAGCCACGGGTTTGCCGCGATGCAGGCAAATGATCAAATTTCTCAATCTCCGGAAAGGAAATATCCACTTGAGATATGCCGCTGGACAATCGCTTGGCAAGTAAGTCGGGCAAGCGATGCAGGGTTTGTGGGCCGAAGACCACATCCACATACGGAGCCCGGCTAATAATTTGCTGTCCCTCTTGGCTCGCAACGCAGCCGCCCACACCAATTAATAATTCAGGCTTAAGTTTTTTCAGCTCACGCAAACGACCAAGATCGGAAAACACCTTGTCTTCGGCTTTTTCCCGAATCGAGCAGGTATTGAGCAAAATGACATCGGCTTCTGCAGGGTCGTTTGTGGGGGTCATGCCATCGTTGGCATGGAGTACATCGGCCATCTTTTCCGAGTCGTACTCGTTCATTTGACAGCCAAAGGTTTTGATATAGAGCTTTTTCATATGCCGTTTCAGGTTTATAACTGGGGGCGACTTGCAATTTTACGGCAAATTTACGGAAAATCAGCCGCTGGCTAGCAAAAAGACTGCTACTGCCCGTAAGATAGATAAACCATGATCAGACTCACTCGGCTTTGCACGCTGCTTTTCTTGGGCGCTATTAGTACGCAGGCGATTGCGGCCCCGATTTATATCACCAACTATCCTTCCGAGGCCAATGCCAAGGTATTTGTGACGAAATACAAATCCGAGGCCAATTGCATTGTGTACGAAACGCCTTACCAGAGTGAGAATGATCCGGGTGTATGGTTCTTTACTAAATACAAAAGCGATGCCAGGGCTCGCATTTACTACACCCAATACAAATCAGAGGCGGATTTAGTGGTGTATTTCACCAAATACAAAAGTGAAGCACGTTGCCGTTACTAGTTATGAAATTGATTTCGATTAATGCTGGCAAAGTAGCCCCCTTATTTACAAATCAGCACCCGGACCATGCTGTGGTGATGTCTGGCATTAAAAAGAACAGCATCAGCAACATAGATCAAGCAAATCCAGTCGATATCAATCTCCTCGGCGTGCTAGGGGATGAGCAGGCTGACTTGACTGTCCATGGCGGGTTTGAGAAAGCCGTTTACGTTTATCCCTATGAGCACTATCCATTTTGGAATACCCTTTTATCGCGTGAACTAAAAACGCCATTTGATTTACAACCCGGAGCAATGGGCGAAAACTTCACCATTACGGGTTTATTGGAGGCGGATGTGTTTGTGGGCGATACGCTGCAGATTGGTGATCTGGAATTTATCGTGACCAAGCTACGAGAGCCGTGCTTTAAGTTCAACGCAAAAATGCGCTACAAAGGCGCTGCCAAAGCAATGCTGCAATCGGGGTATTGCGGTTGGTATATGCGCGTCATCACGCCAGGAAAATTGATGGCTGGCAGCACGATCAATCTTCTGCCAGGAAAACAAGAAACAGCAATTGCCGATCAAGTGAGCGCAATTCGGAAGCGAGACATGCAAGGCGATTTGTGGGACTAGTGCCCTAAAGAAAAAAGCCACTGCAGGGTAGCAGTGGCTTTGAAAGGTGGTGGCGATTCAGGGATTCGAACCCCGGACCTGTGGATTATGATTCCATCGCTCTAACCAACTGAGCTAAATCGCCGAACTGGCATTGTAGCAAAGAGTGCCTATTCTGGTGATATTGACTGCAAAACCCAAGCATATTGGTGCTCTAGAGATGCTTTATCCAAATCTAAGGCATTAATTAAATGACCATTTCGCCCAGGTAAAGAGCACATTTCCAAAGCCATCGCCTCCGGGTACAAATGCGGTCTGAAGGCTCGCTTTTTTATAGCTGATGGATCCAACTGGTAATAGACCGGGGAATGGAATGTAATTGTTAATGTCTTGCCGGGACATGATAAAAACGGTTGCACCCGCACCGATTTTCCAGTCACCATTACTTGAGAGATTCCAATTGGGGATCCAGGCATATCCAGCCATGTACTGATAAATACCATGGGAGTCTTTAAAGGTCATTCCGTAAATGCCTTCCCAATTATTGTTCTTGTTGTAATAGCCTTTTCCAACACCAATGCCAAGGGGTATATGGGTATATTGGCTAATCTTTTCGGGAGAGTAGGCATAGGGCATGTGATAGGTGTAGAGTGGCACATACAGCTCCCAATTGCCCTGATCAATAATCGTGTTGAAACGCGCTTTTGTATTATCAATAAACGATGATGTGGATTGCGCATGCGCGCAATGCACTGCAAATAGAAAAATAATCGCGAGAAGTTTGCCCATCGAGAACAGCTATAGAAGTCAAAAGCAGTAATTATCCTGCTTCAACATGAATCTCAGAAACTTGTAAAAATTATGGCTATTTTAGGATATTGCAGTGCCGACCTAAAAACTACCAAAGATGGACGCAAGTAGGATGATGAGGGCTAGCGCAAAAAGCGGAAAAACGAGCGTCACCATGGCAATGTAGCGATAGGCGCTGCGGTGGCTGAGTTGGCAAATCCCCAACAGGGTGATGACAGCGCCATTATGTGGCAAGGTGTCCATGCAACCCGAGGCTATGACTGCAATCCGGTGCAAGAGCTCTGGATTGATGCCTAAGGTAATGGCCTTGGCTAGGTAATCTGCCCCGAGGGTTTGGAGCGTGATCGACATGCCGCCTGAGGCTGACCCGGTAATGCCGGCCAAAACGTTCACGGCAACCGCCTCGCTAATCAGGGGATTGCCAGGCGCAATGCTCAAGACGAATTCACGAATGATTAAAAAGCCAGACAGACTAGCAATGACCGAGCCATAGCCTACTTCCGATGCGGTATTGAGTATCGGCAACATAGAGCCAATCGAGCCTTGGTTAACTGCTTCATTGGCTTTGGAAAACTGCTGCGCTTGAACTACTTGCAGCGCATAGATATACGCAATCCCAACTGTGAGAGCAATAATGATGGCCCAAATACCGGTGAGCGATGATAAGGACGTAATCCCAAACTGATTACTCGTAATGAAATCAGGTTGCCAGTGTGGGAGCCACCATTTCGCCATCAGTAAATTAGTGAGCGCCATCAAGGCGATTGGTAGCAGGGCAGAAGCAAAAGAAATCGGCGGCTTCTTAGTGATAGAGGTTGATGCTTGTGCTGCTATATCTGGCTCACCTTCAATCGAAACTGACGCGGCAACTGGAGCATTAATTTGGAGTGCACGTCGCTGCCGATTGAGCCACAGCACACCTAAAACCAGCATGATGCAACTGGCAATCAAGCCAAGACCTGGTGCCGCAAACGAATCTGTGCCAAAGAAGGGGCTTGGAATCGAATTCTGTACCGATGGCGTTCCTGGTAAGGCTGTCATCGTAAAGGTAAATGCCCCTAAGGCAATTGCACCGGGAAGTAGGTTAATTGAGATATGGGCACGTTCAAAAAGGGATTTTCCGATCGGATACATCATGAAGGCCACAACAAACAAGGAGACACCACCGTAGGTCAGGATGGCACATGCTAGAACTACGGCGAGAAGGGCGCGTTGAGCCCCCAGTTTTTCAGTAATGCCTTGAGCAATGGCGAGGGCATAGCCCGAGGACTCCATCAGCTTGCCAAAAATCGATCCTAATATAAAAAGTGGAAAGTACTGAATGACATAACCGCCCACTGCTTTCATAAATACCTGGGTATAAATCGGCAGTAGCTCAGTAACATTCCCGCTAAGCAATACCGCAAGTAGTGCCATAGCAGGCGCCAAGATGAGAACGCTCATTCCGCGATAGGCAAGGTACATCAATAAACCCAGTGAAACCAAGATCGAAATTAAGTCCATTGGCAACCTATGAAATAAAGAAAATGAACGCAAGGCATCGTGACATCACTAGAACAGCTCAATTGAGTATAGCGAGCTGATAAATCCGCATTGCACTGATGGCTTAATACTTTTAGCACTTTTAAAGATGAAATGCTGTGGGCCTATTGCAGTGATTTATAATTCAAATTCACTCATCTCCCTAGGAGGAGACCATGAAAGCATTCACCATGCGCTTATGGAGAAAGTTCAAACATACTCTTCGTACTCAAGCGCAACTCGTTTTTAAGAAGATTGTTGTTGCCATCCCAGATAGTAAGCCAGTAGACAGTGTTAATGAATTAAAGCCCATTTTGGCTTCGGTCATTATTCCGGCGCTGAATGAAGAAAAAGCAATTGCATCCGTAGTCGAATATGCCTTACGGGATCAAGCAACGGGTGAAGTAATCGTGGTCGACGATTGCTCTACTGATCAGACTGCCGCAATGGCAAAAGCAGCTGGTGCGACGGTGATTACTAGTTCCATGCTGGGTAAAGGCGCATCAATGCAAGACGGTATTGCTGCCGCTCAATTTGAGTACATCGTATTTTTAGATGGCGACCTCTCGGGACTGCAGGAGAATATTATCTCGGATATGGTCAAGCCCCTCATGCACGATGGCGCTGATTTTGTAAAAGCTAGTTTCGGGCGTGGTGGCGGTCGCGTGACGGAGCTTACAGCTAAGCCCATGCTAAAAGTATTTTTCCCAGAATTAGCCCGCTTTTCTCAGCCCTTAGGCGGAATCATATCGGCCAAAACCAGCCTACTAAAACACCTCACATTTGAATCAGGCTATGGAGTCGACATTGGACTGCTGATTGATGCATTCCGAAAAGGAGCAACAATAGCTGAGGTTGATATCGGCTCTTTAGAGCACGATAGCCAATCCTTGCAGGACTTGACCAGCATGGCAAATGAAGTGGCCCGGGTGATTCACCACCATTCACGTGAAGCAGGGCGTTTGCATGTAGATCAAATTACCGAAATGTACGAAGCCCAAAGGCAGGCTACAGCATCGTTTGATTACATTATTCATCGGCAAAAAAATCGCAGCAAATTAGTATTGCTAGACATGGATGGCACGATTACACCCAACCGCTTTGTGCTGGATTTAGCACGCCATACCCATACCGATGAAACCCTGGATGCTTTGCTGGATAACCCCAAAAATGATGCGGGCACACGCAGCAAGCGCATTGCTGAAATATTCAAATACACCCACCGTAATCAGTTTGAGAAAGTGGCCATGGCAATGCCAATACGACCTGGTGTTGTTGAGTTCGTCAATCAAATGAGGCGCGATGGCTTTATGGTGGGAATCGTGTCAGACGGTTACTTTATTGCTGCTGAAATAATGCGCAAGCGCATTTTTGCTGATTTTGCAATTGCGCATACCTTGCATTTTCAGAATGACATTTGCACGGGGGAGTTAAAAATTAACCCCGATTTTTTACCCAATGGGCAGTCTGCTGATGATTTGATTTGTAAAAGTAACGTACTGAAACGATTTTTATCGAATAAAGTCAAGCCGCCTTTTAAAGAGGTGTGGGCGATTGGCGATAATCTAAACGATCTGAATATGCTCAACCTTGCGGATCGGGCCTTTGTAATTGAGCCCAAGACAACGCTGTTTCAGAAACACAAGCACATTACTGAAATACATGCATTTACTGACTTGGTGACGGCGGCCACTGCGATGGACTAGTTTGAGGAGCGCCGCGCCTGGAACTTTTTGAACACTTCTTTGCTGAAGATCCACAGCGCAGGCAGGCCAGGAATAATGATCATGGCCAGGGCAACGAGGGAGAAGTTGGCTTTCACCCACGGGTGCTCACCAATCCAGTAGCCCAATGCAGTCAGGCTGCAAACCCACAGAATGCCGCCAATGACATTGTAAAAAGCAAATATGGGATAACGCATGTGCGCAACGCCAGCCACAAATGGTGCGAAGGTCCGAATGAAGGGCATAAAGCGACCCAAGACAATCGTAATAGGGCCATACTTTTCATAAAAGGCATGTGCTTGATCAAATGCTTTGCGATTAAACCAGCGCGAGTCTTCCCACGAGAAGACTTTATTGCCGATAAAGCGCCCAATCGAATAATTGAGGGCATCGCCCAAGATCGCAGCTGTAGTCAGCAATGCCATCAGAACATATAAATCCATGCCGCCCACAGCGCACAGCGCCCCCGCCACAAAGAGTAACGAGTCTCCTGGCAAGAATGGCATCACTACAAAGCCGGTTTCCACAAAGATGATGGCAAAGAGCAGAACGTAAATCCACACACCCCATTCATTCGCAACGATCGCTAAGTTTTTATCGAGATGCAGAAATAAATCGATGAGGGTAGAAAATTCCAAGGCAATCCTTTGGCTGGAGAGTGTGCGTTACGCAGGCAATGCAGCGAGTACGTCGTTTAAATTGGCCCCAGTATAAGTGGGCTTGGGACCAATTTCTTCAAAAGGTAAGTTTGTACGATTTACCCAAAATGTATTGAGACCAAACCACCCCGCACCAATCACATCCCAGGCATTACTAGAGACAAAGAGGATGTCATTGGGGGCGCAATCAAAATGATGGGTTAATAAACCATAGCTTGCTGGACTCACTTTAAATTGGCGCACTTCATCGACGGAAATGACGCGATCCAATAGAATGTCGAGCTGATTCGCCTGCAATGCCTTAGAGAGCATGGCTTGGTTGCCATTCGAGAGTACTGCCGTAGCGATTCCCGCTTGTTTAATCTGACTCAGCGTTGCTTGGCATTCCGGGAAAGCACTTAACTTGGCATATTGCCCCATCAACTGCACTTCCTGATCTTGGCTTAATGGAATTGCAAGGCGCTTGCAGGAAAAATGCAGCGCTGCAATGGTCAGATCCCAGAACGATTGATAGTGCATCGATCCCGTAGGATCGCTCATCGTAATCAGGCGGGTATATTCAATTTGCCGATCGCGCCAGAGAACGCATAGGGCTTGACCTTGGCCAGGAAACAGCGTTTCCGCTAACACCCCCATCGAATACACATCGAGGAGGGTGCCATAGGCATCAAATGCGATGACCTTTGGTGTGGTTTGCGCCATTAGATAAAGCGGAAGGCGATGATGGCAATGATGGTCGGCGGTACTGCATATAAGAACAAATACAGCGGACTAATTGCGCCTTCATCAAAGCTAGACTTCAAAATAGAGTAACCGGCTGGATTGGGTGCGTTGGCGATGACGGTAAGACCGCCGCCAGTGAGGGCGCCTGCGACCAGCGAATACTTGAACTCATCAGACAAGCCCTCCACCAGAGAGCCTAAATAGGTCAGTGCTGCGTTATCTGTGATGGCCGTAAGGACAGTTGCGCCATAGTAGACCGTCGTTGAATCGAGATTAACGAGGAGGGGTTGCAGCCACCATTTTTGTTGACTGCCCAGGACGACAAGCCCCGCCAAGAAAAATGCAACCAGCAAACTCTCGCGAATGATGAGCTTATTTTGATAGCGTGCATACGCGGTGGTATAGCCCACAAAGAATAAAAACAAGCCCATGAATAAAACCGAGTGGTGTACAGAAATAACCACCGCAACCAAAAAGGCCAAATGAATAAAAATCACGCCAAGCGGAATGGCATCAATTTTCTTTTCGTTGGGCTGAATATTGAAGCCACGCAATTCTTTGTAGAACAAAAATACGAGTAAGGTGGAATTCGCTATCACTGCAACTGCAGAACGCCAGCCGAAATTTTCGAGCATGAACCACAGATCCCAATTCCAGGTGCTAGCTACCATGAGGATTGGAGGGGCTGCATAGGGAGTAAGGGCGCCGCCAATCGAGATATTGACAAAGAGTACTGCCAGCCCCGCGTACATCAACTTGGGCGAAATCTTCTTGGAAAAATAATAGTCACGTAGCAGTAGTGCGGCCACAGTCATTGCAGCTGGCTCGGTAATGAACGAGCCCAACAGGGGGACGAGTGTGAGTGTGACCCATAAAAAGCCAACCGACTTTTTAACGGGCAGGATTGCGGTGACGCGCAGGACTAAAAATAAACACAGTTCCAATATGGGCTTACTGGCCGCAATGATCATGATCACAAATACAAAAAGTGGCTCGGTAAAGTTCAGCTTTTCTAAATAGGCAATCGTGGCATCGGATCCGGTATGAATGAAAAAGAAGGAAACCAAGACCATGGCCCAAAATCCGAACACCACTTCCACTTCACCCAGCAAATGCCATACCCCGGCATGGTTGGGCTGCTTGTGCGCTAAACCCTCAAAAAACTTAGTGGAAAAAGTGTGGATTACAGCCAGTCCAAACAAAAGGCTGCTAACAATATTAACGGTGGTGGGGTTCATGGCTAAGGATACCTTGGCATTTCTGAATGGATTTGATTGTATTGATAAGTGAACTAATTGGACATATGATAAGTAATGCGTAGCTGTATTCTAAATGAGCGCGCAGTGCAGTCATCCATGCATTCTTTATTTGAGTACGGATTCACTCATGGCAGAACAGGCTTCCTCGCGCATCCCCCCCTCGCACAGTCTGGTGCAAAATTTGCGCCAGCAAGTGATGCAAAGCCTGCCCTTTTCCAAAATGGCCCCGGCGGATGTGGATTATTTTTTAAGCCAGTCGCGCGAGGCCTACTTTGCCCCAAAAGAGGTCATCCTATCGCCAGCAGATGGCCCACCCTCATTTTTATACCTGATACGTCAAGGCCGAGTATCTGGCCGTCGTGACATACCGGGGATAGAGGAAACCGCTTTTCTACTGGATGCAGGCAGTTTGTTTTCGATTGGGTCGGCATTTGCAAACCGACCTGTTTCCACTATCTATAGTGCGGTAGACGATTGTTTTTGTTTGCTCTTTCCGGTCGCTGCGATGCGCCAATTGCAGGGGCGATCTAAACCGTTCAGCGATTTTTTAAGTAATCGCATTTGGGGATTGCTGCAGGAGTCCCGTACTGCTCTGCGCAATTCCTTTGCCTCACAGGCCTTAGCTGATCAATCGCTGGAAAGTCGGCTGGGTGATTTACGTTTAAAAAAGCCACTAGTCACTAGCCCCAATACCCCGCTACGTGAAGCGCTCACACTGATCCACGAGAAGAAAGTAGGGTCGATCTTAATTTGCGAGGATGAACAAACCATCGTCGGTATCTTGACGCGGTATGACGTGTTATCACGCGTGACCCTGAGTAACTTAGATCTCAATACGCCTATCTCAGCTGTGATGTCGACCGGAGTAAAGACCTTAAGTGTCGATGACACGGCTGAGATGGCGGGCCTCTTAATGTCACGTTTTAATATTCGCCACTTACCGATTTTGGATCGCGGCCGCTTGACCGGGATTATTTCTGAACGGGATTTGTTTTCCTTGCAGCGCCTATCGCTCAGCAATATCAGTACGTCCATACGCGCTGCCGATGATCTCCAGGGTTTGAAAAAATGCGCCGATGATATTCGGACCTTTGCACGTAACTTACTTGGACAGGGCGTACAAGCGCGCCAGTTAACCGCACTCATTAGCCATTTAAATGATGTGTTGACGGAGCAACTGATTGCCATGGTTGCTAATCGCTACAAATTAAATCCCAGTCGTTTTGCCTGGATTGCCTTGGGTTCTGAGGGGCGCAGCGAGCAAACCATTGCAACCGACCAAGACAATGCCTTGGTGTATGCCGATGAAGAGGGCGAGGCGCAGCGCGCGATCTACCTTCAATTTGCGCGGGAGGTGAATGAGGCCTTAGATGTCTGTGGCTATCCGCTGTGCAAAGGCAACATCATGGCCAGCAACCCTGATCTCTGTTTGTCGCAGCAGGAATGGCTTAATCGCTTTGATCGTTGGATTGAGCAAGGCAATCCAGAAGACTTATTAAAAGCCAGTATCTTTTTTGATCTAAGGGCACTTGCGGGCAATGCCGATTTATTGATACCGCTAAAAGAGTTGGTGCGTGTGAAGGCCGCGGCCATTCCGCGATTCATTAAATTGCTGGCTGAAAATGCCTTAAATTCACGGGTACCGCTCAATTGGCTTGGCGCGATTGAGCCGACCGAGATCAATGGCCAAAAAACCATTGACCTGAAACTGCAGGGGACAGCCTTAATGGTGGATGCAGCGCGCATCTATTCCTTGGCTCACGGAATTGAGCTGATTAATACCCGCGAGCGCCTAGCCGCTGTGGGACGAGCCCTCAATGTTCCGGAGGTAGAGAGCGCCGCTTGGATTACGGCGTTTGAGTTTTTGCAAACCCAGCGCCTAGCGGTGCAAATTGGTGAGGTCAGCATCAACGGCAACCCCAATGTGATCGATATCGACCAGCTGAACTCGGTCGATCGCAGCATCCTCAAAGAATCGCTACTCAAAGTACGTTCCTTGCAACAGCATTTGCAGCTGGACTATGTTCGCTAATCTAAAAGACGCGCCTCTATTTGATGGGCTGCGGTCACTATTTAAGGCAAAGCAACCGGAAGCGCGGCGCTGGATTGTGCTCGATGTGGAAACCAGTGGCCTAGACCCGTATTCAGATCGCTTGCTCGCGATTGCTGCCGTGGCGCTGGAGGTCAGCCCCAATTTTGAGCGCATCGCGATTGTGATTGGGGATAGTTATGAAGCCGTGCTCAAACAAGATCTGCCGAGCAGCAAAGATAATATTTTGGTTCACCACATTGGCGCTCAGGCGCAGGCCGATGGCAGACCCCCGATAGAAGTCCTAGAGGAATTCCGGGCTTGGCTTGGTGATTGCCCATTACTGGCTTTTCATTCGGCATTTGATGAGGCGATGCTGGGGCGCGCTTATGCATTGGCTGGCCTAAAGCCGCTTCAAAATGAATGGCTCGACATCGAGCCCTTAGCCAAAATTACAGGGGTAAACCCTAGTTTGCGTGCCTTAGATGATTGGCTGAGGCATTTTGGGATTGAGTGTGCCGTGCGCCACCAAGCTGCCGCAGACACATTTGCCACTGCTGAGCTCCTGATGCGCCTCTGGCCCTATTTAAAACGGGAAGCCAGTTCATGGTCTTCTTTGCGCAGTATTGCCCGTCAGGCGAACTGGATTCCGCGTTAGGCTGGCCTCCAAAACCCTCATTTTTTAACGGTTTTATAGGGGAAAGCCCCGATTTGGCGACCCTGCCATAAGCACCATAATCCTTGTACTTCCAAGCGTTCCGCGTCGGAATGAAACTTTTAGGATTTTTAGTGCTTTTATTTTTAAACATTGCCCAGCTCGTTTTATACATTGGCGCCTTAGGTCTGATTGGCCAAGGCTTACTGTATGTATTGGCTGGACAAAAGCGCGACACCAATTTGTTTTACCAACTGATTGGCATCATTAATAAACCGTGGACTCTACTTGCGCGTTTCATTTCGCCCAAGCAAATTATTGATCGTCAGATTCCGTTCGTTGCGTTTTGTATTGTTGGCGTTCTCTATATAGCCGTGACCTTAGCGAAGATTGAACACTGCATCTCCATCGGGATTGAAGCATGTCAGTAAGCAAGCGTAGCCTCGATTGGCACTTAATGAAATGGCGTGCGAATGCCTTAATTTTGTTTGGCCTCAAAAATCAGGCGATGGATGTGTTCGAAGAAATGAATCGCCGCTTTCCGCATGACGACTACGTCCTTACGAGTCTCGCCTACATGAAGACCGAGCATGGTGATAAAGCCGGCGCCATTGCTGACTACAAACGCTTAACGATGAAGCCCGACGCATCGGCTGCCATTTGGTACAACCTGGGTTTCTTGCAAGAAGAGCTGGGGCAGGTTGAGGATGCGGAACATAGCTTTCGCAAAGCGATTAAGCTCAATGAAAATTTAGACCAAGCCTGGTACGGACTTGGTCTGGTGTTAATTCAATTACAGCGCTTTGACGAGGCCATCAAGGCCCTCAAGAAAAATACGAAGTTGCAGCCGATGAGCCCCTACGCCTGGTACCAGTTGGCCCGGGTGTATGCCGAGCGCAATCAGCCTGAAGAGGCCACCAAAATCATTCTTCACCTCAAAAATTTTGAGCCCAAATTTGCTAAGCAGCTGGAGCGGGAAACCGGTTTAGCTGTTTAGTGGTTTTTAGTAGTGTGTATTAAGTAGTGCATTAGTAGTAGATGTATTTTTTTAACTAAAGGAGAAACTGTTATGCAATTAACAGAATCGCATAAACAATATTGGTCCAAGAACCTACGGATGACATCAATTCTGTTAGCCATCTGGTTTGTCGTGACCTTTGTTGTGGGCTTTTATGCCCGTGATTTAAGCTTTAATTTTTTTGGATGGCCGTTTAGTTTTTGGGTCGGGGCACAAGGTGCTTTAGTAACTTATGTTCTGATCATTGCCTACTACGCGCACTACATGAACAGCCTTGACAAAGAATACGATTGCGCTGAAGTGGAGGAGGACTAATCATGGCTGGAATGACACCTAGTGGTGGAGACGGTAGCGTCTTCGGCGGCGGCTCAAGTAATGCCGCTTTCAAAAAAGGCCTTAATAAGATTTACACCTACTATACGGGCGGCTTCATAACCTTTGTGATTCTGTTAGGTATTGCAGAGCAAATGGGTTTAGGCCGCGCAATGATTGGTTACATCTTCTTAGGTGCGACGGTTTTGCTCTACGCTGGTATTGGCGTAATGAGCCGTACCAATGATGCTGCAGAATATTATGTAGCGGGTCGACGGGTTCCGGCGGTCTATAACGGTATGGCAACGGGTTCGGACTGGATGTCGGCCGCGTCGTTTATCGGTATGGCCGGTACCTTGTACTTGACAGGTTACGGTGGTTTGGCCTTTATCATGGGCTGGACTGGCGGTTACTGTTTAGTGGCCTTGTTCTTGGCCCCTTACTTACGTAAGTTCGGTCAATTCACCATCCCAGACTTCTTGGGCGCACGCTATGACGGCAATCTTCCCCGCTTCATCGGAATTTTCGCTGCTATTCTATGCTCCTTCGTCTACGTGGTAGCCCAGATTTACGGTGTTGGTCTGATTACAACCCGTTTGGCTGGCGTGCCATTTGAGATTGGTATTTTCTTGGGCTTGGCTGGTATTTTGGTTTGCTCGTTCTTGGGTGGTATGCGTGCGGTTACTTGGACACAAGTTGCGCAGTACATCATCTTGATCATTGCTTACATGATTCCAGTGGTTTGGTTATCCGTTAAGCAAACTGGTAATCCTATACCTCAGTTTGCTTACGGCCCACAGCTTGAAAAAGTAACTGCCAAAGAAGCTGAACTGATCAAGGATCCAAAAGAGCTCGAAGTTCGTGCGATTTTCAAAGCACGCGCTGACGCTCTTGGTGAGAAGCTGAAAGACGTACCTGCTGCATTGGCTGCTGATAAAGCAGCTGCTGAGCAAAAAGTTGCTGATTTGAAGGCTGCAAATGCACCTGCACCTGAAATCGCCGCAGCTGAAAAAGCCTTGGCTGCAGTTCCAAAAGATGCAGAAGCTGCGAAAAAATTGTGGACAACACAACGTACTGGTGCAACAAACCGCTCGAACCCACTTGCTAACATGCCTCGTCATGCTCAGCAGTTTGCGGGTAATCCAGATGGTGACGAAAAGGCCCGTACGGCTTTCGATACCTCACGTCGTAACTTCTTAGCCTTGATCTTCTGTTTGATGGTGGGTACAGCGGCATTGCCACACATTCTGATGCGTTTTTACACGACTCCGTCGGTAAAACAGGCACGTGAATCCGTGACATGGTCCTTGTTCTTCATCTTCTTGCTGTATTTCACAGCACCTGCTTTGGCAGTGTTGGTGAAGTACGAGATCTTTACGGTGCTGGTCGGGACGCCATTTGATCAACTGCCGGGCTGGATCGCGCAGTGGACCAAGGTAGATCCATCTTTGTTATCGGTTGCTGACGTAAACAAAGACGGTATTTTCCAGTTGGCTGAAATGACCATTGGTGGCGACATCATTGTTCTGGCAACCCCAGAAATCGGTGGCTTGCCATACGTGATCTCCGGCATGGTGGCAGCGGGTGGTTTAGCTGCTGCGCTGTCGACTGCTGACGGACTCCTGTTGACCATTGCTAACGCACTGTCACATGATCTGTACTACAAAATGATCGACCCAAATGCACCTGCAAGCCGTCGTGTTGCAATTTCCAAAGCATTGTTGTTGTTGGTAGCTTTAGCGGCAGCGTACGTTGCGGCTCAGAAACCAGCTGACATCTTGTTCTTGGTTGGTGCGGCGTTCTCCTTTGCTGCTGCATCGTTCTTCCCAGCACTTACCCTTGGTATTTTCTGGAAACGTGCGAACAAAGCGGGTGCTTGCGTGGGTATGATTGCCGGTTTGGGCGTGACCTTCTATTACATGGTCACAACACAGCCATGGTTACGCGGCGTATTCGGCGTAACCTCACCAGTTGAACTTTGGTATGGAATTCAGCCAATTTCTGCTGGTATTTTTGGCGTGCCAATCGGCTTTGCATTGATTATCTTGGTGAGCTTGGTAACCCCAGCCCCACGTAAAGATATTCAAGACCTGATCGATCACGTGCGTTATCCAACCTTACGAGGCGATACGCTCAATACGAATGCAAGTTAACTTGCTCGTGTGATCCCCAAGCGAAATCTTGGGAGTTGACTAACCCGCTCTTCGGAGCGGGTTTTTTATTGCCTAAAAATGGCTTGCCATGGTGAAGTGCTTTAGACTGCACCCTATGGAAAACCTCAGTTTTTGGATTGGCATCATTGCAACGGTTGCGTTTGCTGTGACTGGCGTACTTGCGATTGCCGATCGCGGCGTGGATTTATTTGGTGTGATGGTACTAGGCTTAATCACTGCAATAGGCGGCGGTACCGTGCGCGACCTGATTTTAGAAACCCCGGTTTTTTGGGCAAGCCTGCCGATTTATTTGTGGGTTGCCTTGGCGGCTAGCGCGATTGCTTTCTACTTAGAAGCCTTTTTTACCCAGCCGCAGATTTATCGCTGGATGCTTTACTTGGATGGATTTGGCGCAGCTTTATTTGGTATTCAGGGGGCCGATAAGGCCTGGAATATGGATTTCGGTTTACCGCTCGCGCCAGTGATCCTAGGCGTGATTACCGCGATTGGCGGCGGCCTGATTCGGGATATGCTGGCTGGCAGAAAGAATCTCTTGATGTCGCATGAGCTCTATGCCATTCCGGTTTCCTTAGGTTGCATTGTGTACGTTCTGATTTTGGAATACGCTCCCGCCTATACAACGCAAGGTGCGATTGCCTGCATGCTGCTCATCTTTGGTTTTAGGGCAGCTGCCATTCATTGGAACTTGCGCGTACCCAAACGCTTTATTACGCGATCACGTTAATTTTTCAACTCGTTCCATCTTTTTTGTGAAGTACTTTTTATGAAACCCCGTCTCTATAGTTTTTGGCGTAGCTCCGCAGCCTTTCGGGTGCGGATTGCGCTCCATCTCAAGGGCATCGATTACGACACCATCGCTACGCACCTCACTAAAAAAGGCGGTGATCAGCTGCAGCCTGTGTACGGCGAGAAAAATCCCAATCGCTTGATTCCGCTCTATGAAGAGAGTGATGTGCGCATCCATCAATCGCTTGCGATTGTGGAGTACTTAGACGAGGCCTACCCCAAGCCACCGCTGCTGCCTAGCGATCCAGTAGATCGCGCCTGGGTGCGCGCCTTAGCTTTGGATATTGCTGCCGACATTCATCCGATTAATAATTTACGGGTGTCGCGCTACCTCGTTCGCCAATTGGAAGTGAGTGAAGAGGCGCGTAGCACATGGTATCGGCACTGGGTTGCTACTGGCCTTGCCGGTCTTGAGGCGCAGATCAGCAAGGATCCACGATCAGGGCGTTTTTGTTATGGCGATCAAGTCACACTGGCGGATGTTTGTTTGGTGCCACAGCTCTTTAATGCGCTGGATGCCAAGATGGATGTCATGCTCTATCCGCGTTTGATGGCCATCTTTCAGGAGTGCATGAAGCTGCCGGCCTTTATTGATGCTTCTTGGGAAAAACAAATCGATGCCGAGGGTGCCAATCCCGCGTTTTAGTTTTGCAGCTTAGGCAGTCTGATTGATCCACCAGATGATCATAGACAGCGTCACGATCGAGCCCAGCGTGGTTTGTAAAACAATACGTGAGATTGCAGAGCCATCGGCTTGGTAATACTGCGCCAGCATAAATGGACCAGTGCCTGTGGGCAGGGCGCTCATGAGTACGGCAGCCTGAACCCAGAATAAAGGTAGGCCGAGAATAGGCTCGGCAACCAGCCACGCCACGCCAGGTTGAACAATTAACTTGATGAACGTTAGGCTCCAAACCCCACTGACTTTGCCATCGCTCTTTTGCATCAAGAAGAGGCCAATCGAAACCAGGGCGCAGGGGCTGGCTGCTGCGGCTAGGAAGGATAAAAACTGCTGAGCAGGTTCAATCATCTGTAGCCCACTCGCAGACCACGCTGCTCCGGCAATCGGCGCAACCAATAATGGATTTTTTGCAAGTGAACCTAAAACAATCGCGATGATCTCGTACCAGGGCTTATGGGATTGTTTGCCGAATTCAATAAACACAATCGCTAGGCCGAATAGGCCGCAGACCACCACTAAGGTTGCAATCACCGCAGGCGCCAGCCCGTCGTCACCTAAGGCTAAGAGGCAAAGTGGGATACCCATGTAGCCAGTGTTGGCGTACGAGCCACTTAATCCTGTAAAGCTAGCCGCCACCCAATCGCGCGTGTGATACCAGCGGTACAGCAGCAGTGCGATGTACACCGCAAAACACCCAGCACTAAAGGCAATGATGAAACCCGGTTGCCACAGGGTTTGCCAATCACTATTTGCGGTGAAGGTAAAGAGTTGTGCAGGCAGTGCTAGCCAGACGACAAAGCGGTTGATTTCAGTAGAGGCGTTAGGGCCGAGTTTGCCGGTCTTACCCGCAATAAATCCCGCCAGAATCAGCGCAAAAACCGGGACGACAACACTGAGGACGGGTAGCAAAGTAACTTAGCCGATCTTTTTTAAGCCAGCCCGAAAGCGCGTCGCATTTTCAACATAATGATCGGCAATGCGCTCGATATTCTGAATGTGTTCTGGGCTGAGTTGTTTGACTGCTTTGGCAGGCGAGCCCAGAATCATCGAGCCATCGGGAAATTCTTTTCCTTCGGTGACCAGGGCGCCGGCACCGACTAAGCAGTGCTTGCCAATTTTGGCGCCATTGAGCACGATGGCCCCAATGCCAATTAAGGACCCATCACCAATCGTGCAGCCATGCAGCATGACTTTGTGGCCAATCGAGACCCGCTTGCCGATGATGAGTGGAAATCCAGGATCCGAGTGTAGTACCGAGGCATCTTGCACATTGCTCTCGTCGCCAATGATGACCTGATCATTGTCACCGCGCACGACGGTCTTTGACCAGACGCTGGCGTTCTTGCCTAATCGGACATGCCCAATGACTTCAGCACTGTCCGCCACAAAAGCCCCTTCTTCTAATTGGGGTGCAATACCATCGAGTTCATAAATAGCCATATCCCATTATAGATAGGCTATGCAGACATGGCTGCGATGCGGTTTACCAGCTGGATTCGCGATCAGGGGTAGAGGAGATCCGGTGAATACTTAAATCAGCCCCATCAAACTCTTCTTCTTGGGATAGGCGGATGCCCATCACTAGCTTGAGCAGGCCATACACCACAAAGCCGCCAACTAGGGCAATGCTAACCCCCAGGAAGCTACCAATCAGCTGCCCTGCAAGGGAAATGCCACCCAGTCCGCCGAATGCGGTTGTGCCAAAGATGCCGGCAGCAATACCGCCCCAAAGACCACACAAGCCATGCAATGGCCAGACCCCAAGGACGTCGTCGATCTTCCAGCGGTTTTGCGCGAGCGTGAAGGTGTAGACGAATAAAGCACCTGCAACCAGGCCAACCACTAAGGAGCCCAAGGGGTGCATTAAGTCCGAGCCGGCGCAGACAGCAACCAAGCCAGCTAAGGGGCCGTTGTAAGAGAAGCCCGGATCGTTTTTACCAATCAGCCAAGCAGATAAAGTGCCGCCCACCATCGCCATTAACGAATTGAGAGCAACGAGGCCGCTGATCTTATCAATCGTTTGTGCGCTCATCACATTAAAGCCAAACCAGCCTACCGCCAAAATCCAAGCCCCGAGTGCTAAAAATGGAATATTGGAAGGTGGATGTGCTGAGACGTTGCCGTCTTTGGTGTAGCGACCACGGCGCGCGCCAAGCAAGAGAATGGCGGGTAGAGCAATCCAACCACCCATTGCATGGACTACGATGGAGCCGGCAAAATCATGGAACTCTTCGCCAGTCAGTTCTTTAATCCACGCTTGGATGCCGTAATGCTGGTTCCAGGTAATGCCCTCAAAAAAGGGATAGATAAAACCGACGAGTAAAAAAGTAGCAATCAACTGGGGATTGAATTTGGCACGCTCGGCAATACCACCAGAAACAATTGCTGGAATTGCTGCAGCGAAGGTGAGCAAGAAAAAGAATTTAACTAACTCGTAGCCATTTTTTTGCGCCAGGACTTCTGCGCCAGAAAAGAAGTTGATGCCGTAGGCAATGCTGTAGCCAATGAAGAAATAGGCAATCGTAGAGACAGCAAAATCAACCAAGATTTTGACGAGTGCGTTGACTTGGTTTTTCTTGCGCACGGTGCCCAGCTCTAAAAATGCAAAGCCTGCATGCATGGCAAGCACCATAATGGCGCCCATCAAAATAAACAACGCATCACTGCCGGTCTTAAATGAATCCATGGCCTATCCCTTTAATTGATGCGTCATTATGGGGAATCGAGGAGGGCATGAACCGTAAATTTGCACCAAATAAGTGCAAAAATCAGGCCCTCTGTCGCTTTACACGCAGAGGCCTGAATAAAAAAGATTGCTTGGGCTTACTAGGGCTTAGGGCAATTAAAACCCAGCAGCAATGCCATCACGACGATGATCGCTGCCAGCAATATAACCGCCAGACACGTCTTCACCGATCAGGGCAATGGCCTGAGCGCTTCCAAAATCAAGGCTGTCAGACGGCATGACCGTGACATCGTGACCAAGTTTGCGCAAGCCATCAACCACATCAGATGGCATAGAGGACTCAACGGTGAGTTTTCCTAGGTCATCAATGCGCCAGCGTGGTGAATCCGAGCAGGCTTGGGGATTGAGTTGATCATCAACAAAATGCATGAGCATTTGTAAGTGACCTTGGGGCTGCATGTTTCCACCCATCACACCAAATGCCATGACCGGCGCATTGTCTTTGCTTAAAAAAGCGGGGATGATGGTGTGAAATGGACGCTTGCCTGGAGCCACTTGATTGGGGTGACCGGGTACGAGACTAAAGCTCATGCCACGGTTATGGAGTGCAATACCGCCCGGCGCAACCACGCCCGAACCAAATCCTTTGAAGTTGGATTGGATATATGAAACCATCATTCCGGAATCATCCGCAGCGCACAAATACACCGTGCCACCTGAATGCGGATCACCGCTGGCGTATTGCCCAGCTTTGTTGTGGTCAATTAATGCAGCACGGCGTGCAAGGTATTTTGAGTCCAACAGTGCACGCGGATCTAAATGCATCGAGCCCGCGTCAGCAACATGCGCATAGGCATCGGCAAAGGCAAGTCGCATGGACTCTACTTGGAGGTGGATACGCTCTGCAGAATAACGTGGATACTGCGTTGCATTTAATGCATCCAAGATTCCCAATGCCATCTGAGCGATGATTCCAGTGCCATTGGGGGGGATTTCAGAAAGGGTATAACCCTTGTATTTGAAATCAAGTGGCTCCACCCAATTCGCTTCATTTGAATGAAAGTCGGCCAAAGAAAAAGATCCGCCCGTCTTTTTTGAAAAATCAACAATGGCCTGCGCAATCTCGCCTTTATAAAACGATTCTCCAGTGCTATCGGCAATGCTACGCAAGGTCTTGGCTTGCTCTCGAAAGCGCCAGATTTCTCCAGCAAGTGGGGCTCGGCCCTGTGTTGTGAAGGATTCTAAAAATCCCGGCTGACCTTGGAGGACGGGAATGGCCTCGCGCCACTGTCTTGCAATCACGGGTGAGACGGGAAAGCCATGCTCGGCGTACGCAATGGAGCGTTTAAACAAGGATGCAAAAGGCAATCGCCCAAACTTTTTAGAAAGCGCAACCCAGCCCGATACCATACCAGGAACGGTTACCGTATCCCAGCCAATCAATGGCATTGCCGACTTACCTGCAAAATATTCAGGTGTCCATGCGGCCGGCGCTCGGCCCGATGCATTGAGGCCGTGTAGTTTTTTGCCGTCCCAGATTAGGGCAAATCCATCGCCGCCAAGCCCATTCATGGTGGGCTCAACAACGGTCAATGTAATTGCAGTAGCCAGTGCGGCATCGACCGCATTGCCACCCTGTTGTAGCGCCTCTAATCCAGCTTGCGTCGCTAACGGTTGAGAGCTAGCAACCGCATTGCGCGCTAATACAGGGGTTCTTCCGCGGCCGTAAGGATGTGCGATATCCATCATGAATTAATCGATTTTGATATTAGCTGCATTGACGATCTTGCCCCACTTGTCATGCTCCGCATTGGTTACTTCAGCGAGCTTACCGGCATTTTCAAACTGAAGAAGAATGCCCTGATTAGCAAGACGTTGCTTCAAATCGGGATTGGTAATAATCCGGCGCAATTCACTTTCCAATCGATTAATGATCTTTGGTGAGGTTCCTTTAGGAGCGTAAATAGCGAATAAATTCTCCACATCAAATTTCATCATTCCAGCCTGTGCCATTGTTGGAACCGTTGGCATTAGCGGTGAGCGTTCGCTCGATGCAATTCCAAGAGGACGCAATTTGCCACTATTGATGTGGGGTAGTGAGGCAGTGACGCTATCGAACATCATTAATGTATTGCCCGCGATCAGATCGGGCAAAGCAAAGCTACTGCCTTTGTAGGGAACATGGACCCCAGCGGCCCCAATGCGCTGCATGAAGACCTGAGCTTCAAGGTGGGATAGGGTGCCATTTCCTTGTGAGGCATAGCTAAAATTACCATTTCGCGATTTAATAAATGCCGTTAATTCCGCAACATTTTTAGCGGGTACCGTTGGATTAACAACGAGTACGTGAGGTACGGCACCCACCAAAGACACTGGAGCAAAGCTTGTCCTTAAATCTGCGGGCGGATTTTTGTACAGGGCTTGGGAGATTGCCTGATTAGTTAAAGCACTAAAGTGAATGGTGTAGCCGTCCGGCGCCGCACTGGCAGCAGCTCCAAGCCCAATCATGCCGCCTGCACCGGGCTTATTTTCAATCACCATGGCTTGGCCCAGGGCCTCGCCGAGCGGAACCATGATCGCCCTTGCAAATACATCCGTTGAACCGCCTGCAGGGAAGGATAAAACAACTTTAATTGGTTTTTTTGGCCAATCACTGTCTGGGTTGGCTTGAGCAAAGCCAATGCAAAAACTGAGCAAGCCGACCGAGGCAATGGTTCGTAATGAGAAAAATTTGCTGAGGTTCATTATGTTGTCTTTCGGAAAGTGGAAGTGGAATGGATGACTAATTAGTTAAATGACTTCTGAATGACGCGGCCAAAGGTTTCAACCAAGGATTGGACTTCTTCGGCGGTCGCAACAAAGGGTGGGCCCATGGCGATGGTATCGCCGGTAATGCGCACCAAAATACCGTGCTCGATGCAGCTCTCCAAAACCTGCATGCCGCGTAAACCGGGTTTACCGGCAATCGGCTCTAGATCGAATGCGGCCGAGACACCGCAATTCCGGATATCCAAAATCCCAGGCATGCCCTTGAGGGAGTGAACGGCATCGCCCAAGACCTGCTCTAGAACTTTCGTGCGCGCCAAAATGTCATCATCTTCGAAGATATCCAAGCATGCATGAGCAGCTGCAGTCGCAAGTGGGTGACCTGAATAGGTAAAGCCATGAAAAAACTCGATTAACTGCTCTTGGCCGCCGCTGCCCGTAATGGTCTCGTAAATGTCGTTGTGCGCAATGATGCCGCCCATCGGAATAACACCATTGGTGATGGCTTTAGCGAATGTAATCATGTCGGGCTTTACCCCAAAGCGATCTGCGCCAAAGTTGGCTGCAAGGCGACCAAAACCAGTAATGACTTCATCAAAAATCAGCAGGATGCCGTGCTTGGTGCAAATCTCCCGAATTTTTTCCAGGTAACCTACCGGCGGAACAATCACCCCAGTAGAGCCTTGCACTGGTTCCAAAATGACGGCAGCAATATTACTTGCGTCATGCAATGCTACCAATCTCTCAAGATCATCCGCCAAGTGAGCGCCCCAGGTAGGCTGCCCTCTTGAAAATGCCATTTGCGACAGGTTTAGGGTGTGCGGTAGATGATCAACCCCCGGCATCATCATGGGGCTAAACATTTTGCGATTCGTGGGGATGCCTCCCACTGAAATTCCACCAACGCAGCCTCCGTGATACGCGCGCTCGCGGCCAATCATCCGAGTGCGACTCGACTCCCCTCGGGCGCGATGGTAAGCAATCGCCATCTTGAGGGCGGTATCGACCGCTTCCGATCCGGAGTTCACAAAGAACACTTTTCCTAAATCAGCGGGAGCATATTGCGTAATGCGATTGGCCAAGCGAAAGGTTTCTTTGCTGGCCATTTGAAATGCCGGAACGTAATCCATCGTCTGGTATTGCTTCTGAATAGCCTCGATGATACGGGGGTCGCCATGGCCCAGTGGCGAGGTCCAAAGGCCAGAAGCGCCATCAAATAATTTACGCCCATGATCATCGGTGTAATAAACGCCTTTGGCGCTCGCCATTACCTTCGGATTTTTTCTAAAGTAGCGGTTTGGGGTATAGGGCATCCAATATGCCTGCATATCATCTTGGCAGTGCTTTGTATCGATTTTGCTAAATTGAGAGGTTTCGATTTTCATATCAGACTTTGAATAAATGGGTATGTTGTCAGCGATTGGCAGCTAAGTAGGGAGGGAAGGATGATTGAGATAAATCATCGTACCGAGTGATCGACTTGAATATGCCTCGCGCTAAACCTTAAGTTAATAATTTTTATAAAAGTACAAAATGGAACATTTCGACTTTCATAGATATTACACCCCTTGCGCATCTCATTTTGAAGGAGACGCTCTGTGCATATCGTGATGGCGCTTACTACGGATGATGGATTGCCAATAACGACGTGATGCGAAAGCAGCTTTGCGGACAGCTTCAGTAATGCATCTATTTATACAGCGACTTTTGCGTTTGGTTTATCATCAAACGAGGACCACTCTAGGGAAAACCCCCATGAAAAAAGCACTTCTAGCCATCAGCATTGTTTTTGCATTCTCAGGCGCCGCTCAGGCCCAAGAAAAAATTCCGGTATTAAGTACCCAAGAGCTAATCACCGCGTGCAAAACGCCGGCTAGTCCAGAGTCGCGCAGTTTTTGCGTTGGTTATGTCACCGCAATCTATGACACCTACTTGGCTACCCGTAATCCAAAAACATCGAAGTCAAATATTTGCATCAAGCAGCCGGCGCCAACCCGCGATGAGGTGATCGCAGGTTATATGAAGTGGGTTCAAGATAATCCGCCAGCAGCAGGTGGCCCTGCATCCGGCACCTTTTTGCGCTTCTTGACTGTGCGCTTTCCCTGCGCACGCTAATCCACTCAATGCCTGTTTAAAGGAGTTCCATCTATGAAGAAAATAATCGCCATTAGTTCAGTCGTCTTTTTAGCAGCAGGATGCTCGAACATGAGTACTACGGAACAACGCACCCTTTCTGGTGCATCGATTGGTGCTGCGGCCGGGGCAGTGGGTACGGCTATTTTCCACGGCAATCCCATTTGGGGCGCAGTTGGTGGCGCTGCCGTAGGGGCGGCATCGGGTTATGTTTACGATTCTTACGAAAAAGAAAAGCAAGAGCAATACAACCAGGGCTATAAGGCCGGGCAATCAGCCGGCTCTGGATCCTCCAGCACCTCGAAATAAGGTGAGCTGCCGAGCGAAGTTAAGCCCGGCTTGTGCTAGCTAAGTAGTTGGGTTTCGATTGCAATCGTGCCGATAAGCGCTTTATGTACTGGGCACTTATCGGCAACCTCCATTAGGCGCGCAGTTTGCTCTGCATCTAAATTGCCAACGAGGGAAATCTCGCGCGTAAAGCGTTCGACCTCATCGATTCGGCTAATGTTGACTGTCACAATCGCGTTCTCAAGCCCCCAGCTTTTACGGTTGGCATACATTTTGAGAGTCATGCCAGTGCAGCTAGCAAGGGCCGCAGCAAGATACTCATGGGGCGACGGACCACTATCACTACCGCCTTTGGAAGCATCGACGTCTGATGCGAGTTGATGTGATCCCACAGTGACGCTTTGCGCGTATGCACCGCTACCGAATTGTGTTTCTACTTTTCTCATGGTGTTCTTAGCCTAATAACATTTTATTCATGCGTTTTACAAAACTGGCGGGATCGCTTAAGTGTCCGCCCTCCGCAAGCAAGGCTTGATCAAACAGCAAATTAGCCCACTCGTCAAATGCAGCGTCATCGTACTTGAGTTTTAAAACCAAGGGATGTTCGGGGTTGATTTCTAAAATGGGCTTGGTGCTGGGCGCCTCTTGCCCGGCCGCTTTGAGCATGCGCAAGAGATTGCCCGAGAGTTCGTTTTCATCGGCCACCAGGCAGGCTGGCGAGTCTGTTAAGCGAAAGGTCACCCGTACATCTTTTGCTTTTTCGCTTAAAGCCGTTTTCATTTTCTCGAGCAAGTCCTTAAATTCTTTCTCGGTGGACTCTTGCTCCTTCTTTTCTGCTTCGTCGGCAAGCTGACCTAAATCCAGTCCTCCCTTGGCAACCGAGGTTAGTTTTTTACCCTCAAACTCAGGCATAAACGACAGCATCCACTCATCTACTCGGTCTGAGAGTAACAAGACTTCGACGCCTTTTTTGCGGAAGATTTCCAGGTGCGGACTGTTTTTGGCGGCATTGAACGTTTCGCCAGTAACGTAAAAAATGGCGTCTTGACCTTCTTTCATGCGTCCGATGTAATCAGGCAGCGACGTTGTTTGCTCGGCAGTGTCGGTATGGGTGCTGGCAAAGCGTAGTAGCTTAGCTAGGCGCTCTTGATTGCTTTGGTCCTCGCCAATGCCTTCCTTCAGTACCTGGCCAAATTGAGTCCAAAAGGTGCGGTACTTTTCTTGCCTAGCAGTGTCGTCGCTATTAGCCAATTCCTCCAGCATGCTGAGTACGCGCTTAGTTGAGCTCTCACGAATGACTTTGACATCGCGTGATTCCTGCAGAATTTCACGGGAGACATTGAGTGGTAAGTCGGTCGAATCAATTACGCCGGTCACAAAACGCAGGTAGGTTGGCATCAATTGTTCGGCGTCATCCATGATGAACACCCGTTTGACATAGAGCTGGATGCCGCCCCGCTTATTGCGGTCCCATAAATCAAATGGCGCATGCGCTGGGACATAAAGGAGTTGGGTAAATTCACTGCGGCCCTCTACGCGGTTGTGCGAATAGCACAAGGGACCTTCATAGTCATGCGAGAGGTGTTTATAAAACTCGGTGTATTGCTCTTCACTGACTTCGGATTTGGAACGAGACCATAAGGCGCTTGCTTGGTTGATGGCCTCAAACTCTTCTTTGAGTACCTGCTCTTTTTTCTCCTCATCCCATTCTTCCTTGCGCATCTGAATTGGCAAGGAGATATGATCGGAGTATTTGCGAATGATGGACTTGAGCTGATAAGACGATAGGAAGTCGTCTTCACCTTCGCGCAGATGCAAGATGATAGACGTGCCGCGCTCAGGCCGGTTAATTGGCTCTACGGTAAATTCGCCAGAGCCATCCGACTCCCAGCGAACGCCATCACTGGCGGGTAGACCAGCCCTGCGGGTTTCAACGGTAATGCGATCGGCGACGATAAAGGCTGAATAGAAGCCAACGCCAAATTGGCCAATCAGCGCCGCATCTTTTTGCTGATCGCCGGAGAGTTTGGAGAAAAATTCTTTCGTCCCAGATTTGGCTATCGTGCCTAAATTACTAATGACTTCATCGCGGCTCATACCAATGCCGTTATCGGAGATAGTGAGAGTGCGGGCTGCTTTATCCAATTCAATCTGAATCGCCAAGTCCGGATTGGATTCATACCAATCGGGGTGAGTCATGGCTTCAAAGCGTAACTTGTCCGCTGCATCCGATGCGTTGGAGATCAGTTCACGCAAGAAAATTTCCTTGTTGGAATACAAGGAATGAATCATGAGTTGTAGTAATTGCTTTACTTCGGCTTGAAAGCCTAGGGTTTCTTTTTGGTCAGTGGTCATGGCGTGTCGTTGCTAAAAAAGTAAGGGGTTAGGCAGATGCGGCACACACAGCAGGCAATTAGGCAGTGTGATCCGCTTCAAATTTAAAAAGTGGGGCGGAAGCGGATTTTTCAAGGGGCTAGCCCCTTGAAACCACCATGCTGCTGAAATTTGGTGTTGCAGGGAGGGTTTACTTGGCAGCTGGTTTACTGGGCTTCTCGGCCACTGGCAGGCCTGCCTTTTTCCATGCCGAAAAGCCGCCCTCGATGTGGCAAACGCGGGGAACGCCCATGCGCACGAGAATTTCAGCGGCCAGGGCGGAGCGCCAGGCGGATCCGCAATACAACATCAGGCGCTTCCCAGAGCCCAGTTCAGGTTTGTAATAAGGGCTGTCAGGGTCAACCCAAAATTCCAGCATGCCGCGTGGCGCATGAAATGCATTAGGAATCATGCCTTCACGCTCGAGTTCGCGCACATCGCGAATATCCACAATGAGTGTGTCGGGATCATTCAGTAGTGCCATTGCTTCTGCTTGATTGAGGGTGTCGATTTTGTCCATTGCTTCTGCAATAAGCTGCTTGTAACCTAGTTTCAGTGCCATAGGGTGCTTTCCTTCGTTAATGGGTGGGGCTTCGAACTAAATGGCCGATGGGGTATTGTAAGCAGAACCCGTAAAACTTCGATATGCTTGAACGATGAACCAATTAAATGCCGTCCCGGTGTTGCCACGCATTTCAGCTTTCTTCTTTGGGGCTCTCATTTTGCTGGCCTCGCTGATTGCGAGCGCTCCTGTGCACGCCAAAGAATCGCTGGATCCGTATGTCAAGGGTTTGCAATTGCAGGGCCAGGGCCGTATGACGTTTTGGGGGTTTGATGTTTACGATGCGCGCCTCTATGTGGCTGATCAGCGTGGTCAAACCGGCTTTGCCTTAGACCTCAATTACTTGCGCTCGCTCAAGGGTTCCGATATCACCAAGCGCACCATCGACGAAATGCAGCGCCTCGGCGTTAGCGAAGCGAACCGCAGTGTATGGGGAAAAAAACTGGATGGGATTTTTCCAGATGTAGTCTCGGGTAGTTCCTTGACCGCGATTCATGTCCCCGGGCGCGGCACCGTCTTTTTGCACAACGGTAAATCGGTAGGCGAAATTGCAGGCGATGATTTTGCCAAGTCATTTTTTTCCATTTGGCTTGATCCCAAAACCGCTGCCCCGAAGTTGAGAACGGCCTTGATTGGCCAAGCATGTGCCCCTTTAATTGTTGCCCCTACGTGTGAGCCCTCCCGATGAAATCGCCATTCCGTTCCGCCTTACTCTGCTTTGTCACGCTGCTGCTCTTGGGCGGCTGCTCTGCACCCCAAGTGTCGATGTACGCCAAAGAGAAACCCACACTCGATCTCACGAGCTATTTCAATGGCACGATTGACGCTTATGGCATTTTTACCAATCGCAGCAATGAAGTGGTGAAGCGCTTTAAGGTGGTCATGAAAGCCAGCTGGGAAGTCAAGGATGGTAAGCGCGTAGGGACCTTAGATGAAGACTTTTTCTACTCGGACGGCACAACCCAAAAACGCATTTGGACCTTGACCGAAACGGCGCCGGGTGTGTTTACCGGAACCGCAGACGATGTGGTTGGCTCGGCTGCTGGCCTTATGGCCGGTAATGCATTGAACTGGAAATACACCTTAGCCTTGCCGGTGGATGGCAAGGTATACAACGTGCAATTTGACGACTGGATGTATTTGATGGATGACAAAGTCATGATCAATCGGGCACAGATGAGCAAGTTTGGCATTTACTTAGGTGAAGTTACCTTGGCCTTTTATAAGCGCTAAGCCGTACTGTTGAGTGGCGCTGTGCGTAAATTGATTAACTTTGTTTTGTTCCAGCTTGGCTGGTTTGCCTGCATTTTGGGCGCGGCCCATGGCTATGTGAGCTTGGCTGTTCTTTTTTGCCTGGCGGTGGCCGCCTTTCATCTCTGGCAATCCAGTGAGCCCATGCAGGAGGGCATGTTATTGCTCAAGATCCTGGCTTTAGGCATTTGCGCCGACACCATCTTATTGCAAACCGGTAGTCTGATTTTTGAGTCCAAAGGGCTCTTACCTAGCCTGTCACCCATTTGGATGTGGTCTTTGTGGATCATTCTGGGATGCACCCTCAATGAGTCAATGTCCTGGTTAAAGGGGCGCTTTGTCTTGGCATCCGTCCTGGGAGCGATTGCAGGTCCTTTGTCTTACCTGGCTGGGGTTAAATTAGGTGCCGCACAATGGGGCGATGAAACGCAAGCCCTTGTTTTACTTGGAATAATTTGGGCTATTGCGATGCCATTGCTATTTTGGTGGGCGGGAAAAGTGCCTAGTAATAGACCCCCTTTGTCCATCCAGTAGGCAAGAAAGCAAGCCGAAATAAACAGCGCTTGCAATAAGTACTGTTTTTATATACAGTAGATCCCAGATTGATACAGGCAGCACAACAGCAGAAAAAAGAGGTGGGTTGTACCCCCAATTTAAGGCAAAAGACAAAAAGGCGGAAAGCAAAGGATGGCAATGGACGATAAGAAAAAATCAGCATCATCGGAATTTGACGGCATGAGCGGCGATAAGCAAAAGGCCTTATCGGCGGCATTGGCGCAAATTGAAAAGCAGTTCGGCAAGGGCTCCATCATGCGCCTCGGCGATGCTGAAATTAACCAAGACATTCAAGTGGTATCGAGCGGATCTTTAGGTCTCGATATTGCCCTCGGAGTCGGCGGCCTTGCACGCGGCCGAGTAATTGAAATTTACGGTCCTGAGTCTTCAGGAAAAACCACCTTGACATTGCATGCGATTGCCGAAATGCAAAAGATTGGCGGCACCTGTGCATTTATCGACGCGGAGCATGCGCTGGATGTGCAATATGCCTCACGCCTCGGTGTAGATGTGAACAACTTATTAATTTCTCAGCCAGATACCGGCGAGCAGGCACTTGAAATTGCAGACGCCTTAGTGCGTTCGGGCTCGATCGACTTAATCGTCATTGACTCCGTAGCAGCCTTAGTTCCGCGCGCTGAAATTGAAGGCGATATGGGTGATTCCTTGCCTGGCTTGCAAGCACGTTTGATGAGCCAAGCCTTGCGTAAATTAACCGGCACCATCAAGCGCACCAATTCCATGGTGATCTTTATTAACCAGATTCGTATGAAGATTGGTGTGATGTTTGGTTCCCCAGAAACAACCACAGGTGGTAATGCATTGAAGTTCTATGCCACCATGCGTTTAGATATTCGCCGTATTGGCAGCATCAAAAAGGGCGATGAAGTGGTCGGCAATGAAACCCGTGTCAAGGTTGTTAAGAACAAGGTTTCACCGCCATTCCGCGAAGCCATTTTTGACATCATGTACGGCGCAGGAATTTCACGTGAGGGTGAAATAATCGATATGGGTGTTGAAGCCGATATCGTAGAGAAGTCCGGTTCTTGGTATAGCTATAACGGCGACCGCATTGGTCAAGGCAAAGATAACGTACGCGAATTTCTGAAAGAAAATCCTGAAATTGCGAAAGACATCGAAGCCAAGATTCGTGCCAAGCTGGGTGTGAAAGCAGGTCTTGCAATCACAGATGCAGTAGACGATACGGAGATTGAATCGGCTGATGCCTGACTCAGTAAGTCCTAAAAAACAAAGCCCGAGTCTCAAAGCTCGGGCTTTGCGCCTTTTATCGCAGCGCGAGCACAGCCGTGCCGAATTGGCAAAAAAGCTAAGCGATTACCTCAGCCTTCAAGCCAAGGTGGACCGCGCTCGGAATGCGCAGGATCGCGATCAAGAGCTGAGTCAAGCTGATACGCCAGCGCTATCGCATGAAGTGCAAATTACTGCGGTATTGGATGACTTTGAGAAGCGAGGTTGGTTATCCGATGCACGCTATGCAGAAGCCTTGGTGCGACGGCGTAGCGAGCGCTATGGGATGCGCAGAATCAAGGACGAATTGCAGCGGGCCGGGGTTGCAAGCGATTCGTCAGCGGCGCTGCTGGATGGACTCAAAAATACGGAATTTGAGCGAGCAAAAGAGCTGTTTGAGCGCAAATTTGGCGGGATTGCCGAAGATCAGAAAATCCGCGCCAGGCAGTACCGTTTTTTGGTCTCAAAAGGCTTTAACCCCGAAATCGTCGCTAAGGTCATTGGCGGGCGTCAAAAAGGGGCTGAATAGCGCCAAAAATGGCAAATGACGCACTGCAAAATGATAGACTTACACTCGTTTGCCAATAACCTAATTTTTTTAAGTTGACTGCGGTCAAATCAGCGAAATTAGGGTGAAGGGCAAAATAGGTCCTAATTAACCATTGGCTGCACCCACAGACAGATTCCGGAGCAAAGATGAAAATTCACGAGTATCAGGGTAAGGCGCTGCTGCGCCAATTTAACGTGCCAGTTCCGAACGGCATTCCGGCGCATAGCGTGGAAGAAGCAATGGATGCGGCCGCAAAACTGGGTGGTCCAGTGTGGGTGGTCAAGGCGCAAATTCATGCAGGTGGTCGCGGCAAGGGCGGCGGCGTGAAATTAGCCAAGAGCATGGATGAGGTTAAAAAATACGCCAGCGAAATTATGGGCATGCAGCTCAAAACCCATCAAACTGGACCCGAAGGACAAAAAGTCCGCCGGCTCCTGATTGAAGATGGCGCTGACATTAAGAAAGAGTATTACTTCAGTATCGTTACTGATCGTGGATCACAGAAAAACGTCATCATGGCCTCCAGCGAGGGCGGCATGGACATCGAGGAAGTGGCAGAGCACTCCCCTGAAAAAATCATTAAGGTATTTGTGGATCCCTTGGTCGGCTTAACCGACGCACAGTGCGACACTATTTCCAAGGGCATCGGCGTGCCTGAGGGTTCAGTCGCGAAGGCGCGTGATGTGTTCAAGAACTTATACAAAACATATTGGGAAACCGATGCGTCTTTAGTCGAAATCAATCCACTGATTTTGGAAGGCAATGGCAACATCAAGGCTTTGGATGCTAAGTTCAACTTTGATCCCAATGCCCTGTTCCGTCATCCCGAGATCGTGGCGTATCGCGATGAGGATGAAGAAGATCCTGCTGAAATCGAAGCGTCGAAATTTGACTTGGCCTACATCTCACTCGACGGCAATATCGGCTGTCTCGTAAACGGTGCTGGACTTGCCATGGCCACCATGGATACGATTAAGTTGTTTGGCGGACAGCCAGCTAACTTCCTCGACGTCGGTGGCGGCGCTACCGCAGAAAAAGTAACGGAAGCATTTAAGATCATGCTCAAAAATAAGAGCGTGGAAGCCATCTTGGTCAACATCTTCGGCGGCATTATGCGCTGCGATGTGATCGCTACTGGTGTGGTGACTGCCTGTAAGGCAGTGAATTTATCTGTGCCGCTGGTGGTGCGCATGAAGGGTACGAACGAAGATTTAGGCAAAAAGATTTTGGCTGAATCCGGCTTACCGATCATCAGTGCCGACTCCATGGCAGAAGCAGCAACCAAAGTGGTTGCGGCGGCTAAAAAACAGAAATAATCAAGGAAATCACCATGTCAATTTTGATTAATAAAAATACAAAAGTAATTACGCAGGGCATTACCGGTAAGACCGGACAGTTTCATACTGAGAAATGCCAAGAGTACGCAAACGGAAAAAATTGTTTCGTAGCGGGCGTTAATCCTAAAAAAGCAGGCGAGTCCATTTTTAACATTCCTATTTATGGAACAGTAAAAGAAGCTGCCCAGCAAACTGGTGCAACCACATCGGTTATTTATGTGCCTCCTCCTGGTGCTGCAGCTGCAATTTGGGAAGCCGTTGAAGCCGACTTGGATTTTGTGATTTGTATTACCGAAGGCATTCCTGTGCGCGATATGCTGGAAGTGCGCAACAAGATGGCACAAAAAGAAGCCAAGGGCGGCAAGAAAACTTTACTGCTCGGCCCTAATTGCCCTGGCATCATCACTCCTGATGAAATCAAGATCGGCATCATGCCAGGTCACATTCATAAAAAAGGCCGCATTGGTGTGGTCAGCCGTTCCGGCACCTTGACCTACGAAGCTGTTGGTCAATTAACCGCGATTGGTTTGGGCCAGTCAACTGCAGTCGGTATTGGCGGCGATCCAATCAATGGTCTAAAGCACATCGACATCATGCGCATGTTCAACGACGATCCTGAAACCGATGCGGTGATCATGATTGGCGAGATCGGCGGACCAGACGAGGCAGAAGCAGCCCTCTGGTGCAAAGACAATATGAAAAAACCCATCGTCGGCTTTATTGCTGGCGTAACAGCCCCTCCTGGAAAACGCATGGGCCATGCGGGTGCGTTGATTTCCGGCGGTGCGGATACAGCAGATGCCAAATTGGCAGTAATGGAAGAGTGCGGCTTTAAGGTCACGCGCAATCCATCGGAGATGGCTAATCTGTTAAAGGCAATGATTTAGTTTTAGGCAGTTGTTTTACCCGTAGTAGTTGTTCAACACACAATAATTATTAGAGGATGACATGGAATTTCTTGCAATGTTAGATTGGTCTGTCGTATTGCAGATCATTTTGATTGATATTTTGCTGGGCGGCGACAATGCGGTGATCATTGCATTGGCCTGCCGTAACTTACACCCCAACCAACGTCGCGCTGGTATTTTATGGGGCACAGCCGGTGCGATTGGTTTGCGTATTGTCCTAACGATATTTGCAGTGACGCTCTTGCAAATTCCGTATCTGAAGGTGGTGGGCGCTTTACTGCTGCTGTGGATTGGTTACAAGTTATTGGCAGATGCCGGCGGTCACGACGAAAATGACTTAGAGGCACCAGATAAGTTATTTGCAGCGGTAAAAACCATCATCGTTGCTGACTTAGTCATGAGTCTTGATAACGTCTTGGCGATTGCAGGTGCCGCTGGGCAGGTAGACGACCAGGCGCATCAATTTGGCTACATCGTCTTTGGCTTAATCGTTTCGGTACCTATCATTATTGCTGGTAGCCGCCTCGTGTTATTCCTGATCGATCGTTTCCCTATCATTGTGACAGCGGGCGCTGGATTGCTCGGCTGGATTGCCGGTGGAATGCTGTTGACGGACCCAGGCATGATCAAGCACTTCGGCGAGGGTATTCAGGAATACGGCTTAATTTCCGGCATTATTGGCGCGCTGGGCGTCATGATTGTTGGCGAGCTTGCGAAGCGTAGAGGCAAAAAGGCCCATTAAGAAGCAGTAAAGTCGTACACTAAAATCAGAGCAATCTGATTTGGTCAGTCCCCTAGTCAGTGGGCTCTTTGTTAGATCATCGAGTTCCATTCACTAGGGGATTTTTATTGATATGACACTACACAACGAGAACACTATCAGCAATACAGAAAAAAATGGCTTCACCCTGATCGAGGTCATGGTCGTTGTTGCCATCATTGGGATTTTGGTTGCCGTCGCAGTTCCGCAGTACCAAGATTACATTGCGCGTAGTCGAGTGATTGAGGGCATGAATTTGTCTTCCAGCGCTAAGCTCGCCGTAACGGAAGCATTTGCTAGTCGGGGCGTAGCACCGATGAATGAGGCAACCCAAGGGGCTTTTAGTTTTGCGCCAACCCGCAGTGTCAAAGACATTGAGATTTTGCAGTCCGGCGCAATTGCGATTGATTTTCAGGGAACGGTTGCGCAAGAAGGTAGCAATAGCTTGGTTCTGATTCCAACCAATTATCCGGATGCTGTCATGCCGGCACCACTCGATCTATCGAAACCAGAAGGCGCAACGTGGTCAGGGGGTTGGTCATGCCGCTCGGCGATGAGTAATCTACCTCAGCCCTTATTGCCATCCGAATGCCGTACTTCGAAGTAATTTAGTTTGGACTGGCGGCTTATCCCCAAAAAGGATGGGTCGTCACTTACCAATACTCACCATATTCAGAATACTCACAATCCTTAATTACTTGCGGCGCTTCTTCCAGGAATAATCGATTCCGTCGGGGCACTTTCCATCTGTAACCCCAGTAGCTCCAAATACACCCACTACCTCTTTGCCATCAAACTGAATGGTGACAAACTCACCCAATTCTTTGGCAAATGCCATGGCTTCGTCTAATGACTGGAATTCGTGTGTATCGAGATTGTGTTTAACAACAACCAATGCAGACCTTTGTTGAAGTTAGCGACTTTATGAAAAGACTACTTCGCCGCTACCCAAGTGCCGCTCTTGCCGCCACTCTTCTCCAAGAGCTTCACATCACCCATCACCATGCCACGGTCAACTGCTTTGCACATGTCATAGATTGTGAGGAGGGCGACTTGGACAGCGGTGAGGGCTTCCATTTCAACGCCGGTAGGGCCAGTCGTTTCCGCCTGGACTTGGCAGCGAATACTATGACTTGCTCGGTCTAGCTCAAATTGCAGGCTGACGTGGCTGAGGGCCAGTGGATGGCACAAGGGAATCAAGTCGGAGGTCTTCTTGGACGCCTGAATCCCGGCGATCCGGGCGATGCCTAAAACATCCCCCTTTTTGTGGTTACCTGCCTCCACCAAGTCAAAGGTGGCTGGCAACATCGAAATGCTGCCTGTAGCAATGGCTATCCGGTGGGTATTGGGCTTATCGCCAACATTGACCATGTGGGCCTGGCCTGAGGAATCAAAATGAGTCAGTGGGTTCATGAAATAGGTTTTACCATAGAGGGATGGGGATCGTAAAACCAGCTTATATTAAGTGGATGCAAAAACCGGTGCTATTGGGCATTGGGCGGAAATGCTTGGCCCTGCAATTGATTTTTGCCATGGGCTTTGCGGGTGCCCAAACACCCCTACCCAAAGCGCCGGCCTCCGAGGTGGTGGTTGAAGGCAATTCCGCGGCACTGCAAAATCTGGGGCGTGCGGTTCAGTCGCAAGAGGCGCAGTCTCCATTTCTGCCGAATAAAAATGCACTACGTACGCAGCCTAATTTAGTCCTGCCCGATATGGGCGATCCGGGTGGTGATGCTTTAAGTCCGGTAGATGAGCGCCGGATTGGTGAACGCATCATGCGGGAAATTCGTGCTGATCCGGATTACTCCAATGATTTGCCAATCTATGATTTTCTAAATCAAATGGATCGCCGCTTACTGCAGGCAGCAAAGCGCTTGCAGTTGGGCGGGGCTAATGCCTTAGGTAGTGCCCAATATAACTTTGAAGTCTTTGCAGTCAAAGAGCCGAGCATTAATGCGTTTGCTTTGCCTGGTGGCTTTATTGGATTTCATACGGGGCTTTTGGTTGCTGCGGAAACGGAGTCCGAGGTTGCTTCAGTCATGGGCCATGAAATCGGCCACGTATTGCAGCGGCATATTGCACGTTCGATGGACAAGCAGGCCATGAATACCATGATTGCCATCGCGGGCATGGTGTTGGGCGCTTTAGCGGCCTCCAGTAACCCATCCGCAGCGGTGGGTTTAATGCGTGGTGGGCAGGCTCTATCGGTTCAGAATCAATTGGCCTACTCACGCGATGCGGAGCGGGAAGCGGATCGCATTGGCTTTTTGATTTTGGAGGGCAGTGGTTATGACGTCAACGGCATGCCTGCTTTCTTTCAGCGCTTACAAAAAGCCAGCAGCATCATGGATAGTGGCGTGCCGGCTTACGTTCGAACACACCCCCTCACCATTGATCGTATTGCTGACATGCAAGATCGGGTACGCATGGTTAATGCGAAGACCGTTCCCAGTTCATTGGAGTTTTATTTAATCAAAGCGCGTGCTCGCCTCGATCAACAAAAAGGCTCCAGTGGCTTGTTTGATGCCCGCAATATTTTTGAGAGTTTCAGTAAGCAAGCTTCTCCCATCAAACAGATGGAGGGATTCTATGGACTTGCTTTGGTTGCGCAGCGCCAAGGTAAGGTGGATATTGCTGAAGGCTATTTGCAAAAAACCCGGCAGCTGATGCAGGCCGCAGCAGCCCCAGGCTCACCTTTAATGCGCCAAAGTGTATCGCTGGATACCACCGCATCTGAATTGGCTTTAGCTAAAGGTAAGTCGCAAGAGGCACTTCAAATTGCACACGCGACATTGCGCGCCTACCCAGAATCATTTGCCGCAGCAGTAGCCATGATTCAGGCGGAGCTCAAGCTGGGCAAAACGGATGAGGCTATTACCTGGCTGAGAGGCCGGACCAAACAACAGCCCAACGAAACCATTTGGTGGACATTGTTAGCAGATGCATATAACCAGAGTAATAACGTAGCCTTACGGCATTACGCCATGGGGGAAAAATTTGCACTCACCGGTGCTTGGCCTTCTGCAATTGAGCAGCTGCGGATTGCACGGGCGGCTGGCGGCAACAACTATTACCAGGGCTCAACGATTGATGCGCGCCTTCGGGAGTTTCAGAAAATGTATCTAGAAGAGCAGCGCGAGGACGCTAAAAGCAGAGGCGGTTAAGTCCACATCAAGTGCTTATGGCTGAGGGCGAGCTTGAAACTGAAAGCGACTTTCCACTTCAGCAGTGGTAATGGGTTCCAGTGTTAAATCATGGCCATGCCATCGCCAGATTCCCTCCAGTGCGCATGCGGTGTTGCCAAGCGAGGTTAGTCCCGAGAACAGTTCGATGTCATGGTCATGCAACAACGCAATGCTGAGGCGTTCTATTTCATTGAATTTATTTGACACATTCCCAGTACAAATGGTTTGGGTGAGCCTTCCCTCAATCAAAATATGACCCGCCTCATCCAGGAAGGCCGCAGTGGGTGCGAGTAGGCTTTCACATTGCGTCTGAAATTGCCAAGGATGTTCTGTATTGCCGGTGGGCATCATGCGCACTATCCAGGGCGTTGCATCAAGATTAACGTAGACGCGCTGCGGCCCATTCTGAAAAAAATACCGCCCCTGGGCATCGCTGGCGTAATTGCGGGCAATAAAGGCATTGAGTGCTGCATGCTTAATCACGTCACCTGGCAGGCCATGGGCTTGAGCGTAGTCGTCGCGCATGCGCCAAGCGCCGCGCCGATCAAGCGCAAGCCAGCCAAAACAGTGCGGCACACTGGGCCATTTAATTAAAGACTGTGTGACGCCTTCATCCATTGTGTTTAATGCAGGCCGTGCTGGGTGATGGGCGCGCTTGAGCTGACATCGGCGGAATGGCTGGCATGCAAGTGGGCGATACGCCACCCTTGGCTGTCTTGCAACACAACCAAGGTGATATTTAAAAAGAAAGCTGACTCCACTTGATCTGCGCGTAAATGGACTGCTTCCGTCGTGTCATAGATTGCGGTGCCTAAGCTGGAATGCGAGATGCAGGCAATCGGCTCTAGAAATAGGGCTTGATTGGCGAGCAAGCGCTCTAGCCCACCCCGAATCTCTGCATGACCACTCAAGCGTTGGCCTTCAGGCAGTACGCAGGTAATCGAGTCATCGTCTAGCCACAATGCTAGGGCGGCGGTAACGTCGCGCCGCTTGAGCGCCTCTCGCCAGGCATCGACTACTTCATCGGCATTATGAAAGAGTCTGGCAAGGTTTGGCATGACTAAATTCCTTTGCGATTAAGAAGTAAAGCAGTGCGATCGGGCTTACTGAAGTGCAGCAAAGACGCGTTCAGGACTAATCTGATTGAGGCAGTTTAAATGACCAAGCGGGCACTTGCGTTGATGGCAAGGGCTACACGGCAAATGCAATGAGATGACAGTGGCTTTTGCAGAATTGGGTGGGGTATGGTTCGGATCGCTAGAGCCAAATATTGCTACCTGCAGAACATGCAGTGCTGCAGCAATGTGCATCAAACCGGAATCATTACTCACCACCTTACTGCACAGACCAATGATGGCGATGGCCTCATCCAGCGATGTGGTTCCGCACCAGTTGAACATGCGGCCCTGAGAAGCTGCCGAAGTAACAATGGCATCACCGATTGCACGGTCCGATGGGCTACCTAATAAAACGACCGAAGCGTTGGGGTTTGCTTTCAAGATGGATTGCGCCAGCGCTGCAAAATGGGCGGCAGGCCAGCGTTTACTGGGACCGTATTCTGCGCCGGGGCAGAGCACAACGAGTGAATCCGTTTGAATGCCGGCCGCCTGCAGTCGAGTACGCACTGACTCAAGTGCAGATGCCCTTGGCATTAAGTGCGGCACAGGAACGGTTGCATTGCGATTGCTTGATGATTCGCACAAGCTGGCGTAATGCTCCACCATGGGAATGCGCTGCGTTTTGGGCGAATTGGCTTTGGTCTCGGTTAGCAAGAAACGGCGCAGTTCACCTTGATAGCCAACGCGTTCAGGAATGTTAGCCAGCCAAGGAATGAGGGCGGACTTCAGGCTGTTTGGTAGAACATAGCATCTCGCGTAGTTACGCTTTTTAATCTGAGCGGCAAGTGCGCGCCGCATGCCCCACTGCAATTGGCCATGCCGAAGATCGGCTTCAATTAATTCACTGGCTTCGCTGCAGGCTCGGTAAACCGGCGCCACCCAAGGCGTTACTAAGACATCAATTGCTGCATGGGGATAGGAGTTTTTGATTGCCGCTAACAGGGGCTGTGACATTACGGCATCGCCAATCCAGTTTGGAGCGATGACAAGAATGCGATGCATTTGCAGATCCCCGCCTCGGTTGATGGATGCGGGGATGGGGTGATTAATGACCGTGGGGTTCCGTGCCAGGAATCAAGTGGTACTCGGTGCCGCAGTACGGACACTTTGCTTGGCCGGTGTGGGTGATGTCTAGAAAAACACGGGGGTGTAAATTCCAGCTGGGCGTATCGCTTGTTGGGCAATGCAAAGGCAAATCAGCGCCATTCACCATGACGGGTGCTTGCGCTGCAGTGTGTGCTTGACTCATGACGGATCCTTTCGTGCGCTGTCTTACTTGACTGGGGTGAGCCAATCACTGTAACGATCATTCTTACCGTAGACCGTATCAAAAAACACATCTTGAATTTGCTTGGTGATGGGACCTTTTTTGCCATCGCCAATCATGCGGTCATCGAGTTCGCGAATCGGCGTTACTTCCGCTGCAGTGCCCGTGAAGAAGGCTTCATCCGCGGTATAGACTTCGTCGCGGGTTAGGCGCTTTTCACGAACTTCAAATCCCAAGTCTTTGGCAATTTGAATAATCGAGTCACGGGTAATACCATCCAGGCACGATGCTAAATCTGGGGTGTAGACAATACCGTTGCGCACCATGAAGAGATTTTCACCAGAACCTTCGGATACATAGCCTTCGGTATCGAGGAGTAAGGCTTCGTCGTAGCCGTTGGCAGTGACTTCTTGGTTGGCCAGAATCGAATTAATGTAATAGCCTGATGCTTTTGCGCGCACCAAGGATGAGTTAACAAAGTGCCGCGTGAATGACGATGTCTTAACCCGAATGCCTTTGTTCAGGCCATCTTCACCCAAGTAGGCGCCCCAGAGCCAAGCCGCAATCACGGTATGAATCGAGTTGCCTTTGGGGGAGATGCCTAGCTTTTCTGAGCCAATGTAAATTAGGGGGCGGATGTAGCACGACTCCAATTGGTTGGCATTGACAACATCAATGATCGCTTGGCGGATTTGTGCTTCGGTATAGGGCAGCGTGATTTGGAAAATTTTGGTGCCATTGAATAAGCGCTTGACGTGCTCATTCAGACGAAAGATCCCAGTGCCTTTGGGTGTCTTGTACGCCCGAATGCCCTCAAATACACCCATGCCGTAATGCAAGCTATGCGTGAGCACATGGGTTGTTGCTTCGCGCCATGGAATGAGTTTTCCATCGGACCAAATAAAACCATCGCGGTCGGACATCGACATGTTTTCTACCTTTTGCGTTGAATTAATCGGAGCCCTTTGTCCTGCAATCGACTTGCAAAACCAAGCTGCCTAACATGGGCTTTATTGTAGAGCAGGCGGCAGTGCTTCCTATAATGGGGTTCCAATGCCTAAGCACCCGAAAGCCCTTCTTATTCTGAGCCATTTGCCCTATTTTGCTTGGTCGCAGGATGAGCGGCTGGGTTTTCAGGATGGGTTGCGCACCATGTCAAGGTCGATGGTGACCATTTTTACCTGGGCTTTAGTTACCGGTTTGGCCATGGGGAAATCCACTTTAACCCTCTGGCAGGCTGTCAGCATGAGCCTGTTAGTTTTTGCGGGCACGGCGCAATTGGCCGCATTGCCCTTGATTGCGCTGGGTTTGCCGGTATGGACCATCTTAATCACGGCATTTATCGTCAATTTGCGCTTCGTCATCTTTAGTATTGGAATGCAGGCCCATTTTTACTTCCTGCCGCTGTGGCGCCGAGCCACTGTAGGCTACTTCACCGCCGATTTTAGTTATTTGATGTACACCGCGAGATACCCAGAAGCGCATCCCCCCCAGGAAAGCCCGGCTGCTCGCCGATCGCGCACGGCCTTTATGTATGGACTAACCACCGGCAATTGGAGCATTTGGCAAATGGGCTCGCTGCTGGGCATTGTCTTGGCAGGGCAAATTCCGCAAAGCTGGGGGCTGGAGTTTGCCGGTACTTTAGCCTTGATTGCGGTGATTGTGCCTATGCTGGATCGTGCCGCAGCGCGCTGGGCTGCTGGCGCTGCAGCGCTCGTTGCTGTTCTGAGCATGAGCCTGCCCTTTAAGCTCAATATTGTTCTGGCGATTGTTGCGGCAATTGCGGTCGGCATTGTCAGCGATCGCCGCCCCAAAGACCCCCAAGCCAACCGAGTTAGCGCGGGAGATTAGCGTGCCTACCCTCACTTCCCTCGAAATCAGCGCACTTATTGTGGGTATGGGCCTAGTCACTTTAGGGACACGGGGCTTTTTTATGTACTTGGGGGATCGGGTGCGGATGCCCGAACTCATTTTGCGTTCTATTCGGTATGCCCCGCTCGCAGCGATTGTGGCCATTTTGGCCCCGGAAATCCTCATGCCCGAGGGCGCCACAGAAATTAGCCAGTTTAATTGGGCTATTCCGCAGATTTGGGCTGGTTTAGCTGCTTTTGTGGCGTTTACCTGGCTGCGCAGCATGTTGCCAACCCTGATTATTGGCATGCTGGTTTACAGCGCCCTGCGCTACTGGTTTTAGAATGGGGGATTGTTCTTTTACCGAATTTCATTTCCATGTCCGATACCCTTTTTAAAGTAAAACGCCTCCATGACTTAGCGCAGGCTGGACTGTTAAAAGGTAAGCGGGTGCTGATCCGCTCCGATCTGAATGTGCCTCAGGACGAGGCTGGCAATATTACCGAAGACACCCGCATCCGCGCATCCATTCCGGCCATTGAAATTTGCCTACAAGCTGGGGCTGCAGTGATGGTGACCTCCCACTTGGGTAGACCAACCGAAGGTGAATTTAAGCCCGAAGATAGCTTGGCTCCAGTAGCGCATCGCATCGCAGAAATCCTCAATCGCAAAGTGCCTCTGATTAGCAAGTGGGTTGATGGCGGTTTTGATCTTCAGCCCGGCGATCTCGTGCTGCTGGAGAACTGCCGCGTCAATGTGGGCGAAAAGAAAAATAGCGAAGCACTTGCCAAAAAAATTGCCGCGCTCTGCGACGTCTATGTCAATGATGCGTTTGGTACAGCACATCGCGCTGAGGCCACGACGCATGGCGTCGCTCGGTTTGCACCGATTGCCTGTGCGGGACCACTCATGGCTGCTGAGCTCGACGCCTTGAGCCGAGCCCTCGCCAATCCCAAGCGACCCTTGATCGCCATTGTGGCCGGATCCAAAGTATCGAGCAAGCTGACGATTCTGAAAGCCTTGGCTGAAAAAGTCGATGAGCTGATTGTGGGCGGCGGCATTGCTAATACCTTCATGCTGGCTAAGGGTCTGCCCATCGGCAAGTCCTTAGCCGAGCCTGACCTCGTGAATGAGGCTAGAGAAATCATGGATCTGATGGAAAAGCGCGGCGCCCATGTGCCGATTCCAGAAGACGTAGTGGTGGCCAACGAACTCTCGCCATTGGCGCGCGCCAATCGGGTGCCGTCCAATGAGGTTGCCGAGGACGACATGATTTTGGATGTGGGTCCGAAGACCGCCGCACGACTATCTACTATGCTGGCCCATGCGGGCACGATAGTATGGAATGGGCCTTTAGGGGTTTTTGAGATTGATCAATTTGGTGGCGGTACCAAAATGATTGCAGCAGCCATTGCCCATTCCCCAGCGTTTTCGATTGCGGGTGGTGGCGATACCTTGGCAGCAATTGCCAAGTACGGCATCGAAAATCAAGTTGATTACATATCTACCGGTGGCGGCGCTTTCCTCGAGTTTTTGGAAGGCAAAACATTACCGGCGTTTGCAGTATTGGTTGAGCGAGGAAGCGAATAAAAAAGGAGCTTTTCATGTTACGAGCCACAAAGATTATTGCAACACTAGGACCAGCTTCAGAAAAGCCAGCAGTTTTGCGAGACATGATCCACGCCGGATTGGATGTGGTTCGACTGAACTTTTCGCATGGTACTGTTGAAGATCACCGCGCACGCCATGATTTGGTCCGATCGATTTGCGCTGAAGTGGGTCGTGAGCTTGGCATTATGGCGGACCTGCAAGGACCGAAGATTCGGGTGGGCAAGTTCGCAGACGGTAAAGCCATCCTCAAGGAAGGTGCCGCATTTATTCTGGATGTTGCCTGCGATCTAGGCAATGAAGAACGTGTCGGTCTTGACTACAAAAATTTACCGAATGATGTCCGTGCCGGCGATCGTCTACTCCTCAATGACGGCTTGATCGTATTGCGCGTGGAGTCGGTTAAGGGGGGTGAGATTCATACGCGCGTTGAGCTTGGTGGTGTACTTTCGAATAACAAGGGTATCAATCGCGCTGGTGGCGGTTTAACTGCTCCGGCATTGACCGAGAAGGACATTCTTGATTTGGATGCTGCGATTGCAATGGGCGTCGACTTTGTTGCCATCAGCTTTCCAAAAGATGGTGCGGATATGGCCTACGCCCGCAAATTAGCCGATGCAGCGAGTGCCAAGCATGGCGTACCTAAGGTCAAGTTAATTGCCAAAGTCGAGCGTGCCGAGGCGATTGAGCCCGATGCACTTAACAGCATCATTGCAGAGAGCGACGGCATTATGGTTGCACGCGGTGACCTCGCAATCGAGGTGGGCAACCCTGCTGTGCCAGCCCTACAAAAGCGCATGATCAAGTTGGCTCGTGAAGCTGATAAATTTACGATTACGGCCACGCAAATGATGGAGTCGATGATTAGTGCGCCTGTGCCAACGCGTGCCGAGGTCAGTGACGTTGCGAATGCGGTTTTGGATGGGACCGATGCAGTGATGTTGTCAGCAGAATCGGCCACGGGAATGTACCCCGTCAAGACGATTGAACAGATGGCAGAGATTTGCATCGAAGCAGAAAAATCAGAACAGGTTCGGCTTGATACCGACTTTTTAGATCAAACCTTCACTCGCATCGATCAGACGATTGCCTTGGGTGCTTTGTTTACAGCGCACCATTTACATGCCACCGCGATTGCTGCACTGACGCAGTCGGGATCCACCCCCATCTGGATGAGTCGCCATAATATTCATGTGCCTATTTTTGCCTTGACGCCCAATATCTCAACCCAACGTGTATTAAGTACCTATCGTAACGTCACTCCCTTGGGTTTGGCGCTGAGCAGCGATCGTGATACGGCATTGGCGCAGGTCGAGCAGCGCTTGAAGGAGCTCGGCGCTGTGAAAACAGGCGATACGATTGTGTTAACCATTGGCGCGCCGATGGGCTCTCCTGGCGGCACCAATACTTTAAAGATTGTCAACGTAAAATAAGAATCTGATTTTTTATCCTTTTATATAGAAGAGAGTGTTATGCCCCTTGTATCCATGCGCCAACTGTTAGACCATGCTGCTGAACACAGCTACGGATTGCCTGCTTTCAATGTGAATAACTTGGAGCAGGTACAAGCCATCATGATGGCGGCGGATGAGGTTGGTGCGCCTGTCATCATGCAAGCATCGGCAGGGGCACGAAAGTATGCGGGGGAAGCATTTTTGCGCCACTTGATTTCCGCGGCGGTTGAAGAGTATCCCCACATTCCAGTGGTAATGCACCAAGACCACGGTCAAAGTCCAGCAGTATGTATGGCGGCAATTAAAAGTGGCTTTACCAGTGTGATGATGGACGGCTCACTCGAGGCCGATGGTAAGTCGGTTGCGAGCTATGACTACAACGTTGCTGTATCGCAAGAAGTGGTGAAGTTCTCACACTCGATTGGTGTTACGGTAGAGGCAGAGCTCGGTGTTTTGGGCTCTCTCGAAACCATGATGGGCGATAAAGAAGATGGTCATGGCGCCGACGGCACGATGACGCGTGAGCAGTTGTTAACCGACGTCGAGCAAGCGGCTGACTTTGTACGTGCGACGCAATGCGATGCACTGGCGATTGCGATTGGCACCAGCCATGGCGCATATAAATTTACAAAGAAGCCAACCGGCGACATTTTGGCCATCACCCGCATTAAAGAAATTAATCAGCGCATTCCCAATACTCATTTAGTGATGCACGGCTCCTCCAGTGTTCCACAAGAGTTGCTTGCTGAGATTCGGGCTTTTGGTGGCGATATGAAAGAAACCTACGGCGTGCCCGTAGAGGAAATACAAGAAGGCATCAAGCACGGCGTGCGTAAGATTAATATCGACACCGATATTCGCTTGGCGATGACGGCTGCGATCCGCCGCTATCTGTTTGAGAACCCCGGTAAATTTGATCCACGCGACTACCTCAAGCCAGCGCGCGAAGCGGCAAAAGCCATCTGCGTTGCACGTTACACCTCGTTTGGTTGTGCTGGTCAGGCAGCGAAAATTAAACCCGTGTCCCTCGAAAAAATGGCTGAGCGCTATCGCGCCGGTCAGCTTGCCCAGATCGTGAAGTAATGCAATGAAAAAAGCATTGCACGCAACCTCGATTACCTCTTTACCTTTGTTATCCAAAGGCAAGGTGCGCGACGTATATGAGTTAGGCAAGGACCGTTTGCTGATGATCACAACCGATCGCTTATCAGCATTTGATGTGATTTTGCCGCAGCCTATTCCTGAAAAAGGAATCATCCTCAATCAAATGGCGAATTTTTGGTTTGACAAATTAGCCCATGTGATTCCAAACCACCTTACTGGTATTGATCCTGCCAGCGTAGTGACGGCAGACGAGGTGGAGCAGGTGCAAGGGCGTGCGGTGGTAGCGAAGCGGCTTAAGCCCATTTTGGTTGAGGCGGTGGTGCGCGGTTATTTGGCTGGTAGTGGCTGGAAAGACTATCAAGCAACCGGCAGCGTGTGCGGCGTTCCTTTGCCGCCTGGCTTGCAAAATGCCCAAAAGTTAGCCCAACCCATTTTTACGCCTGCTGCTAAATCAGCCATGGGCGAGCACGATGAAAATATCTCATTTGAAGAAGTGGTGCAGCGCATTGGTGCACCCTTAGCCAATCAAATTCGAGATGTCAGCATTCGCCTGTATGAGGAAGCGTCGCGCTATGCCGCTACCCGCGGCATCATCATCGCTGACACCAAGTTTGAGTTTGGTTTAGATGAAGCCAATCAGCTGGTTCTGATGGATGAGATTCTGACCGCAGATTCTTCCCGCTTTTGGCCTGCTGAGACCTACCAGCCTGGTACGAATCCCCCATCGTATGACAAGCAATTTATACGCGACTGGTTGGAGCAAGTTCGGATCGATGGCAAGCCGTGGCCTAAAACCCCTCCGGCCCCGGATCTGCCCAATGATGTGATCGAAAAGACCGCGGAAAAGTACCGCGAGGCCCTCACGCGCCTAAGTCAGGCAGTCTAATTGGCAGTCATTCCGCTGGAGTCCCTGCCAAAAGGCTGGGATAATAGATCCTCTTTTCGTATCCGGCATAAGTGGAGCAGGTCATGAGCACAGGTTCAAACACAACAGCAGTCGTTGGCATTGTGATGGGTTCCAATTCCGATTGGGACGTCATGCAGCATGCCGCCCAAATGCTAGACCAGTTTGGTGTGCCTTATGAGGCCCAGGTTTTATCTGCGCACCGCATGCCTGATGATATGTTTGCGTATGCAGAAGCAGCGCGTGGTCGGGGTCTGCGGGCAATTATTGCCGGCGCAGGTGGTGCCGCCCATTTACCAGGCATGCTTGCCTCTAAAACTCTCGTGCCGGTTTTTGGTGTGCCCGTTCCCAGCAAGTACTTGCGCGGTGAAGACTCCTTGTATTCGATTGTGCAAATGCCCAAGGGTATTCCAGTGGCTACCTTTGCGATTGGTGAGGCGGGTGCTGCCAATGCTGCATTGCACGTCATTGCTATTTTGGCTGCGCACGATGCTGATTTGATGACAGCCCTCGAAAGTTTTCGCAGTAAACAGACCGCGCAAGCCCAAGCCATGGAATTAGCAGCTAAGTAATTGATGAGTATGAACGCAGCTTCTTCTTCGGGCATTTGTAAATCACCGGCGTGGCTCGGTATTTTGGGTGGCGGCCAGCTTGGGCGCATGTTCATCCATGAAGCCCAGTCTTTGGGATTTAAAGTCTGCGTACTCGATCCTGATCCACTCAGTCCAGGGGGGTCAGTTGCTGAAAAACATTTATGTGCCGATTACCTTGATACGGCCGCCCTTTCTGAAATGGCCAGTTTGTGTTCCGCCATTAGTACCGAGTTTGAAAACGTTCCTGCACAAGCGCTCGACTTTTTTAAGGCACGCGGGCTATTTGTTGCTCCGGATAGCAGCTGCGTCTCGATTGCACAAGACCGCATAAAAGAAAAAGCATTTTTAGCGCAGTGCGCCCCCATCTCTGGAGTGTGTCCGGTGCCGTATGGCGTGATTCATAGCGAAGCCGATTTGGCCTTGCTTGCAGATGATCTCTTCCCCGGTATTTTGAAAACAGTGCGCCTCGGTTATGACGGCAAAGGCCAAGTGACGGTTCAGTCGCGCGATCAATTGGCAGCGGCTTGGGCTGATTTAGGTCGGGTTGCGTGTGTATTGGAAAAGCGCATGGCATTGGCTTTTGAGGTATCGGCGATTGTGGCGCGCGGGCATGACGGCGATATCCGGTCTTTTCCTCCGGCAGAAAACATCCATCGCCAAGGCATCTTGCATACCAGTACTGTGCCTTCACCATCCTTGCAGCAGCATCCCGCTTTACTCGAGCGGATTCAAAAAGCAACCAGTGCCATTGCGCAGGAGATGAAGTATGTCGGCGTACTTTGCGTTGAATACTTTGTGCTTACCGACGGCAGCATCGTTGCCAATGAAGTAGCGCCGCGTCCTCATAATTCGGGGCACTACACCATGGATGCCTGTGTTACGAGTCAGTTTCAGCAGCAGGTCAGGGCAATGGCTCGCCTGCCGCTCGGCGATACCCGCTTACTCAGCCCCGTTGCCATGCTCAATATTTTGGGTGATGTGTGGTTTATCAAGGAAGACAAACAGCAAACGACTGCAAGCGAGCCAGCATGGGAGCGCGTCCTCAGTCACCCTGACGCAAAACTGCATTTGTACGGTAAGGCATCCCCTTTGCCCGGTCGCAAAATGGGCCATGTCAATTGCCTTGGCCAATCCCTGGATGAGGCGCGGCAGAATTGCTCTGCTGTTGCCGGCGATTTAGGTATCGCTCCTTAAGTGATGCTGTAGTAGTGAAAGCCGACCCGCAGCCCACCATCAGCACAGCTGAATTGCAGCAAGCAGTAGAGCAAGCAGTACGGCGCTTACAGCAGGGCGGTTTGGTTGCGATTCCGACGGAGACGGTTTATGGACTGGCAGCCGATGCAAGCAATGAACAGGCGGTGCGACGCATCTTCTCTGCCAAAGGTAGGCCGGCAGACCATCCCCTGATTGTGCATCTGGCAGCGCCATCAATAGCAGAGGCATCAGAAATCAATCGATCGGATGCCTGGTTTAAGTTGATTGCGCCTTGGGTACGCGATCTTCCAGAAGAGGCAATGCGTTTGGTAGAGGCCTTCTGGCCAGGCCCCTTAACACTAGTGCTAAAAAAAGATAAACACGTGCTGAGCGCGGTGACTGGTGGTCAAGACACCATTGCATTGCGCTCACCTGATCACCCCGTCGCGCAAGCCCTCTTGCAGGAATTTGGTGGTGGTTTGGCCGCGCCATCGGCGAACCGTTTTGGTAAGGTATCGCCCACCCGGGCTGCGGATGTCAGCGCTGAATTCAGTGACCAAGCAGATTTGCTAATCCTGGATGGTGGCGATTGCACTGTTGGTATTGAGTCGACGATTGTGGATCTGTCATCGGGTGCCCCAGTCTTGCTGCGTCCTGGTGCGATTACGCCAGAGCAGATTGAGCAGAAAACAGGAGTACGTGTATTAGCAGCCGGAGCACGTGCTGATGCGGACACAAGCACGCCACGTGTATCAGGCAGCCTTAAAGCCCATTACGCACCCAACACACCATTGCGTTTGTACGCCGCTGGTGCAGCGCTCGATTGCATTTCGCAATACCCAGATACCAAATCCCATGTAGCCCTGGTAGTGTGGGAGTCGGAGCAAATGCGCGACCCACATGTCTTGGGCGCATCGCACATTCAGCAGGTACCGATTCCGGAGCAGAGTGACTTATTTGCTAGCCGGCTATACCGATTATTGCGTGACTTAGATGACCATACGTGGGATTTAATCGTGATGCCCGAACCACCCATGGGGCAAGAGTGGGACGGGGTGCGAGACCGACTTCAGCGCGCTTGCTTTGGTTCGGGGCCGCCCGTTAGTAACCACGTCAGCAGTTGATCGTGGGCATCTAGGCCACGAAAGGCATTGGGGTGATTGATGAATGAGCTAACGGCATAGGTTTTGCCGGATTGGCTCATGACATAGCCCGAGATTGCCCGTACTTCCGCAAGTGATCCGGTCTTAATGCGTGCCTCCGGTTTGGTCTTGAGGTGTAAGAACTGACGCAATTGCCGTATCAGGCGGTTTTTCATGGTGCCATCGGATCCCGCTAAGGGTAAGGATTGCACAAAAAGATCTCCGGATGGAAGTTGGCGTGCAGTAATCAAGAGATCATTGAGGTGACGTGCGCTAATGGCTTCGTTGCGGGATAAGCCCGAACCATTTTCTAAAACCAATTCCGGAAAGTGCAGGCCACGTTGTTTGAGCCAGGCTTGCATGACCCGATCACTAGCGCCGATAGAGGCTGGCTTTCCTAAACGTTCTAAGCCAAGGGTTAAAAAGACTTGCCGCGCCATGACATTGTTGGAAAACTTATTGATATCGTTCACCGCATGGATTAATTGCCCGCCCTGAAATTCCAGTAATGGCCTTGCAAATAGCGGAACCTCACCGCTTTTCCCTTGCGGCTGCTTAGCCCAGGTGCCGCCGGCCAATTCCCATGCTGCAGAAAATCCCAGAGTTAAAAAAGTATTAGGATCTAGCGCCACTACGTTGTAGGCGATGTTTTTGCATGCGCTTGGAAACTCGCCATTAAAGAGAGCCTCCCACTGATCACTTTTACTTGGGTTTGATCCCAGCTGCTTCACGAGCTCAAACTGGATTTGTTTGCGCCAAGCATCGCACGTTTGATTGCTGGGGCGCAATTGATTGACAACCTTAAATTGCGTCAATGCTGGCGTATAGCTAATTGCAATGCGATCATTTTCGCGCGCTTGACTGACCTGGAAGGACAAGGTTCTGAACGCGTAGAGGAGTGGGTCCGGAGGCACGTTATAGGACCGCATTGACTCGCCATCGATGGTGGCGTGTTCCATCACTTCGGGGCTGTAGGCGCTGCGGTCAAAAATCAAATTCCCATCAATACGCTGAACGCCCAAATCGCGCAGACTTTTCATCATCTGCGCCAGCTCTTCAGGCACCAACTTGGGGTCGCCACTACCGCGCAGGTAAAGATTGCCTTTGAGAAGGCCATTGTTGATTTGGCCGTCCGTATACAGATTGGTATTCCAGCGGAACTGCGGACCTAGCAAATCGAGTGCGGCTAAAGTTGTTAGTAACTTGATTGCGGAGGCGGGATTCATCGATTGGTTTGCGCGCCAATCCAGAACCTCGCGCACGCTAGCTCCAGGAGCGCTGGGCAACTCCAAAACCGAAATACTCACCGCATCGCGCGGAATTTGATTCTTCGCGAGCGACTGCCATACGGCGGTCGGAACTTCGATTGGACCGCTAAGGGCGGATGCCCACAGAGACTGACTGCTCAGTCCGTAGAGCAGTAGCGCTAGCCATTGGAATGCAGGAAGGACTGCGCGATGTGAGGTAGAAAATAGTAGCACCGGCTTATGGTAAGCCAAAACAGCAAAAATACTAAAAAACGAATGACTTGCTCAGTTAAGGCCTGGGATCAATTTAGGTATGCTGAGCGCATTTATTCAAATGAAGCCCGGTTTAGAAAGGCATCAATCACGCCATTTTGTTTTAGGAGTAATTCTTTTAGTAGGGCAGCCCGCTTTGGGGTAGAGTCGGTGCGATTGGCCGCAAGGCTATCGAGGCGATTGGCAAAACGCAGGGCATTCATTAATAAGGCCCCACCCTTTATTTTATGAATCAGGCTACCCAATTCAGATTGGGATAGGGTCCCAGTCGATAGCTCTGCAATTGCCTGGTGGTGAACCTCCATGATTTCATGCAAGATCAGTCTGCCGATTTGATTTTGATCCGAACTGCCTTTACCGAGTTGTGGAAAAGCAATGGTATCCTCTTCTGCATCAAACTCCACTTCTACCATGGTGAAGTAGCGTGCTAATTCATTTTCAAGGGTTGCCAAATTGAGTGGCTTGATCAGAACGGCATTCATACCCGAAGCAAGCAGGCGATGCCGAATGTCTAGAGCATAAATATCGGCGGTAACGCCAATAATAATCAACTCCGTAAATCCATCGTCGCGGATCGATTGCGATAAATCTGCGCCATGCATGCCGGGCATGGAGTGGTCGGTGAGCATGACATGAAACTGATGCTGCTTAAGTAGGCTTAATGCCTGCCCAGCATTTTCACAGACAACCACCTTGGCTCCCAGTGCCTCTAATTGCAGGGATAGGACTTGACGGCTAGCGGGGTGATCCTCAACCACTAAGGCGCAGACTTGCTTGCCTTGGTGCTGCATGCGCTGGGCACTGTGCAAGGTTGCCTCGGTGATTAATCGATTGGAGGCTACTTGGGTTGTTCTGGGGAAGGCGGCAGAAAAATAGACATTGCTCCCCATTCCAGGTTCACTATCAAAATACAGCTGACTGTCCATCGATCGAATCAAATGGCTGCTAATAGTTAAGCCCAGGCCAGTGCCTTGCAGGGCATTGCCCGTCTGCGGTTGATGTTGGGCCCGGACTTGTTCAAATGGCTGAAGGGCAATGGCAATATCTGCGGGATTCATGCCAATACCGGTATCAATCACGCGAAACTCAATCAACTGCCCAGCGTGGTCATCAGCCAAGATGCGTACCGAAAAATGAATCGATCCTGCATTCGTAAACTTAATGGCGTTACTCAAGATGTTATTTAAAACTTGCCGCAGGCGTAAGGAGTCAACCATCAGCACTTCTGCAACGCGCAGGTCGAGATGGGTATGCATACTCAATTGGCGATTCGATGCAAAGATCGAAAAAGCCGCATCGATTTCCTCGACCAGGGTTTTAAGGCAACAGGGCTCTGGCGTTAAGGTGAGCTTGCCTGCCTCTATCTTCGAAAGATCAAGGACCTGATTGAGCATGCCCAAAAGCGACTCTGCTGAGGCATGAGCGCTCTGCAACAAGGGTTTCTCGCTATCTGGTAGGCGTGGGCTTTTGAGTAATAACTCTTGGACTCCCAAAATGGCATTCATCGGTGTTCGGATTTCATGGCTCATTTCAGCCAAAAAGTTGGATTTGGCATTGTTGGCGCGCTCCGCATGCTCCTTTTGTATTAGCAGAGCGGCATTCTGCAGTGCATGCTCTTTGCGATGGCGCTGCAACTGAATAATCCAAGCGAATCCGCCCAAGAGCATGGTACATAAAAAGCCAAACAAAATATGGCGCTTCCATGGCGCGTGATGCTGATGCATAAAGTCCAGATCAGCCCCGCCAGAATTGTCTCTTGGCTCAATACCAAAGCCAGGAATAGAAAAGATGGCACGTGATGCTACTGGATCAAGGGCATGCAGGGTCTTTTCCACAATGCCTTTGAAGGGTTTGGCATGATGGCTAATCAGCCAGCGGTATGCCAGTGGCTCGCGACCATATAGCCCATTCAGTTTTAAATGCCCCTCGTGTTCTGCGCGCATGGCATACCGCGCAAGCCGAATCGGCATCACGACAGCGTCGTACTCGCGCTTGATGAGTGCGGCAAATAGATGGGCCACGGATCGATGCTCCCCGCGTACAGAGTCCGTTCCAAAAAAAGCCGTTTTAGGGGCGATCACGGGATTGCCTACCAAAGTCTCTGTACGCGTGACCACCACCGCATGACCCCAAAATAAGGCGTCTGACCAGATGCCCGTATTTTCTTTTGAGAGGCGAGAGGGTGGATCAATTACAAAATCAATCGATTGCTTACTAAGTAGGTTGGCTAAGTCTGCATCGTTGCTGCGCCAAATCGGTAGGTACTGCTGCTGCGTTTGCTCGCTCAGTGCATCAATGAGGGATTGATAAACCCCAACTTGCCCATTTCCATCCAGAGGCGCAAGGTAGGGCGCATGTTGCTCATGAATACTGAAATACACCACTGGCTTTGCTTTGATCCACGCCTTCTCTGCCAGAGTGAGTTCAATGTGGTGTGCAAAAGCCGTACCGCAGTAAAGCAGTACGGCAGTGCAGGCAAATTGACCGAATGCAGTGACGCGCATCATCCCTCAATAATGTGGTTATTGCGGCAAAACATAATGAGGTCGGCAATATTGTTGATGCCCAACTTTTCAAAGATACGCGTTTTATAGGTTGCTACGGTTTTATTGCTGATGTGCAATAAGTCTGAAATGTGTTGATTGCTATTGCCTTTGCCCAAGTACTTCATGACTTGCAGTTCACGATCGGAGATGAGGGCTAGTTTCTCCTGGTCACTGAGTGAGCTATGGCCATTGCGTGTATGGGAAAAGCAAGCATAGCCTTGGGAGATCGCCACACAGGCCGCCAAGATAACATCAGCCCCGGCAGTTTTATTGATAAAACCATGCGCACCTAAGGAACGTACGCGTCCTCCATATACCTGCTCATCTAGGCTAGATAGAACGAGTAAGCGGATGTCGGGGTAAGTCAAACTAATACGGCGAATCACATCAAACCCGTCCGTCTTGGGCATATCGAGATCGAGAATCACAATATCGGGATTGATTTGCTTCACGCTTTGTAAGCACTCCTCTCCATTGCGGCACTGTCCTACTACTTCAAACAGCAATTGGTCCTGCAACATACTTTTGAGGGCCATCAACATGGCGGGATGATCGTCTACCAACATGACACTTTTCTTCATTGCCTATCTCCGTTCTGGTTTGTACTTCCATGGGGTTTCACTGCAAAAATGGCTTTCGCAATTCGACTGTCGCTGATATGAAGAATTTGGTGCCTACTGACGGGTGACATCATGAGTCCACCGTAGCAAAAATCTACCGGCAAAAGCCTGGCGTTTTCGAGGTCTTTAATTAAAGTAATGCCGTTGGCGTAGAGCATTGCGCCCAGCTCCCTTGCCATCGCGAGGGCATCGAGTAATTGGGCTTGTTGGTTCGCTACTGCAATATCGTCACTGCGCAGCTCCTGAATGGAAAAATGGATGCCGTCGAATTTAATTTCCTCTAGCCACTGCGGCTGAATTGACTGCGGGTTGGCATTCATCAGATGGAGCAGTACGCCGATGCGACGCAGGCGCAATAAACCTTCTTTGCAATTGATGCGCAGTGCATCGGGCGGCATTGTAGTTAGGCCGATGTGAACTAAGCCCACGGGGAGTCTGGAGTTCAAAATGAGATCGCATAGGGCATCAATACGCTGTGGGTTGGCAAGTACGCCAGGCGATAAGGGCAAGAGAATCTGAATGGGCCGGTTGCAGCAATGCCAGTAGCTGGCTGCATCCAATCCTTCCATGGAAAAGCGCAGTACCTGGGAGTCGCTTGCGCCTAAGAGGGGCCTGAACAAGGCGGCGGACATGGTATTGCCTGCCGCATTAAAAATGGGCTCGTAGCTGACGGTTTGGCGCTTAGACCAGTTGGCATTACTACCAGCGTCCTGGATTTCGTGGGCCAGATTGGGCACATGAGTGCCTTGGGCGTCCCGTAGCTCATGAAAAGGCTTGTTCTTCCATGCGTGAACAAGCGTATACAGCCGAGATTTGGGACTCATATGGTGTTCTCCAGTCGATGACTGTCCAGTCTAGGCAGGACAGGTCCGGGAAGTAAGCAGGCAGATCTGATTTGTGTGTAGGAAAAGACCTACAACAGGCTTTTATTGGGCCGCCCCTTGAAATCAGCGGGAATAGACCTATATAATCAGCACTCACTGCAATCGAGTGCTAAAGCGACCTTGACGGAGTCAAAATCGTTTTAACTTGAGGTGTAGAGATTATAACCCGACGATTTATATCGATTTTTATGTAGTTAACACTTACTAACTTAGGAGAAGGAATGAATTTACGTCCTTTACATGATCGCGTGATCATCAAGCGTATGGATCAAGAAACCAAGACTGCCTCAGGAATTGTTATTCCCGATGCAGCAGCCGAGAAACCAGACCAAGGCGAAGTTTTAGCCGTAGGTCCTGGCAAGCGCGATGACAGTGGGAAATTAAATGCCCCTGACGTCAAAGTAGGCGACCGGGTGTTGTTCGGCAAATATGCCGGCCAAACCGTCAAAGTAGGTGCAGATGAGCTTCTCGTAATGCGCGAAGAAGACATCATGGCCGTTGTTCAGAAGTAATTGAGAACATAAGAGAGGAATTCAATCATGGCAGCAAAAGACGTAGTATTTGGCGATAACGCCCGTACCAAGATGGTGGAGGGTGTCAACATCCTCGCCAACGCAGTAAAAGTTACCCTCGGACCAAAAGGCCGTAATGTTGTTATGGAGCGTTCGTTCGGCGGCCCCACCATCACCAAAGACGGTGTGAGCGTTGCAAAAGAAATTGAACTCAAAGACAAGCTTCAAAACATGGGCGCGCAGATGGTGAAGGAAGTTGCTTCCAAAACTGCTGATATCGCTGGTGATGGCACAACCACTGCAACCGTACTCGCACAAGCGATCGTGCGCGAAGTCATGAAGTACGTTGTTGCTGGCCACAACCCAATGGATTTGAAGCGCGGTATTGATAAGGCAGTAACAGCAGCCTTAGAAGAACTCAAAAAAATCAGCAAGCCTTGCACCACCACCAAAGAAATCGCCCAAGTCGGTTCGATCTCTGCAAACAGCGATGTGAGCATTGGTCAGCGTATTGCTGAGGCGATGGAAAAAGTCGGTAAAGAAGGCGTGATTACCGTTGAAGATGGTAAGTCACTTGAAGACGAACTCGAAGTCGTTGAAGGTATGCAGTTTGATCGTGGCTACCTCTCGCCTTACTTCATCAATCAGCCAGAGAAGCAAGTGGCTGTATTGGAAAGCCCATACATCCTCTTGTTTGACAAGAAGATCAGCAACATTCGTGATCTCTTGCCAGTACTTGAGCAAGTTGCCAAATCGGGTCGTCCATTGATGATCGTTGCGGAAGACGTCGAAGGCGAAGCCTTGGCTACTTTGGTTGTGAACAACATCCGCGGCATTATTAAGACCTGTGCTGTGAAGGCGCCTGGTTTCGGTGATCGCCGTAAAGCCATGCTCGAAGACATCGCTATTCTGACTGGCGGTCAAGTGATTGCCGAAGAAATTGGCTTAACCCTTGAGAAAACCACCCTCGAGCATTTGGGTCAAGCCAAGCGCGTTGAGATTGGTAAAGAAAACACCATCATCATCGACGGTGCTGGCGATGCTAAAGCCATTGAAGCGCGTGTGAAGAACATTCGCGTTCAAATCGACGAGGCAACCAGCGATTACGATCGTGAAAAATTGCAAGAGCGCGTTGCCAAGTTGGCAGGCGGTGTTGCAGTGATTCGTGTTGGCGCTGCTACTGAAGTCGAAATGAAAGAGAAAAAAGCGCGCGTTGACGACGCTCTGCACGCAACCCGTGCAGCAGTGGAAGAAGGCATTGTTCCTGGCGGCGGCGTAGCACTCATTCGTGCTAAGCAAGGCATCATGGGCCTCAAAGGCGACAATCCAGACCAAGATGCTGGTATCAGCATTGTTCTGCGCGCCATGGAAGAGCCACTGCGCATCATCGTTTCCAACGCAGGTGACGAGGCTAGCGTGGTTGTGAATGCGGTAATGGCCAGCAAGGGTAACAACGGCTATAACGCAGCCACCAGCGAGTACGGCGATTTGGTAGCTCAGGGTGTTATCGATCCTACCAAGGTAACTAAAACTGCATTGGTGAATGCGGCTTCGGTTGCAGCGCTGCTCCTGACAACCGACTGTGCAATCTGCGAGTCTCCAAAAGAAGACGGCGCAGGCGGCATGCCCGATATGAGCGGTATGGGCGGCGGCATGGGTGGTATGGGCGGTATGATGTAATGATCTAGCCTAGCTAGAACAGAAAGGGCAGCCTAGCTGCCCTTTTTCTTTGGTGATTATTGCTAGAAACAAATTAATCAGATCGCGGTAACTGTACTGCGACTTTGAGACCGCCTAGTGATGATTGATTCATCTGCATTTTCCCTCCGTAGATGGAAATGAGCTCATCGACGATGGCTAAGCCAAGCCCAGTACCAGGAGTAAATTCATCGAGCCGCACGCCACGACGCACAACATTGGCATAGTCATCAGGAGCGATCCCCGGGCCGTCATCCTCAATAGCGATCGTGACCCAGCCCTTTTCTTTGGAGATCGAAATAAACACCTGTGTACTTGCCCATTTGCAGGCGTTATCAATCACATTACCTAGGATTTCATGTAAATCGTGCTCATCCCCGTTAAATTGAACGGCGGACTCAGATGCATGAATAGTCATCGTCAACGATTTATCTGCATAGATCTTTTCCATCACCCGTACCATCGATTGAATTGCTCCAACAACCGGAGTTTTTAGTGTGATGTTACGGCTGCGCGTGATGGTTTTTGCCCGTGCAAGGCTCCAGTCAACCTGTTCTTTAGCAAGTCTAGTTTGCTCAAGAACGAGCTGACGAAAATCGGCATCATGAATTGTTTTGCTCGCGATGGCATTGGTAATGACAGCTAAAGGAGTTTTGATTGCATGTGCGAGATTGCCCGCCTGAATTTGTGCTTTGCTAACCAACTGCTTGTTTTGCTCCAGAACTGAATTAAAGTCATCTACCAAGGGACTAAATTCATTGGGATATTGGCCTTCGATGCAGGCGGCATCCCCATTGCGTAAACGAAGCATGGCTTTTTTTAGTTTGCTCAGTGGCGATAGCCCAATCGTAATTTGCAATACCACCATACTTAGTAACGCAGCAGCCAAGATCGTGAGATACCACTGTATTTGCGATTGGAATTGGCGTATTGATTGATCTAGCGCTGCTGTATCTTCCGCAACGGTGAGTAAAAAATGGATTGGAATGAGGCCATCTAGTTCAATTGCTTGTGATCGGGCCATTAGATGTTGGCCTTGACTGGTATTGATGTCATAAAAAGAGGCTTTATCGGGCGAATGAACTTGCAGTGTTGTATCCCATAGCGAACGAGACCGAATGATTTTTCCATCGGGTAAATTGGCCTGCCAATACAGTCCCGAAAGGGGGCTGGACCAGCGAGGCTCATTTGCTGGAGCCTTAAAAATAAGTTCGCCGGTCTTGGGGTCTTGCCCAGCAAGACTGGCAACCTGGAGAAAGCGGGATTGCAGTGCAGATTGAAATTGCCGAGTAGCATGCTCTTCAAAAAGGGTGCCAATGAGAGAGCTAGCGAATGCTAGGGCGATTGCAATGCCTACTAAGGAGGCAATTGCAATCCGAAAGCGAATCGAATTAAAGATCATCATTTAGGCGATAACCTAAGCCTCTAATGGTTTCAATCAGCCCCTCGGGTATTTTCTTGCGCAGGCGGGCAATGAAAACCTCAATGGTGTTGGAATCAGGGTCCTCGTTGTATGCATAAATATGCCCACCTAGCGTTGCACGATCAATCACTTCGTTCGGATGATGCATTAGATATTCAAGCAACTTAAATTCATGGGCAGTTAAGGTAATCGGATTGCCATCCAAAGACACCTTGCTACTACGGGTATCTAAACGCAGCCCTTTAATCGACAGGACAGGGGATGAGTGCCCCGCCGTTCGCCGAATCACACTCCGAATACGGGCTAAGAGCTCTTCCATGTGAAATGGTTTAGTCAGATAATCATCTGCGCCCGCATCGATGCCAGATACCTTTTCGCTCCAGTTGTCCCGTGCGGTCAGAATAATAACGGGTAGTTTTTTTCTGGCAAGGCGCCAGCCCTTTAAAACGGATATTCCGTCAAGTTTAGGAAGGCCCAGATCTAAGATGGCAACATCAAAGGCCTCCTCTTTGCCCATATGGAGGCCGTCCTCGCCGTTGTTGGCGATATCCACCGCATAGCCCTGCTCTTCTAAGGCTATACGCAATTGTGCGCAGAGGGTGGGCTCATCTTCGACGATTAATATGCGCATTTGAATTATTGACTGGTATTTTTTGATTTTTGCTTAATGACGATGCCGGTCTTGGCATCCACCTCAAGCTTGGTCAGAACGCCGCTGGCGGAAAGTTGTTTGATCTCATAAACCCAAGTGTTTTTCTTACGCTCTAGCTCAACTTCAAGGACTTGACCTGGGTAGTCTTTAGCCATTTTTTGAAGAATATGTTGCAGCGGCATCACTTCGCCTTGCTCCACTGCTTTACGGGCGCGGTCTTGATCGCTATCTGCATAAGCCAAATGGGGTTGGGTGATGAGGAATGCAAGCAGTACGAATCGAAAAATGAAGGTCATTCCTTATTGTAGGTGGTGAATTCTGAACGGCAGATGAATGGAGCCTTCAGATTCCGTAAACCCCTTTTATTTAATACTGATTGTATGAACTCAAATACATACAGCATTCATACTAAGTCGGCTCTATTCATGCTCTTTGTCTTTGCGGCAATAGCACCAGCAATTGCCGCAGAAACAACGCCCAGCAAACAACTGCAGTATTGGGCCGATAAGGCCGGTAGTCAAGCCAATAGCGATAGAGGGAAGATATTTTTTAATTCCACCCACGGCAAAGAGTGGTCCTGTTCATCGTGCCATGGTAACCCACCCACATCCCCAGGAAAGCATGCTAGTACCAGTAAGGTAATTGATCCTCTCGCACCATCTGCAAATCCAGATTCGCTTACCGACTCTGCCAGAACGGATAAATGGTTTCGCCGTAATTGCAACGACGTCCTTGGGCGGGAATGCCTACCCCAAGAAAAGGCGGATGTCTTGTCTTACCTCATCAGCATTAAAAAGTAGGAGTGATTATGAAAGATTTTATTTCGATGCTGGTGCTAACTGCGTTGACGTACGTAGCAGTAGGGGCCGCCTCTCAATTGGCAATGGCGGATAGTGCAAATAGGATGCCCGTTGATCGTTTGCCGAGCTATCAAGCCGAGTGTGCGAGTTGCCATCTGGCGTATCCGCCGGGATTTTTACCGGCACAATCCTGGTCCTCGATTATGGGCGGCCTTAGCAAGCATTACGGAACCGATGCGTCTGTTGAGCCTAAGGATGCGGCGGAGATTTCAGCTTGGCTTAAGCGCTATGCAGGAAGTTATAAGCGCGTTAAAGAGGTGCCTCCAGAAAATCGAATCACCCAGTCCTATTGGTTTCAAAAGAAGCACCGCAAGATTGGGGTGGAAGATTTTGCTAAGCCCCCTGTGAAGAGTGCAGCAAATTGCAATGCATGCCATCGTCATGCCGAGCAAGGTAATTTTGACGATGACGATGTGCGGATCCCATGGTAAAAATAATGGGTATTTCAATTGCGTTCAGTAAGTCGGTGAAAAATACACTGCATTTGATTGGAGCCGCATCATTCATTACGGCCTACATCACTGCAGACAGTGAGTCATTTCGTCTGGTGCATGTGTATTGTGGATATGGCTTCGGGATCATTTTTCTGTTGCGTTTGTGCTGGGGCGCAATTGCCGGTGGAGCTAGTTCGCTCGGCGCCCTATGGCGAAGGGCAAGTATGGTCAAGGGAATTCAGGCGGACATAAAGGCACTCCAGATACAACGCCTCTGGAACTGGAATCGGTGGTACGGCGCTTTCATGGGTGTATTTATTTTGGTGATGTATGTGTTAACGCCTTTGTTAGTGCTTACTGGGATTGGGGGCTATGAAGAATGGGGCGGCAAGTGGCTAAGAGCAATCTTTGAGGGCTCTCATGAGACTCTGGGTGAAATGTACCTTTTTATTATCTTTGTACATTTAGCACTCGTAGGAGTGCGATACGTTCGAACGCGGCTACTGGAATCTCGCGCTGCAGTCAGTGACCCTGCTGTTAATTGAATCGGCGTGCATCAGCCCATTCGCCCGGGCCAACAAAAAAGCCACCCGAAGGTGGCTTTTTATTCAACAGTAAGACCGCTTATTCAACAGCCTTGACCATGTCTTCAATGACCTTCTTCGCATCACCGAAGACCATCATGGTTTTATCCATGTAGAAGAGTTCGTTATCTAAGCCAGCGTAACCAGCAGCCATCGAGCGCTTGTTGACAATGATGGTTTTGGCTTTAAACGCTTCCAGAATCGGCATGCCAAAGATTGGGCTGCCAGGTGTGCGCGCTGCTGGGTTCACCACATCGTTCGCACCCAGAACCAGAACCACGTCAGCCTGACCGAAGTCGCTGTTGATGTCTTCCATCTCAAATACTTGGTCGTAGGGCACTTCGGCTTCCGCCAGCAAGACGTTCATGTGGCCAGGCATCCGTCCGGCAACTGGGTGGATTGCATACTTCACCGTTACGCCGTGGTGAGTCAACTTCTCGGTTAACTCTTTGAGTGCATGCTGCGCGCGCGCAACTGCCAAACCGTAGCCTGGAACAATGATCACGGTATCAGCATTGGTCATCAAGAATGCCGCATCCTCAGCTGAGCCCGATTTATAGTTCTTGGGAGCGCCATCATCGTCACCACCAGCGGCTGCTTCAGCGCCAAAGCCGCCGAGCAACACTGCGACGATTGAACGGTTCATTGCCTTACACATGATGTAAGACAGAATTGCACCCGAAGAGCCAACGCAGGCGCCAGCAATAATCAATACTGGGTTATTGAGCGTAAAGCCAATACCTGCCGCCGCCCAGCCAGAATAGCTATTGAGCATCGATACCACCACTGGCATATCGGCACCACCAATGGGGATGATCAAGGTCACGCCGAGTACCAAGGCAACTGCGCACATGGCCAGGAAGGCTGCATGGCTGTCGGTTAAGAAATACACCACTCCAGCGGCAACCATCAATATGGCAAGAATCAGGTTCAGCATGTGCTGGCCAGAGAACGTTACTGGCTTACCGCTGACTTTACCGGACAACTTACCGAAAGCAATGATCGAGGCAGTAAAGGTAATCGCACCAATGAAGGCGCCAATAAAGAGCTCGATCTTCTGCGCGCCCGAGTGATCTTGTGCCGGATTGATTACTGCCGCAATGGCGATCAGTACCGCGGATAGACCAACGAAGGAGTGCATTAAGGCAACCAGCTCAGGCATCTTGGTCATTTGCACGCGTTTAGCGGCAATCGAACCGATGATTGCGCCAGCAACAATGGCAATGCCAATTAGCCAGTAGACGGGCTTAAATGTGGGAATCAAGAATGTGGTGATGACGGCGAGCAGCATGCCGATCATTCCATATACGTTACCTTGACGGGAGGTGGTCGGTGACGATAAACCCCGCAAGGCGAGGATAAAAAGTACCGAAGAAATCAGATAAGAAATCGCTGTGATATTAGACATGGTGTGGTTCTCTTACTTTGTGCCAGCGGCTTCGTTTTTAGGAGCCTTCTTTTTAAACATTTCAAGCATGCGGCGGGTGACCATAAAGCCACCAAAAATGTTTATTGAGGCGAGGAAGACGGCCAGTGCGCCAATCAAGCTGGTGAGGGTAATTTCATCGCCATTGATGACTTCGGTTTGCAGTAAAGCACCGACGATGATAATTCCAGAAATTGCATTGGTCACCGCCATTAAGGGCGTATGCAATGCGGGGGTGACGTTCCAAACCACGTGGTAGCCCACAAAAATGGCCAGCACAAACACCGTGATGTTTTGGACCGTAAGAATACTTTGAATTGCAGCTGCATCCATGATCATTCCTTCAATAATTAATTGGTACGGACAGCTTGGCCATCACGACACATGAGGCAGGCTGCAACAATGTCATCATCGGCAGCAGCGGGGATAGCCAGCTGCGCTTCTTTATTGATGATGAGTTTCATAAAGTCCAGGACGTTGCGCGCGTAGAGTGCTGATGCGTCAGCTGCAACCATGCTGGGTAGATTCGTGTGGCCAACAATCTTCACGCCATTCGCATCGACGATTTGGTCTGCGCGAGTGAGGGGGCAATTGCCAGAACCGTTTTCACCACGGCCTGCAGCCAAATCGATGACGACTGAACCAGGCTTCATCTTGGCTACGGTCTCGCTGTGCAATAAGACGGGTGGCTTGCGCCCTGGAATTAAGGCGGTCGCAATCACAATGTCGGCTTGCATGGCGCGCTCAGCAACCAAAGCAGCTTGGCGTTTCATCCACGACTCGGGCATGGGGCGTGCATAGCCACCAACACCTTTGGCGATCTCGCGCTCTTCATCGGTCTCGTAAGGCACATCTACAAACTTAGCACCAAGCGATTCGATTTGTTCTTTTGCGGCAGGGCGCACATCGGATGCTTCAATCACAGCGCCTAAGCGCTTAGCTGTCGCAATCGCTTGCAGGCCTGCAACGCCGGCACCCAAAATGAGTATGCGCGCGGCCTTAACGGTACCTGCAGCGGTCATCAGCATCGGCATAAAGCGCTGATATTCGTTAGCGGCGAGCATGACGGCTTTGTAGCCTGCAATATTGGCCTGTGACGACAGCACATCCATGCTTTGGGCGCGGGTAGTGCGCGGCGCTGCCTCAAGAGCAAAGGCGGTAATGCCTTGGCTAGCCATGGCTGCAATCGCCTCGTTATCAAATGGATCGAGCATGCCAATCAGCACGGCACCCGATTTAATTTGTTTGAGTTCAGCGGCTTGTGGGGCGCGAACCTTCAGCACCATCTCCGCCGCAAAAGCATCGGCAGCGCTACCAATGGTGGCACCCACGGCTTCATAGGCTGAATCTGGAACGCTGGCACCGATACCGGCACCGGATTGAATAATGAATTGATGACCTTGGCTGATCAGCTTTTTGACCGTCTCCGGTGTGGCTGCAACCCGAGTTTCCCCTGGTCTGGTTTCTAGTGGCACTCCAATGCGCATGGCATGTCTCCGAAAGCAAATAATTTAGAAAAGCGGTATTAGTTAAAGTAGCTTGGCCTTGTGAGCGCTCTTACCCATTGCGTTCGTAATTTCTTTTAATTGGTGTGTATCCAACGTAAGACTTTTACAATGGGGAACCGGTAACTTAATTGTAATTCTCTCATTTTTCGATGCTCGACCTTCAATCTTCCGCAATTCCGCTGTCTCAGCCCTCAAAAGTCGTGGTCGGGATGTCTGGGGGCGTGGATTCGTCCGTAACGGCCTGGCTTTTAAAACAGCAAGGCTTTGAAGTTGTTGGACTTTTTATGAAAAACTGGGAAGACGACGATGACAGCGAGTATTGCTCTAGCCGCCAAGATTGGCTTGATGTGGTCTCGGTTGCCGACTTGATTGGGATTGACGTAGAGGCGGTGAACTTTGCTGCAGAGTACCGAGAGCGCGTTTTTGCTGAATTTTTACGCGAATACGCCGCCGGTCGCACTCCCAATCCCGATGTGTTGTGCAATGCTGAAATCAAATTTAAAGCGTTTTTAGACCATGCCATGGCCTTGGGCGCGGATGCCATCGCCACCGGGCACTACGCCCGCGCAAAGCATGCTGTGGAAGGCGTACAGCTACTAAAGGGACTTGATGCCAGCAAGGATCAAAGCTACTTTTTGCACCGCCTGAGTCAGCAGCAACTGGCAAAGGTGATGTTCCCACTGGGTGAAATGGCCAAGACTGAGGTCCGTCAGTTAGCTGACCAAATTGGTTTACCAAACGCACGTAAAAAAGATTCGACTGGCATTTGTTTTATTGGCGAGCGGCCGTTTCGGGAATTTTTAAATCGTTACCTGCCCACTGCCCCAGGCCCAATTAAAACCCCGGATGGCAAGACGGTCGGTGAGCACATGGGCTTGGCATTTTTTACCCTCGGTCAGCGCAAAGGCATTGGGATTGGCGGCAGCCAAGATGGCAATGGCGATGCCTGGTATGTGGCGCGCAAAGACATGACGAGCAATACCCTCTATGTTGCGCAAGGCCATGAACATCCGTGGCTGTGCAGTCAGCATTTAAATGCAATCGATTCCAGCTGGATTAGTGGCTCAGCTCCATTGGCAGGAGCCTATGCAGCCAAAACACGCTATCGCCAAACGGATGCCAATTGCACTCTCGAAATTGCATCTACTGGATTCGCTCTGCAATTTGAGGATTCCCAGTGGGCGGTTACTCCCGGTCAGTCTGCTGTGGTGTACGACGGTGATATTTGCTTGGGCGGCGGGATTATTGCCGCCAACCCAGAATAAGCACCCGAGCCCTTAAACCTTAGGCTGCTGGTGGGGCCGTGTCTTGAAAGGACTGACGCTGCATTAGCCCTTGGTAGAGGCGCTCTAAGTTCGGGAAGGGCGTGCGCCAATCCAGCGATGGAAAGCGAAAGTCTAGGTAACCCAAGGCGCAACCCACCGCAATATCAGCTAGGCTAAATTGATTGTGGTGGCAGTAATTCGATTCACCTAGGCCCATCGACATGCTGTTTAGGGCCGCATTGATTTTGCTCATTTGGCGCTCAATCCAAGCAGGGCTTTGCTGCTCTGCTGGCCGCCAGGTTGCTTCTAGTCTTGCCAAAATACCCGCATCCAAAAGTCCATCGGCTAACGCTTCCCAGGTCTTCACTGCGGCACGCTCACGCCCATTGGCCGGAATTAACTTCCCAACCGGGCTCAAGGTATCGACGTATTCCACGATTACCCGTGAATCAAAGACAGTGCTGCCGTCATCCATCACTAGGCAGGGAATCTTCCCCAGGGGGTTATGTTGCCCAATGGTGGTTTCTGGGACCCAGACGTTTTCAGGCACAAAATCGGCCTCGATCTTCTTTTCGGCTAGGACAATCCGTACTTTACGGGCGTAAGGGCTGGTAAGTGATCCAATTATTTTCATAGCGGTGGAGTATAGCTCCGTGGCGGGGATGACTCAATAACGCTTTAAAATAGGACTTTATTGATTACCTCCATCAAAGGCAGGACCGTGAGCCAACCGATTAGCACTTTAAACGCCTTATCCCCACTCGATGGGCGCTACGCCAGCAAGCTCGATGCATTGCGACCCTGGTTGTCCGAGTCTGCATTCATGAAGCAGCGCGTCTTTGTGGAGATTCATTGGCTCTTGGCTCTGGGATCTGCTGGTCTTGCTGATGTGCCAGCCATCTCTAAAGCCGATGCGGAATTTTTGCTGTCCTTAGCCAATGCCTTTACCGATGCCGATGCGCAGCGCATTAAAGAAATCGAAGCGATAACTAATCACGATGTGAAGGCCGTCGAATATTTCTTAAAAGAAAAAGTATCGGGCCGTCCTGACCTGCTGAAGGCCAGCGAGTTCATTCACTTTGCCTGCACTTCAGAAGATATCAACAATACGGCGCATGGCCTGATGCTGCGCGGTGCGCGCGATACCGTATTGCTACCCCAGTTGCGCAAAATCCACGATGCCTTAACAGAATTGGCTCTCGCCAATGCCGCTGTACCCATGCTCTCGCGCACGCACGGCCAGCCCGCATCACCTACTACTCTAGGCAAAGAGATTGCCAATATAGCCAAACGATTGGAGCGTGCGATTGCTGCGATCGCAGCGGTACCTTTGCTGGGCAAAATGAATGGTGCGGTTGGCAACTACAACGCTCACCTATCTGCTTACCCCGATTTTGATTGGGAGAAGTTTGCGCGTGAAGTCGTGGAGCAGCGCCTTGGCCTGCAGTTCAATCCGTATACGATTCAGATTGAGCCACACGACGGTATGGCGGAGTTGTTTGATGCGATTGCACGCGCCAACACCATCTTGCTGGATATGGACCGCGACTTTTGGGCCTACATTTCTTTGGGTTACTTCAAGCAGCGTACGAAGGCCGGGGAAATTGGTTCGTCCACTATGCCGCATAAAGTCAATCCAATTGATTTTGAAAACTCTGAAGGTAATCTGGGCGTTGCTAATGCCCTGCTGCGCCACCTCGCTGAAAAGTTACCGCTCTCACGCTGGCAGCGTGACTTAACCGACTCCACCGTCTTGCGTAATTTAGGCCCTGCATTTGGGCACAGTGTCTTAGCCTACGACAGCGCCATGCGCGGCATTGGCAAACTAGAAGTGAATACTGCGGCGATTGCGGCTGATCTGGATGCCTGCTGGGAAGTCTTGGCGGAGCCTGTACAAACCGTGATGCGTCGTTACGGCATCGAAAATCCCTACGAGCAATTAAAAGAATTGACCCGTGGCAAAGGCATTAATCAAGTCGATCTGCAGGTCTTCATTCGGGGCTTGGCGATTCCGGAAGATGCAAAAGCCCGCTTACTGGAAATGACGCCATCCAGTTATCTGGGGAAAGCAGTCGAGTTGACGCAGCGCCTCAAAAAGTGACGCCAGCTAGTCCAGAGCCTGCATTGCCACAAGTGACAGTGGATCGTCCTTGGCTCTGGTTTGCCTGCTACCAGCTCGGGTGGCATCTTCTATTGCCGGTCGTGTTGTTACGGCTGTGGTGGCGGGGCCATAAGGACCCGGGCTACCGTCAAGCGATTGCAGAGCGTTTTGGTTTTAGCCAAGGCATTCGGCCTGGAGCTATTTGGATACATGCTGTATCCGTGGGTGAAACCAGAGCAGCCCAGCCTCTCATCGAAGCCTATTTGCAAGAAGGCAAAACCATTTTGCTCACGTGCATGACGCCTAATGGGCGGCGCACTGGCGCTGCCATTTTTGCCGATGCCATAGCGCAGGGTCGTTTGCAGCAAGTGTATTTGCCGTATGACCTCTGCTGGTCGGTGGAGCGGTTTTTAAAAGCAGCCAAACCCACGCTAGGCTTGTTTATGGAAACCGAAGCATGGCCAACGATTGTGTTTCGTGCTGCCGAAATCAAATTACCGGTCTATTTAATCAATGCCCGCTTATCGGAGCGCAGTGCGCGCCGCGTCGCTCGTTTTGGCAATGCAGGCCGTTCTTTGTTTCAGGCATTCGCCGGCATCTTGGCGCAGACCGAACTCGATGCAGGGCGTTATCGGGCGCTGGGCGTGAAGCATTGTGAGGTCGTCGGTAATCTAAAGTTTGATGTGGTGCTAAACCCTGCCTTAGTCGAGCAGGGCCTCGCATTGCACGTGCATTTAGAAAAGAATAATCGCCTCATGGTTTGCGCTGCCAGCACCCGTGAAGGTGAAGAAGCGATCATCCTGGAGGCATGGCAAGCAGTACTGCAAATGCATGCTGAAGAATCAGCATCAGCATCAGTATCAGGATCAGGACCGGCATCTACGGCACAGCCCTTGCTGTGCATCGTGCCACGTCACCCTGAGCGTTTTACTGAAGTGGCTGAGCTCATTCGCGCTTCAGAACTGACTTTGTTACGCCGTTCTGAAATCCATTTGGACGCTGCTGGTTTTCAGAAGTTGGTTGACCCTACAGCGGCAGTGGTGCTGGGTGATTCGATGGGTGAGATGCCCTTCTATTACAGCGCCTCTGATCTCGTAGTGATGGGCGGAAGTTTGCTGCCACTCGGTGGCCAAAACTTGATTGAAGCCTGTGCTGCCGGTTGTCCTGTGCTCTTGGGGGAGCACACCTTTAACTTTCAACAGGCAAGCCAAGATGCAATCGACTGCGGCGCTGCAATGCGAGTAGGTGGCAGTGGATCACTTTCGAGTGCACTGGCAGCTGCGATGAGTCGCATGCTGCAAGATCAGCAGCAGCGCCAAGCGATGGGAGAAGCAGCTTTATGGTACGCCGCACATTATCAGGGCGCGACCATCAGAATCATGGCCGCACTCAAAGGACGAACTGCTTAAACCGTAGCGCCGTAGTTGGGATCGTCTTTGCGCGTGGGATCGTCTGGCTTTTTATCGTTCTTGATTAAGTCTTCACGCTTAATTCCAAGCCACATCGCAATCGCAGCCGCCACGAATACCGACGAGTAAATACCAAACAAAATACCGATGGTTAATGCCAGTGCAAAGTAAAAGAGGGTAGGGCCACCAAACAGCAGCATCGCGAGCACCATCATCTGGGTACTGCCGTGGGTGATGACGGTACGGCTGATGGTGCTGGTAATCGCGTTATCAATTACCTCAGGGGTAGTCATCTTGCGGTACTTACGGAAGTTCTCACGGATCCGGTCAAAAATAACCACCGACTCGTTGACTGAGTAACCCAGAACCGCCAAGACCGCAGCCAATACCGAGAGCGAGAATTCCCATTGGAAAAAGGCAAAAAAGCCGAGGATGATGACCACATCGTGCAAGTTGGCAATAATGCCGGCAATCGCAAACTTCCACTCAAAGCGGAACGACAGGTAAATCATGATGCCAATCACCACAAAGACAAGCGCCTTAAGGCCATCGATTGCCAGCTCTTTACCGACCTGAGGCCCCACAAATTCAACCCGTTGCAACTTAGCTTGTGTGCCATCCTCGACTAAAGCCTTCATCACAACCGAGCTTTGATCTGCAGAGGAAATGTTTTTCCCCTCGGCATCCTTCTGCAGCGGTAGGCGAATAATGATGTCTCGCGAGCTGCCAAAGTTCTGGATCTGGGTATCGGTGTAACCAAGCTTTTCTACCTTTTTACGAATCGACTCGAGCGGCGCAGTTTGTTGGTAGCTCACCTCCATGACCGTACCGCCGGTGAATTCGATCGAGAGATGTAAGCCGTTTTGCCAGAGGAAAAAGACTGCAGCTAAGAAAGAGATAAATGAGAATGCATTGAGAATCAATGCATGGCGCATGAAGGGAATGTCTTTGCGGATACGGAAAAATTCCATGGCTTATTTCTCCTTAGCGACCCAAACCTGGCCAATTGAAATTTTCTGTAACTTCTTTTTTCTACCGTACCAAAGATTGACAATACCGCGCGAGAAAAAGACTGCCGAGAACATCGAGGTCAAAATACCCAAGCAATGGACCACCGCAAACCCCTTGATGGGCCCAGAGCCAAAGGCCAATAATGCCAAGCCTGCAATCAAGGTGGTGATATTGGAGTCCAAAATAGTTGCCCAGGCCTTATCAAAGCCAATTGCAATTGCAGTGCTGGGGGCAACGCCTTGGCGTAGCTCTTCTCGAATGCGTTCGTTAATCAGTACGTTTGAGTCAATTGCCATACCCAGTGCCAAGGCCATCGCCGCAATACCAGGTAGGCTTAAGGTCGCCTGCAACATCGACAGAAGCGAAATCAGCAGCACAATGTTGACTGCCAGGGCGGTGACCGAGAAAAATCCAAACAGCATGTAGTACACGATCATGAAAATCGCGATTGCAATAAAGCCAAAGATCAGCGAGGTAAAGCCTTTCTCAATGTTTTCGGCGCCTAGGCTTGGGCCAATAGTGCGCTCTTCAATGATTTCCATTGGGGCTGCAAGCGAGCCTGCGCGCAATAGCAGGGCAAGGTCGTTCGCACTCTCGGTGGTGGGCTGGCCCGTAATCTGAAACTTAGAACCAAACTCACTTTGAATGGTGGCAATGGTCAGTACTTCGCCTTTGCCTTTTTCAAACAAAATCATGCCCATGGGTTTGCCAATGTTTTCACGGGTGACTTCCTGCATCACGCGGCCACCGGCCGCATCCAGTGAGATATTGACCGAGGGGCGTTGATTTTGATCAAAGCCGGCGCTCGCATCGGTAATGCGATCACCGCTAAAAATAACCGACTTCTTGAATACACCAAGACGGCCTTCGCCAAAGCGGAAGACATCCATGCCAGGGGGAACTGGATCGCCAACTGCAATGGTAGTCACCAGCGGATCAGCGAGGCGGGATTCGAGGGTGGCAGTGCGGCCAATAATGTCTTTGGCACGCGCTGTGTCTTGTACGCCCGGCAATTGCACGATGATGCGATCAGCACCTTGTTGCTGAATTACTGGCTCTTTTACGGCCAGTTCATTCACACGCTTATTGAGGGTGGTGATGTTTTGCTTAACTGCACTGTCTTGCACTTCTTTGAGCGAGGCTGGCTTGAACTGACCAATAAGTCGGGCGCCACTAGCTTGCGCACTCAGTTGCCAAATCAGGTCGGTTTGTGAGGTGGTGAGCAGCGCCTTGGCTTTTTCTGCTTCCTCGGCGCTACCAAATTGAATGGTGATGGATTCATTACCGCGTTCAATCCCTTGATGGCGAATATTCTTTTCACGCAGTTGACTACGGATGTCGCCTGCAATCGAAAGTACTTTTTTCTGTACCGCACCTTGCATATCGACTTGCAGTAAGAAATACACTCCACCGCGCAGATCAAGGCCAAGTGGCATTGGCATCGCATTGATGGAGCTGAGCCAATGGGGTGTGTTGGAGAGTAAATTTAAAGCAACGGTAAAGCTGGGATCATTTGGATCGGAATTCAGTTTTTGTTGCAATAAATCCTTGGCGCGCAGCTGAATGTCCGTGCTATCAAAACGAACCTTTACCGACCCCACATTACCGGTGCGCTCATAAAACATTCCGGTGCTTGGAATCGAGGCATCGGCTAATATTTTTTCAACACGCGCTTGCGTTGCCAGCTCAACCTTGACGGTTGGTTTGGCGGCTGAGACTTGAACCGCTGGAGCCTCTCCAAAAATATTCGGTAAGGAGTAGAGCGCGCCAATCAGGAGCGCAACACCAATTACAAGGTACTTCCAGAGCGGGTAACGGTTCATAGTGTCTCGATGACGCGAATACTAAAAATGAGATTAAGCAGCTTTGAGGGTGCCTTTAGGCAAGACCATGGTGACCGCACCTTTTTGCATGATCACTTCGGTGCCCGCTGCAATTTCAACGATCACGTTTTGATCTCGTATTGCATTGACTTTGCCAAGAATTCCGCCGATGGTAATGACTTCATCGCCAACTGCCAATGCTTCGAGCATGAGGCGCGTTTCTTTTTGACGCTTCATTTGTGGGCGAATCATGATGAAGTACAGCACCACAAACATCAAAAGAATGGGCAAGAAACCCATTAGGCCGCCGCTATCCGAGCCTGTGCCAGTTTGAGCAAATGCATTACTAATCCACATATTCAACGCCTCCATATAGAACCCTAATTAAAAAGCCAGAAAGATCGGCTAAGGTGCAATTCTAAACCGCTTGGGGGATTTGAAGCCTAATCCTGGCCTGGTTCGACGCCACGTTGCCGATCGGTATAAAACTGCTCGCGGTAGGCGCTAAAGCGGTCCTTTGCCAGAGCTTCCCGGATTTCAGTCATTAGCCCTATGTAGTAGGACAAATTGTGGATGGTATTGAGCTGCGCCCCCAGAATTTCATTGGCTTTTTGCAGGTGATTGAGATAGGACCGGGTAAAGCGCTGGCAGGTATAGCAGGTGCAAGTCGGGTCTACTGGGCGGTCATCGTCTTTATAGCCACTATTGCGCAGCTTCAAATCGCCAAAGCGGGTAAAGAGCCAGCCATTGCGGGCATTGCGAGTGGGCATTACGCAGTCGAACATATCGATGCCGTTACTCACCCCGAGCATCAGATCTTCAGGAGTGCCAACACCCATTAAATAATGCGGGGCTTTTTCGGGAAGCTTGGGGGCGGTAAAGGCCAAAATTCGCTCAAACTCGGGTTTAGGTTCTCCTACCGAGAGGCCGCCAATCGCAATGCCATCAAATCCCTGCTGACTTACTTCGGCCAATGAGGCTTCACGCAAGGACTCAAACATCCCGCCTTGCACAATGCCAAAGAGTCCATTGCCCGTTTCAAGCTCCCGAAAGCGCTTAAGTGAACGGGCGCCCCAGCGCAGCGATAGCTCAAGGGATTGCCGCGCTGCTTTTTCGGTGGTGGCCTGACCGTGCGTCTCGTAGGGAGTGCATTCATCGAATTGCATGGCAATGTCACTATTGAGCACCGCCTGAATCTCCATCGAGACTTCGGGAGACATGAACAATTTATCGCCATTAATGGGCGAAGCAAAGGTCACACCCTCTTCTGAAATCTTACGCAGCGCGCCCAGGCTAAATACCTGAAAGCCACCCGAATCAGTCAAGATGGGCTTATCCCACGCCATAAAGCGATGCAGTCCGCCATGTTTTGCAATGACATCGAGTCCAGGTCGCAGCCACAAATGAAAGGTATTGCCCAAAATAATTTGCGCTTTTGCTTCTTCAAGGTCGCGCGGGGTCATGGCCTTCACGGTGCCGTAGGTGCCCACCGGCATAAAGATAGGTGTTTGCACGCTACCGTGGGGCAAATCAAGTCTGCCGAGTCGTGCCAAGCTTTGCGAATCGCGCTTGATTAATTCAAATTGAATGGGTGACGTCATTAGCTTAGTTTAAGCGGATCGATTCAGGAACATGGCATCACCATAACTGAAAAAGCGGTAGCGCTCCGCAATCGCATGCCGATAGGCCTCACGAATGGTATCCATACCGGCAAAGGCGCTAACTAACATCAGCAAAGTGGACTTGGGTAAGTGAAAGTTCGTTACCAAGGCGTCCACCACCTTAAATTCAAAACCAGGGGTAATAAATAAATTGGTATCCCCAGTGAGCTCTTGATTTAGGGCATAGCTCTCCAGTGTGCGCAAGCTGGTAGTGCCGACGGCAATCACGCGTCCACCCCTTTGCTTAGTCTGCGCAATCGCCTCGATGGTTTTTGCGGGGATGCTGTACCACTCGTAATGCATTTGGTGCTGGCTTAAATCTTCGGAGTGAACGGGAGTGAAGGTGCCGGCACCCACATGCAAGGTAATGGCCGCTCGTCCTACCCCATTGCTAGCCAATCGCCCTAAAACCAAATCATCAAAGTGCAGCCCTGCAGTAGGCGCTGCTACGGCACCGGGATTGCTTGCCAAAACAGTTTGGTAGCGCTCGGCATCGTCGCGATCCGCTTGGTGTTCAATGTAATGCGGCAGGGGCAACTCACCAAAGCGATCGAGTAATTCCAATACGTTTTGCTCAAAAGCAATTTCATAAAAGCGATCCTTACGCTCCAGGATCTCGACATCAATCTCTTCGCCACGCTTATTCTGAATAGTGATTCGACTGCCGACTTTGGGTGTCTTTGAGGCTCTTATTTGCACCCAGGCTCGATTTTCACCAGTGATCCGCTCAATTAAGAGCTCAACTTGTCCCCCGGTTTCTTTCTGACCATATAGCCTTGCCGGGATTACCTTCGTATCATTGAAGATAAATAAATCACCTGGCTTAGCAATTTGGCTGATATCGATAAATGCACGATCATGTAAGCCATTGGCAGCCACCTCCAGCAAGCGGCTGTCGGAGCGATTGGCGAGGGGGTGCTGAGCAATTAGCTCGGGCGGAAGGTCGTAATTGAAGTCGGAGAGTTGCATAGCGTTACCATCGAAGTTGGAATTCTAACCATGACGAAACCCCGGCCACCAAATGCACTCGAAAAAATGGGCTTAAATAGCCCCATTGCGCTCGCATTGCACCTGCCGAGCCGCTACGAGGATGAAACTGCGCTATACAGCATCGAAGACGCATTAATTAAAGGGTCATTTAGCGCAGTACAAACCCAAGGGAAGGTGATACGCAGTCAGGTGCTCTTTCGGCCGCGGCGTCAGTTGGTGGTCACCATTGAGGATGAGACAGATGTATTGCAGTTGCGCTTCCTCAACTTTTACCCGAGCCAGCAAAAGCAAATGGCTGTGGGTGCTCATGTGCGCGTACGTGGAGAGGTGCGCGATGGGTATGCAGGACCTGAGATGGTTCACCCCACCGTCAAAGCAGTTGCGCCCGATACCCCACTACCAGCGAGCCTGACTCCGGTCTATCCCGCCAGTGAGGGTGTGACTCAAACGGTGATTCGCAAGGCGGTGCAGCAGGCATTGCGATCAACTGACATTAAGCAATTTCTCGCCGAATTGATTCCCACAGCTGTGACGGCTGATCTCTTGCCGAGGGGCGAGTGGATGCCTTTGCACGATGCGATTCATTACCTACACAACCCACCGGCCGATGCGGATACCGCCGCCTTAATGGAGCGAACCCACCCAGCATGGCGACGCGTACAGTTTGAAGAGTTGTTGGCGCAGCAGCTCTCGCTAAAGCAGGCCCATGCCCTGCGCCGTCAGCGCAATGCACCGCGTCTGCACGGAGAGCCATCAACTCCAGGTCAGCAATCGATTGAGCAAGGGCTGTTGGCAGCTCTGCCATTTGAATTAACGGGAGCGCAAAAGCGGGTATGGGCACAAATTGAGTCGGACCTCAGCCGCGCATTTCCGATGAACCGCTTATTGCAAGGGGATGTGGGTAGCGGCAAGACCGTGGTTGCGGCGCTAGCTGCAGCCAGAGCAATCGACCATGGCTATCAGGCTGCGGTGATGGCCCCCACTGAAATCCTGGCAGAACAGCATTACATCAAAATGCAAGAATGGTTTGGGCCGCTTGGGGTGGAGATCGTCTGGCTATCGGGCAGTTTAAAAGCCAAAGAAAAAAAAGCTACACATGCAGCGATCGAGAGTGGAGCTGCGCAACTGATTATTGGTACCCACGCCTTGATTCAGGAAAGTGTTTCGTTTGCGAAGTTGGGCCTCGCGGTGATTGATGAGCAGCACCGCTTTGGAGTTCGCCAACGCTTAGAGATATCGCAGCGCATCGGCTCTGAATTGTTCTACTGCCATCAACTGATGATGTCGGCAACCCCAATCCCCCGCACCTTGGCAATGACCTACTATGCCGATCTGGATGTGGCTGTAGTGGATGAGCTACCGCCCGGTCGCAAGCCTATTGTGACCAAGGTGGTGAAGCATAGCCGGCGGGATGAAGTGATCAGCGGACTACAGGACTGGCTGAGTAAAGGCTTGCAAGCCTATTGGGTGTGCCCCCTAATTGAAGAGTCAGATGCCTTGCAACTGCAAACTGCAGTGGAGAGTTATGCGCAGTTAGAAGAGCGCTTGCCCCAATTTAAAGTAGGCCTGGTGCATGGGCGATTAAAGGCGGAGGAGAAGGCTGCTGTGATGGCAGCATTCAAAGCCAATCAAATTCAATTGCTGGTGGCGACTACCGTGATTGAAGTGGGGGTAGATGTACCCAATGCGGCCCTCATGGTAATTGAGCATGCGGAGCGATTTGGTTACGCCCAAATTCATCAATTGCGCGGCCGAGTAGGGCGCGGCACAGCCGACTCGGTCTGTATATTGATGTATGCGGAACCCCTTTCAGCGGCGGCCAAGGAGCGTTTGCAAACCCTGCGTGAAGTATCCGATGGTTTTGTAATTGCTGAGCGCGACTTATCGCTGCGGGGTCCAGGTGAGCTCTTAGGTGCAAAGCAGTCGGGCGATACCATGCTCCGTTTTGTAGACCTGCAGCGCGATGCCTGGCTGATTGATTTAGCGCAGCAGGCGGCGGAGCGCCTTTTGGCAAATCATCCGACGGTGGTAGAGCAGCAACTGGAGCGGTGGCTCGGATCGCGCGCCGATTTTCTAAAAGCCTGATAATTGAGCCATGACATTAACTGAACTTCGCTACATTGTTGCCGTTGCCCGGGAGCGCCATTTTGGGCGTGCCGCCGAGGCTTGCCATGTTTCGCAGCCCACCTTATCGGTTGCCATTAAAAAACTCGAAGAGGAATTGGGCGCGCAGATTTTTGAGCGAACTAGTGCTGAGGTTGCAATGACGGCCTTGGGGATTTTAATTGTGGAGCAAGCGCAGCGGGTTTTAGAGGAGTCCAATGCACTCAGGCATCTGGCAAAGCATGGTCAAGATCCGTTATCTGGCCCCTTGCGCCTGGGCGCAATTTATACGGTTGCACCTTATTTGTTACCCAGCCTTGTGCGGGTAGCGCGTGAGTCTATGCCCAACGCCCCTCTATTTTTGGAAGAAAACTTTACGGTTCGTTTGTTAGAGATGCTGCGGCAAGGCGCCCTCGATTGCGCTATTTTGGCTGACCCATTTCCGATGGCGGGCCTTGAGGTTGCCGAGTTGTATGACGAGCCATTTTATGTGGCCGTTCCGCAGGACCATCCTTGGACTGAGCGCCAATCAATTGGCCATGACGAATTAAAAGAACAAAATACCTTGCTCTTGGGCGCGGGCCATTGCTTTCGGGATCATGTGATTGGTGTATGCCCAGAACTCAATCGCTTCGGGCCCGGTCCGACGATTGGTGAGCAACGCAGCTTTGAGGGCTCCTCACTGGAAACCATTCGGCAAATGGTTGCAGGCGGCATTGGCATTACTGTTTTGCCGCGCACCTCGATTCCGGACCCCAAAACCCGTGAGGGATTAATTCGTTATATTCCATTTGAAGAGCCTATGCCAACCCGGCGCGTGAGTTTGGTCTGGCGCAAAAGTTATCCGCGTGCAGCGGCGATGGTCGAGCTCGCCAAGATTATCCGGCGCTGTGATTTACCTGGAGTGAGGTTGGTCTGATTTTGCAGCGGCTCTTTGCTTACGCCCGCTTAATTCGGCTCGATAAGCCGATTGGTACGCTGCTATTGCTGTGGCCAACCTATTGGGCTTTATGGCTCTCGAATCAGGGTATGCCGCCCTTGGATTTGTTGGTTATTTTTACGCTGGGTACTTTTTTGATGCGCAGTGCCGGTTGTGCTATTAATGACTATGCAGATCGCGATTTTGATCGCCATGTCGAGCGCACTAAAAATCGCCCCATCACCAGCGGTCAAATCAGCGGCAAAGAAGCGGTCTTGATTGCTGCCATCCTTGCCCTATTGTCCTTTGGGCTCATTTGGCCACTCAATTTACTCACGAAACAGTTATCGGTTTTGGCGATTCTTATCGCAGTTATGTATCCATTCACCAAGCGCTTCTTTGCGATGCCGCAAGCCGTATTGGGCGTAGCTTTTGGATTTGGTATTCCGATGGCCTATGCCGCAAGCCAAAATCAGGTGCCGCTTGAGGCGTGGATTTTATTTGGAGGCAATCTTTTTTGGACGATTGCCTATGATACGGCGTATGCCATGGTGGATCGTGACGATGATCTGCGCTTAGGTTTGCGTACCTCTGCGATTACCTTTAGACGTTTTGATGTGATTGCAATTGCAGCCTGTTACGCCTTGCTGCTCATTAGCCTCTTATGGGTTGCTTACTTGGTTCGACTCAATGACTTATTCTGGTTTGGCTGGGTTGGGGCACTCATCTGTGCTATTTACCATGTCTCTCTGGTGCGCACTCGGCAACGGGACGCTTGCTTTAAGGCGTTTCGCCAAAACAATTGGCTAGGCGCTTTTTTATTTCTGGGGATCGTACTGGGATTATTGGGCTAACTCATCGCCCATGGCTTTGCCGCGCTTGGCTGCGGCAGCAAGAGCCGCCTCTAAAATGCCTTGCCAATCCGCTTCCTTGAGAACAGCTAAAGCGGCGGCAGTTGTGCCCCCCTTGGAGGTCACTTTTTCACGCAAGCTGCCGGCAGATTCAGCTGAATTAACTGCAAGCTGCGCAGCGCCTTGCAAGGTAGCGTAAGCGAGGGCTCTAGCGCTTGCTGGATCTAGACCTAACTTTTCTCCGCCGCTTTGCAGTGCCTCTAAAAATGCAAATACATAGGCGGGGCCACTGCCTGATAACGCAGTAACGGCATCAATCAAATTCTCGTCGCCTACCCAAATACTTTGCCCGACTGCATTGCACAGTGCTGCTGCCCTAGAGCGAGCTTGCGCATCAACGCTGGCATCTGCACATAAGCCCGTAATGCCCATGCCAATGAGGGCAGGAGTATTGGGCATTGCGCGTACACAGCGCGAATGACCTAACCAGCTTGTCATACTGCTGAGCCGAATACCGGCTGCAATGCTGATGATGAGTAAGCGTTCTGCAGCGATGGCTTTTAAGTGAGGGGCTAGGGATAGGGCCACTTGCTTGAAGTCTTGGGGTTTCACAGCCATCACCACAACCTGCTCAAGCGTGGAATCGAATTGCAATTGGTCGATCGAATGCACGACGGCTAGTGAAAAATCAGATTTGAGCTTTTCGGCAGTAGCAGCAAATGGCTCTACTACGGTCATTTGTTTGGCTTGTAGACCACTGGCCAGTAAGCCTCCAATCAGGGCTCGACCCATATTGCCACCGCCAATAAAGGTGATGTGCGTATGGGCCAAAGGGGAGAGAGTGGAATCAGTCATAAAGAGAATAGTACTAGGCCTTAGCGGGAGGGCGCTGACCAAAGATGGCGGTGCCGATTCGGACCAAGGTGCTGCCTTCGGCAATGGCCGCCTCAAGGTCATCCGACATGCCCATCGATAGGGTATCAAAATAAGCGTAACCTCGATCATCGAGGCGGGATTGCTGAATTTCTACAAACAGCGCTTTCATTTTGGCGCATGCGGCGCGCTGCTCTACGGGGTCGGTGCTGGGAGCGGGAATGGCCATCAGTCCACGTAAGGTCAGCCCTGGTAGTTGTGCAACGGCATCGCATAGTGCTACCGCCTCCTCAATGAGGACACCACTTTTACTTTCTTCATTGCTGACATTGACTTGCACACAGACTTGCAGGGGTAGTACCTCGGGCAGCTCTAGGCGCTGCGCCGACAAACGCTCTGCAATTTTTAAGCGATCAATGCTTTCAACCCAGTCAAAATGGTGGGCGACCTCCTTGGTTTTATTGCTTTGCAGTGGCCCAATAAAATGCCATTCAAGCCAAGGACGTAATTTGGCGAGTTGCTGTATTTTCTCAACGCCTTCTTGTACGTAGTTTTCGCCAAAACACGTTTGGCCGGCATGCATTGCCTCTTCTACCGCGCTTGCAGGAAAAAGCTTGCTAACTGCCATCAATTGAATTTCTTCAGGCTCGCGTTTCGCGGCGAGGGCAGCTAATTCAATGCGGTCTCTGACCTGGATTAAATTGACAGCGATTTCCCTCATGCGGCCTCGGACTCTGCAGCTTGCGCGGCGTCCACGAGAAGCTGATCCACAATCTCAACCCAATGCAGGACCGGCATTTTTTCTTGTTGCAAATGCGAGATACAACCAATGTTGGCAGAAACAATGGCGGTAGCCTTACTGTCTTCATAGGCCCGCTGCAAATGATCTAATTTTTGCTGACGCAGTTGACCCGAAAGAGCCGGCTGTAAAACCGAATAGGTGCCAGCAGAGCCACAGCACAAATGGCTATCAGCACACAAGCGAGCAGGTACCCCAATACTCTCCAATAAGCCTTCGACTTTGCCGCGAATTTTCTGACCATGCTGTAAGGTGCAAGGTGGGTGGTAGACCACACCTGATTTTGGATTGCTGCCTAGCAATGCAACCAAGTCTTCTGTATAGCTCGGCAATATTTCTGCTAAATCTTTTGTCAGCTCAGAGATGCGCTTGGCCTTCGCTGCATAGTGCGGATCCTGCGCAAGCAAATGACCATAATCTTTCACCATGACGCCGCAACCCGAGGCTGTCATCACAATGGCGCTGACTGGATTGCTGCCATCAACATAAGGCCACCATGCATCAATATTGCGCCGCGCCGCATCTAAACCACCATCCTGGTCGTTCAGGTGATAGCGGAGTGCGCCGCAACAGCCTGCCTTAGGGGCGCTAACTAGGTCCACGCCGAGACGCGCTAAAACACGCTGGGTCGCATGATTGATATTGGGCAACATGCCGGGTTGTACGCAGCCCTCTAAGATGAGCATCGTGGCACGTGCTGCCTGCTTTACAGGCGCTAAGGCTACTGTGTTGTTGGTCTTGATTTGATTGGTGTAAACCCCATTGATAGGCACCTTGCGCTTGAGTTCACTTGGTAACAGTGGTCGCACCAATCTACCCAAAGCCATCGCAGAGTTAAAGAGCGCTGGACGGGTTAAACCTTCTTTTAAAAGCCAGCGTGTGAGGCGCTCACCGGATTTGCGTGGGGCTGTACTTTGTTCGGCCCATTTGCGCCCAATATCAATCAACTGACCGTATTGAACGCCGCTGGGGCAGGTGGTTTCGCAATTGCGGCAGGTTAGGCAGCGATCCAGATGTAAGCGGGTTTTTTCAGTAACCGCTTGACCCTCTGCCATTTGTTTGATGAGGTAGATTCGACCGCGTGGACCATCTAGCTCGTCACCTAATATCTGATAGGTTGGACAAGTGGCGGTGCAGAAACCGCAATGCACGCACTTTCCTAAAATACGCGCAGCCTCGTTACCGTCGTGGGTATTAATAAACTGGGGGGCTAATTGGGTTTGCATATCAGTGGGTAGATTAAGGAAGGCGACCGGTTGCAAAAACCCCGGATGGATCAAATGCCTTACGCAATTGGGCTTGGACAGAAGTGAGTGCCGCACTATGGGCTTGATCGCTCAGCAAAGTGAAGCGCTGCGCTACACCATTGCTACCAACGCGAAAGCAGCTGGCGTGACCGCCGTGTTCAATTGCCTTTGCTTTCACTTTCGCTTGGGTATTTGCATCTGCTGGGCCATGCCACCAGCGTTGTTGGCCGTGCCATTCGAGAACGCGCTGCTGAGTGCCACTTGAGGCGAGCGTAGAAAAATCGATAGGTGGACATGCTGCAGGCAGGGCGAGGCGATACAGGGCATCATCAGCACCCAACCCATGAAAGCAATCCAATTTGTGTTCGCGTAGATCCCGCCAAAATGCAGCAGCAATGGCAGGGTCAAGTTCGGTTGCGCCTAGAGTGGATTTCATGAGGACGGTAGCGGACTGGACTGCGGCAACTGCGCCTGCAAGGCGAATGGTGAGCTCCCCATCGGCATTGGCATCACCTGAGCCGATCCAACTACTCGCCGACAAGGGCAGGGGTTGGCCTGCCCACTCATTCAATACCTTTAGTGCGCGCGCCTCAGAAATAAAGCAGCGCAAGGATGCGCTGCCAGCAGGCTTTGGTAAGACCTTGACGGAGGCCTCGAGTATGAGGGCGAAGGTGCCTAAAGAGCCTGGCAACAAACGCGAGACGTCATAGCCGGCCACGTTTTTCATGACCTTACCGCCGAACGATAAATCGTGTCCTTGCCCATCCATGAGGCGCGTACCCAATACATAGTCGCGCAAATTACCGGCGCTGATGCGTCCTGGGCCAGCAAGACCAGCGCCAATCGCACCACCAAATGTCGCTTGCGCTCCAAAGTGGGGAGGCTCAAATGCCAGCATCTGATTTTTTTCGGCGAGTGCTGCCTCAATGGTGGCCAATGCCGTTCCGGCACGCGCTGTAATGACGAGCTCTTCGGGTTGGTAGTCTACGATCCCATGAAACCCAGTAGTCAGTAAAGGGGTATAGGCATTGGGGTTGCCGTACCAGCTCTTTGAGCCACCCCCTTGAATTGATAGCGCCGTCTTTGATGCGGCTGCGGCTTTAATTTGATCTCGGAACTGCTGAATCTGCACATCGCTCATTAAAAACGCTCCAACTCAGGATGCGGTAACTTGCCACCGCTGATGCGCATGCGACCGTACTCGGCACAGCGGCTAAGACTGGGAATGGCTTTATCGGGGTTCAACAATTGGGCTGGATCAAAAGCGCGTTTCACGCCCCAGAATAATTCCCGCTCATGCTCGCCAAATTGCACGCACATCGAATTGATCTTTTCGATACCAACACCGTGCTCGCCGGTAATGGTCCCGCCGAGTTCAACGCACGCCTCTAATATGTCGGTGCCAAACTCTTCCGCACGGTGCCACTCGTCCATGTCGGCGCCATTAAATAAGATCAGCGGATGCATATTGCCATCGCCCGCATGAAATACATTTAAGCAGCCGAGCCGATATTTTTTTTCCATTTCTTGAATGCGGCGCAAGAGCGTAGCAATGTGACGCCGAGGAATCGTTCCATCCATGCAGTAGTAGTCGGCTGCAATGCGGCCCGCTGCTGGAAAGGCATTTTTACGACCGCTCCAGAACGTCAGGCGCTCACTTTCATTTTTTGAGATACGAATGCCGCTGGCGCCCGCTTTTTCTAAAACAGCAGTCATACGCCCAATTTCTTCTGCTACTTCTTCTGGCGTGCCGTCGGACTCACACAGCAAAATGGCAGCGGCGTCTAAGTCGTAGCCGGCGTGCACAAACTCTTCGACCGCCCGCGTTGTTGCCTTATCCATCATCTCAAGGCCGGCCGGAATAATGCCAGCGGCAATAATGGCGGCAACCGCATTGCCGCCTTTTTCGATGTCATCAAAGCTAGCCATAATGACTTGGGCTAATTTGGGTTTTGGTACGAGCTTGACAGTCACTTCTGTGACCGCCGCCAGCATGCCTTCGCTACCCATCACAATGGCGAGTAAATCAAGTCCCGGTGCATCAGGCGCTAGGCTACCAAATTCGACAATCTCGCCGCTCATTAAAACGCCACGAACACGCAACACATTGTGCAGCGTTAATCCGTACTTAAGGCAGTGAACGCCGCCGGAGTTTTCGTTGACGTTGCCGCCAATCGAGCAGGCAATTTGCGATGATGGATCGGGAGCGTAGTACAAGCCCAAATGGGCAACTGCCTCAGAAATCGCCAGATTGCGCACGCCCGGCTGCACAACCGCAGTGCGGGTAAATAGATTGATGTCCAGAATCTTTTTGAGTTTGGCAAGGGAAAGAACTAGGCCTTGGGCGATGGGCATCGCGCCGCCCGATAAGCCGGTACCAGCACCGCGGGGCACAACAGGCACATTCATGGCATGGCAGACCTGCAAAATACGCGACACTTGTGCTTCGTTTTCAGGCAGGGCAACTGCCAAAGGCATGCGCCGATAGGCCGCTAAACCATCACATTCATAGGGGATTGTGTCCTCTGGTTCCCACAAAAGGCCGTCTTCCGCCAAGATGGGCCGGAGCGCCGAGACTAATTTAGCCTGCAGAGCCTGAATTTCTAGGAGATCGGGTGGTGGGGCGACAGTATTCATCGCTCCATTTTAGCCATTTACCTATAATCAGTTGATGGGAAATCGACTTTCAAAAATTGCAACACGAACCGGCGATGCCGGCATGACCGGATTGGGCGATGGCAGCCGAGTTGAAAAGGACCATTTGCGCATTTGCGCGATGGGGGACGTAGACGAACTCAACTCCGAAATCGGTGTTTTGATGACCGAAGCCATCCCGGAGGCCATTGCCACTGAGATGCAGGCACTCTTTTTGCGGGTGCAGCATGATTTGTTTGATTTGGGTGGGGAGTTGTGTATTCCGAATTACACCCTACTCAAAGAGGAGCAAGTGGCGCAGTTGGATGCGTGGCTCAAGCACTACAACGATACGCTGCCCCCGTTAACTGAATTTATTCTGCCTGGCGGTACACGTGCGGCTGCGCAAGCCCATGTCTGTAGAACGGTTTGTCGTCGCGCTGAGCGGTCTATCGTGAAGCTCGGTTGGCACGATACCTTGCATGACTCTCCGCGTCAGTACGTCAATCGCTTATCGGATTTGCTGTTTGTTTTGGCGCGGGTATTAAATCGCGCCGCCGGTGGTCAAGATATTCTCTGGAAGAATCAGAATAAATCCGATTGATCCAGAGTTTTCCCTTTTTTATCCGCGCCGACGTTTCTTAACGGCTTGCGCCAAACGCTCTAAGACCTTCACTGAGTCGTCCCAATTAATGCAGGCATCGGTAATGCTCTTGCCGTATTCGAGGGCGCTGGCATCATCTTTGCCTGGGGTGAATTTTTGGGCGCCACCGTTGAGGTGACTTTCAATCATCACGCCAAAGATGTGGCGTGAGCCAGATTCAATTTGTTTTGCGATGTCATCGGCCACCGTAATTTGACGCTCATGTTGTTTGCTCGAGTTAGCGTGCGATAAATCAACCATGAGGCTGGCCGGTAACTTAGCTGCCTCGAGCTCCTGACATGCTGCGGTGACAAATTTTTCTTCGTAGTTTGGCTCTTTGCCGCCGCGCAGAATGACGTGGCAGTCTTTATTGCCATTGGTTTCAACAATAGCAACTTGACCATTTTTGTGTACCGATAAGAAGTGATGCTCTCTACGCGCTGCCTGGATAGCGTCGGTAGCGATGCGGATATTGCCATCCGTGCCATTTTTAAATCCAATCGGAGCCGACAAGCCAGAGGCAAGTTCGCGGTGCACTTGGCTCTCGGTGGTACGGGCGCCAATGGCTCCCCAAGAAATTAAATCAGCAATGTATTGCGGGGAAATCACATCTAAGAATTCGCTACCGGCAGGCATACCCATGCGATTGATTTCCATGAGTACTTGACGCGCAATTCGCAGACCTTCTTCGATGCGGAAACTCTCATCCAGATAGGGGTCATTGATTAAACCCTTCCAGCCAACCGTAGTGCGGGGTTTTTCAAAATAGACCCGCATAACAATTTCCAGTTCACCCGAAAAACGCTTACGTTCAGCTAAGAGACGCTGGCAATACTCAAGTGCTGCTCGTGGATCATGAATGGAGCAGGGGCCGATGATGACTAAAAGTCGGTCATCTTTGCCGTGAATCAAATTACGAATCTTGCTGCGCGTTTGGCTGATTAATTTTTCAATCGCTGTTCCAGCAATCGGAAAAAAACGAATCAGATGCTCTGGCGGTGGCAGTACCGTAATGTTGTGAATACGCTGGTCGTCGGTATCCGAGGTTTTATCCACGCTGGCATACCAGTTTTCGGGGGTGATGTTGGTTCGAGTGCTCATATCCGTATTTTAAGCTGATTAGGCTGTGCCCCCTACCGTCATGCCATCGATCCGGAGGGTTGGCTGGCCAACGCCTACTGGCACGCTCTGGCCTTCCTTGCCGCAAACCCCAACCCCGCTGTCTAGCTTCAGGTCATTGCCGATCATCGAGACCTGTTTTAAGGACTCTGGACCGTTGCCAATAATGGTGGCGCCTTTCACGGGATATTGAATTTTGCCGTTTTCGACCCAGTAGGCTTCCGATGCAGAAAAGACAAATTTCCCGCTGGTAATGTCGACTTGCCCGCCGCCAAAGTTGACTGCATACAGACCGCGTTTGATGCTGGCGACGATTTCTTGGGGATCTTCTTTGCCAGCCAGCATGTAGGTATTAGTCATGCGTGGCATGGGTAAGGAAGCAAAACTCTCGCGCCGACCATTGCCGGTCTGGGGCATTTTCATCAGCCGAGCATTCAAGGTATCTTGAATGTAGCCTTTCAGAATGCCATCCTCAATCAAGGTGGTGCATTGGGTTGGCGTGCCTTCGTCGTCGATATTCAAGGAGCCGCGTCGCCCGCTGAGGGTGCCATCGTCGACCACCGTCACTCCCTTGGCGGCGACCCGTTGGCCGATGCGGCCTGCAAAAGCGGAGGATCCCTTGCGATTAAAGTCACCCTCCAGGCCATGACCGATGGCTTCGTGGAGCAATACACCCGGCCATCCTGGGCCCATAACAACAGTCATCGGGCCGGCAGGAGCAGGGCGCGACTCTAAATTGAGGAGTGCGCTATCCACCGCCTCATCTACCCAATGATTCACTAGGTCAGACGTGAAATAGCCGTAGTCATGGCGAGCGCCGCCACCAGCCGAACCAGATTCGCGACGCCCATTTTGTTCGGCAATCACATGAACCGAAACACGAACGAGTGGCCTGATGTCGGCCGCCAGTAAGCCATTGGCACGCATCACGAGCACCACGTCAAATTCCCCAGCTAAGCTAGCCATCACTTGAATGATTCGGGGATCCCGCGCTTTGGCGCGCCGCTCAATTGCTTCCAGCAAAGCGATCTTCTCCGTTGGACCTAAAGAGTCCAGTGGATTTAAGCCGGAATACAGGGTATTGGCGACTGGCGTCGATGTAGTTCTCGCAAGAGCCTGCTTGCCGCCCGATGGACCAATGACGCGAGTTGCTTTAGCGGACTTGAGTAGGGCGGGTAGATTGATTTCATCCGAATACGCAAACGCAGTTTTGTCACCATAAATTGCGCGCACGCCAACGCCCTGGTCAATGCTAAAGCTTCCCGACTTAACGATGCCTTCTTCTAGGCTCCAGCTTTCATTGCGTGTGTGTTGAAAATACACATCAGCATCATCTAGGCGATGAGCGTACATGACCCCAAAGGTATCGTGCAAATCCGATTCGGTGAGACCGCTGGGCTCAAGCAATATTGACTTGGCGATTTGCAGTAAGTCGCCCTGTTGTTTGGGTTTGGTCCAATCAGTCGGCATGTGAACATCATTCATAAATGCAGTGTCTTTCAAAAAATCACATTGTGCGGTGGTGTAGTGCAGGTAATTTAGAGCGTACCGCGTTTAACCGTTCTTTGCTCAGAAGACCGTGTACTAGGCCCTCACCTTGATCCAGAACGCTAACAACCTGGCCCCATGGGTCAATCAGCATCGTATTGCCCCAGGTGCGGCGCTGATTCTGATGAAGTCCCCCTTGGGCTGATGCCAAGACATAGCATTGGTTTTCAATTGCTCTAGCGCGCAATAAGATGTCCCAATGGTCTTTACCAGTGGTGTAAGTAAAGGCAGCTGGAATCAGGTGGCAATCCACCAATCCAATCGCACGATAGAGTTCAGGAAAGCGCAAGTCGTAACAGACGCTTAAGCCAAAGCGCCAATCCACTCCTGCAACCGAAATCGACACACTCCCGGGTTGATCTCCAGGCGCAATCGTTTCTGATTCTTGATAGCGCTCTTCGCTTGTCTGAAATCCGAACAAATGGATTTTGTCGTATCGTGCAATTTGCGCGCCATCTGGATTAAATACTAAGCTGGTGTTGAGCACCTTGTTTGGGTCGCTGCACTCCAGCGGAATAGTGCCGGCAACTAAAAAAACACCATATTGTTTTGCAAGACTGGACAAACGCTCTTGAATGGGGCCATAGCCCAGTTTTTCTCTGGCTCTAACCTTATCGGTATCGGCCAAACCCATCAAGCAAAAGTATTCTGGTAGCAGAACAAGCTTGGCACCAGTTGCAGCAGCCTCAGCCACCCAATGTGCTGCCCGATCGAGGTTTTCTGTAAGCAGTGGCGTAGACACCATCTGAATCGAGCAAACGCGCAGTTCGGACATAGGTGAGATCAGTTAAAAGTGGGAATACGTCAATCGTACTGCTTTACTTTAATTGGGGGTTGCGATTACGCCAGAACCAGAGAAAGACTCAATGGCACTTTGGCCGGTAGTAGGTGCAGGAGTGCTTGAGTTGGGCGCGCTTGGCTTGGCCTGTTCTTTGAGTAAGCCCTTCGTACGAATACCGTCGAGCACCTTGGGATCTAAGGGCTGCCCCTGCTGGTTGAGGGGGATGATTTCGGGATCTGTCCAGGAACCTTGCACTAAATAATCCGACTGCATTGCCTTATTGATTCGATTCGTTACCAGATATTGGCCAATTAAAGCGCCCAGTCCAGCAATCGGATTGATCGCAAACACCGCCAAAGCGCCGGAAGTTGCGTCAATACTGGGGAAAACCGTAATGCGTAAATCCTGGGTTTCTTTCGGGGCATCAATTAAACCCGCCATGGCAACGCGGGCCTGATCAAGTTGCATTAAAAAGTTATCAGTTTTGGCAATGCCGCTGTTGACTGCAAAATCACCGGTAATCGTTTTAAAGGCAGTGCCTTGCGATACCACCGTTCCAAGGCTACCTTGCAAATCCAGCGTAGCAAAGCGTAAGAGACTTTGCAGGCTAAGTACACTAAATAATTTAGCGGCAGTGGTATCTACCTTTAGGAGGCGACCTTTTTCAAGCGCAACATTGATCTTGCCATCTAGCGTTTCAAGTTGAGGCTGGAATGCTGAGCCATGCCATGCTAGTTTTCCGCTAATCTTGCCATCCCCGCCTTCAATTGAGTTGGGGTTGCCCCAGCGGGCAGCAATGGGGCCTAGATCCGCAATCGCCATCGTGACATCAATCTCAGTCCGCTCTTTTTGGGCGCCATCGCTGCCGCACCAAACCCCACTAATGACAGTAGTGTCTTGCGGATTACTCACTTGCAGATTGTTAATCATCAATGCGGTGGGCGAGCGAGTCGCTTTTAGGCTTACCTTTCCAAGGGACTTGTCACCGTATTGAAAGTCATCGACGGCAAGATTGATGTTGGGCAACTCTCCTACCGATACTTGGGCTGGCGCTTGTTGCTTGGTCGCTGAATTAGTGGTGGCGACAGACCCGATGGTATCCGGAATATGCAGGGCGCTTAGCTTGCCGCTAAGTTGCCCCGCAATATCCATTTTTTTCTTGGCTTGCCACTGAATTTGCCCTGCTACCTGTGGGGATGTAATTTGCAATTGCAGTTGCGCGTCTTTTTGATTTGCGCTGAGTTGAAGATCAGACCAGTGGCGATTGAGTAGCGTCAGTTTTTTTACTTGAGCAGTGATTTCTACTGGCACATTCGCTTCGGCGTACTTTGCTGAGCTGGACTCGCCCTCTTTTTTTCTTGCCGTATCAATTGCTACTGTTGGTTTTAGAAATGCATACCAGGCATCGAGATCAAGCTCATTGGTATTGATCCCAAAAGTGATGCCATTTTGAGGCAAGGTGGCTGGCTGACCAATGCCGTAGGCTTGCCTTACTGGGCTTCCAGTAGCAGAGCTGCCTTGCATAAAAATACGCTCACCAATTTGGCCGGACCAACTCAGTATGTTGCCCCCACTTTTTTGATCTGGGTTGCTTTTTAAATTCAGGCGAGCAGAGAGTGGGGTATTGATTGCCTTGTTGAAAGGCTCTGGGGCATTTAAGCCAAATGCATTGAGATTAAAGCGGATATTGCTATCGATAGTGGATTTGTCTATACGGACTTGACCGTCATAATTAATCTTGCCCGCCATTGCGTTTAAGACAGGAGCAAAGGTCAAATCGCTTTTATCTGCCAGGTGCTTTTTGAGTTCATTCGTATTAATACCACCAGCGACTGTCAGCACTTTTTCCGATCCCCCAGATGACTGGCTAGTCACCTGGAGACTACCGCCCAAAACGTCGGCGCGAATTGTTTCTGGCATCGGAAAGTCATCGCGTATTCGTAAGCTACCTTTGGTATTGAGCAGTGGCGGAAAGTCAGACCACTGTATTTGATTGCCCAATAATGTTAAGCGAATATCGATATCAGGATCTTTTGATCCCGATAGTGGGATTGCTAAATCGACGCTTAAATCCGCAGGGCCGCTGACATTTAGCAATTGTGCAACCGAGGGGCGCTTCTGCAACATGGGCGTAGGTTTGATGTAGTCCAGTAACTCCTTCAAATCACCGCTAGCAGAGCCCTTTACTCTAACCTCTGAATTGTTGGCCGTGACATCATTGATTGTGGCTTGAACCGATTGCAAAAGAGCGTTTTGGTAGTTCGCCGTATCGACTTGCACTTTCAGCGCTGCCTCTTTCATTATTACTGCACCGCTGAGATTAGTAAAAGCGGGCCAGATACCCTGGCTGGCAGGAAGGGTTGGTACTGGACTGAAGGTGGTGTTTTTGATCGGTAGATTGAGCGTGAATTCCCCGGGGTATTGCGCGGAGTAGGGAATTTGATTGGGGTCTCCTTTAATAAAGAGACTGCCTTTTTGTACTTCACCGCCAGCAAATGCCTTGCTCAGGTAGGTTCGCGCATCGCGATCCATTTCGACTGGAAGATAGCGATGCACTTGCGTCAACGTGGCGCGCTCAAATTGCATATTCAGGGTCAGTGAATCCGTTTGTTTGGGGTCGCCAAAGAGGTAGTTGGCGGATAGCGATGCACTGACATCCGGGTTGCTAAATGCAACATCCTTTCCGCTGATTTGCCATTGCCCCTTTATCTTTTGCCATTCAATCCGACCTTTTGCGGTCTCGAGTTTGAGTTTTGGATCCGCTAAAAATCCGCTGATATCAAGCTCAAGATTAGGGGAGTTCAATATCAGGCTACCTTGCTTTTCGTTGGTCTCCAGTCGGCCCGTTAAGTTGCTTACGCTCGGTAACACATTGCGGGGCCCTAGGAAGCGAAATTGACTTAAATCCGCTTTGATCGACAAGGCCAAATTGGCATTGGGTAACCAGGTTTTGGGTAGAGGTAGGACTGAAGTTTTTTCTGACCACTGGATATCGACGTTCTCCAGAAGTCCGCTTGCCTTGGAGCCTGCAATGATGCGGTGCAGTTTATTAGGTAGGGGTAGATTGAGCGCAAACAAGGTGGCATCATCAACGCTAATGCGAGGGGATGCAAAGCCAAACTCCCGGATTTCTTCACCGGCTTTGGGCGGAGTCCAATAAAACGACATCGGACTTAATTCTTTCAGAGGGAAATTTTTAGGACTCCCAAAATCCCGCCACGCTAATTTTTTACTGGTTACGGAAACCACTTTTCCTTTGGAGCTTTCCTGAATTTCTGCCTCGAGTCGACCAAACTCCAACAGATCGCGCTCCTGTTTAAATTGAACGCGTAAGTCATCTGCAAGGAGCAGGGCATCGCCGCCATTTAGCCTGCCCTTACTTAGACTTATAAAGCCACGTGACTCCAGAATGCCTTCGAGCATGGGCAGGGGTAGCTTAAAGTCGAGCGCTAAGCGATTGAGGTTGAGCCCTTTAAAGTCCCAGGTAAATTGCCCGCTCCAGTTACGCCAATTGCCGGGCTCGCCGCCGATGCCGTGTTTAAAGTCTGCACTCAAGCGCACTGGGCTTCGATCGCTGGGTAAATAAGCTACTAAGTCAATCAGGTGATCTCGTAGGCCGTTGGAGATCAAGAGGGATTCGATTCGAATATCGGTATCTAATTTTTTCTTCTCGTGATCCCGCCAGTGAATCACTGCATTGCTTAGCTGAATAGCGTTTTGCGCCATGAGCCAATCACTACCTGCATGACCACTTTCGTTTGGATCAAGTGCAATACCGGCAATCGAAATGATCCCAGTTTGACTTCGCTCGGCAGTGAGCTCGGCATTCCTGATGACCAACTTTTCAAAATACGGGGCAAGATGATAAAAGGACAGCAGGCTGAGTTCACCCGATATGGATTGGATTGCCAGCGCAGGCAAATTTTTTGTTGGACCGCTGACCTTGCCTGCGTTCTGGGCATAAAACCGCAATCCATTGATTTCAAATTCAGGCCGCAGGCCATCCCAGCTGACGCGCACATCATCCATCGTGACCGTAACGCCCAGTCGGGACCCCATCAGCTTTTCTAGGGTTGGCTTGGATTTTTCAATCTGCGGCCAAATAAGGTAGCGGACCCCAAAATGCAAGGCCACTGCAAGTGCGGCAAGGATAGCCATTACCTTAAGAAAGCGGACCAGCCAACGCGACCAATGGAGCTGAGCAATGCCGTTTTTCATGCTGCGCAGCAAGGGTCCGAGGGAAATGTTTCCAAACATAAACCCTATTATCCGTCACCCCACTCAAGAATAGCTATGATTCGGTATGGCCTCGTTTGATCATCAAATCGACTTTTTGAAGCGGCATTCTGTATTTGCTAGCCGCTGGCTACAGGCTCGTCCTGATTGGGCTCCGTGGCTTGCGGAGCATCAAGGCCAGCCGGTTAACTTGGCGGCGATTAAGGCTCTGCTTGAGCCAGCGCAAGGCATCGCTGCTGAGCCGGAATTAGACGAATTAAAGCTAATGGCGGAGTTACGCCTAGCCCGTCAGAAATTAATGCTGTACTTGGGTTTGCGTGACCTCAGCGGGCAGGCCCCATTGGCTGAAGTGACGGAGGCGCTGAGTATATTTGCTGAGCAAACCGTCGCAATAGCCTTGGAGGCAATCCGCACCGACTTAAAGGCACGTTTTGGTATTCCATGGTCTTCCGAGGCCAATTGTGAGGTCCCGCTGATGGTGGTTGGCATGGGTAAGCTCGGTGGTTATGAGCTCAATCTATCGTCCGACATCGACTTAATTTTTCTCTATGAGTATGAGGGCGAGACCCAAGGCGGTGAAAAAAGCCTGTCGAATCACGAGTGGTTTACGCGGATGGGCAAACGCTTAATTAAGATCATCTCTGAGCACGATGCCAATGGTTTTGTCTTCCGGGTGGATATGCGTTTACGGCCCAATGGTGACTCTGGTCCTCTGGTATGCAGCTTGGATATGCTTGAGGTGTACTTGACAGTACAAGGCCGCGAGTGGGAGCGTTATGCCTGGATCAAAGGGCGATTGATTTATCCGCTAGCAGGCTCGGCTGACCATGGGCGCTGCGAAAAAGCATTAGATCAACTCATACGTCCGTTTGTTTATCGGCGCCACTTGGATTACGGCGTGATTGCAGCGATTCGGGATTTGCACTCGCAAATACAGCGTGAGGCAGAAAAACGGAGCGCCAATCGCCATGGCAGATCCCACGATATCAAGCTGGGACGAGGTGGTATCCGTGAAATTGAATTTTTAGCGCAAATGTTTCAACTGATGCGCGGTGGTACAGATCCACGCTTTCGCATTAGACCGACCTTGCAAGTGTTGCAGTTGTTAGCTCAGCAGAATCTGTTGCCAGAGAATGAGGTGCATGATTTAAGCGAGGCCTATGTTTTTCTGCGCCGCCTTGAGCACCGTATTCAGTTATGGGAAGACCAGCAAACCCACTATTTTCCTGAGGAGACGGAATCTCGAGCGCGCTTAGCGGAGGCGATGGCTGGGCCAGATGAAAAGTCTGAGGCGACTTTATCGGCATTCCTAGACGAGCTCACGCGCCAGCAAGATCGGGTTGCACGTTTATTTGAAAAAGCCTTTGTGCTGGACGATAAAACGCGCCTCGATACCGAATCGATTGCATCTGATTGGCAACCCAATGGTGACCGCTATCCAGAAGCCTGCCAGCGTTGGCAGACTTGGCTGGAGAGTTCAAAACAGCGCAGCTTGCCAGAAAAAAGCCGACACATCTTTAATAATCTGATTTGTAAGGCGACAGAGCAGTTAGAGCATGACACCATTGATCCCGCGGTAGCAGACCAAACCTTATTGCGCTTCTTTGATCTATTGGAGGCGATTGCGCGTCGTAGCGCCTATCTTTCCATATTGGCTGAATACCCCAGCGCCTTGCATAATATTTTGGCTTTATTGCAGGCCTCGCAATGGGGTGCAAGCTACTTAAGTCGCCATCCCCATTTACTGGATTACCTGCTCGCTACGCGTTCTGAATCCGAACTTGTCAATCACCCCGAGGCCTATTGGAAGGGCATTAAGGCTGATTTAGATATGCGCCTCGATGATGCCCTAGCGGATGGCGATGGCGCAGCCGAGCACGCCATGGATATTTTGCGGGTCACTCACCATACTGAAACCTTCATTACGTTGTTGGCCGATTTGGGAATAGGCATTGCTAAGCCTTTAAGCGTTGAAGCAGTCAGTGATCGCCTATCCGCCTTGGCCGATTTAATTCTGCAGGCAAGCTTTGAGCGGATTTGGCCGGGCGTGGCCAAGAAATTTGATTTAGATCCGACCCTTCCATCCTTTGCTGTGATTGCGTACGGTAAGTTGGGCGGTAAAGAATTAGGCTACGCATCGGACTTGGATTTGGTTTTTCTATACGATGAAAAAGAAGCCCAAACGGATGCAGCGCATTTTCCGGCACAAGAAGTTTTCTCATTGCTAGCCAAGCGCATGATTAATTGGTTGACGACACACACTGCTGCAGGCACCCTGTTTGAAATCGATACCCGTTTACGGCCCAATGGCTCCGCAGGATTTTTGGTTACGAGCCTGGATTCATTTCGTAAGTATCAATTACGGGAGGGCGACAATGCCGCTTGGGTTTGGGAGCATCAGGCCTTAACGCGCGCACGCTTTGCTGCCGGTAATCTCCAGGTGGCACCGCAGTTTGATGCCATTCGATCTGATGTTTTAAGCCAGGTGCGCGACGTCGCTGCTTTGCGCTCAGAGATTTTGAGTATGCGTCGCAAAGTGCATGCTGGACACCCTAACCCCAGTACTCAGTTTGACCTGAAACATGATGCCGGCGGTATGGTCGATATTGAGTTCATCGTGCAATTTTTGATATTGGCTTATGCGCACCAGCATCCTGCACTGATTGGTAATTTGGGGAACATTGCATTGTTAGGTATTGCTGCAAACGCAGGATTGATTCCTAAGGAATCTGCCGTTTCAGTAGCCGATGCCTACCGCTTGCTGCGCGAACAGCAGCACCGATTGCGCTTAGATGGGGCTGAGAAAACCCGAGTTGATTTGAGTCTGCATCCCGACCTTTTGCAGGCGCGCACTGCAGTCAGTGCCTTGTGGGAATCCATTTTTCAAGATACATCGAACGACTGATGTCGTTACTCTAGCAAAATAAGGCTGTTTAATTTTGCTCTAGTAGCTCGCGGGCATGGCGCCGGGTTGTATCGGTAATGGTTGCGCCGCCCAGCATACGGGCAATTTCTTCTACGCGCTCATTTCGACCCAGTGTGCTGACCTGCGAGAGGGTGGTATTGCCCGCTTGGGATTTGCTGACCTTGAGGTGATGATTGCCTTGGGCTGCAACTTGGGGAAGATGGGTCACGCAGATAATTTGATGCGATTCACCCAGTTGACGCAGGAGTTTTCCGACTGTTTCAGCAACGGCGCCGCCAATACCGGCATCGACTTCATCAAAAATTAAGGTGGGTGTAAAGGAAGCCTTGCTGGTGATGACGCTGATCGCTAGGCTAATGCGGGCAAGCTCGCCGCCGGAAGCAACTTTAGCAAGGGAGCGCGGAGTGCTGCCCGCATGACCCGCCACCTGAAATTCGATTTGCTCAAGACCGCTAGCTCCACCTTCCGCAAGCGGGAGAAGGGCAATGTCGAGTTGACCGCCGGCCATGGATAAATCTTGCATCGCCAAGGTCACTTCCTTGCTGAGTTGGGTTGCCGCTTTACTGCGCTTTTGGGTCAGTTGCTTTGCCGCTTTGAGATAGACCTCTTCCGCTTGATTTACTTTATTGCGTAGCGCCTCAATGTCTTGCGCCGCAGTTAAGGCGCGTAAGTGGTCTGCGGTATCGGTCAGTAATTGCGGCAGGGCATCCGCATCCACTTTATATTTGCGCGCAGCACTATGTAAATTCTGCATGCGAACTTCGAGTTGAGCTAAGCGCTCTGGATCGAGGTCAACCTTTTGCAAATACCGGTTTAGGCCATGCACGGCCTCGTCCACTTGAATTTGTGCCGACTCGAGTGCGTCTGCAATATCTTTTAGATTGGGGTCGTGTTCGAGCAGGTCCTGCATCACTGCATTCATTTTAGACAGAGAGGAATCAACCGAATGATCGGATTCACTCAAGATCGTGATTGACTCTTGGCAGCCGCTAATGATTTTTGCTGCATTGGCCAATCGGCTATGGTCGCTCTGGATCGTGAGCCACTCCCCAGCAATGGGTGCTAGCTCCGTTAACTCTTCCAGTTGCCACTCGAGGCGCTCACGCTCTCTAGCAAGGTCTTGACCGGCATTTTCAGCTTGGGCCAGTTGCTTACGTAAGTCATGCGCTGTCCGAAAAGCCTTACTGACATCGCTCACCAGTGCGCTCAGGCCCGCATGCCGATCGAGTAGGTCGCGCTGCGCACCCCCTTTGAGTAAGAGTTGATGCGCATGTTGGCCATGAATGTCTACCAATTGATCGCCTGCCTCGCGCAGTTGCGTAAGCGTGGCAACGCTGCCATTAATAAAGGCGCGACTTCGTCCACTGCTTTCGACGATGCGTTTTAGAAAAAGACTTTCGCCCTTGTCTTCACTGGGAAAGCCATTCTCATCAAGCCAGGTGGCAATCGCTGATTGCGCATCAGCATCAATCTGGAAGAGGGCGCTAATCTCAGCGCGATTGCAACCTTCGCGGATTTGACTGCTATCGGCGCGTTCGCCTAAGACCAGGCCAAGCGCATCGAGCAAGATGGACTTACCAGCACCGGTTTCCCCGGTCAGTACCGTAAACCCCGATGTGAAATCAAGCTCAAGTGCGTCGACGATGACGAAGTCACGAAGGGCTATGGTTTGCAGCATGGATCTAGAGTACTAAATAAAGGGGATTCAGAATGTCGATGGATACTCATTCCAATGTAGCTTCTCACGCAAAGTTCTGTAGTCGCTGTGACCGCGGGGATGCAATAAAGAAATGGTTTTATCGGACTGGCGCACCTCAACCCGATCACCAACCTGCAGATGAGTCAGGGATTGCATATCAAAGTTGACGATGACCTCGCGGCCGCTGATCACCTCAATACTGGTTTTTGCATCTTGTGGCAAGACGATGGGACGATTCGAGAGGGCGTGGGGCGCAATCGGTACGAGTAAGATGCCTGCAACCCGGGGATGCAAGATGGGGCCTCCAGCGGATAATGCATAGGCAGTAGATCCCGTTGGTGTAGACACAATCAAACCATCGGAGCGCTGGTTGTACATAAACGAGTCATTGACTTTGACTGCTAACTCCACCATGCCCGATATTCCGGAGCGGTTGACAACCACATCATTTAAGGCGAGTGCTCGATTTATCACCTTGCCGTCGCGCAGAACAACGGCATCGAGCAGGGTGCGCTCATCGGCCTCATAGTGGCCTGCCATGATTTCGGTAAGTACGGGTTTGACATCCTGAATCGGAATATCGGTCATGTAACCAAGACGACCCAAGTTCACCCCGACTAAAGGCACCTTGCTGCCCGCAAGCTGACGCCCAATGCCCAGCATGGTGCCATCGCCTCCGAGCACAATGGCCAAATCGATCGAGCCGGCAAAGTCCTCCACTTTTTTATGGGGATAGTCATTTATCTGGGTATTTTTTGCGGTTTCAGCCTCGAGAAAGACTTCGCATCCACGTCCCAGCGCCAGCTTGGCTAGTTCGTGCAAATGATCCGCAATGCCATCCGCCTGGTATTTGCCAACAAGCGCAATCCGGCCGAAGCCTTTTGGGTGATTTGGGGAAGAAGGGCTTACCATATCAAGATTAAACCATAGGCATAAAATAAAGCCCACCATGGATGACCGCTCCCGCGCCCTCTTAAAAACCCTCATTGAGCGATACATTGAGGAGGGTCAGCCTATTGGCTCAAGGACCCTATCGCGCTTTTCAGGGCTAGATCTCTCCGCGGCAACCATTCGGAACGTGATGGCCGATCTCGAGGACATGGGTTTTGTTACCAGTCCCCACACCTCTGCTGGTCGTGTTCCAACCCCACGGGGGTATCGCTTGTTTGTGGATACGATGTTGACTATGCAACCCCTTGAGGCGGTAGCTGCCCGTGATTTGGAACAGCATTTGTTGCCCGATTCGCCGCAGCGCATGATTAATTCCGCTGCAGAAATTCTATCGAACCTGACTCACTTTGCTGGGGTGGTGATGACCCCAAAGCGCGCTCACGTGTTTAAGCATATTGAATTCTTACGCCTGGGTGAAGGCAAAATTTTGCTGATTGTGGTGACCCCTGAGGGCGATGTACAAAACCGCATTTTGCCAACCAACCAAGATTACAGCCCAAGCCAATTGATCGAGGCTGGCAATTACATTAATTCCCAATTCTCGGGCAGAAGTTTTGATGAGGTGCGTTTGCGCCTCAAGTCCGATTTGGATAATTTGCGCGCCGATATCTCTGGCTTGATGACCTTAGCACTCGATAGCAGCTCTACTATTGGCGATATGGGCTACGGCGGCATGGTGCTCTCGGGCGAGCGCCGCTTGCTCAATGTAGGGGACCTCAGTTCCAATTTGGATAAATTGCGGAAGATGTTCGATATGCTCGAGCAAAAATCCGTCCTCATGCAATTGCTTGATGTATCGAGTCATGCCGACGGCATTCAGATATTTATTGGCGGTGAAAGCGATTTATTGCCCTACGAAGATTTAGCCGTGATCAGTGCGCCGTACAGTGTCGACGGCACCATCGTTGGAACCTTAGGAGTAATTGGCCCAACGCGCATGGCTTATGATCGTGTTATCCCGATTGTGGATATCACCTCGAAATTGCTTTCTGGCGCCCTCAGCCACTCCTAAGGATTTGTTTTGAATCAAAACCCCCATCTGCGCCCAAGCAAGACAGCCATTTTGCTGCTGAACTTAGGCACGCCAGCGGCGCCCACCCGTAGCGCAGTCAAAGTCTATTTAAAAGAATTCCTTTCCGATCCGCGAGTGGTGGAAATTCCGCGCATCATTTGGTGGTTTATTTTGAACGGCATTATTTTGCCGATTCGCAGTGGCGCCTCTGCCAAAAAATACGCCACGATTTGGTTGCCTGAGCTGGGATCACCACTATTGCATTACTCGCGTTTGCAAGCCAAGTCATTGGCAGCAAACTACGCCAATCAAGGCCAAACCGTGTTGGTAGATTTAGCGATGCGCTATGGCAAACCGACCACCCAAGAAGCCTTAGACGCACTGCAGTCCGAAGGAATGGAGCGCTTACTATTGCTTCCCCTCTATCCTCAGTACTCGGCAACAACAACGGCATCGAGTTTTGATGAAGTGTTTCGTGTGCTGCGTTCATGGCGCAATCAGCCAGAGGTGCGCACGGTCAAGCACTACCATGACCACCCTGCCTACATTGAGGCATTGCGCCAACAAGTAACCGAGTTTTGGGACAAAGAAGGTCGTCCTGACTTTGCAAAAGGCGAGCGTCTAGTGATGTCCTTTCATGGCCTGCCCAAGCGCAATTTGTTAAAGGGTGACCCCTATCACTGCGAGTGCCTCAAAAGCGGCCGCTTGCTGGGGGAGGCTTTAGGACTGGTTCCGGGGCAATACATCGTGACCTTTCAATCGCGCTTTGGTAAGGCGGAATGGTTAAAGCCCTATACCGCACCCACCCTCGAGCAGCTCGGAAAAGAGCAATGTCCACGGGTCGATATTTTTTGCCCTGGATTTCCGGCGGACTGTTTGGAGACGCTCGAAGAAATTGCCATGGAAGGCAAAGAAATTTTTATTGAGCATGGTGGCAATGATTACCGCTATATCCCTTGCCTGAACAATAGTCCGGCATGGATCAATGCGCTGCATGCCATCGCTGCGGATCACATGGCCGCTTGGCCACTAACCGATGAGCCCGCTGCGGTCTTAGCCAAGCGCAATGCGCTGGTTGCGGTTGCTGAGGCGCATATCGCTAACCCCACCGCCCCAGCTGCCCCTTGAAATGGCATGATTTGCGCCCATATACAGATCAAATAAGTAGCAGTAAGTGTGCTCAAAGCCACTTCCTTTCTGAAATTACTAAAGCGATGTAGACCCATGACCCAAGAAAAACCCGATTCAACACCAGAAAATCAAGCTGAAGCAGCGGCAGATACAGCAGCCAATCCCGCAGAAGCAGTGGTAGAGCAGACGGCCGAGCAGCAGCTGGCCGAGTTGCAGCAAAAATTAAGCGAGATGCAAGACAACTTCTTGCGCGCCAAAGCCGAAGGGGAAAATATCCGCCGCCGCGCAGCAGAAGACATTGGTAAGGCGCATAAATTTGCCATTGAGGGTTTTGCCGAGCATTTAGTGCCGGTTGCCGATAGCCTGTATGCAGCCCTCAACGCCGAAGCAGTCGATGCAAAAGGCTTTAAGGAGGGATTGGAGATTACGCTTAAGCAATTAATGAGCGCCTTTGAAAAAGGCCGTCTCGTCGAAATAAACCCCGCTAGCGGCGATAAATTTGACCCCCACCACCACCAAGCCATCTCGATGGTGCCATCGGAGCAGGAGCCTGGAACCGTAGTGAGCGTGTTGCAGCGCGGCTATTCCTTGGCGGATCGGGTTTTAAGACCTGCTTTGGTCACCGTGAGTCAGGCGGCTTAACGGCCAATCCCAGTATTTCGGGCAAAAAAAGAGAATAAATCGATTTTTCTGGGTTTTTGCCCTTGAATTGCCCTTTTTTGACCCCAAATACCTTACATCAGATGTAATAACGCGACTTTAGCGCACACCTTATTTTTAAGCGGAGTAGATATGGGAAAGATTATTGGAATTGACTTAGGAACCACCAATTCGTGCGTTTCTGTAATTGAAAACGGCACCCCACGGGTGATTGAAAACGCCGAAGGCGGACGTACCACCCCGTCGATCATTGCCTATATGGAAGATGGCGAAGTACTGGTTGGCGCCCCTGCAAAACGGCAATCGGTTACCAATCCACGCAATACTGTCTATGCGGTAAAGCGCCTGATGGGCCGTAAATTTACCGACAAAGAAGTACAAAAAGACATCAGCCTCATGCCTTACAAAATTATTCAAGCGGATAACGGCGATGCATGGGTTGAGGCACGTGATAAAAAAATGGCGCCACAGCAGGTCTCTGCTGAAATTCTGCGCAAGATGAAAAAGACGGCAGAAGATTATTTGGGCGAAGAAGTGACCGAAGCGGTCATTACTGTGCCGGCTTACTTTAATGACAGTCAACGCCAGGCGACGAAAGACGCTGGCCGTATTGCTGGCCTGGAAGTCAAGCGCATCATCAATGAGCCTACTGCAGCTGCCTTGGCCTTTGGTCTGGATAAGCAAGAAAAGGCAGATCGCAAGATTGCTGTTTATGACCTGGGCGGCGGAACCTTTGACGTTTCCATTATTGAAATTGCGAACGTCGATGGTGAAAAGCAGTTTGAAGTACTTTCCACCAACGGCGATACCTTTTTGGGCGGCGAAGATTTTGACCAGCGCATCATCGACTGGATCATTGATGAGTTCAAAAAAGAGCAGGGCGTTGATCTCAGTAAAGACGTGTTGGCATTGCAGCGTTTAAAAGATGCAGCAGAAAAAGCCAAGATTGAATTGTCTTCATCGCAGCAAACCGAAATCAATTTGCCTTACGTTACGGCAGACGCCAGCGGTCCTAAGCACTTGAACCTGAAACTTACCCGTTCCAAGCTCGAGTCCTTGGTTGAGGAGTTGATTGAGCGCACCATGGGCCCATGCCAAATGGCACTCAAGGATGCGGGCGTATCGGCATCCGACATCGATGATGTGATTTTGGTGGGCGGTCAAACGCGCATGCCAAAAGTACAAGACAAAGTGAAAGATATCTTTGGTAAAGAGCCACGCAAAGACGTGAACCCAGATGAAGCCGTTGCTGTTGGCGCGGCGATTCAGGGATCGGTTTTATCGGGCGACCGCAAAGATGTTCTGTTGCTGGACGTAACGCCACTCTCCTTGGGTATTGAGACCTTGGGCGGCGTGATGACCAAAATGATTCCAAAAAACACGACCATCCCAACCAAGCATGCGCAGGTCTATTCCACAGCGGAAGATAACCAGCCCGCGGTCACGATTAAGTGCTATCAAGGCGAGCGTGAGATGGCCAGTGCCAATAAGCTATTGGGCGAATTTAATTTGGAAGGTATTCCACCAGCTGCGCGTGGCACCCCACAAATTGAAGTTACCTTCGATATTGATGCTAATGGTATTTTGCATGTCACCGCCAAAGACAAAGCCTCTGGTAAAGAAAACAAAATTACCATTAAGGCAAACTCCGGCTTAACCGAAGAAGAAATTCAGCGGATGGTGAAAGATGCTGAAGCCAATGCAGCCGAAGACAAAAAAGTATTGGAGCTCGTTACTGCTCGCAACACAGCAGATGCTTTGGCCCACTCAACCAAGAAAGCATTGGAAGAGCATGGTGCTAGCTTAGAAGCAGCTGAAAAAGAAGCGATTGAGGCTGCTTTAAAAGAACTGGATGAGGCCATTAAAGGCAGCGACAAAGCAGCGATTGAGGCAAAAACCGAGGCGCTTGGTAAGGCGAGCCAAAAGCTGGGCGAGAAAGCCTTTGCTGCTGAGCAAGCCAAAGCTGGCGGCGGCGCTGCCCCTGGCGCTGCTGGTGCGAGTGCATCCCAAGGCGGCCCAGCCGATGCGGATGTGGTCGATGCCGACTTTAAAGAGGTTAATGAGGATAAGAAATAATCCGCTTTTTACATAGGCAGTAAACACAAGTCGGCCCAGCGCCGACTTGTGTCGTTTTAATGATGCTGAGAGGAATAGGCTGTGGCTACGAGTAAACGCGATTTTTATGAGGTACTGGGCGTTGGAAAAAATGCCAGCGACGAGGATTTAAAAAAGGCGTATCGCAAATTAGCGATGAAGCACCACCCCGATCGCAATCCGGATAATCCGGGCGCGGAAGCCAAATTCAAAGAGGCGAAAGAAGCCTATGAGATGCTCAGCGATCCTCAAAAGCGAGCTGCCTATGATCAGTATGGCCATGCGGGCGTTGATCCCAATATGGGCGGCGGTGGATTTGCAGGCGGCGGCTTTGCAGATGCCTTTGGCGATATTTTCGGGGATATTTTTGGACAAGGCGGTGGCCGTAGCGCTGGACCCCAAGTCTATAAAGGCGCCGATCTGCGCTACAACATGGACATTACCTTAGAGCAAGCAGCTGAAGGGTATTCCACCCAAATTCGAGTGCCCAGTTGGAGTAACTGCAAGCACTGCAGCGGCAGTGGCGCCGAGCCTGGCAGTAAAGTCGAAACTTGCCCAACGTGTAACGGTCAGGGGCAAGTGCGGGTTGCGCAGGGATTTTTTTCAATGCAGCAAACCTGCCCCAAGTGCCGCGGTACCGGTCAATACATTCCGAAGCCGTGCAAACAATGCCATGGCAGCGGTAAGTTAAAAGAACAGAAAACCTTAGAGATCAAAATTCCGGCAGGCATCGATGATGGCATGCGCGTACGCTCGGTGGGCAATGGCGAGCCCGGTGTGAATGGTGGCCCGAATGGCGATTTGTATGTCGAGGTACGCGTCAAGCCGCATCCGGTGTTCGAGCGTGATGGCACTGATCTGCATGTGCAAATGCCGATCTCGTTTGCGACTGCAACCATCGGCGGTGAGATTGAGGTACCAACACTAACTGGCCGGGTTGAGTTTCCGATTCCAGAGGGAACGCAGACAGGCAAAACATTCCGCTTGCGCAATAAAGGTATTAAAGGATTGCGCTCAGCTGTCGTGGGTGATCTGTTTGTGCATGTGATGGTAGAGACACCGGTCAAGCTGTCTGATGAACAAAAGGATCTGCTCAAGCAGTTTGATGAGAGCCTAAAATCAGGCGGCGCTAAACACAATCCCCATCAAAAGGGATGGTTCGATAGCGTGAAAAGCTTTTTTAGTTAAGCGCTGAATCGACTAGGAGGCGAAGCCGTGTTCCGGACCTGGAAAACGGCCGGCCTTCACATCGCGAACAAAAGCTTTGACTGCTGCCTCGATGGAAGGTTTGCCTTCCATAAAATTCTTAACGAACTTGGGCGGCTTGCCGGGACTAATTCCGAGCATATCCGGCAATACCAATACTTGGCCTGAGCAGTCGGGTCCAGCCCCAATGCCAATCGTCGGAATGGGCAGCGCCTCTGTAATTTTTTTCCCTAAGGCCGATGGTATGGCCTCGAGCACCAGCATTTGAGCGCCGGCCGCTGCGCACGCCTGGGCTTGTTCCAGCATCAGCGCTGCAGCATCTTTATTTTTACCCTGTACTTTGTAGCCGCCAAGCAAATGTACGGATTGTGGCAACAAGCCAAGGTGAGCGCATACGGGTACGCTACGCTCAACTAAGTGGGCAATGATGTCCAGTTGCCAATCGCCTCCCCCCTCCAGCTTCACCATGTCGGCACCGACACGCATCAGTTCTGCAGCAGACTCTAAAGCAAGGTAGGGATCGCCATAACTGGCAAAGGGTAAATCAGCCATCAAAAAAGCTTTGGCATTCGCCCTGGCAACACACTGGGTGTGATACGCCATCTCATCAACGGTAACCGGTGTCGTGCTGTTGTGGCCTTGCACAACATTACCAAGCGAGTCACCCACCAAAATCACATCAATGTCGCAGCGATTCAGGAGTGCAGCCATGGTTGAATCGTAGGCCGTCAGGACAGCAATTTTTTCCTGCTCTGCATGCATGGAGAGCAGTTTAGAAATCGTAATGGGCTTTTCGCCTTGCAAATAACTCATACCGCCAGTGTAATGAATTAATGGGCCGAGGGGCGATATTCGGCTTTTTCGTCGCTGGCACAGTTGCGGCAGGTCAGTTTTTCAATACGCTGATGCGCTACCTGGGGTAGGTAACTTTTGAGTGCGCCAAACTCTGGCAAAAAGAAATCCGGGGCGATTTCTAAGAGGGGGAGCAAGACAAACGAGCGCTCGGTAATGCGGGGGTGAGGCAAGGTCAGTTCGGTATCACCCTGTGCAACCCCTTCAAAATACAAAATATCCAGATCTAAGGTACGCGGCGCATTTTCATAAGGACGCTCGCGACCAAACTGCTGCTCGATGGTTTGGCAAACATGCAGAAGACCATAGGGCGTTAAATCGGTTTCAATTTGGACTACGGAATTTATGTAGTCGCCACCCGTCGCCTCGACGGGTGCGCTTTGGTAAAGACAGCTTTTATGGATGATGCGCAATTGACTACACAAAGCCAAACAAACCATGGCATCGGTAATGATTTGGCGCGTATCGCCGACATTGCCGCCAAATCCAATAAATGCTTTTGCCATAGTGAATCCCAACTGAAGATCTGAGTACTTTACTGAAGATTGCCAAAACGTGCTTGGCAGCCCTTATTTAGTCGGCAGCGGCCTGATCAGGGCCCGCTGTGGCTGCTTTGGGCTTACGCCGCCTACGCCGCTTAGTCGCTGGGCCGCCGGCGCCCGAGAGGGAAACCTCCTCTTTGACGGCGGCCAAGAGTACTTCTTGCTGCAGCGGGTCGGCATCAATAAAGCGGGTCCACCATTGACCTAAGCTTTCTGGGCGCTCACCGGTGGCGCAGCGGAGCAACATGAAGTCATAACCCGCCCGAAAGCGCGGCAACTCCAGCATGCGTTGTGGGAAGCGGCCAATCCGTTTATCGAACCGAGGCTGCAGGGCCCAGATCTCGCGCATGTCGGCTTCGAAGCGGCGTTGAATCATCATGCCCTTGCTTTGGGTTGCGATCACATCGTCCATGGCAGCATGCAAAGCGGCAATATTCGCCATGCCGGCAGCCAGATTTTTTTGCCATGTGCTCAGTAACTCTGGCCACAGCAAGGTAGCAAACAGAAAGCCGGCAGAAACCCCTTTGCCATTCTGAATGCGTTCATCGGTATTGTTGAGTGCCAAGCGAATAAATGCTTCACTACCGGGAACGCCTGCTTTGGGGTCGAGCGCGGTATCCAGCAAGGGTAATACTCCGTGATGCAAACCTGCTTCCCGTAAGCCCTGAATGGCTTGCCAGGAGTAGCCCGACATCAGCAGTTTGAGGATTTCATCAAAGAGCCGAGCGGCGGGTACGTCGTGAATCAACTTGGCCAATTTGGCAATCGGCGCGCGCGTTTCAGGGGATAGGGTAAAGCCCGTTTTGGCCGCAAACCGAATCGCCCGCAACATGCGCACCGGGTCTTCACGGTAGCGTTTGGAGGGATCACCAATCATGCGCAGGGTGCGCTGCTGCATATCTGCCATGCCGCCGTGGTAGTCGAGGACGGTCTCAGTAGCGGGATCGTAATACATGGCATTAATGGTGAAGTCACGCCGCGTAGCGTCTTCTACTTGAGTACCCCAAACGTTGTCGCGCAGAATGCGGCCGCTGTCAGCGACGTGATCACCTGCATTTTCGAGTAGTGCACGAAAGGTCGATACTTCAATGATTTCAGGGCGCTCTTTGCCAAAAAAAGTGACGTGCACAATCTGAAAGCGGCGACCGATTAAGCGGGATTTCCGAAATAGCTTTTGCACCTGTTCCGGAGTGGCATTGGTTGCTACATCAAAGTCTTTTGGGCCAATGCCGAGCGCAAGATCGCGTACTGCGCCGCCAACGATGTAAGCCTGATAGCCTGCCTGCTGCAGGGTATGGGTTACTTTGACTGCATTTTTTGAAAGGAGCTGGGGGTCAATCCGATGGGCTTTTTTGCTAATGCGCTTGGGAGCGCCGGCAGCAGCGGATTGCGTCAGCTTGGCTCGGGGACTGCGGCGGAAAATACGCTGGATTAACTTGGTAATCATGCGAACAGCTCCAAAATAGGCCACTGCCGTTTTTCCGCTTCTGCGCGCAAGCGGGGGTCTGGATTGGTTGCAATCGGATGACTCACCACTTCCAATAAAGGCAGGTCATTGGGTGAGTCTGAATAAAAATAACTTTTCTCCATTTGCTCCATAGACTGACCCAAGGAAGCTAACCAATCGTGCACCCGCTGAATTTTGCCTTCCCGAAAACTAGGAATGCCATGCACTGCACCGGTAAACATTTGGCTCGCTTCATTGTTGACGGTGGCAGGTTCAGTGGCCACTAAGTGCGAAATCCCGAATGCATTGACAATCGGACGGGTAACAAAGCTATTGGTCGCAGTAACAACACAGCAGAGATCCCCAGCATCTTGGTGGCGTTTAACTAAAGCAATGGCGGCTGGATGCAATTTGCCGATAATCACTTCTGCCATAAATGCATCATGCCATTGCTGCAGCTTTGCGCGGGGATGCTCGGAAAGCGGTTTTAAAGCAAAGCGCAGAAATGCATCAATGTCTAACTTACCGAGTTTGTAGTCCGCATAAAACTGGTCATTTTTCTGCGCATAATCAATCGGATCGACAACCCCTTGGCGAACCAAAAATTGACCCCACTCGTAATCGCTATCGAAGGGCAGCAGGGTATGGTCTAGGTCAAATAAAGCAAGTTGTGTCATCGGTTCATCAATTCATTATTCGGACTGCTGGAAAGCTGCAGTAATTCGCGTACTAGGGGCAAGGTAACGGCCCGTTTTGTTTCCAAAGAGTAGGCGTCCAGAGCATCGAGTAGCGCCATCAGGTTAGGCATATCTCGGTAAAACCGACTCAAAAGCCAGGGCAGCACATCAGGCGAAAGCACCAGTCCGCGATCGCTCGCCGCCTGCTCTAAAGCCTGTATCTTCTCATGGTCACTGAGGAGATGGGTCTGAAACACCAGGCCCCAAGCCAGGCGCGTGCGTAAATCCTCCCGCAGCTTGAGGTTAGCAGGCGCATCGCTGCCCGCTATAAACACGTACAGTTGCTGATTGTCCCGTACCGCATTGAGAACGCGAAAGAGTGCACTACTCAAGCGCTCATCCAGTAGTTCCACATCATCGACTGCTATAGCAATTGGAGTGCCCGCCTTTAATTGCTGGGGTAGTTCTGCTTCCAGTTTGACCCAGGTGCTTGGCTCATTACTCCTTAAATAGTAATAAGGAAGTGAAGCATTTTGCGCTGCATGCATTAGAGCGTGCAATAAATGGCTACGCCCCGAGCCTGGCGCTCCCCACCAATAAATCCAGCGGTGGTTTAGTGAGCTTGCATCGGCTGTCGCTGGAAGCGCCGTGGATGCAGCCCACTGCTCGGCCACTTTTTCGAGCGCAGCAATCAGAGCGCGATCGCCGCCGGGCAAAAAATTAGCTAAGCTTGCCTGGTGCGCACGACCGAGGTCTAAGGCAAATTGCCGTGGCAGGGCATTGGAACTCATTGACCTTGGTACCAGCTACTCTTGATATAAAGAGACCAGCCAAATTGAATGAGTACCAAGCTGACGGCGCTAGCGGGTAGCGCAAGCAAGACACCAAAAAACCCAAAGAGCTTGCCAAAAATAATTAAAGCAAACAAAACAGCAACGGGATGCAAGCCAATGCGCTCACCCACCAGTCGCGGCGTCAAAAAAAAGCCTTCCAAAAACTGGCCGACGCCAAAGATAGCGAGCACCCAGAGCAGCTCGGGGCCAAAGCCAAATTGCAGGATTGCCGACAAAATACCAATACTCAGTCCCAGGGTGATACCAATGTAGGGAATGATGATCATCAGACCAGTGAATACACCCAAGGCAATCGCACCGTCCATCCCAACGAGGCTGAGGCCAATGCTATAAAAGGTCGCCATCACCAAAATGACCATAATCTGTCCACGCAGGTATTGCGATAACAGCCCATCGGTGTGCATGCAGAGATGACGTGCAGTATGCGCAAAGCGGGGAGGAATGAAGCCCTCCAGTAGTTTGAAAAAGTGATCCCAGTCAATCAAGAGATAAAACAAGACAAACAAAATCAAAATGAGATTAACAAAGCCATGCACGACTGAGCTACCCGATAACAGAATGGTATCGAGCGTAGAACTGACTAAGGCGTCGGCATTCGTGCTGAGGTGGGCTGTTACTTTTTGCGTCACGGTTTCGCGCAGCGCAGCCCAATCAAACTGAATGTGGTATTCGGCGAGGGTGGGTTCTAACCACGCCTGCGTGTTTTGCACCCAAATCGGCAACTTCGTTTTAATCAGGGGAATTTCATGGCCAAGGAGATTCACTAGCAGCATGAAAAGCCCAGTAACCAGGCTTAGGCCAAAAATAATCGTCAAGGTCGCTGCCAAGGCGCGGGGGATGTGCAGGCCCTCCAGCCGGCTTGCTATAGGGCGTAGGGCATAGGCAAGAATAAAAGCAGCCAAAAAAGGGGTAAAAATTTCTGCCATGGGGCATTGATCCTCTAGAATTCAATGATTCTACCGATCAACGCACGCTTTCACCTTATTTCCAAACGGCCCCCCATGAGTTCATCCCCTAATTCCCAAGCCCAAAGCCTCTCCTACCGCGATGCTGGCGTTGATATTGACGCTGGCGATGCCTTGGTCGACCGTATCAAGCCGCTGGCCAAGAAAACCATGCGCGAAGGTGTTCTGGCAGGCATTGGCGGCTTTGGCGCCTTGTTTGAGGTGCCCAAGCGCTACCAAGAGCCGGTGTTGGTATCGGGTACCGATGGCGTAGGTACCAAACTCAAATTGGCATTCGAATGGAATCGCCATGACACCATTGGTCAAGATTTGGTCGCGATGAGCGTGAATGACATTTTGGTCCAGGGTGCAGAGCCCCTCTTTTTTCTGGATTACTTTGCCTGCGGCAAGCTGACTGTGGATACCGCCGCAACGGTGGTGGGCGGTATTGCAACCGGCTGTGAATTGGCTGGCTGCGCCCTGATTGGTGGCGAGACCGCTGAAATGCCGGGCATGTACCCCGATGGTGAATACGATTTAGCCGGTTTTGCTGTTGGCGCAGTTGAAAAATCCAAGATCATTAATGGCAGCCGGATTGTGCCGGGCGATGTCATTTTGGCTTTAGGCTCCAGTGGTGCTCACTCCAATGGCTATTCCTTGGTACGAAAGATCATCGAGCGAGCTGGCGCTAAGCCAAGCGACGACCTCGGTGGACGCCCCTTGATTGATGTGGTGATGGCACCTACTGAAATCTACGTCAAGCCATTATTGAAGTTAATTAGCGAAGTTGATGTGAAGGGTATGGCTCACATTACGGGCGGTGGACTGGTGGATAACGTGCCGCGGGTTTTGCCAGAACATACTCAGGCTGTTTTGCATCGCGACAGTTGGGTTATGCCCGACTTATTCCGTTGGCTGCAAATGAAGGGCGGCGTGGTTGATGCAGAGATGGTTCGCGTCTTCAATTGCGGTATTGGTATGGTGGTTGTTCTGGCCAAAGGCGAAGCGGATAAAGCCCTCGCTTCACTTCAGGCGCAAGGCCTAAAGGCTTGGGTCGTGGGTGAGGTAGTTGAGCGCGCGCCCAATGCAGCGCAAACAATTGTTATTTGATCGTACTAATTTGATCTAAGCAGTATTGCAGCGCTGCCGGCAAGCCATTTGCATCAAACGGATTAAATACAGTTCGGCCCTCAATTGCCCTGAGCCAGGTCAGTTGACGTTTGCCCAGTTGCCGCGTTGCTGCTAATGCCTTGTAACGCATTTGTTCTGCGTTGATCTGCCCTTCTAAAAACTCCCAGACTTGGCGGTAACCGACTGCGCGCATGGCAGGTAGGTCGGCATGGATACCTGGATGCGCGCGAAGCGAACGTACCTCATCAATCAATCCGGCTTTGAGCATGCCATCAAAGCGACTCTCTAAATTGTGATGCAGCTCTGCCCGCTCACTGGGTTCTAGAGAAACCAGGCGAAGCCAGCTCGGAATCAATGAACCTGCACGGCCATCTTCGCTGGGCGATTCCGCAAGCCATGCTGACATCGGTTTGCCGGTCGACTGCACGACTTCTAAGGCGCGCTGAATGCGCTGCGAATCATTGGGCTCTAAGCGCGCTGCTGTAATCGGATCGCGTTCCATTAATTCAGCGTGCATGGCTGGCCAGCCAAGCACCTTACCTTGGGCATCGAGGCGCGCCCGAATGACTGGATCTGCAGGCGGAAGGCTGGATAAGCCATACGCAAACGCGCGCCAATAGAGCATGGTGCCGCCGACGATGACAGGCACATTGCCCCGTTCCCGAATTTCCCTGACGAGCCGTGTGGCATCGCTTGCAAAGCGCGCTGCAGAGTAGGCTTCGCTTGGGTCGAGTATGTCGATGAGGTGATGCGTTACTGCTGCGCGCTCAGCTGGGGTGGGTTTGGCGCTTCCAATGTCCATGCCCCGATAGACAAGGGCAGAGTCCATACTGATGAGTTCAACGGTGATGTTGCGCGCCTGTGCTGCTTCTGCAAGTAGCATGGCGAGGTGGGTCTTTCCGGATCCAGTAGGACCGGCTATCGACAATAGGGGCTGTGGATGCGATTCAGTCGGCATGGCGAGTTGATCGCAATGGTTTTAATGTGAGCGAGCTTGGCTTTCGAGGGTAGCAATGTGATTACGAATCTCTTCCGCATCACTCGCCTCGGGCGCTTCACTGATGTACTGTTGCATATCCTTGAGTGCGGGACGGAGGTATTCCAGCTGGGCAAAGATAAGACCGCGATCACGCACCTCCTCAATGGAGTCGGGCAACAAGATCACCAAGCGCTCTTGAATGCCAAGCAAACGTTCCCAGCGCTCATGTTCGGTATAAATTAATTTGAGGTTACGCAAAAAGCGCGAGAGGATTTCTCGGCTACTGGATGCGCGCAAGAAAATACTCAAAGGCAGTGCAGTCTCGCCCCGATAGCCTTTGGCATCGAGGTAGGGATCAAGCATGGCTTGTAACTCGTCTTTAGAGTAGGTCGCGCCATTAAGTGGGTCCATGATGATTTCACCTTGAGGCAAGGAGACGCGCATCATGAAGTGGTTCGGAAACGAGACCCCACGAATCTTCAGGCCAATTTGCTGGCCCAGCTCCATCATCAGAATCGCAAGCGAGATTGGAATGCCGCGACGACTTTCCATTACGTGGTGCAGATAGGAATTCTCGGGCGCATAAAAGTCATTTGCGTTTGGACCAAATCCCAGCTCGGTATAAAAGAAATGCTTGAGCAGTTGCAGGCGCTGTACTTGCGAGGTGTCGGGAGTGATGCGTTTTTTTAGCTTGCTACCTAAGGCATCAATTTCATCGAGCGTGTGCTGCACATCCAAATCTGGAAAGGCATGCTGCGCAACCGCAATCGCCGATTCAGTCAGGGGAAAATGGTCGTCCTCGGCAACGAGGGAGGTGAAGTAATCAAGTTGGCGTGTAGGCATACAGTCTATTTTGCATGACGCCGAAAATGCTGCCAGCGAATGCCCACAATCCAAAGGGCTATGAAGTACACCACAGCAGCGCCCAGAATCCAGGCAGCTAATAAGCCAACCCGTGTCCATGGCTCACTCTGCATAGCGATCCACTGGTGCAAATTAGCGCCGTAGTAGAGCAGTAGCGATAAAGGGATCAATGCGATGCCAAGTTGTATGAGGTATTTGGTCCAGCCAAAACCGGCTGCAATGGCGCCGCGCCGGTGCAAACCAATCCACAGTAGGGCCGCATTTAAGCAGGCACCAAGACCAACGGAAAGCGCTAGGCCGGTATGGCCCAATAAAGGCACCAACACAATATTGGCGAGCTGGGTTGAGATCAGCACCAGCAACGCAATCCGTACGGGCGTACGAATGTCTTGGCGAGCATAAAACCCCGGCGCCAAAATTTTGATCAGAATCAGTCCAATCAGTCCAACACCATAGGCGGCAAGTGCCTGCTGCGTCATCACGACATCCAGTGCAGTAAAGCGGCCATAGTGATACAGCACTGCAGCGATGGGCTCGCCAAATAACAAAAGGGCGATTGCGCAGGGCGCTGCCAGCAAGAAGGTGAGTTGCAATCCCCAGACTAAAAGTTCACTCGCCTGTTTTGTGTCTTGCTGCGCATTGGCGCGACTGAGGCTGGGCAGCAAGACAGTGCCTAGGGCCACACCCAGTAAGGCAGTCGGAAATTCCATCAGGCGGTCGGCATACGATAACCAAGAGACGCTGCCGGTTTGCAAGCGAGAGGCAATATTCGTATTGATGACTAAGGAGATTTGCGCAACCGATACGGCAAAGACAGCCGGCCCCATTAGCTTGAGTACTCTGCGCGCATCGGGGTTGATCCAAGCGCTCCGAATGGCGCCCGGCAATAGGCCGATGCGGGGCAGTAAGCCCAATCGGCGCAGCGCAGGAATTTGAATCGCTAATTGCAACACGCCGCCGACCAGCACGCCGAATGCCAGGGCATAAATCGGTTGCTCGAGTTGAGGGGCGAGCCAAACCGCGCTACCAATTAATGCCAAGTTCAGCAAAACGGGGGTGAAGGCTGGAATCGCAAAGCGCTGGAATGTATTGAGAATGCCTGCCGATAGCGACACCATCGAAATCAGCCCAATGTAGGGAAACATAATCTGGGTCATTACTACGCTGGCTTCATAAGCGGGGCTGCCGCTAAAGCCGGTAGCAATGGCCAGAATGAGGAATGGGGCGCCAATAATGCCCAAGGCCACGGTAAGCAAGAGGGCCCAAAAGAGCAGGGTGGCTACGGCATTAATCAGGGTTTTAGACTGGGCAGGGTCATCCTTGCTGGAAACTTCCCCCAAAATCGGCACAAATGCCTGGGAAAATGCCCCTTCGGCAAAGAGCCTACGGAGCAGATTGGGTAGCCGAAAGGCCACATTAAAGGCGTCTGTCCACTCGGAGGCGCCAAAACTACGGGCAATCAGGGTTTCGCGTAAAAGCCCTGTAATGCGCGATAGCATGGTGAAGGAGCTAACCTTGGCGGCAGCGGAAAGCAGGTTCATGGGTCAATTTTCACCTATTTATCAGGCAACTGGGCTTTTTAACTGCTTTCAGGTAAAATCTTGGGTTTTGGTGATCTGACTAAAGTAATCCACAAGAAAACCCTCAAAAAGAGGATTTACCTTGTAAAGGCAATTTAATCAGCTTGCTATCGAACGATTTAACCCATTGAAATTACAGAGGTAGGTTTAAACATGGCCAATACCGCACAGGCACGCAAGCGCGCCAGGCAAGCAGTAAAACAAAACGAGCACAACTCCAGTTTGCGTTCGAAGCTTCGCACATCCATTAAGGCTGTGCGCAAAGCAATCGATACTGGCGATAAAGCAGCTGCTGCGAAAGTATTTGTCGCTGCTCAAGCAACCATCGACAAAATTGCAGATAAGAAAATTGCACACAAAAATACCGCGGCTCGTCAAAAGTCCCGTTTGTCTGCAGCAATTAAGGCGATGGCAGCCTAGACGTTTTTGTTGGTTTAGTAGTACCCAGCCATAGCCCGCTCCTTATTAGGGCGGGTTTTGCTTTTTAAGTATGGCTTTGTGATTTAGGTTCGAATTCGCACGCTTCCTCAATGGCCAAGTCATTGTCTTTGGCAAAGTTGAGAACAAAGTCGAGGGCGCGTGGGTCGAGTTCATGCAGTCGGGTATCGATGACGACGCACTTGATCTGCGCTATTTGAACCGGCCTTGCATAGGGTGAATAGGTGAAGCGTGGATCCGCATGATCCCCTGGCGGCCGGAATGAGGCCATCACCCCGCAGAGCCGCTCGGCCCAATCACTCGGCCGAAATGCCTTGCCGGATGATGTAACGCCTTGGATAAACAGTTTTTTGTGTTTCAAATGGATGGGTATTTTAGTTGGGGCATTCGTACCACGTTACCCTATAGCTTAACAGTGTGGATTGCATGTAATCGAGCCATTGATAAAGGCATCGTGTTTTGAAAATGAGATCAGTACAAACTCCTCGGAGAGCCTCATGAATACCTCCTTAGCAAAGCCCCAAGTGCCGGGCCAACTGAAGCATTATTTGCAATTCACTGATCTCACGCGCAGCGAATACGATTACCTCTTCGCGCGCTCTGCGTGGCTCAAGACCAAATTCAAGAGCTATGAAACCTGGCATCCCTTGCACGATCGCACTTTAGCGATGATTTTTGAAAAACAGTCGACCCGCACTCGCCTGTCATTTGAGGCGGGAATTCATCAGCTGGGTGGTCATGCGGTTTACCTGAATACGCGCGATACCCAATTGGGCCGGGGCGAGCCAGTCGAAGATGCTGCTCAAGTCATTTCTAGAATGACGGACATCATCATGATTCGTACCTTTGGGCAGGACATTATTGAGCGCTTTGCCGCAAAATCGCGGGTCCCAGTCATCAATGGCTTAACCAATGAATTTCATCCATGCCAAGTGTTAACCGATGTGTTTACCTTTGTCGAGGCACGTGGACCGATCCAAGGTAAAACCGTAGCCTGGGTTGGTGATGCCAACAATATGGCCTATACCTGGATTCAGGCGGCTGAAGTATTGGACTTTCAGGTTCGCTTTTCCGCACCCAATGGATATGCTCTGGATCCCGCGCGCTTAAGTGCTGCGGCAGCCAAGCATCTAACGGTTTGCAATAGTCCTGAAGACGCATGCAAGGATGCTGACATCGTGAGCACCGATGTTTGGACGAGTATGGGCTTTGAGGATGAAAATACCTCCAGAATGGCAGCATTTAAAAACTGGATGGTCTCCGATCAGTTGATGGCCTTGGCCAAGCCCGATGCACTCTTTATGCACTGCCTGCCTGCCCATCGCGGCGAGGAAGTGACTGCTTCGGTGATCGATGGTCCGCAAAGCGTGGTCTGGGAAGAAGCAGAAAATCGCTTGCATGTCCAAAAAGCATTAATGGAGTATCTCTTGTGCGGCCGCTTGGATTAATGCATTGCCGTCTTGGCATTCCTTTTTTAAAATAGCATTTGAATCAAAAATTTACGTAAAGCGAACACCTACATCATGTCGGAAATTAAAAAAGCAGTTTTAGCCTACTCGGGCGGTTTAGATACCAGTGTGATCTTGAAGTGGTTACAAGATACCTACCAGTGTGAAATCGTGACCTTTACTGCTGATCTGGGGCAGGGCGAAGAGCTTGAGCCAGCGCGCACCAAGGCCCTGCAATTTGGCATTAAGCCAGAAAACATCTTCATCGATGACTTGCGTGAAGAGTTTGTGCGTGATTTCGTGTTTCCGATGTTCCGCGCGAATACCGTATACGAAGGTGAGTATTTATTGGGTACATCGATTGCTCGCCCCTTGATTGCGAAACGGCAAATTGAGATTGCGCGCCAAGTCAAAGCCGATTCGGTTTCGCACGGCGCGACGGGTAAAGGGAATGACCAGGTTCGGTTTGAGCTGGGCTATTACGCACTCGAGCCAGGAATCAAAGTCATTGCCCCATGGCGCGAATGGGATTTGTTGTCCCGCGAGAAGCTCCTCGCCTATGCTGAGAAACACGGCATTCCGGTTGAGATGAAGCACAAGCAAGGCGGTGCTCCTTACTCTATGGATGCCAACTTGCTCCACATTAGTTTTGAGGGTCGCCACCTCGAGAATCCCAATGCTGAGGCCGAAGAATCAATGTGGCGCTGGACGGTTTCCCCCGAGAGCGCGCCCGATGCAGCAGAGATCATTGAAATTGAATTCCGCGCAGGTGACCCAGTAGCCATTAATGGTAAAGCCTACAAACCCCATGAGCTCTTGGCTGAGCTCAATCGCCTGGGTGGTAAACACGGTATTGGTCGCCTGGATTTGGTTGAGAATCGCTTTGTTGGCATGAAGAGCCGTGGCTGCTATGAAACCCCCGGCGGCACGATTTTGCTCAAAGCCCACCGCGGCATCGAGAGCATTACGCTTGATCGCGAAGTGGCCCACCTCAAAGACGATTTAATGCCACGCTACGCCAGCCTGATTTATAACGGCTACTGGTGGTCACCAGAGCGCTTGGCGCTGCAGACTTTAATTGACCATACCCAAACCAGCGTTAACGGTGTAGTACGTTTGAAGCTCTACAAAGGATCTGTCTCGGTGATTTCACGGGACTCTGCCAACACCCTGTTTGATCAAAACATTGCTACGTTTGATGACGATGGTGGCGCTTACAACCAAGCTGATGCGGGCGGATTTATTAAGCTCAACGCCTTACGCATGCGCATTGCTGAAATTGCAAAACGCAAACGTGCGTCCAAGTAGTGCTTTAACCCTTTCCTTAAATACTTATTTAAATTCAGATAAAGAACATCGCCATGCAATTTGATCACGTCTCCGTAGGAAAAAAAGCCAACGTTTACTTTGACGGAAAGTGCGTTTCGCATACCGTTACGCTAGCCGACGGTACACGTAAGTCGGTGGGCGTCGTATTGCCGAGCACCCTTCGTTTTGACTTGAGCACCCGCGAGGTCATGGAAGTGGTTGATGGTACGGCTTATGTGAGTATCAACGGAGCGCCTGAGCAAACCTTCGCCGCAGGCCAAAGTTGGGAGGTTGCAGCAGGGGGTTATTTTGTGATCCGTGCAGAATCACCCGTGCATTACGTTTGCCACTTCGATTAATTTATTGGCGCGGTAAGCCCTGGATCACGCTACCAGGGCCAATTGCCCGCTGACTAAACCATTGCCGGTTCATCTCTAAGGCATAGCGAACGGGCGCCTTAGGGCAGTGATTATTCAAGGTCTCTGCCTGCATCTCTTCAATGTTGACGATCTTGCCATCATCGGCAATAAAGGCAATCGCCAAGGGTATCTTGGTGTTGCTCATCCAAAAGCAATGCGTCGCTTTTTGATCAAAGATAAACAGCATGCCTGAGTCAGTTGGCATGGAGGTGCGATTCATGAGTCCAATCTGCCGCGCTTGCTGCGTGCTAGCGACCTCAGCCTGTATGCGATAGATGCTCGTCTTTAGCTCAATAATGGGAAGACTGGTATTAATACTTTGCGCCAGGCTCAAGCTCGCTGTCAGTGCGAGTAACCCGGCAAAAAAAGTATGGCGAATGAAAGTCAGCATGACTGCATTCTAAATAAAGAAGTGAGCAAACAAAAAATCAGGACGAAAAAAAACCCAGAGATCACCCTGGGTTTTTAATTTGATCAAGGACAGTGATCAAGCGCCTTGAATATTGGTCGCTTGTTTGCCTTTAGGACCTTGGGTAATGTCAAACGTTACCTTTTGGCCTTCTTTGAGGGTTTTGAAACCGCCCATAGTAATCGCGCTGAAATGCGCGAACAGCTCTTCTTCACCATCATCAGGTTTAATAAACCCGAAACCTTTTGCATCATTAAACCACTTAACAACTCCGGTCGCCATGCGAACTCCATTACATAAACTTGAAACAACCGTGAAAATGGGGGGAATACCTTTTAATCAGTCTCGCTCCAAAACACGCCTAATAGAACCTCAACTAGAAGCACTACCCTGATTGTTTGCCCTTTTAGCGGGGGTGTCAAGGAGTTCTGGTGTTATTCGTACTAGGAGAAACCCCTTTATATCTCCAAAATCGCCCCAATATGATCATTACCCCCAGTTTTTGCCGTTTTTTTGCAACATAACGTGGTTTGAGTCAAGGTTTCTGCCTTGTGTTTAGAATGGTTCATATGAGTCGCGCAATCAAAATTCCAGGTAATACCAACCCACTTATTCCGGGTATTGGCGACACCGCATTACTCGAAAAGCAGGCAGAGAAGCTCAAAGCCCCTGCCATGTTCAAAGTGATGCTCCTTAATGATGATTACACCCCCATGGAGTTCGTGGTGATGGTGATTCAGGAATACTTTAATAAGGATCATGAGACGGCCACCCGGATCATGCTTCAGGTTCATTTGGCTGGCAAAGGCGTTTGCGGAATCTTTACCCGTGATGTTGCTGCCACCAAAGTGCACCAGGTTGTTGAGCTATCCCGTGAAGCGGGTCACCCACTACAGTGCACTATGGAGGAAGCATGATTGCCCAAGAATTAGAAGTGAGCTTGCATATGGCGTTTGTTGATGCTCGGGCCGCGCGGCACGAGTTCATCACCGTCGAACATCTTCTGGCTGCGCTTCTGGATAACGCGACCGCAGTCGAGGTCCTGAAGGCGTGTTCAGTCAACATTGCCGAGCTACGTGCCCAGCTTAAAAACTTTATTAATGACAACACCCCAGTTGTACCCGGCACCGAGGAGGTTGATACACAACCGACGCTGGGATTTCAGCGGGTGATTCAGCGCTCAATCATGCACGTGCAATCGACTTCCAACGGTAAGAAGGAAGTGACTGGCGCCAATGTGCTCGTCGCCATTTTTGGTGAGAAGGATTCGCACGCGGTGTATTTCTTGCAGCAGCAAGGCGTTACCCGTTTAGACGTAGTCAACTTTATTAGCCACGGTATTCGTAAAGATCAGGTCGAGCCAGCAAAGGCCGCGGATCCGAGCCAAGAAACTGAAGAGTCAGCGGCTAGCGGCAAGGAAAGCCCGCTTGACCAGTTCACGCAAAACCTCAATGCCATGGCCCGCCAAGGCAAGATTGATCCCCTAATTGGGCGCGACAGTGAAGTCGAGCGCGTGGTGCAAGTGCTTTGCCGTCGTCGTAAAAATAATCCGCTGTTAGTGGGTGAGGCCGGTGTGGGCAAAACGGCGATTGCAGAAGGCTTGGCATGGCGTATTACCAAAGGCGAGGTGCCTGATATTTTGGCTAATGCCACGGTCTACTCGCTGGACATGGGCGCACTCCTTGCTGGTACTAAATACCGCGGTGATTTTGAGCAGCGCTTAAAGGGCGTGCTTAAAGCCCTGAAAGATAATTCCAACGGCATTTTATTTATCGATGAGATTCATACTTTGATCGGTGCCGGCGCAGCTTCGGGCGGCACTTTGGATGCGAGTAATTTACTCAAGCCCGCTTTATCGAACGGCCAGCTGAAATGCATTGGCGCCACCACCTTTACGGAATACCGCAGCATTTTTGAAAAGGATGCCGCACTGGCGCGTCGTTTCCAAAAAGTGGATGTGGTTGAGCCTACGGTTGATCAGACGGTGCAAATCTTGCGTGGCCTCAAGTCACGCTTTGAAGAGCACCATAGCGTGAAATACGCTTCTGCCGCCTTGGTCGCTGCCGCTGAATTGTCCTCGCGCTACATCAATGATCGCCATTTGCCGGATAAAGCAATTGATGTGATTGACGAAGCAGGCGCTGCCCAGCGTATCTTGCCTAAATCAAAGCAGAAGAAAACCATTGGCCGTCCTGAGATTGAGGAGATTGTGGCCAAGATTGCTCGCATACCACCGCAATCGGTCACGGTTGATGACCGCAGTAAATTGCAAACCCTGGACCGTGACATTAAGAGCGTCGTCTTTGGTCAAGATCCAGCGATCGAAGCATTGGCTAGCGCGATCAAGATGACGCGTGCAGGCCTAGGCAAGATCGACCGTCCGATTGGCTCCTTCTTGTTCTCGGGCCCAACCGGCGTCGGTAAGACGGAGGTTGCAAAACAACTGGCTTATATCCTTGGCATTGAGTTACTGCGCTTTGATATGTCGGAGTACATGGAGCGCCATGCAGTAAGCCGTTTAATTGGCGCGCCTCCAGGCTATGTTGGTTTTGATCAGGGCGGTTTGTTAACCGAGGCCGTCAATAAAAAGCCCCATTGCGTACTGCTACTCGACGAGGTTGAAAAAGCCCATCCGGATATTTTCAACATCCTCTTGCAGGTGATGGATCACGGTACGCTTACTGACAACAATGGCCGCAAGACGGATTTCCGCAACGTCATCATCATCATGACCACCAATGCTGGTGCTGAAGCCATGCAGAAGTCGGTTATTGGCTTTACCAATGCACGTGAGTCTGGCGATGAGATGGCCGATATCAAGAAGTTCTTCACGCCGGAATTCCGTAACCGCTTAGATGCGATTGTGTCCTTTAAGGCGCTCGATGAGACCATCATCATGCGGGTAGTAGATAAGTTCTTAATGCAGCTTGAAGAGCAGTTGCATGAGAAGAAAGTCGATGCTACCTTCAGTCCTGAATTACGAGCACATTTAGCGAAACACGGTTTTGATCCTCTCATGGGGGCAAGGCCAATGCAGCGGATTATTCAGGACACCGTCCGTAAAGCCCTTGCCGATGAATTGCTCTTTGGGCGCTTGGCACAGGGCGGTACGGTTGCGGTTGGGATTGATGCGGATGGCAAGGTGCTGCTGGATATTCATCAGGCTACCCCGCCAACAAAGGCTAGCAAGACGGATGTAGCGCCTGCTGAGGAAATCTAACTTCTAAGTTAACTAGCTTGTAATGAAAAATACCAACCGAAGGGTTGGTATTTTTTTACCTGCCATAACAAGTTGAGTAACTGCTCAATCACGTATTACTGCATGCTTAGGCGCGACCCGTACTTCCAAAGCCACCTGCCCCACGACTGCTCTCAGCAAACTCATCGACGATTTTGAGTTCCACTTGCTGTATTGGCACGATCACGAGCTGCGCTAAGCGCTCCATGGGTTCAAGGGTGAAGGGCGTGCTGCTGCGATTCCAGGTACTCACCATGAGTTGTCCTTGGTAATCGGAATCAATCAAACCAACGAGGTTTCCTAAAACAATCCCATGCTTATGGCCCAGGCCCGAACGTGGCAAGATTAAGGCTGCGTAGCGTGGATCTTCCACGTAGATGGATAAGCCAGTCGGCACCAATACCGTTTGTCCGGGAGCAATCTCGATTGCGGCATCAATACAGGCGCGCAGATCGAGACCGGCACTGCCTGGTGTGCCATAGCTGGGCATTTGATTGCGCATGCGTTCATCGAGAATTTTGACTTGCAGTGTTTGCATGGTGTTTTTAGAGTTGGGTTGCAACAAATTGAATGAGTTGACGGGCTAACTGCAGTTTTGGAGCTTTTGCTAATTTCTTGCTGCCCCGCTCATGAATGAGGAGCAGTTGATTTAGGTCGCTACCAAAAGTATCGGGACCAATGTTGCCAACAATTAAGGGGATGCCTTTGCGCTTGCGCTTGTCATCCGCGTGCTCTTCGAGTTTGGTCGACTCAGCTGCAAAACCAACACAGTAGGGATGTGGCTTGCCCTTCGTCTTTTTGGCAGACTGCGCCATAGTCAGCAAAATATCGGGATTAGGAGCGAACTCGATGTTTGGTGTCGATTTACCACCACCTTGGCGCTTGATCTTTTCTTTGGATGGGTTGGCGATGGCCCAGTCCGCTACTGCGGCAACCCCAAAAAAGAGATCGCAATTGGGCGAGGCCATTACTGCCTCGTACATGTCTTTTGCAGAAACTACATCAGTCCGCTGGATTTTTCCTGTGGCAAGAAGAGGGGTATCTAACTCACATGGGCCGGCAATCAGATGCACTTCTGCACCAGCTTCCAGGGCGGCTCTGGCTATGGCAAAGCCCATCTTGCCGGAGCTACGATTGGTGATGCCCCGTACTGGATCAATTGCTTCAAAGGTAGGCCCTGCAGTGATTAACACACGCTTACCTGCTAGTACTTTTTTCTGAAAGAAAGCAATTAACTGTTCGGTGATTTCAGCGGGCTCGAGCATTCTGCCCATCCCTACTTCGCCACAAGCTTGAGCGCCGCTTGCAGGACCGAGTAATTCAACGCGATCACTGCGCAAGCGCTCCGCACTGCGCACGGTTGCGGGGTGTTGCCACATCTGCAAGTTCATCGCGGCCGCCAAGAGCAAAGGGCAGTCCCGCGCGAGGCACAGGGTAGTGAGGAGATCGTCCGCCAGGCCGAGGGATAGCTTGGCCATCAAATCGGCGCTAGCAGGCGCAATCAAAATCGCATCCGCAGCGCGCGATAACTCAATGTGGGCCATGTTGTTATTGATGCGCGCATCCCATTGATTCGTGAAGACGGGATTGCCAGTTAAAGCCTGCATCGTTACCGGAGTAATGAACTGGGTTGCAGCCTCGGTCATGACGACCTGAACGCTTGCTCCCTCTTGCAATAGGAGGCGCGCGAGTTCAGCGGATTTATAGGCTGCGATTCCGCCAGAGATGCCCAGAACAATTTTTTTATGGAGAAGTGACTGCATAGTCGAAGATTAAACGGGTTTGAGCGGAATGGCTAGATTAGGTGGGGGTTGATGCTCTTTTGGGGCGGATTTCACCCCAAATAATCAGGACTGCGCCGAGCACAATGGCGCTATCGGCCAGATTGAATGCAGGCCAATGCCATTGCGCATAGTGCAGATCAATGAAGTCCACAACGGCGCCATAGACAAGGCGATCAATCACGTTGCCAACTGCACCACCCAAAATAAAGCTGATCGCAAACGCGAGCAAGGTCTCGTGTTGATGGCGTCGTAAATACCAAATCATAAAAATAGCCGCGGCCGTACCCAGTATGGTGAAAAACCAGCGTTGCCAGCCACCACTGCTGGCTAAAAAAGAAAATGCAGCGCCCGGGTTATAAATTAAGAACCAGTTTAAAAAACTCGTAACCGGTACGGGCACAGCAAACTGCAGTGTCGTTTGTGCCCATAACTTTGTTGCTTGATCTAAAACGAGGACGAGGCAGGCCAAACTGAGCCAGCCATAAAAATGGCGCTTATTGTTGGAGTCAGGCTTGGCGCTCACAGCAATCTAATTTGATTATGCAAACGCGCGCTCTTCACCAGCGCCGAATAAATTACTGACGCAGCGACCGCAGAGCTCAGGGTGCGCAGGATCTGCACCCACATCTGCGGTATGGTGCCAACAGCGACCGCATTTTTTGTACTGGCTTGCGCGGACTAGAACCTCGAGCCCCGCTTTGCTGAGTTCAATATTGGCACTGGACGTGATAGTGACAAAGCGTAGATCGTCTTCCAGGGAATGCAGGATGGCAAAGTCGACATCATCGACTTTGATGCTCAGCTCTGCTTGCAATGAGGAGCCGACGTGACCTGCTTCGCGCTCGATTTCAATGGCCTTGGTCACTTCGGAACGAATCTCCCGAATGCGATTCCATTTGGCGAGTAACTCGGCAGCATTGGCAATCTCGGGAAATACGCCAAACTCTTCGATGAAGATGGATTGCTTCCCTTGATTCTCAGATCCATGGGGAAAGGATGCCCACGCCTCTTCTGCAGTAAAGGAGAGGAAGGGGGCCAGCCATTTCAGTAGATTGCGGGTAATGTGGAATAGGGCGTTTTGCGCCGCACGTCGTTCTTTAGAATTAGGCGCGCTGGTGTAGAGGCGATCTTTAAGAATATCCAAGTAAAAGCCGCCGAGGTCTTCTGAGCAGAAGGTCAGCATGCGCACCACTGCGGGTTGGAATTCATAGGCCTGGTAGTGCGCCTGAATTTCTTCCTGTAACTGCTTCGCTAGTGCAACCGCATAGCGGTCGATCTCCAGCCACTCTGCGCTCGGCATACTGTGCTGGGTTGGATCAAAGTCAGCCAAGTTCGCCAGTAAGAAGCGCAAGGTATTGCGCATGCGGCGATAGCTCTCAACCACCCGCTTCAGAATTTCATCGGAGATGGTCATCTCGCCTGAGTAGTCAGTAGAGGCAACCCAGAGACGAATGATTTCGGCCCCTAACTTATCGGCCACCTGTTGGGGTGCGATGACGTTACCGACGGATTTACTCATTTTGCGACCTTGGCCATCGACTGTGAAGCCATGGGTCAGTAATGCCTTGTAGGGCGGCTTGCCATCGAGCATGGCACCAGTGAGTAACGATGAGTGGAACCAGCCGCGGTGTTGGTCTGAGCCCTCTAAATACAAATCAGCCAAACGACCATCGGCGTTCTCCGCTTCGGGACGATAGAGCTCATTACGATGTGAGCCGCGGATCACGTGCCAGTGGGTTGTCCCTGAATCAAACCACACGTCTAAGGTGTCGCGGTTCTTTTCATAGAGAGCGGCTTCTTCGCCGAGCAACTCAGCCACATCGAGTTTTTGCCAAGCCTCAATGCCGCCTTGCTCAACGCGCTTGGCAACTTCTTCCAATAGCTCGGCTGTGCGGGGATGTGGCTCACCGGTTTCTTTATGCACTAAGAAGGCCATCGGGACACCCCATTGGCGTTGACGCGACAAGGTCCAGTCTGGGCGGTTGGCAATCATGCTGTGCAGGCGTTGCTTACCCCAGGCAGGATAGAACTGCGTATTGTTGATGCCTTCGAGTGCTGCCTCACGCAAACTCACTTTGCCGTCGGCCGGTTTTTTATCCATGCTGGCGAACCACTGTGAAGTGGCGCGATAAATGATCGGCGTTTTATGGCGCCAGCAATGCATGTAGGAGTGGCTATAGGACTTGTCTTTTAAAAGACTGCCGGCACTGCGCAGCGCTTCCACGATTTTTGGGTTGGCTTTCCAGACAAACTCATTGGCAAACAGGGGTAGCCAGGATGCATACACGCCATTACCCATCACTGGATTCAGAATATCCTTGTCAACCAATCCATTGGCTTTGCACGACTTAAAGTCTTCCTCGCCGTAGGCAGGTGAGCAGTGAACTAGACCTGTGCCGGTATCGAGTGTGACGTACTCTGCTGGATAGATCGGCGAGAGGCGACGGTAGCCTTCATCGAGCGATGCGAGCGGATGCCAAAAGGAGATACCCGCTAATTTTTGGCCGGCGCAGGTCGCAATGATCTTGCCTTCGAGGCCATACTCCTGCAGGCAAATTTCGACACGATCTTTGGCTAGAATAAGTAGCGCTTGATCAGTCTCGACCAAAGCGTATTCGAGTTCTGGGTGAACATTGAGTGCTTGGTTGGCAGGAAGCGTCCACGGCGTCGTGGTCCAGATCACGACCATGCCTTTTTTCTCTGGCAGTTGAGGGATACCAAACGCCTTGGCTAAATTACCTCGCTGGGCATCGTCAAAGGCAAAGCCAACGTCGACCGCAGGATCAGTTTTGTCTTGGTATTCCACTTCGGCTTCGGCAAGTGCAGAGCCACAATCAAAACACCAATTAACTGGTTTCAGGCCACGGAAGACATACCCCTTTTTCCAAATCGAGCCCAGCGCACGAATCTCATCCGCCTCATTGCGGTAGTTCATGGTGAGGTAGGGGTTGTTCCAGTCGCCCAGAACGCCCAAGCGCTCAAAGTCGGTTTTCTGTTTCGTAATTTGCTCGCTAGCGTATTCGCGTGCTTTGGCCTGTACTTCAGCCGTCGGTAAATTTTTACCAAACTGTTTTTCAATTTGGATTTCAATTGGCATACCGTGGCAGTCCCAGCCAGGAACATAGGCGGCATCAAAGCCCATCAGCCAACGGGATTTAACGATCATATCTTTGAGAATCTTATTGACCGCATGACCAATGTGAATATCGCCATTGGCATATGGGGGGCCATCGTGCAGGATGAATTTAGGTTGCCCTGCGTGCGCTGCCCGAATGGCTTCGTAGAGTTTATTTTTTTGCCACTGCGCTACCCATTGCGGCTCGCGCTTGGGTAAGTCGCCGCGCATTGGAAAGGTGGTTTCCAGAAGATTAACGGGATAAGAATTGGATTTATCAGACATAGACTTTTTTCTGGAAATAATCACGCGCACATTGCGCATCGTTTTGGATAGCGGACTGCAGTGTTTCGAGGTCAGGGTATTTTGCCTCGTCCCGAATTTTTTCTAAGAGTTCAACACGAATAATGCGGCCATACACGTGGGCATTGAAATCAAATAAATGCACCTCGAGTAAAACACGACCCGCATCTTCCACCGTCGGCCTTACTCCCAGGCTGGCAACGCCCGGCAATGGTGTATCTCCAAGACCATGAACGAGGACGGTAAAAATACCAGTCATAGCCGGCTTACGCTCGTTCAGGTGATTTGTCACAGCCAAGTTCAGGGTAGGAAAGCCCAGTGTTCTGCCGAGTTGACGGCCATAAATCACGTGCCCAGAAATCATGTAAGGCCTGCCCAGTAGCAGGGTCGCCTTGGCCATATCACCTTCTGCTAATGCACTGCGCAGTGCTGAGCTAGAGATCCGCTCTTGATTCTCTAAAACCGTATTGATGTTGGAAACCTCAAAACCAAATTGTTCACCAGCGCGCTTTAGGCTAGCGAAGTCCCCTGCGCGTTTTGCGCCGTAACAGAAGTCATCGCCAATCAAAATCCATTTGGTGTTCAGGCGCCGCAGCAGAATTTCAGCAACAAATTGCTCGGGGGTTAATTTGGCATAAGCAGCATTGAAGCGCTCAATGATGACGCGATCAATGCCGATGTCGGCAAAGGCGGCTAACTTATCCCGCAAGTTTAAGATGCGGGGTGGCGCCTCGCCCGGTGAAAAAAATTCCTTGGGGTGCGGCTCAAACGTCATCACGCAGGAGGCAAGACCTCTGGCGCGTGCACCTGCAGTCAAGGCCTGGAGCAAGGCGTGATGACCCCGATGCACGCCATCAAAATTACCGATGGTCAGGGCACAAGGGGGTGCGGCACGAAGGTGGGCAGAGCCTCGGAATACGTTCACTGGTCGCTTTCAGGGTAGCCTTGAATTATATTGTGGGCATGCACTCCATCGTTACCTTAATCTCTGGGCGCGGATCGAATTTCGAAGCCATCGTCAAAACAGCCCAAAAAGAGAATTGGGCAGTCCAATTTAGTGGGGTGATAGCCAATCGCCCTGAGGCCAAGGGCCTTGATTTTGCTCGCTCGGAGGGTATTCCTGCGCTGGCCCTGGATCACAAGGCCTACCCAGACCGGGCTACATTTGATCAGGCATTAATGCAGCAAATCGACCTCCTCAAGCCGGATTTAGTGGTTTTAGCCGGCTTTATGCGGATCTTGACGCCCGAGTTTATTCGGCATTACGCCGGAAAGTTGATCAATATTCACCCATCCCTGCTGCCCAGCTTCCCTGGTTTGCATACCCATGAACGGGCTTTGGAGGCAGGAGTAGAGACGCATGGTGCCAGCGTGCACTTTGTCAGCGAGGGTGTCGATGAGGGCCCCATCATCTGCCAAGCCACTGTTCCTGTGCTTCCGGGCGATTCGGCAGCGCAATTGGCTGCACGGGTTTTGCAAATGGAGCATCAAATCTATCCGCGGGCCGTAAAATGGTTCCTTGACGGTCGATTGCGAATAGAAGGAAATCAAGTGAAGGTGTACCCCCCAGAGTCGCAGTTGTTTGCCCATGAGTAAAGCCAGACCCGAGCGCGGCGCCAAGTCGACCCGCAGTAGAGCATCCGATCGATCTCCATCCTCTGGCGCTAGGACGCAAAGCCGTCCCCAGCGACGCGGTCCTGAGGCTGCTCCCGTGAGTGGGCAGAAGAATTTCTCCCATGCCAAAGCCTTGCCCCAGCATGCTGCCCACTTAGAGCGTCTGCTTCCGGAGCTCTTGAGTTTTGATCAGCCTTCAGATCGCGTGGTCAGTCGCTACTTTCGTGCGGAGCCCCAGCTCGGTAACCGCGATCGCGCCTTAATTGCCGAGAGTGCTTTTGCTATTTTGCGCCGTAAAAATGAGATGTCGCAGTTTGCTTCGAGTGGGAGTGGAACCCAAGCCAGGCGCCTTGCTCTGCTTGGCATGATGTCCGCATTGTCGGAGGGTGGTCTTGGCTCAGCCAATCGCCCAGAGAGCGCGCTCGCCGACTTGGCTCACGTTATTCAGCCGAGTGAATATGACTGGCTCAAACGCTACTCTGAACTTGATCGCGATACCTTAGCGCCGATGGTGCGCAACAACTTGCCTGAATGGCTTTGGAATGCATTTGAATCATCGCCCGGCGAGGCCCAGCGTCAAGAACTCGCGATGGCTTTGATGCGCCCAGCGCTGCTGGATTTGCGCGTCAACACCATTAAGGCCAATCGCGATACGCTGCTCGAAGAAATGAATGCTTTGGGTGGCCGTTATCAAGCGGTGCCAACGCCTTTTTCTCCGGATGGTATTCGGATTATGGGGAAACCTGCATTACAGAATTCCAGCTGGTTTAAGGAAGGTCTTTTTGAAGTACAGGACGAAGGCAGCCAATTGCTTTGCCATTTATTGGGCCCCAAGCGCGGCGAGATGGTAGTTGATTTTTGTGCGGGTGCTGGTGGCAAGACCTTGGCCTTGGGCGCCTTAATGCGCTCGACTGGGCGCCTCTATGCCTTTGATACTTCAGAGCGTCGACTGGCCAATTTGAAGCCACGCCAAGCTCGTAGTGGACTATCCAATGTGCACCCAGTATGGATTGATAGTGAGAATGATTCGAAGGTGAAGCGCTTGGCCGGCAAGATCGATCGAGTACTAGTAGATGCCCCTTGCAGTGGTATTGGTACCTTGCGCCGCAATCCCGATTTGAAGTGGCGGCAAACGCCTGCTGCAGTTGCCGAACTGAATGCAAAGCAGGCCAGTATTTTGGCTTCAGCCAGCCGCTTACTGAAACCCGGTGGCCGTTTGGTTTATGCAACCTGCAGCCTATTGCCCCAAGAAAATCAGGCTATTGCTTTGCAGTTCTTAGAAAAGCACCCTGAATTTGAGTTAATTCCTGCAGCTGAAGTGCTGAAAGACCACTTTTTAGATGGGGTACAGCCGATTGGGACGAGCCCAGATAACCCCTGGTGGCAACTATGGCCGCATTTACACGGTACCGACGGCTTCTTCGGGGCAATTTTTAGGCGAAAAGCTTAAAATATAAGGTTACTGATTCCGCTTAGGGGATACCTTGAATTCCAGCTTTGACATAACTGCCTTGCACGATGGTTTGATTCAGTGGTTAGCCCATGGCTACCTTGATTGGGCCTGGTGGCAAATTGTGCTGTTTACCTTAGCGATGACCCACATCACCATCGCTGGCGTCACTATTTTTCTGCACCGCTGCCAAGCGCACCGTGCGCTGGACTTACATCCGATTGCATCTCATTTTTTCCGCTTCTGGCTCTGGCTTACCACCGGCATGGTCACCAAAGAGTGGGCCGCTGTGCACCGCAAGCACCACGCCAAATGCGAAACCGTGGATGATCCCCATAGCCCACAGGTTTTAGGCATCAACACCGTGTTGTCGCGCGGCGCTGAACTATACAAATCCGAGGCAAGCAACCCAGAGACTTTGCAAAAGTTCGGCCATGGCACTCCCGACGACTGGATTGAGCGCAATATTTATTCCAAGTTTTCTTGGCAGGGCGTTGCGATCATGATGATCATCGACCTATTCTTGTTTGGTGCGATTGGAGCAACGGTATGGGCAGTACAAATGCTCTGGATACCAATCACTGCTGCTGGTGTGATTAATGGTATTGGCCACTTTTGGGGCTACCGTAACTTTAATAATGAAGACGCGTCGCGCAATATCGTGCCCTGGGGTATTTTGATTGGCGGCGAAGAGTTACACAACAACCACCACACCTATGCCACTAGCGCAAAGCTGTCGAATAAGTGGTACGAGTTTGATATCGGCTGGCTCTACATTCAGATGATGAGTGCAGTAGGTTTGGCTACCGTAAAAAAGGTACCGCCTAAGCCAGTGTTGCTAGATGTGCGCCCTGCAGATCAAAGCACCTTGGAGGCCATCATCGCCAATCGCTATGAAGTGATGGCGCGCTACAGTAAATCCTTAAAGAAGTTCTTCACAAGCGAAGTGCAGCATATGCAAGAGTTAGCTACTCATCTGAATGATGCGCGCACCTGGCTCTGCAAAGATGAAGCTCAGCTGACTCCCATCGAGAAACGCAAGCTGGAAGAGCTCACACAGCAAAATGCACAACTGCGAAAGATGATTGAGATGCGCCGAGATTTGCAGGCCCTGTGGAGCCGCTCCAATGCCACTGGCGAGCAACTCTTAAACCAGCTGCGTACTTGGTGCCAGCAGGCCGAGGAGAGCGGTGTATCGAGCCTGCGCGACTTCTCGATTCGCTTGCGTCGCTACAGTTAGTCATCCGCATAAATAAGGTAATAAAAAAACCCGCATGTAGCGGGTTTTTTTATTGAGATAAAACTGAATTTACTTCAGCTTGGTCTCTTTATACGCAACGTGCTTGCGAACGGTAGGATCGAACTTCATGATCTCTAACTTCTCAGGCTTGGTACGCTTGTTTTTGGTGGTTGTGTAGAAGTGACCAGTACCTGCTGATGACTCTAACTTAATCTTTTCTCTGCCGCCCTTAGCCATTTCAATATTCCTTTAGATTTGGCCGCGTGCGCGCAAGTCGACTAAAACGGCATCGATGCCATTCTTGTCGATTACACGCAAACCTGCGTTGGTTAAGCGAAGGCTGATCCAGCGATTTTCTGATTCAACCCAGAAACGGCGATTTTGCAGATTAGGCAAAAAGCGACGCTTCGTTTTATTGTTTGCATGGGAAACATTATTGCCAACCATCGGCTTTTTCCCAGTGACTTGGCAAACTTTTGCCATGACACGACTCCTTAATTGCGAAAAAAGAAGATTGTAGCAGGCGAATGGCTAAATGAGCCAGCCCTTTTGTAGATTGCCAAATACAACTGGATTATTCCTTGTAATTTAATCAATAAGTTAGTGTTTACTACTAATTTGGATCAATATCCATAATGCCAGCCTCCACAAAAGAGAAGAAACTGCTCTGACTAACGATGCAATGGTCTAAAAGGCCAATCGCAACCCATTGCAGTGCTTGCTGGAGGGTGCGGGTTAATTCAATGTCCTTTTTGCTGGGATAGGGGTCGCCGCTGGGATGGTTATGGGCCACGATCAGGGCGCTGGAGTTGCGGATCAAGGCCTCTTTGACGATTTCGCGGGGGTAGATGGCAGTCTGTGCCACGGAACCCCGAAACAGCTCCTGGCACTCAATTAAGCGATTTTTAGAGTCTAAGTGAAGGCAGAGAAAGACCTCATGGGGCAGGTGCCCGATTTTGGCCTGAATCAGCTCCCGCATTTGAGCTGGTGAACCTAAAACAGAGTCGTGCATCAGCTCATGCTCTAGGCTGCGCTTGACTAGCTCATAGGCAGCCTGAATTTGTGCCCATTTGGATATTCCCATGCCATAGCAGCGGGTAATTTCCTCGGCGCTTGAGTTAAGTAACCGAGGAAGGCTGCCAAAAGTACCCAAAAGGTCTTGAGCAAGGGTTACAGCGGTTTTCCCCTTCACGCCAACCCGAAGGAAGATCGCCAGCAATTCAGCGTCTGAGAGCGCCTCAGGGCCAGCGAGGCGCAGTTTCTCGCGCGGTTGCTGACCCTTAGGCCATTCGGAAATCGGAGAATGTACTCCGCCCGTTGTCCTAGCTACAATATTCCGATGACTATGCCGACCGTTCAATCCGACTCCTACTTGACCCTCAACTACCGCTTGGTTTTGCCTGGCGGGGAGGACTACATCAACACCTTTGAGGACAACCCGGCGACGGTGATGTTTGGTACTGGTCAATTTGCCCCCTGTTTTGAAAAGGCGCTATTGGGCATGACGACCGGAGAGCGCAGAACGGTGGTGATTCCTCCTGAGGAGGGCTTTGGATTACACAAGCCAGAATTGGTGCAGTGGGTCACGATGGAGACCTTAAAAGAAAATACCGATGAAACCCCAAGCTTTTCTCCGGGTGATGTCATTGAGTTCAATGCGCCCAGCGGCGCTCAATATGCTGGCGTCTTGCAATCGATGACCGATGAAGGGGCGTGGTTTGATTTCAACCATCCTTTGGCGGGCAAACCCATTACCTTTGAAGCAGAAATCGTCGCTATTCTCTAGACCACTATGAGCCAAACTGATCAACCTGAAATTTTGCTCGCCCAGCCCAGGGGATTTTGCGCTGGCGTTGATCGTGCGATCAACATTGTGAACGAGGCCTTGAACCGATTTGGTAAGCCCATTTATGTGCGCCATGAGATTGTGCACAACAAGTACGTGGTGGATGAGTTGCGTACCAAGGGCGCGGTATTTGTGGAAGAATTGGAAGAAGTACCGCGCGGCGGGATTGTGGTGTTTAGTGCCCATGGCGTTTCGCAAGAAGTCAGGCGCGATGCAGAAGCCCGTGGCTTGCAGGTGTATGACGCCACATGCCCACTCGTAACTAAGGTGCATTTGGAAGTAGTCAAGATGTGCAAAGAAGGTTTTACCGTCTTGATGATTGGTCATGCTGGCCACCCCGAGGTAGAGGGCACGATGGGGCAAGTAGGCGAAGGAATTATCTTGATAGAGAACTTGGAAGACGTAGCCAAGCTCAATTTGCCAGCCGATGAAAAGGTAGCCTTTGTTACCCAAACCACCTTATCGGTTGATGAAACAAAAGAAATCGTTGATGCCTTAACCACTAAGTTTCCCCACATTACAAAGCCACGCAAACAAGATATTTGTTATGCGACGCAAAATCGCCAAGACGCTGTTAAATTCATGGCGCCGCAAGTTGATCTTGTTATTGTGGTGGGAAGCAAAGCGAGCTCGAACTCCAATCGCTTGCGGGAACTATCTGAAAAGTTAGGCGTACCTTCCTATATGGTCGATGCGCCCGAGCAGCTGGAAGAAAAATGGTTCGAAGGCAAAAAACGGATTGGCTTAACTGCAGGCGCATCCGCGCCAGAGAGCCTAGCGCAGTCGATTGTTGCGCGCATTCAGGAATTTGGTCCGCGGCAAATCCGTTCATTGCCAGGGGTAGTGGAAGACGTTACATTCTCCCTGCCAAAAAACTTAACGAACTGAGTTTTTTAATGGACCTGCTGTAAGAGTCCGCGCAGCATTCCGCACATCTGCGCAATCTCAGCATCCGTTACCGCCAGCGATGGCATAAAGCGCAGTAAATTGGGTCTTGGGGAATTGATCAGCAAGCCTTCAGGACCCTGATCGCGGGCCATCTCAACCAGCTTAGGCCCAACATCCTTGCCCAGCATCAAGGCCCGCAATAAGCCTTTACCGCGCTCACCTTCGAGATTAAATTCGGTTGCTAGGGTTTGCAGCTCACGACTCAGTAACTCACCCTTACGAACCACCTCATCTAAAAAGCCTGGGGCCAATAGCTGCTCGATCACGCTGATACCAACCGCAGTCATGAGTGCATTGCCGTTGTAGGTGCCGCCTTGATCGCCCGGAACAAAACACGAGACTTCCTCAGTCGCCAGCAAGGCGGCCAACGGAACGCCACCACCAATGCCTTTGCCTAAGGTCATGATGTCGGGTTTGATGTTGTAGTGCTGGTAGGCAAATAGTTTGCCGGTGCGACCACAGCCTGCTTGGACTTCATCGACGATGAGTAGCACCTTGTGCTCTTGTGTCAATGCGCGTAAGCCTTCCATGAACTCAGTCGTGGTGGGTATCACGCCACCTTCACCTTGCACTGGCTCGACCATCACTGCTACGGTTTTAGGGCCAATTAATTTTTTGACGGACTCAAGGTTATTCAATTCTGCTTTTAAAAAGCCCGGGACCTGCGGCGCAAACATCGTGTCCCAGCCTGGCTTACCTGAGGCGCTCATGGTGGCTAAGGTTCTGCCATGAAAGGAATGCTCAAAGGTAATGATTTCATGCGCGCCAGACTTGTGGAGTTGCCCCCATTTACGCGCTAACTTGATTGCGCCCTCATTGGCCTCGGCACCACTGTTGGCGAAGAAGACACGATTAAAGCAGCTCTGTTCCGTGAGTAGATTCGATAAGCGAATCATCGGCTCGTTGTAAAAGGCAGGACTTGGATTAATTAATTTACGCGCTTGCGCATTCATCGCGGCGATCATTCCAGGATTGGAATGGCCTAAGCAATTGACAGCCCAGCCTTGCAAAAAGTCGAGATAGCGTTTGCCATTGTGATCTACCAACCAAGAGCCGAGGCCTTCGGTCATCACGAGCTCAGGGCGCTGGGTGATGAACATCACGGAGTGACTGTCAACTGCAGTTGAGCTCAGTGGAGTAGAGGGGATGTCGTGCGGCTTATTCATGGCTCCATCATACAAAAAGGCAGGGAATGCTGCAGGGGTTTTTCGGATTAGGCGCTAGCAGGGAGTAAATCGGCAGCAGTAGTAAACGAATCGGCAAAGAAGGCATCGCTGGGCAATTGGCATGCCGCGACAAAATCAGCACGTGCTGCGTTGACCACCACGGGCGCGCCGCACGCATAGACTTCTACGCTGCGCATGTCAGGAAAATCGGCCATAGCCGCTTGATGAACAAAGCCATCCCGGCCAGTCCACCGGTCTTCTGGCAGCGCATGGGAAACAACCGGCACGTAGGTAAAGTGGGGCAAGCTATCGGCCCAGCTGCGACAAAGGGCATCTAAATAAAGGTCGCTCGGTCGGCGACCACCCCAATACAGGGTTATCGGACGCTCTATTTTTTTGGCTTGCATGTGTTCGATGATCGATTTGATGGGAGCAAAACCGGTTCCCGCAGCGACAAAAATAATCGGACTGCTGTTGTCCTCGCGCAAAAAGAAGCTACCCATCGGCCCCTCAAAGCGCAAGATGTCTTTTAATTTGAGTGCAGGTTTATCAGGCACCCCAAAAACAAAATCGGTAAAGAGACCGCCAGGGGTATGGCGAATATGTAACTCGAGCGGGCCTTCAGCCTCAGGCGCAGAGGCAATCGAGTAGGCGCGCCGCTGCCCGTCCTTGAGTAAAAATTCCAGGTATTGGCCAGCCAAAAACTGAAAGCGCTCGGCGGCGGGTAGTTGTAACTTCAGAATGGCAACATCAGGACTGGGGCGTTCCATTTCATTAACGCGGCAGGGTATTTTCCGAATCGATAGATCGCCAGCACCCTGCACCTCACGCACCGCAATCACCAGATCGCTTTGCGCGTGGGCACAGCAAAACAGGGCATTGCCCGCCGTTTTTTCAGCAGGAGTGAGAGCGCCTTCATTGTGGTTGCCATGACTTACAGAACCCTCAGTCACCTGACCTTTGCAGGAGCCACAGGCGCCATTTTTGCAACCATAGGGCAGGGTGATGCCTTGCCGCAGGGCGGCTTGCAAAATGGTTTCATCCGGGCTGGCATCAAACTGTTTGCCGCTGGATTTGAGGGTCACTTGGTAAGGCAATCTCATTCCTTTAAATAAATCGGTACGATAGTAGGTATGCCATCGTCATATCATGCTCTAGCAGCCCCATTTCAGCGCCCCCGCGTTTTAATCGTGGGTTGCGGCGATATCGGCATACGGGTACTGCAACAGCTCACTCGCTTTCAGGCATACCGCGTATTTGCATTGACCTCGCAAAGCAGCCGTTTTCCAGAAATCAGGGCAATGGGCGCTACTCCGATGCTGGGCAACTTAGACCAGATAGATACACTGTGGCGTCTGCGTGGTTTAGCCAGCACGGTGGTGCATTTAGCACCGCCACAACAAACCGGCGCAAGCGACCTGCGCACCCAAAATCTCTTACGGATTTTATCGCAAGGCGGAGTCACTGTCAGGCGCCTCGTCTATGTCAGTACCACCGGGGTATATGGTGACTGTGGCGGTGGCGATGCGATTGAAACAAGCACAGTAAAGCCGCAAAGTGAGCGGGCTAAACGGCGCTGGGATGCTGAATGGCAATTGCGCCAATGGGCCCTGCTGCACCACGTGCGACTCACGATATTGAGGGTGCCTGGGATTTACGATGCCAATCGATTGCCGACGGAGCGGATAAAAGCCAGAACACCCGCTTTATTACCCGAGGTAGACGCCTATTCGAATCACATTCAAGCCGATGATTTGGCACGGATTATTTGCGCTGCCATTTATCACGGCAAACCACAGCGTGTAGTGAATGCCTGCGATGGTGCGCAAACCAAAATGGGGGATTACTTTGACCAAGTTGCCGATGCATTCGGCTTAGAACGCCCACCGCGTTTGCCAGCAGACCAAGTACAAGCGTTAGTAAGTCCGATGCTGTGGTCTTTTATGCGCGAATCCCGGCGCGTGGGGAATGACCGCTTGAAGGAATTGAAAGTACAACTGCGCTACGCCAGTACGCAAGCTTTTCTGAGCGAACTTACTTCCAAGAATCCTTCAGACCAACCGCGCGATTGAAGATGGGTTTGCCAGGCTTCGAGTCCACTGCATCCACTACAAAGTAGCCGTGGCGCTCAAACTGAAAGCGGGACTCTGCCAGCGCATCCACCATCGAAGGCTCTAAGTAGGCAGTGATCACTTCTTTGGAGTGGGGATTGAGGTAATCTAAGAAATTCTTTTCGCCACTATCGGGATGGGGATCGGTGAAGAGGTGCTCATACAAGCGCACTTCCGCTGCCAGCGCATGCTGCGCACTCACCCAATGAATATTGCCTTTGACTTTGTAGTTATCTGAGCCGGGCGTACCACTCTTGCTGTCCGGAAAATAACGCGCATGCACTTGTTTCACTTCGCCGTTTGCATCCAATTCAAAGCCAGTGCATTCAATCACAAATCCATAACGCAAGCGCACACGACTACCCGGCTGATCACCAATCGGTGGATACAGTCGGAAAAAGCCTTTGACCGGCTCGATCATGAAATCATCTGCTTCAATCCAGAGTTCGCGCGTAAATGGAAATTCACGGCGCCCCCAGTCGGGGTGATGGGGGTGGCGCGGCGCTGAGCAGATTTCACTGGCGCCCGGATCCATGTTTTCAATGATCAACTTGAGGGGCCTTAAGACTGCAATCGCACGCGGTGCTTTTGCGTCCAAGTCATCCCGCAGCGCACCTTCAAGCGTGCTCATATCAATCCAGCTATCCGCTTTGGCTACGCCAATGCGCTCGCAAAACAAACGAATGCTTTCAGGGGTATAGCCCCGGCGACGAATGCCCACAATGGTTGGCATGCGCGGATCATCCCAGCCATCCACTTTCTTTTCTTCGACTAATTGCAGCAGCTTGCGTTTGCTTGTTAGGGTGTGCGTTAGATTAAGGCGGGCAAATTCATGCTGGTGAGGTAGGGGCTCTGTGAAGACACCAAGCTCTTTAAGTGCATTCAGAATCCAGTCATAGAGGGGACGGTTGTTTTCAAACTCCAGCGTACAAATCGAGTGCGACACATTTTCAAGTGCATCCGAGATACAGTGCGTGAAATCGTAAAGAGGGTAGATGCACCAGGTATTGCCGGTACGGTGGTGCTCCACATGCCGAATTCGGTAAATCACCGGATCACGCATCACGATATTGGGGTGAGCCATATCAATCTTCAGGCGCAAGACATGAGTGCCATCGGCAAACTTCCCATCCCGCATCTCGCGGAAGAGTTGCAGGTTTTCTGCGGGACTGCGATCACGAAATGGGCTGGGTGTGCCAGCTTGATTGAAGTTGCCGCGATTGGCGTGAATGGCATCCGCACTTTGGCTGTCAACATACGCTTTGCCGTTCTCAATTAAGAGTTCGGCAAATTCATAGAGGCGATCAAAATAATCGCTGGCGTGATACAGGTGCTCCTCACCCTGCGCATTCCAGTTAAAGCCAAGCCATTGCACCGCATCCAAAATGCTATCGGCATATTCCACATCTTCTTTGGTGGGATTGGTGTCATCAAGGCGCATATTGCAGCGTGCACCACCTGGCAGGATGCTGTAATCAGCGGCTAAACCAAAATTAAGGCAGATGCTTTTCGCATGGCCGATGTGCAGGTAACCATTAGGCTCGGGCGGAAAGCGTGTAATGATGGCAGGAACGCTTGCGCCAGACCGATTGGTTCGGCCTTGATAACGACCGCTTGCCAAATCAGAATCAATGATTTGACGCAGAAAATTAGACGGCTCTGCAGGTGGAGTAGTCGCTTTAGGGGGTTTGCTATCAATAGCCATGCCTCTATTGTAGAGAAGAAAATGTGCTTCCCCAGAAAGACAAAGCCCGCAGGGTGAGTGCGGGCCTTGTCAAGGGATGCGGTAGCGATGTTTACTCTTCGACGAAAACCTCTTCGCGGCTCTTCTTCACGGCGGGCAGCATAACCACAATCACCAGTAATGCCGCTGCAATCAGCAAACCAAGCGACAGTGGACGAGTAACAAACGTACTGAAATCACCGCGTGAGAGCAGCAGTGCGCGGCGGAAATTCTCTTCCATCATTGGTCCCAGCACGAAGCCGAGTAGCAGGGGGGCGGGCTCGCACCCCAGCTTAAAGAACAGATAGCCAATGATGCCAAAGCCAGCAGTGATATAGACGTCAAAGATAGAGTTGTTAACGGTATAAACACCGATACAGCAGAACACCAAAATTGCAGGATACAAATAGCGATACGGAATTTGTAATAGCTTCACCCAAATACCGATCAGGGGCAAGTTCAGCAAAATGAGCATCACATTACCAATCCACATCGATGCAATCAAGCCCCAGAATAAGGTTGGATTGCTGGTCATCACCTGAGGACCGGGCTGAATGTTATGAATAGTCATTGCACCCACCATCAGCGCCATCACGGCATTGGGTGGAATGCCTAGGGTCAAGAGGGGAATGAAGGAGGTTTGCGCAGCTGCATTATTGGCGGCCTCTGGACCGGCAACGCCTTCAATTGCGCCTTTACCGAATTCTTCGCTGTACTTGGACGATTTCTTTTCAACCGAATAGGCACCAAAGGCTGCAAGAGCAGCGCCACCGCCTGGCAAAATACCCAGAATGGAACCAATCGTTGTGCCGCGCAGAATTGACGGGGTCATGCGCTTGACGTCAGTCCACGTTGGAATCAGGGTGGTGACTTTATTTAAGAATGACTCACCGGTGCCTTTCTTCTCGAGATTAGTCATGATTTCAGCAAAGCCGAATACACCCATGGCTACGGAGACAAAGCCAATGCCATCGCTGAGTTGGGGTATGTCAAAGGAGTAACGCGCCACACCGGAATTAACGTCGGTACCAATCAGTCCCATTAAGAGGCCCAAAATGATCATACCGATCGCTTTCAAGAGCGAGCCTGATGCCAACACAACCGCACCAATCAAACCAAGAACCATTAAGGAAAAATATTCTGCGGGACCGAATTTGAAAGCCACTTCCGCTAAGGGCGCAGCAAAGCCGGCCAAAATCAGTGTAGCTACGCAGCCTGCAAAAAAGGAACCCATACCTGCAGTAAAGAGCGCAACACCGCCGCGACCGCGGCGTGCCATCTGGTAGCCATCAATGGCGGTAACCACCGAAGCAGTTTCACCAGGGATGTTGAGCAGAATAGCCGTGGTTGAGCCGCCGTACTGTGAGCCGTAATAAATACCGGCTAGCATGATCAAGGCGGCAATCGGAGGCAATGCATAGGTTGCAGGCAGCAGCATCGCAATCGTGGCTACTGGACCTAGGCCTGGCAATACGCCAATCAAAGTGCCGAGCACGCAACCGATAAAGCAATACATCAAATTCTGCAGAGTAAATGCAGTGTCAAAACCAAGTGACAGGTTAGCTAATAATTCCATTTTTATTGTCTCGTCAACTTAGTTCATGAAGAAAGGCAAAAGCGGGAAAGAAAGTCCCAGTCCTTTAACAAATGCCAAATAGGTAAATACAACTAAAAAGGCCGCATTGAGTGATGTGCCCTTCCAGCCAAACTCGTGACTGGCTGAAGCGGAGACGAATACCAGTGCAAAAATCGCAAAGATGAAACCCATGGTGGGCAACAAAATGCCATAGAGCACAACCGATCCAGTGATCCAAAGCATGATTTTAAAATCCCACTTGGGCATTTTTTCTTCAATGGATTTTTTAGATATCGAGGTGTATAAAACAATCAGCCCGATTACAGCCATTAAGACGCCAAGCCAAAATGGAAAATAGCCTGGGCCCATCTTGGCGGCGGTGCCCATGCGATATTGCGTTGCGATGACTGCGAAAAAGATGCCAACCAAGATAAACATGATGCCGGCACCAAAATCTCTTTGGTTACGAATTTTCAAAACTGCGCTCCTTTTGGCTATTAGATAGCCACTTTAATTTTTTTAATGTTGTGCGATTGTAAGGCACAGATTCAGTCATATATAAAGGGTTTACCCTAATATTCGGTCAATGCCATAATTGAGGGTATGAAAGTTAACGAAATTCGCCAAGCCTACCTCGATTTTTTTGCCGCCAAAGGGCATCAAATTGTGCCTTCGAGCCCTGTTGTGCCGGGGGATGATCCTACATTGCTATTTACCAATGCAGGGATGAACCAATTTAAAGATGTTTTCTTGGGTTTTGATAAGCGCCCCTATCAACGCGCTACCTCGGCACAAAAGTGCATCCGTGCTGGCGGTAAGCACAATGACCTCGATAACGTGGGGTATACCGCCAGGCACCATACTTTTTTTGAGATGCTGGGTAATTTTTCATTTGGCGATTACTTTAAAAAAGATGCCATTGCATTTGCATGGGAATTACTCACCGAAGTATTGAAGTTGCCTAAAGAAAAGTTGCTGGTCACGGTATATGCCGAAGATGACGAAGCCTACGATATTTGGAACAAAGTGATTGGTGTTCCAGCGGACCGCATTATCCGGATTGGTGATAACAAAGGTGCTCGTTACGCCTCGGATAACTTTTGGATGATGGGCGATACCGGACCCTGCGGACCATGCACTGAGATTTTCTATGATCACGGCCCGGAAATAGCAGGCGGCCCTCCTGGCAGTCCTGATGAAGACGGTGACCGTTACATTGAAATTTGGAATAACGTGTTCATGCAATACAACCGTGATGAAGCGGGCGTAATGCATCCACTGCCCAAGCCCAGCGTGGATACCGGAATGGGTCTTGAGCGCATTGCTGCAGTACTGCAGCATGTGCATTCCAATTATGAGATTGATTTGTTTGTGCATTTATTGGCGGCTGCTAAAGCGGCCGTAGATAATGCTGGCGGCGGTAATTGCGATGCGACTAGCCCATCCTTAAAGGTGATTGCAGACCATATTCGTGCTTGTAGCTTTGTGATTGTGGATGGCGTGATTCCAGGTAATGCGGGTCGTGGTTATGTGCTGCGCCGCATTGCACGCAGAGCGATTCGCCATGGCTACAAATTGGGCGCGCGCAAACCATTTTTCTATCAATTAGTGCCAGCCTTGGTGGCGCAGATGGGCGATGCCTACCCTGAATTACGCCAAGCTCAAGAAAAAGTCGCTGCAGTACTCAAGCAAGAAGAGGAGCGCTTTTTCCAGACGATTGCGAATGGCATGGAAATTCTAGAAAGTGCTTTAGCTAATGGCAATAAAACGCTCGATGGCGAAACGGCATTTCGGCTACATGACACCTTTGGCTTTCCACTCGATTTAACGGCAGATGTATGCCGCGAACGGAATGTCACTGTCGATGCAGCTGGTTTTGAAGCAGCCATGCAACAACAGCGCGATCAAGCGCGCGCGGCAGGCAAATTCAAAGTAGCGCAAGGATTGGAATACAAGGGCGCGCCAACGCAATTTCATGGCTATGAGGGATTGCGTCATGAGAAAGCTACGGTGCTTGCCTTGTACCTTGATGGCGCTGCCGTGCAATCGATTCAGGCGGGTGATGCTGCGGTGGTTGTTTTGGATAACACGCCGTTTTATGCCGAGTCGGGCGGTCAAGTCGGCGATCAAGGCGAGTTACGTAATGATGCAGTCCGCTTTGAGGTTGCCGATACATTTAAGATTCAGGCCGATGTGTTTGGTCATCAAGGCGAATTACTCGAGGGCAAGTTAAGCATTGGCGACCACTTGGATGCCATCGTGGATACGCAGCAACGCTTTGACACCATGCGTAATCACAGCGCTACCCACATCATGCACAAAGCCTTGCGCGAAGTATTGGGGGATCATGTGCAGCAAAAAGGGTCGTTGGTTGATGCCAACAAAACCCGATTTGACTTTACCCATAACGCTCCTGTGACCCAAGAGCAGATTCGCCGAATTGAAGCCATTGTCAATGACGAGATTTTGCATAACCAGGCGACATCCGCCCAGGTAATGGCTTTAGAAGACGCACAAAAAACCGGCGCCATGATGCTCTTTGGCGAGAAGTACGGCGATTCCGTACGCGTCTTAGAAATTGGCACATCCAAAGAATTGTGTGGCGGCACCCATGTGTCACGCACGGGCGACATTGGTAGCTTAAAGATTGTGTCGGAGAGTGGTGTCGCAGCCGGCATTAGGCGTGTTGAGGCGGTAACTGGTCGCCATGCACTTCAATTTTTGCAAGCCTTAGAAGATCGCCTTCATGCTACTGCAGCAGTTCTAAAAACCAATCCCCATGAGTTAACTCAGCGGGTAACGCAGTTGCAAGACAGTTTGCGCCAAGCTGAGCGTGAGCTGGAAAAACTCAATTCCAAATTGGCTGCTAGTCAGGGAGATGAGTTGGCAGCGCAAGCAATCGATGTGGGTGGCTTGATGGTCTTAGCTGCTCGAATGGATGGCGCTGACGCGCAGGTTCTCCGCGAGACCATGGATGCCCTCAAAGGCAAACTGAAAACGGCGGCGATTGTGCTTGGCTCAGTACAGGGCGATAAAGTCAGCTTGATTGCGGGCGTTACTGCGGATGCAATTGGGCGTGTGAAAGCGGGTGATCTCGTGAATTTTGTTGCGCAGCAAGTCGGCGGCAAGGGTGGTGGCAAGCCAGAGATGGCAATGGCCGGGGGTACCAATCCATCGGCTTTGCCTGCAGCATTGGCGGGCGTAAAAGACTGGGTTATTCAGTCAAGTAAGGCCTAATAAAGAGGAGCAGGACATGAGTGAAGTCATCATCCCCGAAGTCAATCGTGAAATCGATGCGATTGGCATGAATTGCCCCTTACCGATTTTGCGCACTAAAAAAGCCTTAGCGGATATGGAGTCAGGCCAGATTTTGATGGTGAAGGCAACCGATGCCGGTGCTGCGCATGATTTCCCGGTCTTTGCCAAACAGACCGGAAACGAACTCATTGCTACCGCAAGTGAGGGCGATACCTTGATTTTTTATCTCAAGCGCCGCTAAGCGCTTAGGTTAACGATCTGTTTTTAAGATAGGCAGCGAACTCAGCGCCCAGCTCGGTGTGGCGTAAGGCAAATTCAACTGAGGCTTTCATATAGCCGAGCTTGCTACCGCAGTCATAACGCACGCCGTCATATTCATAAGCGAACACGGGCTCTTCCTTCAGGAGTGAGGCAATTGCATCGGTCAACTGAATTTCGCCGCCCGCGCCAGGTTTTAGGTTCCGAATGTGCGCAAAGATCGAGGACGATAAAACGTAGCGTCCAACCACTGCTAAATTCGATGGTGCATCTTTGGGGTGTGGCTTTTCCACAATCCCATTTAAGCGATAAATGCCTTTAGATACTTCGGTGCCAGCAACAATGCCGTAAGAACTGCTTTTGGCAGGATCAATTTTTTCAACCGCAATCACAGAGCCTTGTTGTGCCTCATGTACCTTGAGCATTTGCTCCAATACTGGGGGTTGGCCATCCAATAAGTCGTCGGCCAAAATGATGGCAAAGGGCTCATCGCGTACTAGCTTTTCAGCGCAGAGCACTGCATGACCTAGGCCCAAGGCTTCGGGTTGGCGTACATAGACGCAATCCACGTGACTGGGTTTAATACTGCGGACAATTTCTAGTAAAGCATGCTTATTTTTTGCCTCAAGCTCGGCTTCCAGCTCATACGCTTTATCAAAGTGATCTTCAATTGCACGCTTGCTACGACCGGTTACAAAAATCATTTCAGTAATGCCAGCCGCAATTGCTTCTTCTACGGCGTACTGAATCAATGGCTTATCCACCACATTGAGCATTTCCTTTGGGCTGGCTTTCGTGGCAGGCAAAAAGCGGGTACCCAATCCAGCAACAGGAAATACAGCTTTGCTAACTGGCTTAGAGAAAGGGGCGGTCATTGCAAATCCAATCAAACAAAAAGAATGGGCTGATTCTAGCGGAGATCAGGCATGCCAACTAGGCTTTGCCAAGGCGATCCAGCTGGGCAAGCAATTTTTCGTGGTTTTGCTCAAATCCAGCCAAACGCAGCTTTTCTTGTGCGACCACCTCTACAGGGGCGCGCGCAACAAAACTCTCATTATCTAATTTGCTGCGGGCTTTAGTGATTTCATTGGCAAGCCGGTCAATTTCTTTACGCAGCCGTATGCGTTCAGCGTCTACATCGACTTCAATCTTCAGGAGTAACTTCAGATCGCCCACTAAAGCAATGGGCGCCCCAGGGGCATCGCGCTCAAGCAAGGCTTCATCACTGTAAATCTTCACTTCCGATAGTTTTGCCAGTGCTTGCAAATAGGGGCTTGCCTTTTCTAAGAAAGCGGCGGGTCCATAAATCCATAGCGGTACTTTTTGCGCTGGAGAAATTTGCATCTCTCCTCGCAGGTTGCGGCAAGCATCGACAATCGCCTTGACTTGATTGACCCACGCTTCGCTGTGTTCATCGAGCTTTGAGGGTTGTGCCACTGGATAGGGCTGCAGGGCAATCGACTGCCCTGCTTGTTCAGAAAGTATCTTTCCGGTTTTGGGCCCAACCGTTTGCCATAGAGTCTCGGTAATAAACGGAATGAGTGGATGGGCCATGCGCAAAATGGTTTCCAGTACACGCAAAAGAGTACGGCGGGTTGCACGTTGTTGCGCTGGCGTGCCCGTTTGTAGCTGTACCTTAGCAAGCTCTAAATACCAATCGCAGTATTCGTCCCAGACAAACTGATAAATGGCGCTGGCGATATTGTCAAAGCGGTATTGCGTAAAGCCTTTTTCAACCTCAAGCTCAGTGCGTTGCAGGGCCGACACAATCCAGCGATCAGCCGCAGAAAAATCAAGATGGCCATCGGGGCCGCATTGCTCGTTGCAGGGGGCAAAGCCGTTGTCTTCATCTGATCCAGGGCAATTCATCAAGACAAAGCGGGTTGCATTCCAGAGTTTGTTGCAAAAATTCCGGTAACCTTCGCAGCGCTTCTGATCAAAATTAATGTTGCGACCCAGTGAAGCCAGCGAGGCAAAGGTAAAGCGCAGTGCATCGGTACCAAACGCCGGAATCCCCTCTGGAAACTCTTTCCGTGTTTTTTTGCCAATGCTATCCGCCTGCTTTGGATTCATCAGGCCGGTAGTGCGTTTGTCGATGAGGGTGTCAAGCGTGATGCCATCAATCAGGTCGATTGGGTCCAAGGTGTTGCCTTTGGACTTGCTCATCTTCTGGCCTTCCGCATCCCGTACAAGACCATGGACATAGACTGTATGAAACGGCACCTTGCCCGTGAAATGGCAGGTCATCATGACCATTCGCGCCACCCAAAAGAAAATGATGTCAAAGCCAGTAACCAATACCGAGGAAGGCAAGAAATGCTTGAGCTCCGGGGTTTCTTTGGGCCAGCCCAGCGCACTAAACGGCACCAGGGCAGAGCTAAACCAGGTATCGAGTACATCGGGGTCACGGGTGAGTGTGCCGGTATAGCCAGCAGCCAGTGCTTTTGCTTTCGCATCCGTTTCCGATCGTGCCACAAAAATTTGCCCAGCATCGCCATACCATGCTGGAATCTGATGACCCCACCACAATTGGCGCGAAATACACCAATCCTGAATGTTCTCTAGCCACTGGTTATAGGTGCTATTCCAGTTTTCAGGAACTAATTTGATGTCGCCACTCGTAACCGCATGCAATGCGGCGCTGGCAATGGATTCACCCGGTTTATAGGCGTTGTCTTGCGATGGTTTCGAAACCGCCACAAACCATTGATCGGTCAGCATCGGTTCAATAATCACTTGCGTGCGGTCGCCGCGCGGCACCATCAGCTTATGGGGCTGTACCTTTTCTAAAAAACCACTCGCCTCTAAATCGGCAACCACGCGCTTGCGGGCCTCAAAGCGATCAAGACCTTGGTATGCGATCGGTGCGTTCTCATTGATCTTGGCATCGAGCGTCAGAACATTAATGAGGGGAAGCTGATGGCGCTGACCAACGGCATAGTCGTTAAAGTCGTGTGCTGGAGTTACCTTCACAACGCCCGTACCAAACTCCAGGTCAACGTAATCGTCGGCGATGATGGGGATGGTGCGATCACACAGAGGTAGGCTGACCGATTGACCAATCAGATGGCGATAGCGCTCATCATTGGGATTGACCATGACGGCAACGTCACCCAGTAAGGTTTCTGGGCGGGTCGTAGCTACCACGAGGGAGCCAGAGCCATCGCTTAAAGGGTAGCGGATGTGCCACATGCTACCGTCTTCCTCTTCGCTCACGACCTCGAGATCGGAAACGGCTGTACCCAACTGCGGGTCCCAGTTCACGAGGCGCTTGCCGCGGTAAATCAAACCTTGCTCATGCAGGCGAACGAAGACTTCCACAACCGAGGCCGACATTTTGTCGTCCATCGTGAAATACTCCCGACCCCAATCAATCGACGCACCTAGGCGCCTAATTTGCCGAGTAATGGTCGAGCCGGAAGTTTCTTTCCACTCCCATACTTTTTCTAAAAACACATCGCGTCCTAAATCATGGCGGGATACTTTTTGCGCATCGAGCTGGCGCTCAACCACGATTTGCGTGGCAATACCAGCATGGTCGGTTCCTGGAACCCACAGAGTGTTTTTGCCAGACATGCGGGCATGACGGATCAAGCCGTCCATGATGGTTTGATTAAATGCGTGACCCATATGCAAGGTGCCGGTGACATTGGGCGGTGGCAGCTGAATGCTGAAATCCGCCTTATCGTCGTCAAGGGTGGCACTTGCTATGCCGCGCTTTTCCCATTCCGGACCCCAAAATGCTTCGATTGGGGCAGGTTCATATGATTTGGCTAGCTCGACTCCAGCAGGTGATTCTGCTGTGGACTGGGCTGGGCTTGATTCAGGGGTATTCGGGGAGATTGGCATAAGAGTCAAATTATAATTGGCGTAATGTATTCAGACCTACTCGCGAACCTAAACCCAGAACAACGCGAGGCAGTGACCTTACCTCCGGTTGCCGAAAATGGCCATGCCCAGTCCGCCCTGATCTTGGCCGGTGCCGGTAGCGGCAAGACGCGGGTACTTACCACCCGCATCGCCTGGCTCATCCAAACAGGCCAGGTTTCCCCAATTGGTGTCTTGGCGGTGACATTTACCAATAAAGCGGCCAAAGAGATGATGATGCGGCTGAGCTCGATGCTGCCGATCAATACCCGCGGCATGTGGATTGGCACGTTTCATGGTCTTTGCAACCGCTTGCTGCGAGCGCACCACCGCGATGCTGGATTGCCTTCCACCTTTCAAATTTTAGATACCCAAGACCAGTTGTCGGCAATCAAACGCCTGCTCAAAGGTTTGAAGGTCGATGATGAAAAGTACCCACCGAAGCAGTTGCAGTATTTCATTGCGCATGCCAAAGAACGGGGCATGCGGGCACGCGATTTGGAAAGCGGCGATGATTTTCAGGCGCGCATGGCGCAGCTCTACGATGCTTATGACCAGCAGTGTCAACGCGAAGGCGTAGTTGACTTTGCTGAGCTCTTATTGCGTAGCTACGAACTTTTAAAGCACAGTGAAGCCATTCGTACCCACTACCAAGAGCGCTTCCGTCATATTTTGATTGATGAGTTTCAAGACACCAATGCCTTGCAGTACGCCTGGTTAAAGCTGCTATCTGGCCACGATGGCGGCCGTGCCAAAGCGGATGCTAGCGCTGTCTTTGCGGTAGGTGATGACGATCAAAGTATTTATGCTTTCCGCGGCGCAGATGTTGCCAATATGCGCCTTTATGAAACTCAATTTCAGCCGATCATGGTCAAGCTAGAGCAGAACTACCGCTCGCATGGCCATATTTTAGATTCAGCAAATCACTTGATTGCGAACAACACCGGCCGTCTCGGAAAAAATCTGCGTACCGATGCGGGTCATGGCGAGCCAGTTCGCATCTATGAGGCGGCAAGCGACGGGATGGAGGCGAGTTGGCTGATTGACGAGATTAAAGCGCTCGTCAATGGCGGCTTACGACGCAGCGATATTGCTTTGCTCTATCGCAGCAATGCCCAGTCACGCATTATTGAGCACGGTCTATTTTCGTCAGGGATTCCATACCGAGTCTACGGCGGTCTGCGCTTTTTTGAACGCGCTGAAATCAAACATGCGCTCGCTTATTTGCGCTTATTGGAAAATCCTAATGACGACACCTCATTTTCTCGGGTGGTTAATTTTCCAACCCGTGGTATTGGTGCGCGCTCGATCGAGGCATTGCAAGACGCAGCACGGCAGCAGCAATGCTCACTGTATTTGGCCGCCTCTAGCTTAGAAGGAAAGGCCGGCGCGGCCTTGGGTGGTTTTGTGCGCTTAGTAGACCACATGCGCGAGGCAACCCGTCGCAACACCCTGCCTGAAACGGTTGAGTTTGTGATTCAGCACAGCGGTTTAATCCAGCACTATTTGACCGAGCGCGAAGGCCAGGATCGCGTTGAAAACTTACAAGAACTTGTTAATGCGGCTACGGCGTTTATTGCCGAAGAGGGTTATGGGCAAAATGCCGAAGCTGCATTACTGCCCGGAGAAAATGACCCAGGTACGCTCGAAGCGTCGCCGCTAGCTGGCTTTTTATCCCATGCCTCGCTTGAGGCAGGCGATAACCAAGCCCAAGCCGGGCAGGATGCCATTCAATTGATGACGGTGCACTCTGCCAAAGGGCTTGAGTTCACCGCTGTCTTTATCACGGGCCTCGAAGAGGGTTTGTTTCCGCATGAGAACAGCGTCAACGAAGCCAATGGTTTAGAAGAGGAGCGCCGTTTAATGTATGTGGCGATTACCCGCGCAAAAGAGCGCCTTTACCTATCGCATACGCAATCCCGCATGTTGCATGGTCAGGTGCGCTACAACATGCCCTCGCGTTTCTTGGAAGAGCTGCCATCCGATTCCCTGAAATGGCTGACACCCAAAGCAAAGGATGCCCGCTGGGGCGGTAGTCGTAATACTGGCTCCAGTTGGCAGGGTGGTGGCTATACCCGTCAGCGCGATAACGAGGGTATGGATACGTTTGATATGGAGACGCCGCGCTTAGGCAGTCGCAACAAAGCCACTGAGACCGTTAAGCGGATGGCTGCACCACCGCGTTCAGGCTATCCATTTACGATTGGCCAGCAGGTATTCCATACGAAGTTTGGCGAGGGCCGTGTTGTCGGCTTAGAAGGGCTCGACCTTGAGGCGCGTGCTCAGGTGAACTTCAAGCGCCATGGTGTGAAGTGGTTACAACTTAGCATCGCCAAACTCACAGCGATTGACGCCTAGGTCGACCTACCCTTCGGTCGATAATTGCTCAATATTGTTGTCAGTGAAGCAACCTTTCCAGGTTGCAAAAAAAGAGCAATACATAATCGTGAGTCCCGCCATCGAAATGGGTACAACCACGTAGGAAGCAATGCTCCCTAAATCGAGCGCATCGAGTAAGCCACCAATCATCATGGGCAATGCCACGAGAACGATGCCCCAAATCACCAAGTAATAAGCAAAGGCGGCGCGATTGGACCAGCATGCCATCCAGCTTGAAAAGATCGCTTGCGTTACGGGCATTTCAGCCCACGCCACCAAGAGGGGGGCGAACCACATCAGCATTGCAACTGGAACGTAGAGTAAGCCGCCAATAAACACTAATTTGTACAACTGTTGCATCGCCTCCGCACTCGGAGCTTGGTCGCTAGTCAAGAGCGGCAGTAGCGCTTCAAAGTCGACGATGAGGCTAGCCAAAAAACTCAAGATTAAGATGCAGGCGGTGTAAATCAGGCCGAGTTGCAAAATGCGCTTCCTTGCCACAGTGGATGGCAAGCGAAATGCAGCTAAATACGCCGTTGGCAGAATCCGCTCTTTTTGAATCGCTTGCCTGCATGCCGTCATAAACCCCACCGAAAGGGCGGGAGTGACTAAGAGCACAGCAAAAACACCAATCACTGGAATCAAAATAGACAGCTGTGCAAAGAAAATGTACATGAAGACCAGCATTAAAAACCCCAGCGGGTTTTGCTTAAAAAGCCAAAAGCCCTGGCGTATCCAAGTGATGGCTTCTTTGTGGTTAACGTGATTGAGTTTCATCTAGGCACTTTGTGGGATCAATTTTAAAAAATAGAGCCTGCAGCGGATTGGCGACGACTACGCAATATCCGTTCGAAGTGGCTTGGATCATGGGGTGTTAACATCTGGGCATCGCGGGGCAAATAAAAATCCCACAAACGCGAGATCCAAAAACGCAGGGCGGCCGCACGTAGCATCGCTGCAATACCGGCTAATTCATCTGGGCTGAGTGGCCGCACGGATTGATAAGCATTAACTAATGCCTGCATGCGAGCAGAGTCCAGCGCGCCGCCTTCTAGGAAGCACCAATCATTGATGGTGACCGCTAGATCAAACAACCATTTATCGGTACCGGCAAAATAGAAATCAAAAAACCCACCAAGGCGCATTGCTGAGCCTTGGCCTTCAAATAGGACGTTGTCGCGAAAGAGATCGCAATGGCTAGCGCCTTCGGGAAGTGCACGGTATGCGGCCGATGCAAAAAATGCTTCTTGAAAAGCCATTTCATCAACCAATAGGCTGCGTTGATCGTCACTCAGGTGGGGCAAGATTGCCGGAACCGTTTCGCGCCACCAGCCAAGGCTGCGCAGATTGGGTTGGTGCTGGGCAAAGTCGGCGCCAGCCAAATGCATTTTTGCCAGCATGCTTCCCACCATAGCGCAGTGTGCTGAGGAAGGCTGCATGCACGATGCGCCTGCGAGCTTGCTGACGATGGCAGCCGGCTTACCTTTGAGGGCAAACAAAATCGCGCCTGCGTGATTCGCAATCGGCTTAGGCACGGGAATGCCTTTTTCAGCGAGATGGCGCATGAGCTCCAGGTAATACGGAAGTTGCGCTGCAGATAAGCGCTCAAAAACAGTGAGAACGAATTCGTTTGGACCGCGCTCGTTGTTTGTGTCGAGAAAAAAATTAGAGTTCTCGATCCCGCCCTGAATGCCGCGAACAGCCGACGCTACCCCAATATCAAAGTCGGCAGAAATCCATTCCGAAATATCGCTTAATTCGACGGGAGTAAATACGGCCATACGAAGCGTGACTTAAAACGGAATGCTAATGCTGGGAACGCTGAGCAAATTGTCATTGGTTTTGTTACTCGGTCCAGGCATAACGGATGTGGGGGGCGACATTTCGTAGGTTCCCAAGGGTCCTTTGACTTGAACTTCCGTTGGTGCATTAGCATCACGAAATTCCTTGACTTGAGTGCCGCCTGGATCGGTGTACTCAAAAGTAGGTTTACGTGCATCTGCATTACCTAATGCGCCGGGGTTACCAACGGGGGCAGCAATCGGTTGATTGTTAATGCGGTTAAGCTCTGCTGGGCTCAGCGCCTGGGAATTTCCCCCTTGGGCTTGGGCAGAGGCGCAAATGGCCATGAGGCTTGAAATCAGCGAAGTGGCAAGCAGGTGCAGGGTTGGGCGCATAAAGTGTCTTGGTTTTTGGTTAGTTCAAGCTAGCCCCTCAGCCGAGATGGCAAGGAATTAGCAACAAGTAAGTAACTAGATTGTACGATTGCGGTATGACTAAACATAGACTCTTGTTGGTAGACGGCTCCAGTTACCTGTATCGGGCCTTTCATGGCATGCCAGACCTCCGAAATGCGGCTGGGGAGCCTACCGGGGCGGTCTATGGCATGGTCAATATGATGCGGCGGGCTAGGGCCGAGATCCAGGCGGACCACTTGGCCTGCGTTTTTGATGCAAAAGGCAAGACTTTTCGGGATGAGATATACCCCGAATACAAGGCAAATCGCAGCTCCATGCCGGAAGACTTGGTGGCGCAAATTGAGCCGATTCATGAGCTGGTCAAGGCCCTAGGTTGGCCCGTTTTGGTCGTTTCGGGGGTGGAGGCAGACGATGTCATTGGTACGCTGGCCAGGCAAGCTACTGAGGCAGGCTGGGACACCATCATCTCGACTGGCGACAAGGATTTGGCACAGCTGGTCAATCCCTCGGTATCGCTGATTAACACCATGACTGATGAGAGGCTCGATGTCGACGGTGTGACTCAAAAGTTTGGCGTTCCGCCTGAGCGCATTGTCGATTACCTCACCATCGTGGGTGATGCCGTGGATAACGTACCCGGAGTCCCCAAGGCTGGACCGAAGACGGCAAATAAATGGCTAGCAGAATACGGTGATTTAGATCAATTGATGGCACGTGCAGATGAGATCAAAGGTGTCGTGGGCGACAACCTTCGTGCCAGTCTGCCCTGGCTATTGCGCGCACGGGAACTGCTCACCGTCAAACTGGACTGCGATCTCAATGAACATATTCCGGGCCTCGACGATTTGCATGCCAAGCCAGAGAATTTACCGGTATTAAAAGAGTTCTTCGAGCGCTTTGCATTTAAAACCTGGTTGCGTGATGTGGAAAAGCGGTTGAGTGAAGAAGGCGCTACAACAGTAAGTGGAGCCACAAAAAATGATGCTCCCGTATTTGATTTGGTGGGCGACTCGGCCTCATCGCCGAGCGCAGTTTCATCAAAATCAGCTCATCCACCAGCACAAACACCAACCATTCCCGCAAAAGATGCGACGGAGCAAAACGCGATTGAGCGTCGATACGAATGCGTGGTTGATCAAACAAGACTCGATGCCTGGCTCGCCAAAATAGCTGCTGCTGATTTGGTGTGCATTGATACGGAAACTACAGGGCTTGATGCATTGGTAGCCGAGCTCGTCGGAATTTCACTCAGCGCAGAAGAGGGGGTTGCCTGTTACATTCCACTGGCGCACCGCACGGGCGAGGATCAGCTCGATCGCCAATCAGCCTTGGATCAGATGCGCCCATGGTTAGAGGATCCCAAGTGCCACAAAGTCGGGCAGAACCTCAAGTACGACGCCCATATCTTTGCGAACTACGGTATTGCCTTACGCGGGATACAGCACGACACTTTGTTGGAGTCCTACGTACTGGAATCCCATTTGGCCCACAATATGGATAGCTTGGCGGAGCGCCACTTAGGCGTGAAGACCATCCGCTACGAAGAAGTGTGCGGTAAGGGCGCGCATCAAATTGGCTTTGATCAAGTTGATCTGGCAACGGCAACCAACTATGCCGCAGAAGATGCCGACATCACCTTGCGCCTGCATCATTTCCTGTGGCCGCAGATCGAAAGTAGTCCTGGCTTACGCTATGTATACGAACAGATCGAAATGCCAGCCATGCGTGTACTGGGAGTGATGGAGCGCAATGGCATTCGGATTGACTCGGCGCGTTTAGCGGCCCAAGGGCTCGAAGTGGGTAAGCGACTCTTGGCCTTAGAGGGTGAGATCCATGCGCTTGCGGGCCAGCCATTTAATATTCAGTCACCAAAACAAATCGCCGAGATTTTATTTGGGCAATTGCAATTGCCAGTGATTAAAAAAACACCATCGGGCGCGCCCTCAACCGATGAAGAGGTATTGCAAAAACTGGCTGAAGATTTTCCCTTGCCGGCGAGAATTTTGGATTACCGCGGCCTTGCAAAACTGATGTCAACCTATATTGAGAAATTGCCACGCATGGTGAATCCTAAAACCGGGCGCGTGCATACCAATTTCTCGCAGGCCGTTGCAGTGACAGGGCGCTTGGCATCAAGCGAGCCCAATATGCAGAACATTCCGGTACGCACCGAAGAGGGTAGACGAATACGCGAAGCGTTTGTGCCAGCGGCAGGTTGCAAGTTGTTGTCTGCCGATTATTCGCAAATTGAACTGCGCATCATGGCGCACATTGCGGAAGATGAAAGTTTGTTAACCGCATTTGCAGCAGGTAAAGATATCCATCAGGCAACTGCCGCTGAAATTTTCGGTATTCCGCTCGAGCAAGTATCGTCAGAGCAGCGCCGCTATGCCAAGGTGATTAACTTTGGTTTGATTTATGGCATGAGTGCGTATGGCCTTGCAGGTAATTTGGGTATTGAGCGCGCCGCTGCACAAAAATACATCGCTACTTACTTTGAGCGTTATCCCAGCGTAGCCCACTACATGGAAGAAACCAAGCTACAGGCGCGGGAGCAGGGTTATGTCGAAACTGTCTTTGGTAGACGACTTTGGCTGCCCGAGATTAAGGGCTCGAATGGCCCCCGCCGGCAGGGCGCCGAACGTGCCGCCATCAATGCGCCGATGCAAGGCACTGCAGCCGATTTAATTAAATTGGCGATGGTTGCGGTCCAGAATTGGCTCGAGGCTGAAAACCTGAAAACACGCATGCTGCTGCAAGTGCATGATGAACTGGTCTTTGATGTGCCTTTAGACGAGCTGGATTACGTGCAAAAGGCGCTACCGGGGCTGATGTGCTCGGTCGCAAAACTCAAGGTACCTTTGCTGGTGAGTATCGGTGTCGGTGATAATTGGGAAGAAGCGCATTAATCAAATGAAATGAGGAGATGAATATGAGCACGAATCGCAGAGACTTCATGAAGGCATCGGCTGTCACGGCAACTGGCCTGGGCGTCGGTTTTGTTGCGGCATCCCAACCGGTTCTTGCGCAGGCAATTAAAACCGACTTTGCTGGCATCAAAGCGGGCGAACTATCCATTCCATCGGGCGGCATTCAGATGCCTGCCTATGTATCGCGTCCCGAAAAGGCCAAGGGGCCATTACCGATCGTGATTGTGTGCAGCGAGATTTTTGGTGTCCATGAATACATTGCGGATGTCACCCGCCGTTTTGCGAAGTTGGGCTACCTCGCGATTGCCCCTGAATTTTTTGTGCGTGCGGGCGATCCCAATACCTATGGAACCGTAGCTGAAATTTTTAGCAATATTGTTTCGAAAACACCGGATGCGCAGGTTTTGGGCGACATTAAAGCAGCGATTGCATGGGCTGGTGCTAATGGCGGTGACGTAAAGCGCGTCGGCGTTACTGGCTTTTGCTGGGGCGGCCGCATTACGTGGCTCTCTGCCACGATGCCTGAAGTGCGCGCAGGCGTTGCCTGGTACGGTCGTTTGGTCGGTGAAAAAACAGCCGGCAATCCGCTTCACCCAGTCGATATTGCGGCAGACCTGAAGGCCCCTGTACTGGGTTTGTATGGTTCAGCCGATACCGGCATTCCACTGGAGAGTGTGGATAAGATGCGCCAAGCGTTGGCTGCGGCAGGATCAAAAAATCTTGCAGCCAAAGCATCGCGTTTTGAGATTTACCTCGATGCACCCCATGCGTTTCATGCGGATTATCGTGAGACCTATCGTGCTGGCCCTGCAGCCGATGGTTGGGTGAAGTGCTTGGATTGGTTTAAGCGGAATGGAGTGGCATGACCGATCTGCAGCTCATCGTTTTAGTAACAGCAGGTGCAGGCCTCACTAGTGTTCTGATTGCGGCTAGCTTATCGCTGGGTGTTTTAGCGAAGCTAGTCGATCGCATGGTGAGCATTTCAGTTGGGATTTTGCTCGCCACCGCATTACTACATTCCTTGCCAGAGGCATTTGAGATGCCCGGGGTGGATGCCCATGTGCTCTTTGGGGTGCTCTTGGCAGGATTGCTGGGCTTCTTTTTACTTGAGAAAGTCGCGCTACTGCGCCATAGCCACCATCATGAAGGTGATGGCCACGACCACCACCACGGGCATGATGCAGAAGAAGCCGGTCAAAGCGGTTGGATGATTTTGATTGGCGATGGTCTGCACAACTTCGTCGATGGTGTGTTGATTGCTGCCGCATTCATGGTTGATTTTGAAGTGGGCATGTTTACTGCAATTGCCATTGTGGCCCACGAGATTCCGCAAGAGATTGGTGATTTCATTGTGCTCATCAATGCCGGCTTCTCACGCGCACGCGCATTGCTCTACAACGTGATCAGTGGCGCGCTCTCCGTATTAGGCGGCGTGCTTGGCTACTACTTTTTGGAAAAAGCCAATGCGGCAATGCCCTACTTACTCGTGATTGCCTCGAGTGGATTTATTTATATTGCGGTCAGTGATTTAATTCCGCAAATGCACCGCAGATCGCATTGGCGCGAGTCTTTGCGCCAAATCGCCCTGATTAGCTGTGGCGTTGGCCTAGTTGTATTGCTCTCGCGCGGACACTAAGTCACTCCACAAGAGCAAGCGATCTAGGTGGTAGCAATCGGCCGTTTTGGATCGGTGCACCACTCGCTCCAGCTGCCGACGTACAAACGGGATCCCGATAAGCCGGCTACTTCCATTGCTAAGAGATTATGGCAAGCACTCACACCAGAGCCACACTGATTGATCACCTTGTTTGCAGGGATGCTACCCAGCAAAGCTTTAAATTCAGTGCGCAAGACTTCAGGTGATTTAAATTGCCCTGCACTTAAGTTATGTTTAAAGAAGCGATTTAGTGCTCCTGGAATATGGCCACCAACCGCATCTAAGGTTTCATTTTCCCCACGAAAGCGATCTTCAGCGCGCGCATCGATCATGCAATGGCCCAGTAAATTTGGATCTGCAATGCATTCTTCGATGGCGTCTACAGTGACTACGCCCACCCATTCCTGCGGAGTTGGAGTTACTTTTAAGGGCGCAATGACCGGTGGAATGGTACCAATCGAGCCATTCCATGCGGAGAGGCCGCCATCCAAGACTTGGACATGGGCATGCCCGCTGGCTTTAAGCATCCACCACAAGCGGCTTGCATAGACGGAGCCGTGATTATCGTAGGCAATCACGCTTGTCTTTGCATCAATGCCAAGGCGCTGTCTTGTATCTGCCCATGCTTGCGGACTCGGAAGCGGATGACGACCGTTGCTCCCTGTTTTTTCAGCAGAGAGATCGCGATCCAGATCGACGTAGATAGCGCCCAAGATATGACCTACGTTATAGGCTTCACGACCCGCTTGCGGATTAGTTAAATCAAAACGGCAGTCGCAGATCAGAATGTCTGCGCCCGTATTAACGAGCTCTTCTAATTGATTGGGCGTGATGAGTGGGTGCATAGCGCAAGCTCCTTGTGAGTCGTCGGCAAGAAAAAATAGTCTACCGTGAATGCAACTGCAAGCCTAGTTAAAACTGCATCTCCCGGCGATACCATTCATGAAAATGCTGCATCCCATCTTCCATTGGACTTTGGTAGGGGCCAACTTCGTTTACGCCCCGTGCCAGGAGTGCGGCGCGACCGGCATCCATGCGCTCTGCAATCTCATCATCTTCGATGCAGGTTTCCATGTATGCGGCGCGTTCAGCCTGCACGAATTCACGTTCAAATAGGGCGATTTCTTCAGGGTAGTAAAACTCCACAATATTGCGGGTTTTATTGGGGCCCATGGGATGCAAGGTTGAAATGCACAGCACGCCTGGATACCACTCAACCATCACATTGGGATAGTAGGTCAGCCAAATAGCACCATGCTGCGGGGGTTTATTGCCATGGTGGCGCAGCACTGCATCATGCCATTGACGGTAGACCGGGGAGCCTGGGTTGGCGAGGTTTTTGTGGATACCTACCGTTTGTACGCTGTGCCAATCGCCAAATTCCCAATGCAAGTCTTCGCAGGATACAAATTGACCAAGCCCTGGATGAAAGGGCACCACATGGTAATCCTCGAGGTAGACCTCAATGAAGGTTTTCCAGTTGTAGTTGCACTCGTGCACCTCAACGTGATCGAGCATGTAGCCGGTAAAGTCTAAATCGTTAGCCACACCCAATTTGCCTAAGTCTTTTGCAACATCGCGCGGACCCTCAAACAGCATGCCTTGCCAGTTTTGCAAAGGCGATTTACCTAAATGTAAACAGGGCTTATCGCCAAAATGAGGCGCTCCTAGTAATTGCCCCTCTAAGTCATAGGTCCAGCGGTGCAAAGGGCAAACGATGGTATCGACTTGGCCTGAGCCATTGAGCATGAGGGCCTGACGATGGCGGCATACATTGGAGAGGAGTTCAACACCTGCGCTATTTCGAACCAGTAGCCGCCCTTCATTTTCGGCAGAGAGGGTGCGGTAGGAGCCTTGATCTGGAACCATGAGTTGATGACCAACATAGCCCGGGCCCTGCTTGAAAAGCAGCGCCATTTCGCGCTGATATAAATCAACGTCAAAGTAGGCCGAGACCGGCAACTGCAGATTGGACGGCGCAAGTTGCTGCGCGGTAGCCAGATTAGTCATTCTCCCCACCCCCGAAAAAGTCAGCCGAAGCTAAGCGGAACAACCAATCCAACCATCGAAAGATCGATATTGGAAAGGAAGGAAGGGATTATACCCACCGATGACTGGGGCTCGCTTTTATAGGAAGGCGCTGCTTTGGTGGAAAATCAGGCATGATTTAGCCATACGAGCCATATAACCCCTATTATTTTCCGGAAAACTGCGCATGCCAGCAAAAAAATCCGATGCCGCCTCCAGTGGCACAGAGATCCAAATTGACCCAGCCCTACGCTATGAGCAGGCTGTCAAAGAACTTGAAAAGCTCATTGCTGATATGGAGTCAGGTCAGTTTTCGCTGGAAGAAACCCTGGCCGCTTATCAGCGGGGAGCTGCTTTGTTGCGTCATTGCCAGGGCGTCTTAGCGCAAGTCGAGCAGCAGGTTCGGGTATTCGAGGCCTAATCCGATGACATTTGATTTTGGAGTGTGGTTACAGGCCGGCTCAGCGCGCGCCGAAGCAGCCTTGGATCGTCGTCTGGATTCTGCCCAGTTACTACCGCAACGCCTCCACGAGGCCATGCGCTATGCAGCCCAAGGTGGCGGTAAACGCATTCGTCCCCTACTCGTGTTTGCGGCGGGTGAGTTGGGGAACGCCAATCCCAAGGTGCTCGATGCTGCAGCCGCCGCGATCGAGATGATTCATGCCTATTCCTTGGTGCACGATGATCTGCCGTGCATGGATGATGATGATTTACGTCGCGGCCGTCCTACCGTACATAAGGCATTTGATGAGGCAACGGCGCTCTTGGTTGGTGATGCTCTGCAAACCAAAGCGTTTGAAGTATTGGTCGATACCGAAGGCACGGCGGAGATGCGCTTATCCCTGATTGGTGAACTCAGTAAAGCCTCAGGCTCGCTTGGTATGGCTGGTGGCCAAGCGATTGATTTGGAGAGTGTGGGTCAAAAAATTGATCTGACTGCCCTTAAGCAAATGCACGCCATGAAAACCGGTGCTTTGCTGAGCTGCGCCGTTCGCATGGGGGCGATTGCTGCCCAGCTCGATGCAACTGCAGTGAATCAATTGACGCAATACTCGACTGCACTTGGACTCGCCTTTCAGGTGGTAGATGATGTGCTCGATGCAACTGCCGATAGCCAAACCCTGGGTAAGACTGCGGGTAAAGATGCGGCAGACGATAAGCCAACCTACGTTACGCTGATGGGCTTAGAGTATGCTCAAAATCAAGCGAAAGAATTACAAGCCCATGCTTTAGATAGTCTTGCACTGTTTGGTCCCAAGGCGGATGCACTGCGCGCACTGGCGCGGCTGGTAGTAGAGCGCACACACTAATTATTTTTTTAACCACGTTCTAACTACGATGATGTTGAATACGATTAATGATCCTGCTGATTTGCGTAAATTGGAACGCGAGGCATTGCCGGCGCTAGCCGATGAGCTGCGTCAATTTGTCATTGATTCGGTATCCAAAACCGGCGGACACTTATCGTCCAACTTAGGTACGGTCGAGTTATCGATTGCACTCCATTACGTATTTGATACCCCGCGTGATCGCATTGTGTGGGATGTCGGACATCAAAGTTACCCCCATAAAATCTTGACGGGTCGCCGAGAGCGCATGAGTACCTTACGGCAATTTAATGGCCTCTCTGGATTTCCGCGCCGCGCAGAAAGTGAATACGATATCTTTGGTACTGGGCATTCCTCGACGAGTATTTCTGCGGCGATGGGCATGGCCAGGGCGGCGCAAACCAAAGGGGAGAAACGGGTTGCGGTCGCCGTGATTGGTGATGGTGCCATGAGTGCTGGTATGCCGTTTGAAGCCATGAACAATGCTGGCGTCTATGATGATTTGCCTTTGATCGTGATTCTGAACGACAACGACATGTCGATTTCGCCAGCAGTAGGAGCGCTCAATCGCTACCTTGCACGCCTACTCAGTGGCAATATTTATTCTGCAACGAAGAAAGGCATTGATAGTGTTTTATCGATTGCGCCGCCCTTGCGTGAGTTTGCGAAGCGCTTAGAAGATCATGCAAAAGGCATGGTCTCACCATCGACGATTTTTCAAGAATTTGGTTTTAACTATTTTGGCCCGATCGATGGTCACGATTTAGATGCCTTGTTGCCCATGCTGCAAAACGTTCGACGACTAGCGTTAGAGGGCGGCGGCCCACAGTTTTTACATGTCGTCACGCGCAAAGGCCAAGGGTATATGTTGGCAGAAGCCGATCCAGTTCTGTATCACGGCCCCGGTAAATTTAATCCCTCTGAGGGCATTCAAAAGGCAAGTAACACCAAGCAAACCTTTACGCAGGTATTTGGTGAGTGGCTCTGCGATATGGCGCATGCTGATCCCTTACTGGTCGGCATTACACCTGCGATGCGTGAGGGATCGGGCTTGGTTGAGTTTGAAAAGCGCTACCCCGATCGTTACTACGACGTTGGCATTGCAGAACAGCACGCCGTTACCTTTGCTGCGGGCATGGCCTGTGAAGGTATGAAGCCGGTGGTGGCGATTTATTCCACCTTTTTGCAACGTGCCTACGACCAGCTGATTCACGATGTGGCGATTCAGGATTTGCCAGTCGTGTTTGCGCTCGATCGCGCTGGCCTAGTGGGCGCCGATGGCGCAACTCATGCTGGCGCGTATGACATTCCCTTCTTGCGTTGCATACCCAATATGCTGGTGATGACTCCGGCCGACGAGTCGGAGTGCCGCGATTTACTCACTACGGCTTATCGTCAGCCGCACCCGAGTGCTGTGCGTTACCCGCGGGGATCCGGGGCTGGCGTTAAGCCTTCAGCTGAATTGCGTAGTTTGCCTTTGGGTAAAGGCGAGATACGCCGCGAGTCGACTGCAGTGGCTGGCAAACGGCTAGCCATTTTCGCGTTTGGCACCTTGCTGTACCCTGCACTCGATGTGGGTGAGCTACTTAATGCAACCGTAGTGAATATGCGTTTTGTAAAACCCTTGGACGTCGATTTACTAAAAGCAGTTGCGACGAGCCACGACTACCTCGTGACGATTGAGGACGGTGCAATCATGGGGGGCGCTGGCAGCGCTTGCTTAGAGGCGCTGATCCAATTGAATATCAATAAGCCAGTATTGCAATTGGGCCTGAAGGATGAATTCATTGAGCATGGTGATTACAACTTACTGATGTCGCGCTGCGGTCTGGATGCGGATGGCATTAAGACGTCAATTGCCACTCGCTTTCCCGCCGCTTTGCAGAGTTAGGCGGCAGTTAAGTCCCAGCGTGGCTTAACGTCAAAAGCGGTAGTGTCGCTGTCTTGATGTCCTGCGAGTAAACGCAAAGCCCCCGCAAAGGCAATCATGACGCCGTTATCGGTGCAGAGTTGCAGCGGTGGGTAGTGCACCTGAAATTGATCGCGTAGGGCGCGTGCATTGAGCGCTGCTCGCAGTTGTTTGTTAGCGCCCACTCCACCCGCTAAGACTAAGTCACGGAAGCCTGTTTGCTTGATGGCTTTGGCTGACTTCTGCACCAATACATCCACGAGTGACTCAACAAAGGCATGGGCGAGATCGGCGTCAAACTGCGCTTTATCGTCTGTGCTCTCAGGGCTAAAGCGATTGACTTGATTTAGGACGGCTGTCTTGAGGCCCGAGAACGAAAAATCCAAATCGCCTGAATGCAGCATGGGCCGGGGCAAATCAAAGCGCCCTGGTTTGCCACTCTCCGCCAATAGCGATACCGCAGCGCCGCCGGGGTAGTCCAAGCCTAACAACTTAGCCGTTTTATCGAATGCCTCGCCGGCAGCATCATCGACGGTTTCCCCGAGGAGTTCATATTGACCCACCCCCTGCACCGCCATCAGTTGGGTATGGCCACCCGATACCAAGAGAGCAATAAATGGAAAACGGGGGGCGGATTCACCTAAAAGGGGGGAAAGCAGGTGGCCCTCGAGGTGGTGCACCCCAATGGAGGGTTTGTTTAGAGCCAGAGCCAGAGACCGGCCAAAGGCAGTGCCGACCAAAAGGGCCCCAGCAAGCCCAGGACCTTGGGTATAGGCAACCGCATCAATCGAATCGAGGGGCAGGCTAGCCTCGTCTAAAGCCTGCTCAAGCAGGGGTAAAACCCGGCGAATATGGTCTCTAGAGGCTAATTCAGGGACAACGCCCCCGTATTCACGGTGCATGGCAACCTGAGAGTGGAGGGCTTGGCCTAATATGCCCAGGCCAGCCGCTTGGCCAGCTTCCCAGTTTTTAGTGTCATAAACCGCGATTCCGGTCTCGTCACAGGAAGTTTCTATGCCCAAAACGATCATTTTTAATTAAGCCGTGCTAGAATCCGTGATTCAGTTAATTTCGATTATTCGAGCATATACGAGTTAAACCAGCATGACTACAGTCCGCCTCCGCGAAAACGAGCCTTTTGAAGTGGCATTACGCCGTTTCAAGCGCACCATTGAAAAAAACGGTCTTTTGACTGACTTGCGTGCCCGCGAGTTTTACGAAAAGCCAACTGCAGAGCGCAAGCGCAAAAAAGCTGCTGCCGCAAAACGCCATTACAAGCGTATTCGCAGCCAGATGTTGCCTAAAAAGCTCTACTAATAAGGGCAGTCCGAATACAGGCACTCCATTCATCGAGTTGCCAACAAGCCCGCTGACGGTAAAACGCAGCGGGTTTTTGTTTTTTTGTTGTGGTACTAATAGACACCAAGACATTCAATAATCGCAAGGAAATGCAATGAGCCTAAAAGACCAAATCACCGAGGATATGAAAAATGCTATGCGCGCTAAAGAGGCCGAGCGTTTAGGTGCGATTCGCCTTTTGCTGGCAGCGATCAAACAGCGTGAGGTTGATGAGCGCGTGGTAGTGGATGATGCTGGCGTGATTGCGATTGTCGAAAAATTAATCAAGCAGCGCAAAGATTCCATCAGTCAGTTTGAAAAAGCAGGCCGCGCTGATTTAGTGGCGATCGAAGCCGCTGAGATGGCCATCATGCAAGCGTACTTGCCAGCACAGTTATCCGATGCCGAAGTGGCTGCCATTGTGACTGCAACCATCAAACAACTTGGCGCCAGTGGACCGCAGGACATGGGTAAGGTGATTGGCGCGCTTAAGCCGCAACTTGCAGGCAAAGCTGATATGGGCGCGGTATCTGGCCTCGTGAAAGCGGCGCTCGCTCAGTAAGCTTAAAGCAAAGCGCATCATGGGCATGATCCCTCAATCGTTTATTGCGGATTTATTAAATCGAGTTGATATCGTCGATGTTGTTGGCCAGCACGTTAAGTTAAAAAAAGCAGGCGCCAACTACCAAGGTCTGTGCCCATTCCATCAAGAAAAGTCCCCCTCGTTTTCGGTATCGGCAACTAAGCAGTTCTATCACTGCTTTGGTTGTGGTGCCCATGGCTCTGCTATCGGCTTTTTAATGGAGTACTCAGGGCTCGGTTATGTTGAAACAATTGAAGAGCTCGCACGCTCTGCCGGACTCACCGTGCCGCGTGAGGAACGCACCGCTAATGATGTAGCGCGGCAGCAGCAGGCACTAGCCCTAAGTGAAGTGATGGGCTTGGCAGCCGATTGGTATAAAACCCAGTTAAAGGCGGCACCGCGCGCGATTGAATATTTAAAAAGCCGCGGCCTGACCGGTGAAGTGGCGAAGCGCTATTCACTCGGGTATGCACCCGATGGCTGGCAAGGCTTGGAAGCGGTCTTTGGCAGTTATACCGATGACGCTACTGCTAAGCCTTTACTTGAGGGTGGTTTGTTAATACAAAGTGAAACCAGTGAGTCCAACCAAACAGCACGGCGTTATGACCGCTTTCGTGATCGCGTGATGTTCCCGATTCGAAATCACAAAGGGCAGGTGATTGGTTTTGGTGGGCGCATCTTGGATCAAGGCGAGCCAAAGTATTTGAACTCACCTGAAACCCCGCTCTTCTCGAAAGGCAACACGCTGTATGGTTTGTTTGAGGGGCGCCAAGCGATTCGGGCGCAAGAGTATGTCTTGGTTTGCGAAGGCTATATGGATGTAGTGGCCTTGGCGCAATTGGGCTTCCCGAATGCGGTAGCGACCTTAGGCACTGCATGCACTGCCAATCACGTGCGCATGTTATTACGTCAAACCGATCGGATTGTGTTTGCGTTTGATGGTGACGCTGCCGGCCAACGTGCAGCGCAGCGCGCGCTGGAGGCCTGTTTGCCTTTAATGTCAGACGATAAAGAGATCCGATTCTTATTTTTACCAACTGAACACGATCCCGATAGTTACGTTCGGGCATACGGCGCACCTGCGTTTGAAAAAGCCATTAAAGAAGCGACGTCATTTTCAGGATTCTTTTTTAAGATCGTGAGCGAAGGCCATGACTTAACAACGCCGGAAGGGCGTGCACAAACCCACCATGCTGCAAAGCCGCTGTTTTTATCGATGGCGCCGATTGCTTTGCGCTCCCAAATGCTACGCGAGGTGGCCATTCGTACATCGTCCACTGCGGCTGAGTTAGAAGCATTTTGCGGCCTGACAGTTGCGCCAGCAGTCCGCAGCAGTAATGCAGCACAGGGAGCATCGGCGGCACCAACCGCTACTGGAGTAAGAGCCCAATCCAGCACCTGGCAACCCGGTAAAGGGTATAGCAAAAAGCCAGCCGCACCGGTGATTCCACCACCCAACGCGCCGATGGATTTAGCGGAACAAATTTTGCGCGTACTGATTCAGTTTCCGCATTTGGGTAAGGGCCTCAATAGTGATCAACGTCAATTAGTCTTGGCGGCAGCGGAGCAGCGCTCACCTAATGCCTTGATGCTGATGACCGATTTGATCAAGCAATGCGATCAATTGGATCTATTACCAAATGCTTCTACTGCAGGGCCGACCATCGGGGCGGGCGCCTTTGCATTGTTTCAGGAGCAACTCTCCCGAAGTGAGCTGGCATCAATGTATGAGGTGCTGCGCAAACGCGTGATGGAATCCGATTTGGATGCAGCCGGCGCTGCTGCCGACCTAGACGGCGCCCTGAAAAAGCTTAATTTGTTGCAGCTGAAAAATGAAATGACCGCCATTACCCAGCGTATTTCCAGTGGTGAAGCCTCCGATGCGGATCGGGCGCGGTATCGCGAATTGGGCGAGCGGCTGAAGTTTTCCTAATAAAAGCCCATTAAGCCCCTTAGACCCCTTAAGCCCTTAAAAATTACCTGTTTAAGCCCGATTTATAGCTTACTCCAGCGTCAGAAAATACCGAATCGACTATAATCCTCTGTTAAGAGAAAAAATACGATTTAATTCAGTCACTTGCGTCATTAATTTACATTTATTGACCTTAGTGGCCCAGGCAATTGGTCTGACCCATTGAAACCAACAATTAATTAAGTAAGTGAGCGTAAACCTATGCCAAGCAGCAAGATCAAGAAAAGCGCAAAACCCGTGAAAAATACTTCAGCAGCAAGCAAGTCCAAACCGCTTGCCAAGAAAACGGCCGCCCCAGCAAAAAGCAAAGTAACTGCGAAAGCGCCAGTAAAGAAAGCTGCCCCGACAAGCAAAGCCAAAGCGCCTGCCAAAAAGGCAGTAGCAGTTAAGTCAAAGCCAGTACCTAAAGCAGCTCCTAAAAAAGCAGCGGCACCTGTGAAGGCAGCAAAAAAGCCGATTGCTAAATCGGCTAAGCCAAGTGCAAAGACAACAAAACCAGCCGCAAAGGCAAATGCGAAGCCAGCAACAAAAGTGCCGGCCAAAGCAGCCGCAAAAGCAAAACCAGTAGCAAAGGCAAGTGCGAAGCCAGCGGCGAAGGTGCCAGTGAAGGCAGCTGCAAAAGCAAAGCCCGAAGTGAAGTCAGCAGCCAAGCCAAGCAAGGAAACGAAAAAAGCCGCTGTTGCTGTCAAGGGCAGCAAAGATGTTCCAGCGAAAAAAGGCAAAGCAGTCGAGCCTGAAGTGGTTACATCAAAAGGCAAGAGCAAGTCCAAGGCGGCTGCAGCGGCCGAGGTATTACAAGATGACGCAGAAGCGGTAGAAGAGGGTAAAAAAACCAAAGGACGTAAAGCCAAAGCGGAAGTTCCTGCTACTGAATCGGGCGAAGACAATCGCACCGATCGGCAAAAAGCCCGTGACCGTAAGGCTAAAGAGAAAGCCCTTTTAAAAGAATTCGCAGCACAGCAGTTAGGCTCCGAAGAGCAGCAAGAGTTGCGTCGCGCACGCCTGAAAACCCTGATTAAGATGGGTAAGTCCAAGGGCTACCTAACCCACGGTGAAATGAATGACGTGATGTCCGATGAATTGTCGGATGCGGATGCGCTCGAAACATTAATCGGTTTGCTCAATGACATTGGTATTACCGTATACGAGCAAGCTCCTGATGCAGAAACCCTGCTCCTCAATGAGAACGGCATTTCTGGCGCATCCGATGAAGAGGCGGAAGAAGAGGCCGAGGCTGCGCTATCGACCGTTGATTCCGAGTTTGGCCGAACCACTGATCCTGTGCGCATGTACATGCGCGAGATGGGAACGGTAGATCTGCTTACCCGTGAAGGCGAGATTGTCATTGCCAAGAAAATTGAGGCAGGCCTCAAAGACATGGTGATGGCACTTTCGGCATGCCCAGTGACAATCGCTGAAATTATTGCTAACGCGGACAAAATTGTTTCAGGCGAACTGGAGATTGATCAGTTTGTCGATGGATTAGTTGACCCCAATGCGGAAGACATTCAGCTCGGACCGGATGAGCCAGAGGAAGATCTCGAGGCAGTAGAGGGCGACGACGATGGCGGTGAAGAGGATTCTGGCGGTGGCGGTGGAGGTGCAAGCACAGCGAGCGCTAAGCAACTCGAAGAACTCAAGCAGATTTCCTTAGAAAAGTTTGCCATTATTCGCACTCAAGCAGACAAGATGCGCCGTGCCTATGATCGTGATGGGTACAACTGCCCTGGATACATCAAGGCACAAGAAGCCATTCGCAATGAATTACTGGGTTTCCGTTTGACAGCAAAGAGCGTTGAAAAGCTCTGCGACACCATGCGCTCCCAAGTAGATCAAGTATGGAAGCTCGAGCGTGGCATTGTGAGTTTGTTGGTCGACAAAATTGGCGTACCCCGCGGTGAAGTATTAAAAGACTTCCCTAAGATGTCCATGAATTTGAAATGGACTGCCAATTTACTGAAAGACAATAAGCCCTACAGCGCACTCCTGGAGCGCAATGTTCCTGCCATTCAAGAACTGCAGCAAAAGCTGATTGATATTCAGACGAGGGTTGTGTTGCCTTTGCCTGAGTTAAAAGAAGTAAATAAGCAAATGATTGCGGGCGAGAAGCGCGCACGTGAAGCCAAACGGGAAATGACCGTGGCTAACTTGCGTCTAGTAATTTCGATTGCCAAGAAATACACCAATCGCGGCTTGCAGTTCCTCGATTTGATTCAAGAGGGCAATATTGGCCTCATGAAGGCAGTGGATAAGTTTGAGTATCGCCGTGGCTATAAGTTCTCTACTTATGCAACTTGGTGGATTCGTCAGGCCATTACTCGCTCAATTGCAGATCAGGCCCGCACGATTCGTATTCCGGTCCACATGATTGAAACCATCAACAAGATGAACCGGATTAGCCGTCAGATTCTGCAAGAGACCGGGCACGAGCCCGATGCAGCAACCTTGGCCTTGAAGATGGAAATTCCGGAAGACAAAATCCGTAAGATCATGAAGATCGCCAAAGAGCCTATCTCGATGGAAACACCGATTGGTGATGATGAGGACTCCCATTTAGGCGACTTCATTGAAGATGGCAACACCTTGGCTCCGGCCGAAGCAGCCTTGCATGAGTCTATGCGCGATGTCGTTAAGGATGTTCTCGATTCATTAACACCGCGGGAAGCCAAAGTATTACGTATGCGCTTTGGTGTAGAAATGAGCACAGACCATACCCTCGAAGAAGTGGGTAAGCAGTTTGACGTTACGCGTGAGCGTATTCGTCAGATTGAAGCCAAGGCCTTGAGAAAGATGCGTCATCCTAGCCGCAGCGACAAGCTTAAGACCTTCCTCGAGGAAGATTAAGTAACCGAACTGCTATCGTGAGTCCTTAAATAAAAGGATTCACGATCTGCAGTCGTTTTTCGATGGTTTGTCGGTGTTGCATGTCTTCTGAATACAGCCGTTCACATCCTGCCTGTAGTGCTGCAGCAATAATCATCGAATCGTAGTGCTGGTATCCGTATCTACGGGATACCATTAAGCCAATCTCGAATGTCTCTAGGTCAAGTGACCGTACATTAAAAGTCGAAGTAAATAAATCTAAAAACGACTCAAGCTCGGCGTGTGTTAGCTTAATTTTTCTCAGACTTGCTGACGTGAACTCATTAAGCACCTGAATGCTGATTACATTCGATTGCTGAAGATTGCGGCTAACCCAATCTGACTTATTCTCATCCGAGGAGAGAAGATAAAGAAGGGTGTTGGTATCAAAAAATATCTTTTTAGCGTTCATTCAATTCAGATCGATCAAAGTGAAAATCGGCGGGCATGCGTCCACGGAATTTTCTCAAACCTTCAATCCTCTCTTGCAGGGATGGTTTCTTCTTTACTTGAAAATGTTTTTTATCGGCGACATGGATTTCAATGTCATCCCCTTCTTTCAGCTTGAGATGTTCCACAACCTGAGAGGGCAGTCGTATAGCTAAGCTGTTGCCCCACTTGGATACGATCATCATTTTTCTCCCATAAGATATACATATAATAATGTATATCTTATTGAATGGAAGCCACCGCAAGCGCCCTGTGAGCAGGGATTGCCAACCCTTCAATTACAATGACAGATTAGGGCCCATAGCTCAGTTGGTTAGAGCAGAGGACTCATAATCCTTTGGTCCCAGGTTCAAGTCCTGGTGGGCCCACCAGCAATATCAATGACTTAGCGTGAGAGCGCTAGGTCATTTTTCATGGATGTGTAGTGGGTGTGTAGCAAAATCACCGCTAGATCCCAATACATATATGGCTCTAGCTTAGAGCAATCTACTGTTTGTTCATTGTGCCAATTCTTTTTGCTCTGAACATGCCAACTTGTCGCCTGCCAATGCCGAAAGTTCATTCCATGCCTATAGCTAGAACGGCATAATGGATTAATTCTGACCCCTTTTGCCCATTGTTGGAGTCTTCTTTGAAAAATACCGAACTACCATTAATTGATGACATCCGCCTGTTAGGGAAAATTCTAGGCGACATCATTCGCGAGCAGGAGGGCGATACTGTCTATGCTTTAGTGGAGCAAATCCGAAAGCTATCCGTAGCCTTTCATCGCGATGCCAATCAGAAAGCCAATCACGAGCTGAGCAAACTTCTAAAAGGGCTTACTAGCGACAATGCGGTGAAAGTTCTTCGTGCTTTTACTTACTTTAGTCATTTAGCCAATTTAGCTGAAGATAGGCATGACATTCGTCTTCGTATAGCGTATGAGCGTAATGGCAGCTATCAAGATGGCAGCATTTCTATAGCTATGAAAAAACTGCATGCTGCCGGCGTAACAAATAAGCTGATCTCCAAGACGCTGGAAGAAAGTTTGATTTCCCCAGTGCTTACAGCCCATCCTACTGAAGTGCAAAGAACCAGCATTTTGGAGGCTGAGCGGGATATCGCCAATCTATTGGCTGTACGAGATCAGATTAAAGAATCATCAAAAGCAAATAATCCAGAAAAGGACGCCCTGCTTAATAAAGATCTGAAAGCCAATGAGGAGCAAATTCGGGCTCGTGTATTGCAGCTTTGGCATACCCGTTTATTGCGATTTACTAAGCTAACAGTTGCTGACGAGATTGAGAATGCGCTAACGTACTATGAAACTACTTTTTTAAGAGAAATTCCCAAGATCTACGCTGAAATAGAGGATTCCCTTGCCGGAAATCCCGTGGCGAGCTTTCTCAAGATGGGTCAGTGGATTGGCGGTGATCGGGATGGCAACCCTAATGTCAGCGCTAAGACACTGGAGTACGCAGTGTCTAGGCAAGCTGAAATGGTATTACGCCACTATTTAACTGAAGTGCATCACTTGGGCAGAGAGTTATCTGTATCCGCACTGCTCCTAAAATTCCCGAAAAGGATGCAAGAGCTTGCGGCCAGTTCCCCAGATACTAATGAGCATCGTCAGGATGAACCCTATCGCAGGGCGCTCACTGGTATGTATTCTCGGCTGGCAGCTTCCCTAAAGATGCTAACTGGGTCAGATGCTGCTCGTCATGCTCTGGCGCCGCAAAACCCCTACAGTAGTTCACATGATTTTTTATCTGATCTTAAGACAATTGAGGCTTCACTTGTGTTGCAAGGTGCAAAAGCGCTGGCCAATCGCCGCTTACATGGCTTAATTAGAGCGGTTGAGGTCTTTGGTTTTCATCTAGCCACAGTGGATTTGCGTCAAAGCTCAGATATGCATGAAGCTGTTTTAGCTGAACTCCTTAAGGTGGCATCCATTCAAGCGGATTATTCGAGTCTTTCTGAAGCGCAACGGCGCGAGCTTTTGATATCCCTCCTAAAGGACCCAAGACCACTGCGTGTGGTTGGCCATCAGTACTCTGAGTTCGCACTTTCTGAAATCGCTATTTTTGAAATGGCCAAGAAAACCCGCCAGCGCTTTGGTAATGACACGATTCGCCACTACATCATCAGCCACACTGAGACTGTCAGTGATCTATTAGAAGTTTTATTGCTACAAAAAGAAGTGGGCTTAATGCATGAAACCTTAGGTAAGAAGTCCTCGGCTGACCTGATTGTTGTCCCATTATTCGAAACCATTGAAGATTTACGTAATGCCGCCCCAATCATGCACGATTTCTATACCTTGCCGGGTATCTTGGATTTAGTAAAGCGCTCTGGTACTGAGCAAGATATTATGTTGGGCTATTCTGACTCGAATAAAGATGGCGGGATTGTCACCAGCAATTGGGAGTTGTATTGTGCGGAGCTTGCCTTAGTTAAGGTATTCCAGCCGCTGGAGGAAAAGCATGGTGTGAAGCTCCGCTTATTCCATGGCAGGGGTGGCACCGTTGGTCGTGGTGGTGGCCCAAGTTACGAGGCCATCTTGGCCCAGCCTCCTGGTACCGTCCGTGGACAAATTCGGTTAACCGAGCAGGGTGAGGTGATTGGGTCAAAGTACGCTAATCCCGAGATTGGTAGACGCAATTTAGAAACCTTAGTAGCCGCCACGCTAGAGGCCACTTTACTAAAGCCAACTAAGCCAGCCAGTAAGGCGTTCTTAGAAGCCGCAGCGAAAATCTCGCAAGACAGCATGAATGCTTACCGAGCTCTTGTATATGAGACGCCAGGATTTGCGGAGTATTTCTTTGATGCAACACCTATTCGAGAGATTGCAAAGCTCAATATTGGTTCTAGGCCAGCAAGTCGTAAGGCTAGTCAGAAAATCGAAGATTTAAGGGCGATTCCATGGGGATTTAGCTGGGGTCAATGCCGCTTGACCCTTCCGGGTTGGTTTGGCTTTGGTTCTGCGGTTGACGAGTTCTTAAATCACCCTAAGGCTGCAGATAAGAAAGCGGCAATCGCTCTTTTGCAAAAGATGTATAAGGATTGGCCATTTTTTAGGACCTTGTTATCGAATATGGATATGGCTCTAGCCAAGAGTGATTTAGCATTGGCCTCTCGTTATAGCGAACTAGTCCCTGATGTGAAGCTACGCAAGAAAATATTTACCGCTATCGAAGCTGAATGGAATAAAACAGTAGATGCCCTGAACTTAGTTACTGGAGAAAAAGTACGTCTCGCCAATAATCCATCCCTAGCAAGATCGATACGGACCCGCTTTCCTTATATTGACCCACTGCATCATTTACAGATCGAGCTAGCAAGACGCTATCGAGCAGGCAAGCATGATGATAGGGTGCAGAGGGGCATTCATATTGCTATTAATGGAATTGCGGCTGGGCTTAGAAATACTGGATAGATTGTGCTGAGCCCATGGAAATCTTGTCAGACAATTTAAGCCATATTAGAGTGTAAATAAGGCACAATATTTTTATATGTGGACATCATTTAATTCAGTCGTGGCACTTAATTCGCTTGCTGTGTAGCGTGTTAATCCTATGCGTAATATTACTATTGGCATCCTCGTATTTCCGCGCTTTCAACTGCTTGATTTGGCCGGTACGGGCGAACACCACCCCCAAATAGACCCTATTTTGGCTCGCATTGACTGCCGTCAAGCATGTTTCAGGCCTAGCTTTCTATGATTTATTAAAAGAGTAAAAAGAACACATGGAATTCGAAATACCAGAAACCCTGGCCAATGCGCTACTTGGAACGGTCAATGAAGATTCGCCGCTTGCTAAGCGGCTGAGCGAGTACGGCCGTTCCCGAGGCAAACGTGTGGTGCCCAGCCACCTTTTCGACGCCACCTCACTTAACACACTCTACGGCCTGTGTCGTACGGCCAACGAGCGTGAGCTGATGTTCCAAATGTTGGCGCTGGACAATATCCACGCCGCACCGGCTGCCCGAAAAATCCCCAGCTTGGAGCATCTGATCCCCGGTCTGATCGCTTGGCTGTCGCGTGACCTGATCGATGGCTGGCTCTATAGGCTCGGCAAGGATGGTGTGTTGCTGCCCTGGCTGGTCCATTCCATGCGCTATGTGCAGCCTGTCGATAGTGCAGCTTACGTCATCATCGGTCTTCTGGCTAATACCTTGCAGGCTGCAGAACGGGGGCCGGTTACCGATCCGAGGCTAAGGCGTACTGGCATGACCTACAGCATCACCTTTTATGCCGAAGATATTCTGGATTGCACGATTCCCGAATTGATGACAGGTTATGGTTACTTCAAAGAATGTGCGGAATTCAAAAACGAATACGAGGCACACTTAAAGCGTTTCATGCAGATGCAGCCGAAGTTTGGTGCGCAGTTTACTGTTTCTGGCACTGTCTGGGTGTCCAGCGAAGGGCCTCGTCCACAACTCGAATGCATGCGGCTGCAGGCAGGCACGACAGCCCGCTGCGTCAATGACGAAGAGCTGCTGGAACGCCACTTTGATACCACCGCCGATGCAAGCTTCTGGCGCGGAAGCGGTATCAATGAGGGTTTTGAACGGATTCCCCAGCATTGCTATCTACACCTATTTCACCTGGATTACCACCGCGGCGTATGGGTACATGTGCAACATGTTGAGTCCTATTGTTACAAACCAGAATTGCGTGACAAGCTGGTTCTGCCGCATGCTCATCGCGAGCTGATTGATATCTTGACCGCTGATCGTAACTTCCTGATGGAGGACATCGTCGAGGGTAAGTCGGGCGGTACAACCATCCTGTGCAAAGGCGCGCCTGGCTTAGGCAAGACGCTGACAGCAGAGGTCTATGCCGAGGTCGTCCAGAAACCACTATACCGCGTACATTCTGGTCAACTCGGCGTGACGGCAAGCTCAGTGGAAGCGAACCTTTCGAAAATCCTGCGGCGCGCGGCGCGCTGGGATTCGGTGCTGTTGCTCGACGAGGCCGACGTCTACATTCGCCGCCGCGACAACGATCTGCAGCACAACGCCATCGTGGCTGAGTTTCTGCGTACCCTCGAGTACTTCAACGGCTTGCTGTTCATGACTACCAACCGCGTAGCCGACATTGATGACGCCGTCTTGTCGCGCTGTATCGCCATCATCCAGTTCGAGACACCGACACAAGTGCAGGCGAAACAACTATGGAAATCGCTAGCGCAGCAGTTCAACACTGAATTACCCGACGACCTAGTTGAGCGCTTGACAATAACCTACGCAGCTGCCAGCGGCCGCGATATCAAGGAGTTACTCAAGCTGACGCTCAAGTTTTGTAAGGGTAGGAATTTATTGCTCAGCGAGGAAGCCTTTGCTCAGTGCGCGGCTTTCCGCAGCATCGGTAAGCCTGTTTAAGATGGCAACGTTTGACACCTCTTTCCTGGGAGATTCGGTGTTGGGCCGCCTCAGTTTTCGACCCGGCGCCGTACCCGACAAGCAAGCCTTACCTGCTGGTCGTCACGATCTGGGGATTGCTAGCGAGCGCGATGCTGTATTGATCGTGCCGGACGGTCTGCAGCCTGGAGTTCCAGTCGCTCTGCTCGTGATGTTTCATGGCGCCGGTGGCAGCGCCGACAAGGTGCTGCCATTCTTGATCGACCATGCGTATCAGCATGGCTTTTTGCTTTTGCTGCCGCAGTCTCAGTTTCCGACGTGGGACTTGGTCGTGGGTGGTAACGGCCCAGACCTAGAGCGGCTGGACAAAGCATTACACGAAGTGGCGTCACGTTTTTCTATCAATCCATCCCACTTGGGATTTGCTGGGTTTTCAGATGGAGGCAGCTATTCGCTGTCAGCAGGCGTGACCAATGGCGACGTCGTTAGCCACGTGATCGTATTTTCCGGAGGCTTTATGTCAGTCCTTCAGCAAAATGGTACGCCCCGCATCTTCATCGCCCATGGTTTAGAAGACGAGCAGCTGCCAATTGAAACGAGTGCGCGTCCTCACGTAGCCAAACTTAAGGCCGCAGGTTATGACGTAACCGCCTTGGAATTCAGAGGCCCGCACCGCATCGAGCCGCCAGTGGTTGCGTTGGCAATTGATTTCTTCCTGAAACCGACGGCGCAGCGGTAACAAGCCATGCTTAAAACACAGAAATTCGCATGGGACCGAAAAACAGCACTCAGAAGGGCTGGGCCCGTACCGGACACCTGGTTTATATCCGGTACGTAACCTATTTAGGTAGGCTGATAAGTCGGCATTAACGAAGATGGATACGGCACCCTATTGCTTGACTCAATAACGTCGGCAACCATTTCAGCAGTTGCCGCCGAAAGCGTCCATCCCAGATGCCCGTGGCCGGTGTTGTAAAACACATTCTTTTTGGAGCCCTTTCCAATTCTAGGCATCATATTTGGCATCATCGGTCTTAGACCTGCCCAGGGCACTACAGAGCGCGTATTGATCCTGGGAAAGCATTGATTGACCCAATCAACCAATGGCTTAATACGGTCAGCTCTAATATCGCGATTCACGCCATTAAACTCAGCTGTACCGGCAACCCGGAAGCGATCAAGCCCCAAGCGGCTGGTAACGAGCTTGGTTTCATCATCAAGCAAGCTCACGATTGGTGCCCCAGCTTGACTTTGAGCATCGCTTAAGTTGACGGTAATGGAGTAGCCCTTAACTGGATAAACGTTGACATAGTCACCTAGCTGGCTTGCAAGCGCTCGGCTAGCAATGCCTGTACAAACGACCACATTATCAAAGACTTGCTCTTCATATTCACCATTTCTTAGCATGGTGACCTTGACCGATTCCCCATCGGACTTCACTTTGATAACTTCGCAGTTATAAATAATCTTCACGCCTTTCTTCTCGGCCGCAGAAGATAAGGCATGCGTAAATTTGTGAATATCCCCGGTCGAATCACTCTCAGTAAAGTAGCCACCATAATATTGACCCGATAAGGTGGGCTCAATATCAATTATTTCTTTTGGGGAAAGCATTCTTCTCTCAAGGCCGCCTTTAGCTAGCATTTGAGAGACCTTGGCGGCGTGATCAAAGCCGGCTTTATCGCGGTAAATGTGAAGAATGCCTTCTTTCTTTAGGTCAAAATCAATGCCTTCATCTTTGGCCCATTGAAAAAGGTACTTTCTGGCTTCGATTGCTAACTTGGTAGTAGCTATCGTATTTTTTTCGTATTGAGGGATAGCGGCCATGAATTCAGCAAACCAAGACAATTTATGCCAGCTGGGTTTCATATTGATGAGAAGCGGGGCATCTTTTTTGAAGATCCACTTCATGCCTTTCAAAATAGTGCCCCAGTGATTCCACACCTCGGCATTGGATGCCGAAAGTTGGCCACCATTTGCAAATGAGGTTTCCATTGCGCTGTAGCGATGACGCTCAAGTAAGGTAACGGAATAGCCTCGCTTGGCTAAAGCGTAAGCAGTCGTGACGCCGGTAATGCCGCCACCAATAACAACATAGTTTTTCATGAATAGCTCCAAAACGCCAAAGGGGTTAAGCGCACTAGAAATATGTCTAATGTGCGCCCCCTCTGTTTTGGACCTGAGAGATTCACAAGCGAAGCTTGCTTGCTCCTGCGGTACCCTAGCCGACGTTTAGCGCTAGGGACTCTTCAGAGTGTTGTTCAAACATCGGTTCTTTTGCCTGAGAGTTTCCGGGGCGGTTGCTCCTTCGGCGCCAACGAGTGGTCTCTCCCGATGTAACAAATTCATCATAAATTACATTATTTAATCCGTCAATTTCTCTTCGCCCATTCATCAGTCCCCTTAAAAAGGAAGTAGTGGTGGGTTGTCCATGAGACTGCCGATGTGGTTTTAAACGGCAAAATCACTTGATTTGTGAGGCATTTGACAATAGTCAATATATGGACTATATTAGTACATATATGGACTTTCTACCGATCATTAAAGAGCTAGCTCGGACCTATCAAGGGTTTGAGGCCTACTCATCTGCTCACATTCGAGGGCTGGGATTATTGCCAGTCCAGTTTGATGTGATTGCCACTTTGGCGAATCAGCCGCCCATGAGCTTTAAGCAACTGGGTAAAAAAACCCTGATTTCTAAAAGCTCCCTTACGGGCGTAGTGGAGCGCATGGTTCAAAAGGGCTTGATTGCGACCCAAGAAAACCCCGACGATGCGCGCAGCCATTTGCTTAGGCTAACCGGTAAAGGGCAAACGATTTTCGAGCAAGTCTTTCCAGAACAGATGAAGCATCTTGAAAAAGTGTTTGAAAAGCTGTCAAAAAAACAAATGAACGAAATTGAAGCATCACTTAAAACCCTGAAATCCATTTTTAATTAACTAGAGGAAACACCATGAATCCACAGATCCCACAAAAAGCACCTTACAAAGTAGAAGTCACTGCTGGTCAGTCCTATTACTGGTGCTCTTGCGGCCTAAGCAAGAATCAGCCGTTTTGTGATGGCAGTCATAAAACCACTGAATTTACACCGGTGAAGTTCACCGCTGAAAAGACGGAGACCGTCTATTTCTGCGGCTGCAAACACAGTGCCAATGGCGCGTTTTGCGACGGCAGTCATAACAAGCTCTAAACCCCCTAGATAAATTTTTTAATCAGGAAAAAAATGAAGCATTCTGAAAGTGTATTAAACCTACTAGGCCGTATTGCCATTGCCGCATTATTTTTGCCAGCAGGACTGAATAAGTTAATGGGTATCGAGGGCACCACAGGGTATTTCGACTCGCTTGGATTGCCTGCTGCAGCTATATTAGTTTGGGTAGTGATTGCCGTTGAAGTGTTCGGTGGCATTGCGTTAATTCTGGGGTATCAAACTCGTCTTGTCGCAATTAGCCTGGCAGTCTTTACGGTGTTGGCAAGCATTGCTGGTCACGCCTTCTGGGCAGCCCCAGCGGATGCCGCATTTATAGCGCAGCTATTGTTCTTTAAGAATATTGCAGTCACTGGTGGTTTGCTGATATTAGCTTCATCGGGCGCTGGTTCAATTAGTCTAGATGGCCGCAGGGCAAAAGGGTAAAAACTTAATCCATTGAACTAGAGTCAAGCGTTCTTGACTCTGGTTTAAGGTCATCTAGATCTAAAAATTGCAAGTGATAGTAGGCTTCTTTTTTCATATGCAGCATGGCTAAATCGTCCTAGAATAGTCATAGCTTCTTGGAATAAGCCAAGAAGATAGGCGCTCCAATGACACTAGGCCAAAACATGCATGATTTATCCGTTTCAAATCCAATCGGTGGCGATGAACTAGTCGCTGCCCTCAATGAGTTGCTGGAGGCAGAGCGAGCCGGTGCTCGAGTAGCCCTAGAAACAGCCAATCAAATAAAGGGTCATGACTTAGCTCCCTTGGTTATTGATATTCAGCAAGACGAAGTGCGTTGGTGCAAGATGCTTCTGGGAGTCATTGGATCGCTCGGCTATTTGCCTTCCACTACCACGGGTGATTTTTATGAGAAAGCCATCGCCATTGAAGACCTGAAGGATCGCTTACTTTTTTTGAACCGAGGGCAGGGCTGGGTAGTACGGCGGCTAGAAAAATTAATTCCACGAATTCAAGAATCGCACATTCGTGCCCAGCTACAAACAATGCTGGATGCGCACATCCAGAATATCCAGCGGGTCGAAGAGGGTATCTAGTAACAGATAAACTTAATCTGCTGCACATGTTTGGCCTTAAGTGCCAATAGATGCCATGCGCCATCAGCTTTGTGTCACCGTGCATTATCAACGCTACATTAGAGTTTCCCGCCCCTTTTTTTGGTATTGTCGGTACAGATTAAGAGGGGCACTGCAGATCCCAATTACTTTGTTGTTTCGCAAAAGTAGACCCGAAAAGGGGTATATTCGCGAGCATCCAACCAACCATGACATATTTCTTACGTCATCAATTACTTAAAATTGTGTAGGAGAGTACAGATTTTTATGTAAGACGGCATCTGAATTCTCATCTAAAAAACGTATATATAGAAGATCTGACATATTTTGAGCAAGCGCAATGGAGCTATTGCAGTCTTAATTAGATAAATTCACTAGTCATTTTTATTAATTAATTTTCAATTGCTGGCGAGGCAAGACAAGTTTTAATCGAAAAACGGCTTCCTCCAATCAAAAACTTTTTTAATCTACAACTTAATATATTGATTTTGCTCCACACGAAGTAGGTTTGTAGGATCGCAGTTATTTTATGCTGCTCAATCAAAAAATCTTGAATCAATTGTATTTTGAAAGCATAAGGGACGTGGCTTGGCAGGCAGAATAATAATAATCGTCATTATCTTAATTCGGGCATTTTGTGAGCCCATGCAGGATGCGTTCGCAAAGCGAACGCAATGCTAGAAAAATGCGGACGCATTGCGAACGCATTGCTACCAGTCACCAGTCACCAGACTCCATACTCCAGTCTCCAATCAATCAATACGATGGTAGTAAAGCGTATAGAAGGGTTTTGGGTGTAGTCCTCCATTTCTTCACCTTTTCCGCTGGACTGGGCTCTTGCGCTTGCGGAGCTGAATCGGGTACGATTTGGTGCATGATCAATGAATTCAACACCAAAGCCCCTGCCGCCTTGAATCCATTCATTGTCAGCACAATCCATTAAAAGGGAGTCCCTGGAATGCATTTGCCTTTGGAGGTAACTACCCAATTGCAAGTCTTGCTGGGCGATCGTTTTAGTCTAGCCAAGGTGGTACGCGATCACCACGGCCGTGACGAGTCCCCTTATCCCGAATTAGCCCCAGATGCGGTGGCGTTTGTGCAGACCAATGAAGAGGTTGCTAGTGTAGTTAAGCTATGCAACGAGCATCGCGTACCTGTAGTAGCTTATGGCGCCGGATCTTCGCTAGAGGGACATATATTGCCGATTCAGGGTGGAATATGCCTCGACTTAAGTCAAATGAATCAGGTTCTAGATGTTGCGCCCGATGATTTCCTGGTAACCGTTCAGGCAGGAGTATTGCGTAAGCAACTCAATCTCGAGCTGAAAGACCACGGATTATTCTTCCCAGTAGATCCTGGGGCGGATGCCAGTATTGGCGGCATGTGTGCCACACGGGCCTCTGGTACCAATGCTGTGCGCTATGGCACCATGCGTGAGAATGTCGTGGCTTTAACAGTAGTCACTGCGAGCGGCAACATTATTCGAGTAGGCTCGCGCGCACGTAAATCGTCTGCTGGATATGACCTAACGCGGCTTTTGATTGGCAGTGAAGGTACGCTGGGCATCATGACGGAAATTACCTTAAAGCTCTATCCATTACCAGAGGCAATTTCTGCGGCAACCTGTGTCTTTCCGTCGGTGAGCGCCGCAGTGCAAGCAGTGATTGCCATTATTCAATATGGCGTTCCGATTGCGCGCGTCGAGTTAGTCGATGAAACTGCGATTGCAGCAATTAATCACTATTCCAAGTTGAGCCTCAGGGAGAGTCCCACACTGTTTTTTGAGTTTCATGGCTCGCCGCTCGGCGTGCAAGAACAAGCTGAAAATACCCAAGCGATTTGTGCCGAATTCGGCGGTAGTGGCTTTGAATGGTCTGCGAACCCAGAAGACCGTACTAGGCTCTGGCAGGCTAGGCACAATGCCTATTACGCGTGTTTGCAACTGCAATCCGGCGCGCGCATTCTGAATACGGATATTTGTGTGCCGATTTCAAAGTTAGCGTATTGCATTGATCGGGCGCGCGAGATGCTGAGTCAATCCTATTTAAAGAGTGCCATACTAGGCCATGTGGGCGATGGTAACTTTCATGCTTTGATCATCATTGATCCCAATCGCCCCGAAGATATGGCAGAAGCAGAGCGCTTAAATCACAGCATTGTGCAAGATGCCTTAAGTAGCGGCGGAACATGCACGGGTGAGCATGGTGTCGGCATGCATAAAATACAGTTTATGCTGCAAGAGCATGGCGTTGATGCCATTGAATGCATGCGTGCAATCAAAGCCGTATTCGATCCCAATAACATCCTCAATCCCGGAAAAATGCTGCCTGCCCTAGCTCTATAAAATCCTGATGGCTTGAGTATCATGAAATAATGAAATTTAATGTAGTGACCATTCCAGTAACAGAGTCGGTTTCAATGAAATTACACCCTTTTTTAAATACTGATGAGAGAGATAATGATTAAAAAAATAGTAGCTGCATCCGTTTCTATTACTTTGGCAATTGCCCCCATGGCAAGTTATGCCTGTACCGCCGTAAATGTCGTCGCAAAAGATGGCTCGGTTGTAGCAGGAAGAACCATGGAATGGGCTTTTGATATGAAGTGGGAGTTGATTGCAAATCCGAAGGGCACCTCCATCGCCCTCAGTGCTCCCGCATCAATGAAGCTGCCCGCCACCAATGTATCGAGTAAGTATGCTTTTGCTGCGATTGCACCTGGCGTTCTGCAGGGAGCTCCAGCCTATTTAGAGGGGCAAAATGAAGCGGGATTGGCTATTAGTGGAAATTTCTTACCAGGCTTTACGGAATATCAGACCGTAACTCCACAAGATAAAAAATATGTTTCGGTCATTAATTTTGGTGGCTTTGTTTTGGGCATGTTCGGATCAGTCAAAGAAGCCCGTGCAGAGATTCCACAATATAAGGTTTGGTACGACCCAAGCGAGGTGAAAGGGATTCCTACCCCACCATGGATACATTACGTTCTGACGGATCGGAGCGGTGACAGTATTGTGGTCGAGTTTGTTAAGGGCCAAATGCGAATCCATGACAATATTGCAGGGGTTTTGACCAATTCGCCGACATATGACTGGCATCTGAATAATGTGCGTAATTATTTGTCACTCACAAGCACGGCAACGGCTTCGGTTACTGTTGGCAAGACCAACGTCACTGAATTAGGTCAGGGCGGTGGCTTATTGGGTTTACCCGCAGATTACACCCCTCCATCCCGCTTTGTCAGGGCCGCTTATCTAAAACAGTTTGCCTATCAGCCAGGTAATAGCAATGAAGCGATACAAGCCACAGGTCATATTTTGAATAACGTGGATATTCCAGTTGGCGTCGCTCGCTCAACCGATGGCAAGCAGGTTTTTTCTGATTACACGCAATGGGTCAATATCAAAGACTTAAAGAATAATCGGATGAAAATTGCAAACTATGCAAATCGTACGAACTTCATTGAAATTAATCTGAATGACATATTTAAGTCTGGAAAATCAAAGAGCTGGCAGGTTGATAAGTTGCCGTATCCTAAGAATGACCTAACCGCAGAGTTCTTAAAATAGGCGAATTCACTAAACCACCTTCGGGTGGTTTTTCTTTTGTTGAGTATGAGGCAGAATAGTGGGCCAATGTAGCTTATTGCTTAAGTCCATCATTTAATCATTCCAATCGAGCAGCGCCGAACCCTCTATCTAAAAAAATGAATTTACTCATGAAGATCCTCAAACTACATTTGGCTGCATGCCTCCTTTTAATTTGTCCCCAGGTATTTGCTAATAGTGCCAGTATCTATTTCAATGGCGACATCCTGACCATGGAGGGCGCTAAGCCGCAGTATGTGGAAGCAGTTGTAGTGAAGGACAAGAAGATCGCTTATGTCGGTAAATTGCAAGATGCTTTAAATGGCGCTGGCGCCAATCCAGTGATGCATGATTTAAAGGGCCAAACTTTGTTACCGGGCTTTATTGATGCCTGGGGCCACTTCACCTTGATTGCTCAGAACACGCTTGCCGTTAATTTAGGGTACTTTTCAAAGAATCCACCGACTACGACTCAGCAGTTAATTAATCGCTTGAAAGCCGAGGCAAAGCCATTTAATGGCTGGATTATTGGTGCAGAGTATGCAGATGCTTTTCTGACCGACGGGCCGTTAACGATTGCCCAGCTGGATAAAGCCTTTCCGAATCAACCCGTGTTTGTGAATAACATTTCTACCTTGACCGGGATTGTGAATACAGCCGGCTTAAATAAGTTGGGGATTACCAAAGATACCAAAGTGGAGCAAGGCATGATTCCGGTTGATCCCAAAACTGGAAAGCTCACGGGTGAATTGATTGGTAACCCAAACATCAGTGCCACGGCGAAGGTGTTTGGTAGCTATTCCAAGGACTTGACCATAGAGACCTACCGTAAAGCAGAAACGATTTATGCCTCAAATGGCTTCACTACTGCGCAAAGCTATGAAACCACCACTCAAGATATTCAGAATATGGGTGAAGCTGTGGAGCGCAAGCTAATTAGTCTCGATCTGATTGCCTTGCCAACCTATGATGTAGTTGATCAATTGCTAGCCAGCAATAAAAATTATCCATTTGGGATTTACAGCAAGGGCGATGGCGGCTTTAAGGTTGCCGGAATCCTGGTATCCACTGATGGTGCGCCCCAATTGCGTTTAGCCTATTTCAGTAAACCTTATGCAGATACAACTGGTCTCCCAAAGGATTGGCGCGGCATGGCGGTTATCACGCAAGATGCAGTGGATCGTTACGCCAAGTTAGCCTACGAAAAAAACATCCAGTATTACGGCTATTCCAATGGCGATGCGGGGATTGATATGACGCTTTCTGCTATTGCAAAAGCAATTCGAGAGACAGGCGTTACCGAAGATCGCAGAACCGCTATTGCCCATTCCTTTTTTATTCGTGACGATCAATTGGATCAATACAAGGCCAATAAAATTCTTCCCCAATTTATGCCTAATCACATCTGGATGTATGGCGATGTGTATAGAAAAATTCTAGGCGAAGATAGGGCGAAAAATATGGTCCCCCTCAATTCAGCTAAGGCAAAAGGGATGCAATTCGGCATCCATAATGACACCCCATCGTCCGGTCCAAGTGTATTGTTTTCCATCTGGACTGCAGTGAATCGCCAAACATACGGAGGCGCCACCTTAGGCCCCAATCAACGGATTGATCCCTATCTTGCACTGCGTGGATTTACTGCGGTCGCCGCCTATCAATATAAAGAAGAGGCATCCAAGGGCAGCATTACGACCGGAAAACTGGCTGATCTGGTTCTCCTAGATCGCAATCCTCTGAAAGTGAATCCTATGGAAATTAAGGATATTCAGATTGTGAAGACCATCAAGAATGGTAAAGATCTGTATGTTCGTCCATAGGTCAAGTAATCCTACGAGGATGCCCAGAATATTGAGACTGTAGTGACTAAAAATACAAGCCTGGAACAATAATCCTATAAAATTTATATCAGAAATGATGATGTTATCTAGCCCCTAGAGTAAGTAAGAACCCCCTAATAATTAGAGCTCAAGACAATGAAAAAAACCTCAAAAATCTTCCTTTTTTGTGCAGCTGCATTTTTAGCGCAAACTGCATCCGCTCAGGGTAGTCGCGATGCCTCTCCCATTCCTAAAGTTTCAGACGAATGGCGCTTTGAAGTAACTCCCTATTTATGGGGTACCGGCATTCGAGGCACTGCAAATCTGAATAATGGTCTGGCCAAGTCCGCTGACATGTCCACTAGTAATGTGCTTAGTAACCTGAAATCCGGCGCCATGATTGCTGCTGAGGCGCACAAAGGTAAGTGGGGGATCATGGGCGACCTGGTCTCTGCTACCTTACAGAATTCGGGATCGGTTCCGGTTGAAGGCGGCGCGGCTACAGTTGCAGACAAGATTACGCTGCAGCAAACCATCTTAACTGGCGCTTTTACGTACACCCTTGCCAATACAAAAGATGCCTATCTTGATGCCTTGCTTGGCGTTCGTGCAATTGATGTTACGGCTACACTCAGTGGAAGTTTGATGGGTACGCCTGACAAAGAATCCATCTCTAAAAAGACCTCAACGGTTGACCCCATTATTGGCGCCAAGGGCCGCTACCGGATTGCCGATTCCACTTGGTATATCCCGTTTTATGGCGATATTGGTAGTGGTGGTGGCACCACGGATTTAACCTGGCAAGTCATGGCTGGTATTGGCAAGACCTTTAATAAGATGGTGGATGCTTCCCTGACGTATCGCGCTCTTTATTACGATATGAAAGACGGTGGTGTGCTGCAAAAGACCACCATGCTTGGGCCGCAAGTTGCCGTTACCTTTAAGTTTTGACCCCTTCACATATCTTTTATGAAATCCTTAAAAATTATCAGCACCCTATTGATCATGGGAGTATTACCCTGCACGGCATTAGCTCAGCAGGCAACCTCAAATACCTCAATAGCCCCAGGCGCTGTTGATAAAGTTGGGATTGCAAAAAAATTAGCAAACCCGATTGCTAACATGATCTCAGTGCCATTGCAGTACGAGTTCAGCCGTGGCGTGGGAAGGAATCAAGGCGGCTCCGAGCAAACTTTGTTATTTCAGCCGGTAATACCATTTAATTTGGGTGGTGGTGATACCTTCATCGTGCGCCCCATTGTGGCCGGCGTTAGAGAGGTGAGCGTTCAGGGTGCGAGTGGCCAGCCTTATTCTGGTTACGGTATTGCAAGCGTAACAATCGAATCGTTTTATGCGCCAAATACCAATTCTTCTTGGATTTGGGGTATTGGTCCCTATGCGCAATCGCCATCGGGTAATAGCGGCAAGTTTGGCTCTCAACAAACGGGTGCGGGTGTCACGGGGGTAGTACTGAATCGCCATGGTCCATGGACCTATGGTTTGCTTGGTTATCAATCGTGGGAAGTGGGCGGTAATCCTGCATTTGGAACACAAAATAATTTATATGGCCAGCCATTTCTCGCTTACACGAATAAAGATGCTTGGACTTTTACAACCAATATGGAAGCACTTTATAACTACGATACCCGTCGTACCTCAAACCCGCTCTATGCTGGAGTCTCCAAACTTGCAGTGATCGATGGCATACCATTCTCTTTTAGTGCTGGTCCCATGTATTACGTCAGTAACACACCGGGCGGCGCATCGGGCTGGGGTGCTCGCGCAACCGTCACCCTAGTTGTTCTGAAATAAGCCACCTAATTTCAATACTTTCTATTCTCTGGAGTTAAATATGAGAAAGCTACTTTCTACATTAATCATTGGCTCTACCTTAGCTTTTTCTTTTGCTGCAGTTAATGCCAATCCATCGATGCCACCCTTCTATGCCGATGTCATGAAAATGACGCCCGAAGGCAAATTAGGGCAAGTCATCAAACAAGAAAAAATTATCACCCCAGTCAAGGGGGCACAGGCTTGGAAGATTGCCTATATTTCATCGGATGTTGCTGGGCGGGCAACCATCTCTACTGGTCTAGTAGTTGCACCAGTTGGGCAAGCTCCTAAAGAGGGGCGTCCCGTATTGGCATGGGCGCATGGCACAACAGGAACCGCTCAAAATTGTGGACCTTCGCAGGTGACTAATCCAGTAGTACCGCTCAATCAGTATTTCTTGGTGGGTGGTAATTCGTGGACGGACTATGGCATTCCAAATCTTGAGGAGTTTATTAAAGAGGGCTATGTCATCGTAGCTACGGATTATCAAGGCTTGGGTGGGGGTGGCAAGCATCAATACGCAGTGGCAGGTAGCAATGGCCGTGATTTAATTAATTCAGCGCGGGCAGCAATTTCCATGAAAGATACTGGGGCAGGTAAGCGTACCATTTTTTATGGCTGGTCGCAGGGCGGCGGGGCAACGATTGCTGCCGCTAGCTTAGGCGACTACCTCAAGAAGAAGGGTGCCGTGACCGATGATTTGCAGGTCCTAGGATTTGTTGCCATGGCTCCCGATGATGCTGGGGTGATGATCCAAAACGCCACTAAAGATCAGGCGTCTGCTGATAAAGCCATTAACGGACTGATTCAGTTATTTTCCGACAATGTATTTAACTTCTCCCATTTTACGATGACGATGTGGGGCACTCAAGCAGCCTATCCCAATCTTAAGCTCAGTGATCTATTTACAGATCAGGGTTCCAAAGTGATCGATCAAGTGCTCTTGAATAAATGCATGCATGTGACTTCCGATACCTTCAATTACACCTATGGCAATCAGTTCAAAACTCTTCTGCGTGATAAGCCTGTTAATACCATGCCCTGGGTAAAGGCCCTAATTGATGGCAGCGTTTTGCCCGTGAAGCCGGTCGCACCGGTGGTGATTTATTGGGGCACGAAAGACACTGCCGTGCCGCCAATCATGCACGAACTGTATCAAAAACAAATGTGCGCCATGGGTGGCAATATTGAGCGCATTCAGTTACCGGGTGAGCAAACGCATTTCTCAACACCTGGGTTATCAGCCCCCATGTATTTGACCTGGGTTAAAGACCGCTTGGCAGGTAAGCCGTTACCTAATGGCTGTCCAAAAAGCTAAATAATATAATGCATCAAATAATCGTTAACTTTTCGGGTGGCTTTTATTTAATTATTGGCTACTAAGCGTTCGTAATCGTTATTTATAAATCTCCTTTCGATTGCCAATACGCAAAATAAGGATACAGATGGTTTTATCCTGAATGCTTGCAATGATGCGAAAATCTCCAACTCGGTACTTCCAAAATTCACCAAGTGTTGATCCTTTGAGCGCTTCACCATTTTTTCTAGGATCAACTTGGGTAGCAAGCCGTTCCTTCAGAAATTTTAATATTCGTTTTGCTATTTGGGGATCGAGTTTTCCTAATTCTTTTTTTGCTGCCGGATCAAATTCAATCTGCCAAACCAAGTTCACGCTCCAGTTGGTTTAATTTAATGGCTTTCGTTTTGCCATTTTTTATATTACTCAGCCGCTTTTCAGCTAAGTAGAGATCCTCTAGATTATCTAGGTATTCTAGAATCGCCTCGCGCGCATAAAATGTTTTAGTGCGGCCAGTTTTCTTGGCTAAATTACCAAGGCGTAATTCAATTTCTTCAGGCAATCGAATTGCTAACATACTACCTCCTTAAAATGCTATACAAGTATAGCAAAATAGGACTCTATTGGCAATGACCACAAGCAAACTCGATAAATCGCCTGATGTCAGGCTCAGCCTATCTGCCCTTGGTAACCCTCCTCTATAAAATAAGCCAAAGATCGTTTTTCTATGTCTAAAATAAGACTATTCAATTCTAGAGAGTCATCATGAAAATCGCTTCTCAATTCCTTGCGCTCGCCCTCTTGGCCCAATGCGGATTTGCGCTTGCCAAAGGCAATGCCGATACGATTTTTTATGGCGGCCCGGTGGTTACCGTGAATGCAAAGAATGAAGAGGTGCAGGCAATTGCTGTGCAGGGTGGGAAAATTGTTGCGCTGGGCACAAAGGATGCGATCACCAAAGACTGGCAATCCAAGACAACGCAGGTCATTGATTTAAAGGGGCAGACCCTGATGCCTGGTTTTGTCGAGCCCCACGTTCATATTATGGTGACTGCAGTATTTGAGGGCCTTGGACTTAACTTAAGTAACTTTACCCTGCCCTACGACACTAAAGAGACCCTCATTGCAAAAATGAAAGCGCATCTCAAGACAATTCCGCCCGGGGGTTGGCTTTTTGGTTTTGGGGTAGATCCATCGCGCACAAGTCCATTTATGTCAGAACTTACGGCAGATGATTTAGATAAAGTATCTAAAGACGTACCCATTTTTATTGTCAATCAATCGGGCCATATTGGGTATGTGAATAACAAGGCAATCGAACTTGCTGGCATTACGAATAAGACCCCGAACCCTGCCGGTGGCGGGATTTATGTGAAGGATGCACAAGGAAGGCTGACGGGAAAATTGGTTGAGCCACCTTCTTACTTAGCATTTATGGCAAAGATGCCAGTGCCAACCGAGGCGCAATTGTTTGGCGCTATCCAGCAAACGATGAAGCGGTTTGCAGCAACGGGAGTAACCACGGCCTCCGAGATGAGTGTTGGCGGCAATTTCGGGGTGGATAAAGAGATTGCAATTTATCGGGCAATCTTTGCAAAGAATGCATCCCCTATTCGCATGCGTGGCTATCTCTTCAGTCAGGCTTTGCCAGAAGGCTATAAGACCATCAAACCCAATGATGGCGATGATATGTTGCGTTTTATTGGGATTAAATACATCTCGGATGGATCAACCCAGGGCTTAACTGCAGCTTTAAATGATCCCTACACTTACCCAAAGGGCTCAAAGTGGAGCGGCGCCCTTAATTATAGAGATGCTGATATCCAAGCCTCGATGAAGTCTTACTTTGATCAGGGTTGGCAGATTTCAACGCACTCCAATGGCGATAAGGCAATTGAACAAGCACTGAATAGTTACTCTAAATTACTAGCGGGCAATCCGAAGCCGCAAGATCGCCGTTTGCGGATTGAGCATTTCACTGTAAATAATGAATCTCAGACCAAGAGAGCAGTGCAGCTTGGTGTGGTTCCTAGCTTTACGATTGGGCATGTGCATTATTGGGGATCGGCATTTGATAACTTTATTATTGGGCCAGAGCGAGCCAAGCGCATTGATCCCGCCGGCGAAATCAAACGTTTAGGTGGAAAATTCACATTGCACAGCGATACACCGGTTTCGAATGTAGGCCCCCTCAATTACATAACCGAAGCAGTTACTCGCGTATGGCAGTTATCACCCAAAAAAGTATTGGGCCCAGACCAAGTCATTAGTGTCGATGATGCCATTCGTGCTGTCACTATTGATGCGGCATACCAAATTTTTGCTGACAATAAGGTGGGCAGCCTAGAAGTAGGCAAGCAAGCCGACTTTGTCGTACTAGAAAAAAATCCGCGTACCACTCCGGCTGCAGATATTCGGGATATTAAGGTTAAAGAAACCTGGGTAGACGGCAAAAAGCAGACTTGGTAAGGCTTCTATAGTTAAGCGGCGAGGTTTTAAAAATTGAATGACACCTTGCTATAAACAGACCAATCGTATTGAAGATACGATTGGACAATTTGCTTGCTTGCGCCAACTGCAAATAAAAAGTGTTTGTTCACGCGGTGCGTCACCATGCCATCAATGGGAATAAACCAGCCCCCACCAGCAGAGTTAAAGACTGCGCCATTTTCATCCCATAGTCGCAGTTGTGTATTGGCACTTAATCGAAATCCAACGGTGGGAAAGAGTTGGAGATTGCGTATCAATGATGGCTGATTGGGATTTACTTGAAACGAATTGCTTTTCGTATCAAAGCCATACATATAGCGCGCCAGGGGTGAGAAGTCTGTAATCTCTAAGGGGTTATTCCCCTTGGGCCTAAAGCTAGCGCCAATCTGAGGCCCAGCTGCCCACTGGCCGTTATTGCCAAAAGGAAAAATGACCCGAGCACCTAAATTTGCGCCCCATCTTGGTAGGAAGTTGGGGTGGTTTCCCCAAAAGGTGAGCATTGTATTGCCTTCGCTGTAGCGATCAGAGGAGCTGATGGGGATGCCAGGGCCGTATGCCCGCACATACGATGTATCCAGACGCAAAGTGCCATTAAAGCGATGGATGTTCAGGGGCTGATAGTAGCGTAGCCGAATGGTGTTGTTGTAGACCTCACTTCCTTGCGAGTCATGGTAGCCCCAAAACTCTAAAATGCGATCCCGATCATATTGCTCTGAGATATTTTCAAACCGAGATGAAAACTTGTTTTCATCTTCTGATGCAAATGCAAATCCAACCATTAGCTGGGCGGATGAAATGAGTACAACAATCTTAAATAGAGTTTTGCTCAACTAAGCCTCATCAGGACTCAACACTTCAAGTTACAGTTAGGAATAAATTATAAAAGTAACTTTTGCTGCGGCTTGAAATCGATGGGTGCGTGTTATGGATGCCTAAAATGCCTTGGCATAACGCACAACAAGACGATTGCTTTCCATGAAACCATTCATCGTAGTAATGTCGTTGCCGTATTGAACAGTAAATCGACCGACGCGCGTGTGGGCTACGCCACTGACGAAATAGCGCTGGGTAACGAGGGTATTGTTGCGCTCCACTCCATTCCATGCAGTTTCACCGCCGGTAACGTAGACATACGTTGCCCCTACCGTATAGGTTTGATTAATCCGGTAAATGGGTCCGGCTTGGGCGGTATACAAGGGTTTTTGCGTAAGCTGCAGATTTTGATTGGATAAACAGGCTGCAGCGCATGCACTATTGGCACCAAACCAGGTGGAGTCGACGGCAACTGCAGCATCGATATTTTTGCTGATAGGGCGCTGGTAGCCCATTTGTAATGCTTGCGCATATCGATTGCTGCCTAGATTAAAGGCCTTGGCATTGGAATACTCACCCGTAGGTAAATAAAGATATCCGGCAACTCCAAAATATGTCCGAGTGGCATGATTGGCGTAGGGCCAAATTGCCGTCACAATGGCGGAGTCTGTCATGCCCTTGCTGCCCGGAAAGGCTGCAAGGGAGCCATCGGTTGAGAGGGCGCCAGTTCCGGTTTGTAGGTAAGTGACGGCCGGCAGCGAGCCAATGGTGTAAGTGTGCGTTAACCGTAAAAATACAGCATTGCTTTCGAGCTTGGGATCCTGGCCGGTGTTGACGCCGTTCCGAAATAGGTCATTATTTTGGCTGTTGACGTAGGATATGGTTACCGCATTAATATTGGGTGGTGGAGCAACAATGTCACCCGGCTGCAGGTCAATGCCCAAGGCATGCCGTGACAGGCCGCTTAAAGCGCTTAAAAGGAGTAAATAAGCTGCATTTTTCATCGACTCCATTCTACTGAATCGGGTAGCTAGGTTAGTCAAAAGCCACCATGAGTTGTTTAGGATCGGATTTGGAGTGCAAACCATCCTATTTTTGCAATTTCTATTACAGTAGGCTGTTACCAAAAATTAATAGGAGCCATATGAACACACTTGATGCCATCCGTCAGCGTAGAGCAGTGAAGCACTTTGATGCTACGCACCAAATTACCCCTGCTGAAACCGATGCTTTAATTGATCTAGCGATGCAAGCTCCATCTTCCTTCAATATTCAGCACTGGCGCTTAGTCAATGTAAAAGATAAGGCCTTGCGAGTGCAGTTGCGTGCAGCAGCTCATGATCAGGCACAGGTCACCGATGGCTCTCTCTTGTTTGTGGTGACCGTTGATATCAAAGCATGGGATAAAGATCCTGCGCGTTATTGGGTAAATGCGCCTAAGGCTGCGCAAGACATCTTGGTGCCATGGATTAATCCATTTTATTCTGGCAATGAGCAGTTGCAGCGCGATGAAGCCATGCGCTCTGCCGGTATCCTATTGCAAACCATGATGTTGGCAGCAAAGGCGATGGGGTATGACTCATGCCCAATGGTCGGTTTCGATTTTAAGAAGGTTGCTGAACTCATTCATCTGCCAAAAGACTATGCAGTTGCCGCAATGCTGGTGATTGGTAAAGGAACTCAGGCGGCATGGCCCAAGCCCGGATTCATTCCTAAATCAGAAATGGTGATCGACAATCATTTTTAATATGCTCAAAAGCCTGTCCTTAGCCACTCTGCTGTTCTGTAGTGCGTCCGCATTCGCGCTGGAGTTCTCGGATATTGCTGCGGAAGGCCAGATTAAATACCTGAAAGAGCGCCCCGATCCTGGTGCCTACTCGTACGAGTCTCGGGTCAAGATTACCGCCGCCAGTTTGGAGAGCGGTAGTGTGCAGATTGCAACATGCCACTACCAGCTCGACCCCATCCGCAAGGTGGTGATTGTGTTTAATCCAAACCGTATTCAAGCAATTGCAGTCAAAAGTATTGATAGAATGGCCTCAGCTGAAGTGAAGAATAATCAAGTGGTTTTAACTGACGTTGAGCGTGGCGCATCGATTTGCATTGATCTGCAATCCAAAGCCTTGGATCAGGTGGGGGCAGGCCAGTATCGCTTAAATGCCGGCCCTCTGATGCGCCGCTATTTGGATGGCTATTTGCCTATGGCGGCAAAAATACGCGTGGACTGGCCTAGCAATATGTTGATTGTAGAAAAAACCGCCCCGTCTGAGAAAGAAGGCATTCAGGTGGTGCGGGGAAATGACGGTGTGCAATTGGATATGGTTTTTGCGGGCAAGATGACGGCGCAGATTGATCTGAAAAAGCCTGATTAATAGCTAGCCCCGTCTTTTTTTACAGCACTATTTTTATTTTTAACCCATTAACGAAAAGCAGCTATGTCACTCAACTTAATTAGCCTCTACATTGTTGCAGCCATGGTCGGCATCATGGTGTTCTTTACGATTGCAGTTGCGCCCACCGTATTTAAGGTGTTGCCAGCCGAATGGTCTAGTAAGTATGTGCGGAGTTTTTTCCCGAAATACTACGCCTTTATGTGCTTCGCCTGCATTGCTTCTTCCTTGCTGGCCAACGATGCATTGATTAGTAGCTTGACGTTTATATGCGCGGTTCTTTTTGCGATAGCGCAATTCATTCTTACGCCTGCGATCAATAAAGCGTCAGACAATAAAGACAAGAAGCGTTTTGGTCTTTTGCATGGACTGAGCGTGGTGATCAATGTGCTGCAGTTGGGTATTTTTATTTATGTATTGTGGGTAACAGCCTAATCAGATCAATTAAATGCTGCCAAATGAGCGTATTTAAACTAAGATTATTAGGCCATGATTTTTATTTATCAAAAAGTGATAGCTCTTGCTGCCTCTAACGTATAGGATTAAAAAAATGAAAACACTTCTCAAAGCGATGTTTACAGGAATTCTTTTATTCTCATCCGCAGTATTTGCTGCAGGCCAACCGATTACCGCGACTGAGCTGGCAGATATCGAAAAGCAGGGCAAGTCAGCGGTGATATCAACCCACGCAGATTGGTGCTCAACCTGCAAAAAGCAGGATAAAGTGTTGGCGAATTTCATGAAAGACCCTGATTACAAAAACGTTGTGTTCTATCAGGTTGACTATGACAATCAAAAAGACCTTTTAAAAGCCCTCAACGTGCGCTCGCAAAGTACGATCATTGTTTATAAAAATGGCAAAGAAGTCGCACGCGCTACGGGCGATACGAAAGAGGCTGCGTTGTCTAAATTAACGCGCCAGGCAATTTAGTGGATTTTGGTCTTGGATCTTTCCTCTTTGCTTTTTTAGCCGGGGTTTTATCGACACTATCACCCTGCGTTCTCCCCTTAATTCCCATTATTATTGGCGCTGCTGCAAATCAGCATCGGTTTGGGCCGCTTGCTCTTGCAGGGGGTTTAGCAGCATCCTTCGCAGTTATCGGCACAGGCTTAGCTAGCATTGGATCCAGTATCGGATTGGCACAGGATAGCTTTCGTTTATTTGCCGCGGTTGTGATGGGCATCATTGGTATTGTGCTTATTTCTAGCCAATTGCAGGAGCGCTTTGCTGTTGCGATGTCGGGCATTAGTGGAACTGGTAATTCTTTGTTATCCAAGGTGACCATCGATGGTCTACTTGGGCAGTTTTTAATCGGAATTCTATTGGGCTTGGTTTGGACGCCCTGCGTAGGACCCACATTGGGCGCTGCCATTACCTTGGCGAGCCAAGGTAGGGATTTAGGCAAAATTGTGTTTGTCATGGCCATATTTGGCTTAGGAGCCGGCTTGCCATTGGCCCTACTAGGAATGCTATCCCGTGGCGCCATGATGAAGGCCAAAGGAAAGCTGGGCAATGCAGGTAAGTTTGGCAAGCAACTGCTAGGTGGATTTTTAATGATGATTAGCTTGCTGGTCATCACAGGCCAAGATAAGCAACTTGAATCTTTCTTGCTAAAGCATTCGCCAGCGTGGCTGACTGATTTGACAACAACTTTCTAACGCCTTATCAGAATCGAGCGCCTAAATGACGTGGCTATTGAGAGGACTATGGATTGGCCTTTCTATTTTGGGTGGCGCAACCCATGCCAGTAATGTGGATAGCTCGATTGCTATTCAGGTTTCACGGGCCAATGGGGGTTTTGAAGTCAACGCAAGCTACTTTGCGCCATTAAGCCAGTGCCAGTCATATGTACTGCTAACTGATTTTTCGGACAGCATGCCTTCGGAGGGGATTCAGTCCAGTAAAGTCACGCGCTTGAATGAAAATACAGTCCGCGTTGAGCAGCAAGTGGAAGATAAAGTACTGTTTTTCTCGACCCGCTTTGAGTCCATTATTGATTACACAGAGTACCCCATGACTGGAATGGATTTGAAGCAAATTCAGGGCTACTTTAAGGAATATCGCGGCTCATGGCGTTTAAAGCCCAGTACGGGTGGCACACTGTTTGTCTATAACGCCTTTTTGCTACCCGATTCAGCCATTCCCATGTTTGTGATTGAGCACTTTATGAACGGGCGGATTCAAAAGCGCTTTGAAAAAATGGCGCTGCGTGCCAACAGTAAAATGGGCATCATTCCCGATCAATGCAAATGAAGAAAATACTGATTCTTTTCGCTAAAGATTGGGATCAGCTGGCGCTACAGGCGCAACAGTATTCTGAGCAGTATCAGTTTTTCTATGAAGGGTTTGATTTATTTCGCTTCCCAGAAAACGCGCAGTTACTCGGATTTAATGCGGTTCGCTACATTGAAAAATTAGAGCGAAAATATCGCGCCATTGGATTGGATGGTGTCGTTAGTAATCATGAGCAATTTGGCACTTTAATTGCGGCGGTATTGGCTCAGCGCCTCGGCTTGCCTGGTAATGATCCACTAGCTATCATCGCCTGCCAACATAAGTTCTATGGTCGTTTAGTGCAGCAAAAAATTGTCCCTGAGGCAGTGCCCCGTTTTAGCTATATCCCTTATCCATTCGATCCCCAGAATCCATTGGATATGACCTATCCCTTTTTTATTAAGCCGATTAAGGCGACTTATTCGGTATTGGCTAAGCAAATTGATAATGAAGCGACCTTAGTACGGCACTTAAAATTTAACCTGTTTGAGGAATTCTTGATACGCAGGCTAGTCAAGCCCTTTGCTGAGATCATGCCCTTGTTTACACCAATGCAAGTCGATCCGAATGGCTTATTGGCTGAGGAAATCATGCGAGGGGAACAAATCAATATTGATGGCTACTGTAGTGATGGCGAGGTGTTTTTCTTGGGGGTTATCGATGAGGTCATGTACCCAGAAACCCAAGCATTTATGCGCTTTGAATACCCCTCTCGGTTGGAAGCCTCAGTGCAAGATCGTGCTAAAGCGATTACTCGAAAGGTGCTAGAAGGACTCGGTTACCGACACGGTTTTTTTAATATTGAGTTTATCTATGAGCAAAAAACCGATCGATTAAAGATCATTGAAATTAACCCACGCATGGCCTCACAATTGAGCAATTTATATGAGCGGGTAGACGGGTGTCAGCCCTATGGCATGCTCTTTGCCTTGGCGGTAGGCGATCAGCCTGAGGTCATTCGAGGGCGGGGGCGTTTTACTTCGGCAGCTAGCTTTATTTTTCGAGCATTCCAAAAGCTACTGACACAACATCTTCCCAGCAAGAGTGAGTTAGCCAAGGCCCTAGCCCCTTATCCAGATGCTAGCTTGATGCTGTATTACAAAAAAGGCGCTAGCTTGGATCGCGAGATAAAATGGCTTGGAAGCTATCGCTATGCCGTCCTCAATATAGGCGGTTTGAGTAGAAGCGATTTATTTGATCGGTTTCAGAATATCTGCAAAAAACTGTATCGGGATGATCCTATTTGCAAGGCACAGCAACCATAATTCTTAAAGATAAGGGGAAATGCCCATGATGCACCTACGCAAATCCAGTGACCGTGGCTACGCCGACCACGGTTGGCTCAAGAGCTTTCATTCATTTTCATTTGCCAACTATTACGACCCACAATTTATGGGCTGGGGTAATTTGCGTGTCATTAATGAGGACCGGGTTGCAGCTGGCCGAGGTTTTGGTAAGCACGGTCATCGCGATATGGAGATCGTGAGTTATGTCCTTTCGGGCGCATTGGCGCATGAAGACAGTATGGGCAATGTCGAAAGCATTCCACCGGGGGATGTGCAACGCATGAGTGCAGGAACGGGTGTTGAGCACAGTGAGTTTAATCACGCCCCAAATCAAGAAACCCACTTTTTACAAATCTGGATTGAGCCTCTGAAGAAAGGGGTTGAGCCCGGGTATGAGCAAAAGACCATTTCACCTGCCACTAAGCGAGGTACTTTACGCTTAATCGCATCGCATGATGGCGCGCATGATTCAGTCCGTATCAATGCCGATGCAAAAATCTATGCAGGCTTGTTTGATGGTGCCGAAACGGCTAAGCTGCAGATGGGCCCTGAACGCAAAGCATATGTTCACCTGATTGCCGGGCAGCTGATGGTGCAGGGTCAGAAGCTACAGGCGGGAGATGCATTAATGCTCGAGGGTGAGGACATGCTTGTATTCGAGCACGGTGTAAATGCGGAAGTCTTGGTGTTTGATTTGCTGCCGTAATACTGGTCATGCGCTGCGTAATGATGAAATAACTCTTTTGTAATGGACGACTTTAATTTCTATCGCTTTATTGCTTACCTGATTGGCTTTGCCATAGCGGCGATGCTGCTGGTGAAGTTGTACTTGATTTATGCCTTTCGAAAACTAGAAAAAGAAGAACGGCAACGACAGGAAGAGCAGCCTAAATAGGTTTCAGCGCTTGCTGCACTGCATTGACTTATATTCTGTAAGTCATTGATTATTATGAATTTAAGCAATAACCCTATAAATAAATTGACTTTTTTTGCTTATATTGTAAATATATTGTGACATTCGTCTATGTAAATTTTAATTTACTTAGTCGGATGTATTTATGGGTACCCATAAATAAATCCGACGTGCAGGATTGGCACGGGTATTGAAGTCGAGCTAGGAGATATCACTATGTCAGACGCAAACAAGGTTTGGCCTACTGGCCTTACCGAAGACGAGTCTCAGGAGTTGCATCGAAGCCTGATTCAAGGCACACAGTTTTTTGGCATGATTGCAGCATTTGCCCATTTGCTGGCCTACATCTATTCACCTTGGCTGAAATAAGGAGATGACATGATCTACGGAAAAATGTGGTGCGTAGTTAAACCAACGGTTGGTCTTCCTCTTATCATCGGGGCAGTAGCTGTCGGTTCATTTGCCGTTCACACAATGATTTTGAACAATACAACTTGGGTCAAAGCATTTTTGAATGGTAATGCCAGCGTACAAGCTGGCGCTCCAGCAGCCGCACCCGCGGCGCCTGTGGCGAAAAAGTAGTGATTGGTCTGTGAAAAAGGGTCTGGCAGCATGTGGCACGACCCTTTTTTACAGCCATTTAAATTCAGGCAGGACAGCCTTGGTTCTGCACTATGAAACGCATTAGTCAAAAATTAATTGATACGTGGGTTCACTTCGGACCCCGCTTCTTGCCGTTCGCCGACGTGGCGACCGATGATCTCCCACTCTCGCGCTTGTTGCGTTTATCTTTATTCCAGGTCTCGGTTGGGATCATGTTGGTTTTGCTGGTTGGAACCCTCAACCGCGTGATGATTGTTGAGCTAAAAGTTCCAGCATCGCTGGTGGCGATCATGATCTCTTTGCCTTTGCTGTTTGCCCCTTTTCGCGCACTGATTGGCTACCGGTCCGATACCCATCGATCCCATCTGGGTTGGCGCCGAGTACCCTACATGTGGATGGGCACGATGTTGCAATTTGGTGGGCTATCGATCATGCCGTTTGCGCTCCTGGTTTTGTCTGGAGCGGGGCAGTCTAGTAATGCACCTGCTTGGATAGGGCAATTGGGCGCTGCAGTGGCTTTTCTGCTCGTCGGCGCGGGCGTGCACATTACACAAACCGTTGGATTGGCTTTGGCCAATGATCTCGTTAAAGAAGAGTCGCAACCTAAAGTAGTTGGATTAATGTATGTGATGATGCTCGTCGGCATGATTGCCAGCGCACTGATTTTTGGTGAGCTTTTATCCGAGTACAGCCCAGGGCGTTTAATTCAGGTGATTCAAGGCGCCGCTATTGTGATCATGGTGCTCAATGTGGTGGCATTGTGGAAACAAGAGTGCCGCGATCGCGCCAAAGTAGCGGCGCGGGAAGTAAATGTTAGTTTTTCAGAATCGTGGGGTATCTTTTGCAAAGGCAATCATGCGATTCGGCGTTTGCTTGCGGTGGGTCTGGGGACCATGGCATTCACGATGGAAGATATTTTGCTCGAGCCCTACGGCGGCGAAATACTGAATATGAGCGTAGGTGCAACCACCTCGCTGACCGCAACCCTGGCCATTGGTGGACTATTTGGTTTTGCCTTGGCATCGCATGTCTTGGGCAAAGGGTACGATGCATTTCGGATGGCAATGAATGGCGCATTTGTTGGCCTACCCGCATTTTTAGCGGTGATTTTGGCCGCCCCCTTGGGGTCGCCCACTTTGTTTGCAGTTGGCATCCTATTAATTGGCTTTGGTAGTGGCTTATTTGGGCATGGAACGCTCACCGCCACCATGCGCCTAGCCCCCAAAAAACAAAGTGGCTTAGCTTTGGGTGCCTGGGGCGCAGTTCAGGCGACGGCAGCTGGCACCGCAATTGCCTTGGGCGGGGTGATTCGGGACCTCGCTAGCCCGCTTGCAGGGGCTGCAGGCGGCTATATTGTTGTGTATATTATTGAAATAGTCTTATTACTGGCAGCCATTGTGGTCATGTTGCCGCTGATAAAAAGCAGGTTTAATCTGGCCACAAACACCGCTTAGCACTGCATTTAAATGGCTAGGTGGATAACATAAGGAGCGTACGATGGGTTTCGGAACTGTATTTGCAATTTTGCTGGTGGTTGTATTCACCGTTGTTATTTTGAAAGACATGAATCAAAACAACAAGTGGAAGTAAAGGTGATTTAGCTCTTTACAGAGCCCAGTATTAGTAAAAACCCACTCAATGCAGTGGGTTTTTTTATGTCTGCAGCGCATGCCACTTGCAATTACATTGGGGGTTTACGACTACTGCCATTTTTAGATTAAGTGCGTAGTATGGGTTAATACCTTAATAAAAGTGAAGTATGCCAACGCCCTCATCTGATTTAGTTGAACTGACCTACGTCAGCGAGCCTGCTGAGGAAATGTCTTTTTTGGGATTAATGCGCCTTCTCTATCACTCCTATTTACGCAATCAAGCGCTTGGCATTACTGGGGTTTTGATTTTCGAAGACCAGCGCTTTGGCCAAGTGATCGAAGGTCCAGCGAACTCGATCGATCGTCTGTGGGATAAGATCAAAAAAGACGATCGCCATAAAAACGTTAAGCTCATTAACCGCAAAACCATTGAACGTCGCAGTTTTCTCAAGTGGACCATGATCTTTCAGGGGAACGAAGAAATTGCTAATCGCCTTCCTGAGGTGAAGGCTGCAGTAGACCATGGCGACTTTCCAAGCGACCACCCCTTGCTCGTTGCCCTGCGTCACGAAATCCAGCGTTAATAAAACTGCTTATCTTTTGATGGATGCCAGCGCTAGGGCCATGCGGTCCATCGCTTGTGCAAGTAGTGCGCGCTGCGTACCAAAATTGAGGCGCACAAATTGCGGTGCATTAAATTGAGCGCCGGGCGATAGTGCTAAGCCGAAACTCAAAAATAGAGCATGGGGATCGGCGCATTTGAGCGCCCTGCAATCAATCCACGCCAAATAACTGGCCTCGGTCTTTGCTAGGGTGAGTGGGGACATAGTCTCTATCCGCTTCGCAACATAATCCCGATTGCCCCGTAGGTATTGCAGTAAGGATTGACGCCATTCCTCCCCATCACGCAGTGCAGCCATAGTAGCGGTATAGGCCATCAGGCCAGGCTCTGCAATGGTGCGGTGTAAATCGGTTTGCATCGCTGCGCGCAAGCGGGGATTTTCAGCAACAGCCCATGCCAAACCAATGCCGGGAAAATTAAATACTTTATTGAGTGACATCAGGGTGACGGTGCGCATCGAAATGCGCTGATCAAGGCTAGCAATCGGAACATGGCGGTTTTGCTGATCAAGCACTAGCCCTGCATGAATTTCATCGGAGCAAATGAGGATATCGCGTGCCTCACAAAACTCAGCAAACTGCAGCAGCTCAGATTTGGTGTAAACCGTTCCGCCTGGATTTTGCGGATTGCACAGCAAAGCTAACTTCGTATTGGTTTGGTGAAATTGGTCGAGCGCTTGCCATGGCAAAACCCAGCGATCATGTTCGAGCGCCAAGGGTATCTCGGTGTAGGCCCGTGGACCTTCTACGCAGGCGAGGCGTAAATGGTGATAGACCGGCTGCGGAACTAAAATGTGTTCCGTTGGATTGGTCAGTTGACGCACGGCAGTGTAAAGCCCAGAAACGACGCTGGGCAAAATCACAATCCAGTCGGGATCCACTTCCCAGTGGTAGTGTTCTACTAAGTAACTCGCAATTGAACTGCGCAAGTTATCGGGCGCATGGGTGTAGCCAAAAACACCATCTTGAACACGTTTCGCAAGTGCCTCCATCACGCAAGGCGGTGACTGAAAATCCATGTCGGCGACCCACAAGGGTATGACATCATCACCGGCGTACCGATCCCAGCGAATCGAGTCACTGTGGCTTCGATTGACTGGAGTATCAAAGTTAAAGGTCATCAACGGATTGTACTAAGCGGTCGAATCAGTGATTTTGATGTGAAAAATACAACACGGCAGCAAATCAAGCGATTTAAGGCTACTATTGGCAAATTATTTCAATTGAGAAGGTAGTCTGTGATGGTAAAAGCCCTTAGAATTAAGTTAGCCCGATGGATTTTGGGCGAGCATTGTGCCTGCTACAAGATGGGCTATCACCCTCTTGTGGACTTTCGTCAAAAAAGTGCAGACACAGAAGCGAAGGCAAAAGCACGTCAAGCCTAATGCGGTTAACCATGGGGAAATGCAATGAGCAATAGCAAAGCAATCGAAACAAAAAACAAGCTGGTAACAATTTACGGTGGATTAGCCATTGCATTCATTGCAATCTTCTCGACGATCTCCATTCTGTCTTGGTTCGTCTCGGCACTGAACTTTTAAATCTAGTTTATTGCCGTAAGGCAGGACAGCGATTTCATTCGCTCTTGCCTGTTTTCTTATCTTCCAGCCGTATTCGCTTTTCGCGCTCCTTGCGTAGGTCGCGAAATTGCCACCAAGCAAATACCACCACGCCACCAAAGACGAGAAAAAGCTCGATGATGATGACGGGTGCAAACTCACTCATGACTTGGATTGGTATGCCTCATAGCGGAAATAATACAGCGCGGCTAGCACCCTCGTGAAGATCTTTCTTACTGGTGCAACCGGCTTTATTGGCAGCCACTTTCTCAAGCACTGTCTGGCCGCTGGCCATAGCGTGACCTGTTCAGTACGCTTAGCAAAGCAAGCGGATGCCATCCGCGCATTGGGAGCTTCTGCATGGGAGGGTGACTTACAAAACCACGGCAAGCTAAGTTTGGCCCTAGCTGGAATGGACGTGCTGATTCATGCGGCGGGATGTCGTGATTTAACCGCTCCAGCCAATCTCCTTCTGCAGAGTAATGTCAGATTGACGCAGGCACTGGTAGACGCGGCCGCAACAGCAAAGGTGGCGCAGTTTATTTACATCAGCGCGGCATCAGTCGTGATGAGTAAGCCCGTTGCGCTATTGAATGTAACCGAGTCCGCACCGATTACATCGCAAGCGTATTTGCCCTATACCCGCAGTAAAGCCATTGCCGAGGCATCTGTATTGGCTGCGCAACAAACAGGTATGAGGGTAGTGGTACTGCGCCCGAGTTTTGTTTGGGGCAAGGGCGATAGTATCGACACCGAAATTGGCCCCGCATCGAATCGCGGTCAATTTGGCTGGTTTAGTCAGGGGCATTATCCATTTGCAAGCTGCTCCATTGCCAACCTATGCGATGCATTGCAACGCGCAATGCAACACACTCAGTCGGGCTGTGTATTTAATATCAGTGATCGTGAGCCAGTTGATTTTCGAGTATTTATGACCAGGCGTCTGGAAGTCAGTGGCTTTCAGGTACCAACCTTATCGGTTCCACGAAAGCTGGCTTGGTGGCTCGGCGCTTTTACCGAAACGGGCTGGACGTATTTGCCGATGCCGGGAAAACCGCCGATTGTGCGCGAAATGGTGCGTTTGATGGGATTTCCATTTACGGTCTCGATTGAGCGGGCAAAGCGTGACTTGGGTTATCTGGGACACCATTCGACCGAGGCAGGCATGTCTAATATTGCCTCTTTAATCCAGGCTGGGCAGGGTAGTGCTCAGCAATAATTGCCTGAAATTACTATAATCAGTTCATTGTGAAGGGCGGCATCCGTCCTTTGGTTTACCTCAGCTAGGAATGACGATGCGCATTGAAGATAAGGATCCGGCACGGCATGCGGGAATTGAGTACCCGATGGAAGTGGGCGCTCCTGTTTTTGCGCCCATCAAGGTAACCGAAGAAAAAGACAAGGCAGTCAATGTCGCCCGCCAAAATGCCAAGCAAGAGTATGACCGTATCATGGAGCAGGCCACCGTTCTCATGAAGCAGGCAAAAGCCTTGCAGTCTCGCCTTGACGCTACTGAAATGGTCCATGCCGCTAAATTTGGTTTTAACCCCATCCATGGAAAAACCTATTTTCTGTATTACGATCAGCGCAATCAAACCAATTTGCTGCTGCAAAATGGCCCACACGATTGGACCTGCGGTATCCCGGCAAACTGGAACTACCTGATGACGGTCAAAAAACTAGGCGATAGCACCTGGGAACAAATCGAAGAAACAGTGGAATAGTTTTTTATTTCCACAGCGACCGCAGCCGCAGTGAACACAGCCCTTTATTGGTTTCGGTCCGACCTGCGGCTGATAGATAACCCCAACTTTTTATCTGCATGCAAGGCCTCGGACGCTCTGCTCCCGATCTATGTGCATGCCCCACAAGAATCGCTCATCTGGGGCTTTGAGCGAATCAGCGAACACCGCCAGCAGTTTTTGTGCGATGCCCTGCGCGATTTGCAGCAGCAGCTAGAGCAGCTTGGATCAGATCTACTGGAATTGCAAGTGCCCCAGGCTAGCTCCAGCGGCGCCGTCGATCTCGTCGTCAATCTAGCGCATCACCTTGGTATTCAAACGATCTACTGTGAAGTGATTGAGGCACCCGAGGAAATGCAGGCGCTGACTGCATTAAGGCAGGCCGGACTCACCGTACATGCCGATCTCGAATCAACCATGATTGCCATGCGTGATTTACCATTCGCCCCCGATGCAATGCCAGATCAATTTACGCAGTTTCGGAACAAGATTGAAAAAGCAAAATACCTTTTCGCCGAACCAGTTCTAGCCCCAAGCCATATTCCACCACTGCCAAATGATTTCAAGCGATCGGAGTTGATTTCAGGTGTGCAGACTCCAATTCAACCCACGGGTCATCCACACAGCTCCTTCCCGCATTATCTTGACGCCTACCGTGGCGGTACAAGTACTGCAGTAGCCCATCTAAAGCAGTATCTAGGGCGCGCACTACCGCATTCGTATAAGGCAACCCGGAATCAATTGCATGGTCTTGATTATTCGAGCAAGCTGTCCCCATGGCTTGCCTTGGGTTGTATTTCAGCGCGCAGTATCATGCGGGAGCTAAAGCAGTTTGAGTCAGAGCAGGGCGCCAATGAGGGAAGTTATTGGCTTTGGTTTGAGCTGCTCTGGCGTGATTATTTCCGCCTACTCCATCTGAAATATGGAAAACAGCTGTATTGTGCAAGCGGTTTAAATCAATCGGATAAGCCTATCCACAATGCCCGCGGTTTTGAGCATTGGTGCTCTGGCACGACGGGAGAGTCGATTGTCGATGCGGGAATGCGTGAGCTTAAAGCAACGGGCTATCTATCGAATCGATTACGCCAAGTAGTAGCCAGTTATCTTATTTATGATTTGCATTCGGACTGGCGTGCAGGCGCCGCTTGGTTTGAGGCTCAGTTACTTGATTACGATGTGTATAGCAATCAAGGCAATTGGCTCTACATTGCTGGCAGGGGCACTGATCCGCGGGGTGGGCGACGCTTTAATCCGCAAAAACAAGCCCAAGACCACGATGCCAATGGCAGCTATCGCGCATTGTGGTTAAGCGACTGATCAAGACACAAGGCGGAGAGGATGGTTTGTGCATGGATCTCGACAGTGAGGTTAATGTCTTTACCGTAGCCGCCTGCCATCGCAATGGCCACTGGTAGCGCATTGGCTGCAGCCCAGTTGTAGACCTGTTGATCGCGTTTGCACATTCCTTCCTTGCTCAAGCTAAGCTTACCTAAGCGATCATTTTCATGGGGATCTGCACCGGCAAGGTAGATGATAAATTGGGGGTCAAAATGAACTTTGACCGTATGCAGCGCCTCACTTAAGGCATCTAAGTACACGGCATCGCCGCACCCATCGGGTAGCGCTACATCCAAATTACTTTCCTCTTTTTGAAACGGAAAATTATTTTCACCGTGCAGGGACAAGGTAAAAATACGTTCATCGTTTTTTAGAATAGCGGCAGTGCCATTGCCTTGGTGCACATCCAAATCAACAATGGCAACTCGAAAATCACTGCCTTGGGTCTTTTGCAGCACGCGCGCAGCAATCGCCGCATCATTAAATACGCAAAAGCCAGCACCATGATCGCGGTAGGCGTGGTGGGTGCCGCCAGCCAAATTGACGGCTACCCCATCGATGAGGGCCGCTTGGCAGGCTGCAATGGTAGCGCCCGCTGAGCGCCGAGAGCGCTCGACCATACGCTCGCTCCACGGAAAACCAATGGCACGCTGCTCTTGATCGCTGAGTTCACCGGCAACCACCTTTTGAATGTAGCTTGGTGCATGGGCATAAAGTAATTGGGTATCGTTCGCTGATGGTGCTTCGATCAATTTAATCTGGGAGTGCGTTGCAATGGCTTCTCGCAATAAGCGGTACTTTTGCATGGGAAAGCGATGGCCCTCTGGTAATGGCAGAACAAAGTGGTCGGTGTAAAAAGCCTTCACTGAAGTAGCAGCTTAACGCGCGGCGATAATGGTATTTGCCAATGCGTGGCCACTCAGCCATGCGCCTTCGACTCGGCCGCCATGCAACCAATCGCCGCAATATCCAATGCCGCGTTCTAAATCGCAATGGAAGCGCGGCTGATACGCGGGGTCACTACTGGCATAGCGCCAACGGTGGATCGAATATTCTGCTGGAGCTTTGCCACCAATCGCAATAAACGCTGCAATCATTTGTGGGGCAATGGTCTGCGGGTCGGCGTCAATCTGGTCTTGGCTCCATTGCGATTGACCGTGAATCACCCATACTTCTTCGCCAGTGCGCTGGGGTTTTGCATTATTACGCGCTACCCAACTGAGAATACCCTCATTAATAAAGGCGGCTTCAAACGGCATAATGATCTCTTCATTAAAGCGCAGCATCATGGTCCAGCACCCTTCGGTTTTTGCCTGGCCATGCAAGGCGGCAATAGCAGGATCGATTGCTTGGCTGAGTGCAAGCGCTTGTGGTGCTGGTACCGCCAAAATCACCCAATCGGGTTTGTACTCCAGCAAGCCATGTTCCGCCGTATGCAATAGCCACTGCTGTTGCGCTCGATTGATTTGCGTGATGGTATGACTCTGATGGATGTCAAGGGGCTTTGCCAAATGCTGGGCGGGTGAGGTCATCCACGGTGTACCTACGTAGCGGGGATCGCTGGGTTTACTACTTTGCCAGGCTTGGTTTTCATAAACCCCAATTGGGGTATCCCATTGCGCAGCTATTCCCTGGCGAAGCCAAATTGCCAGTTGATTCTGAAAGGCGGGATCGCGCGCTGTAAAGTAGCGCGCACCATGGTCGCATTGCCAGCCGTCACCCTTGCGCGTACTCATGCGTCCAGCAAGGCCGCGACTCTTTTCAAATACCTTGACCTGCATTCCTGCCTTGGTTAAAGCGCTCGCACAGCTGAGTCCAGCTAGGCCGGCACCGATGATGGCGACCTGACTTTTTTCCTCTATCCTAGGTAGAATCAGTGCCATGGCGTATTTTTATGGGCGGAGTCTGAAATGAGTAATTTAGATAAGCGGTGTTGCGGTTCCGGCGTTTGCATTATCAACGAAGCAGGTGAGTGTTGGTGCGGCCAACGTTGGGATGGAACGAAGATGAGTTTTGTGCCGCTGAATAGCACTTCAGCAACCGAAGCAAACCGTGATGGCCAAGCGGCAACTCCCAATCAATCCAATAATCAGAGTAGCCCGAAGTCCTAGACTTGTAGCTTCGGTTCAGATGGGATGCAGGAGCGGCCGGCTTGCTGCTCCGCCTGCTTTAGCCAAGCTGGCTTTGCCCCTTTTACGTTGGCACCTAGCTCGCGAAATTGCTCTGGGGTTAGGTTCTTTTCTAAAGCGCTCGCAACGCAGCTGCAATACGGAATAAAGTCCGCATCACTCACCTTGTCACTTAGTCGCTGATGAATGGTGCGTTGTTGCTGAACGCACTGTTGCGTATAGCGTTCCTGCGGTTTCAAATTGCCTTGGGCCAGTACTGGGTTAGCGCCGAGTAAGCATGTGATTGCAATGCTGAGGCCCAGGGTTTTCAAGATCGAGTGCATTTAGTATCCAATACGAAAATGGCGGGAATAAACCAAATCGCGGTCGGCAAGCTGGCTACAAGCAATACTAGGGGAACTAGCGAATTCGTGCTGCTTGATAACGCAGGAAGGCTTTTCTACCAGCCAGGAGGGCGCTGAAGATCAATGCGAAGTTGGCAAAAAATGGTTTCATCAGGCTCTTTCTAGTTAAATTAGACGATTTTTAAGGGAAAACCCTTATTTCGACTATACGCCTTTAATTTCCTTTGTGCAGAGCACCATAAGACCATAATCCCAGTAGCCTTATTCTGGGCTTTGCAGCGCCTTTTGAATGTCCTTTGCGATGCTGGCTGGATCTTCTGCCGAGCCATAGCGGCGAACAACTTGGCCCTTCCGATCCACTAAAAACTTGGTGAAATTCCACTTGATTGCTTCTGTTCCCAAAATGCCTGGGGCAGCATGCTTGATAAATTTAAAGAGTGGGTGGGCATTGTCGCCATTGACATCGGTTTTGTTAAACAGCGGGAAAGTAGTCAGATAGCGCGTGCTACAAAATTGCTCGATTTCAGATGCGCTACCCGGTTCCTGCCCACCAAATTGATTGCACGGAAAAGCAAGTACTTCAAATCCGCGATCCTGAAACTGCGTATAGATGTTTTGCAGGCCAGCGTATTGGCTAGTGAAGCCACAGCGACTAGCAACATTGACGATCAGCAGGACTTTGCCGGCGTAGTCGTTCATCTGTTCGGTAGCGCCATTTAATCGTGTAAGGCTAATGTTCGGCAGCATGGGATTTTCCTTTATTGGAATTAAGTCCATAAATACGGCGGTAGGAGTGGGCAGCTACCCCGTTTTGCAGCGCCTTACGAACGGGTTTTGCGATCAGGTTGATAGCGGATTGAACGGCGTTTCGTTCGAAGGCGGAGGGCACTTTACGATCAATCAGAGGATATGCCCAGTCGGGCAAATTGAGGAAACCAGCTTTGCTGACGAGCCGAACAAATGGTCTTGAATGCAGGCTGCTGGGATATTCGTCCAGCAGTGTGACGATTGCACGCGCTCGTTCGCCGTAATGCAGCTCGGGTAGATAGGCGGCAATGGCTTGATCCGTTGCAAGTGCGGTGCTCGGCAAATCAATGGCGCCGAGCCTATTTCCGATACAGCGCATTTCGACAAAGTAGCGATCGATCTCTGCGCTTGCTAAATCGGGATTGCGGTAACGCAGGTATGCGCGCATAAAGCTACTGGTTTCGGTCAGGTGGACCCAGTTTAATAAATGCGGATCACTGGCGCTGTAGGGCTTTCCAAACTCATCGGTGCCTGTGATGTGCCCATGGATGCGATTGACCTTGTCGATCATCTGATTGGCCATGGCGGTCGGACCATAGGTGGTAGCGGCGATAAAAAAAGCAGTGCGACCAAGACGACCCTGCAAGTCGGTACGAAAACTCGAATGATCCCAGACCCCAGCAAGGGCACCGGGATGCAATGCCTGCAAGACTAGCGATGAAATACCGCCGATCATCATGGACATGAAATCAGCATGTACTTCCCATGGCATGGAGTCCGGACCCAGTAAACCAGGATCGCCGGCGGGAGTAAGGAAGGCGGTAGGTGGGCCGCTTCCACCAACGAGTTGACGCACCATTTGCTGAATAAAGAGATCTACCATCACGACCCTTGATCCAAGTTAACTGTAGAAGATCAATGGAGTGTTGAATTTAAATCAACGCCGTCCTCGAGTAGCTCATGAATTAAATCAAGGCGTAATCGCGGATTGTCTTGCATCAACAGGTGATTTTTTTGGGAGACTGAAAGCGGTAGTATCTCCGCCAAGCGATTGGAGACCCAGGCGCAATCTTCGAGGCGATAGGGTTCCTGAAAAGGCAGCTGACTCTCACTCAGGCCTTGCTTTTGGACTGAAGTAATGATTTCTGAAAGGAGGAGGGCGGTGTCACTCAATTCATCCGGAACCGCGATCTCTGGATCGGCGGCAACGCACTGGACTTCACCCATCCATAAGCCGTTTTTTTCGCGCTTAGATTGCAATAGCGAAAATCGCGCATGCCCTACAGAGCGGGTCATATAAAGAGCTGGCTGGATTGGATCAAACTCAATGATTTTGGCGAGGGTACCAAACTCAGACAAGAGGATGTCCGGCTTTGCTGGATCTTGTGTTTCTGCACCTTCTTCGATGCCAACAATCCCAAAGAATTCCTGATTTTTAAAGCATGACTTCATCATATCGAGGTAGCGCACCTCAAATATCTTGAGCGCAATCAGCCCCTCTGGAAATAAAACCGTTTGCAGCGGAAACAAGGGAATCCAAAAAGGTTTTGTGAGATCGGTCATAAGTGCAATGTACAGGATCTAATGCAAATCTGCAGTGGGCCAGCAGACCCCACTTAGGAAACGACCTTCGATAGAATCGCCTCGTGGCGCATGGCCCATGACGGAATGCCGGACTCTTGGTTGTTTAAAACCTGCGCTATAAAGTCAAGACTGAGCTCCTGGGTCGCTTCTTTCACTTGGTGATTTAAAACCGCGCCCCCGGTACGGGTGCGGTCCGTAAACATGCTGTGTGAGCCGCCCTCAAAAACAGCCAAGGCTTTGCGTTCACTCCCAATGGCTTCAAAAATAGCCAAGCGATCGGGATAGCCGCTAAAGTAGCCTGGAATTTGGATATTGTCTTCGGTGGCCGTAATGTGCAGGGTAGGCAAGCGGACCGGCTGCAAGATCGAGTCCACTGCATTTTGGCCATAAAACCGCGGCGCTGAAATCAGGATGGCAGCTTTAATGCGGGGATCGTTCAGATCAATTGGAACGGCATTGCGACTAACGCGCGCGCCAGACGCAAGCAGGGTGGTGTTCGCCCCATAGGAGTGCCCGGCAGCAATAATTTGATTTGGATTGATTGCCTGACCCAGAGAATCACTCAATATTTGTGTCAATGCAAAGCGTAAATCAAATACCCTAGCAAGCGCTTCTTGTTCTTGCGCTGCTTCTTGTAGTCGGGACACTAAATTAAACGGATTGCCAAACCAGATCGAGCGATCACTGCCAACGTGCTGCACATGTAAGCTGGCTAGACCATGGCTTGCCCAGTAACTTCCTAGGTAGCTATAGCCCAAGCGCGATCCACCAATGCCGTGGGAAAAAATAATAAGCGGTACAGGAGCTGCAGAGGATGATGCAATGGGCTGGTAAAGCCGAATGGGCACAGGGCGCTGACGGGCATCATCAAACCAATCGAGATCGTGAGTCTGAAATGTAGACGCCGAGGCCAATCCCTGCAGTGGAAAAAGAGCAAGCGAGGGCGCGGCTACTGCCAGTCCGGCAGCAGGAAGCCGTTTTAGAAATTGCCTTCTAGAAAAATGAACCATGGTGCATTCTATTTTGCTTTTGCAAATCAAGCAGCAGGGCTTCTAACTCAGGAAACTTCGGCCCTATTACTTATTACGTCGACGCTGTGCCAAGAATTGCACCAAACGAAAATGACCATAACCCAAAACGAGTGCAAATACGGCGATTGAGTATTTAATCTCAATTCCAGTCAGGGAGTGCGTAATGGTAGAAAACAGAGCAGACCACAGCATGATGCTGAGGTAAGAAACCACAATCAGGGGCTCTTTAATGCGCGTGCCATCAAATGCTTTGGTGTACGCAACTGCGATGGGTGCGAGAGAGAGGAGTAGGTAGAGGAATATCTTCATGAATAAGGGTAATGGTATTGCATTTGATCGCTTGAATTCGCTGATTACTTATTGCTATCCAAAATCCATTCAGCAAGCTTTTTGGCATCTACCTCGCTTATCTTGGTATTGGCGGGCATCACCACTACACCCCATGCACCGCCACCGCCAAGCCGGATTTTAGTTGCCAGTGTATCGACCATTTGCGCCCGTGGCTGGCTTTGATAGCGCGCAGCAATTGCCTTATAAGATGGACCGACTACTTTGCGATCCATGGCATGGCAACCCATACAGGTATTCTGTTTGGCTAAATCAGGCGATGCATGCGCAGGGATAAACGGGATAGCAAGTAAACCAAATGCTAAACCAGTACTAATGACAGTATTCAATTTGAATGGAATCATAATCAGCACTTTACAGGGTTTTGGCAAGGCAATAACCCCATGTATCAACCCATTATTGGTTGAACTTAGTCTGAAAATGTGACAACGTGATCCGCACCCAAGCGAATCCCAATTTTCTCGCCAATGTGGTGGTCGTGGTGGCTTGGGACGTACGCAAATACCTCTTGGCCTGATGCGAGCTTTAAGGTGTATAAAAAATCAGCACCCCGAAAGGTTTTACGAATTACTTCCGCTAGTAATGGACTTGCATCATCGTGCTGAATATCATCGGCACGCAAGAGCACATCCACTATTCTGCCAATCGGATCGTGGTGATCATTGTCTAATTTGAGTTTGCCGAGTTCAATTTCAACCATGGCATTGTCTTGAATTGCGCCCTTTACAAATACCCCGCGGCCAATAAAGTCGGCTACATAGCGATTGATCGGTTGGTGATACAAATCATAGGGTGTATCCCATTGCACAATATTGCCGTCATTCATGACGCCGATGTGATCAGCAATCGCGAATGCCTCGAATTGATCATGCGTTACTAAAAGTGCCGTTACTCCATTGCTTTTTAAGATCTCACGCATTTCGGAAGCAAGGCGCTCGCGCAAATCGACATCAAGACTGGAGAAGGGTTCGTCCAGCAGAATTAAATCGGGCTCGGGTGCCATTGCCCTTGCCAATGCAACCCGTTGCTGTTGGCCGCCGCTAAGTTCATGTGGATAGGCTTGGCTCTTATTGGCTAGCGAAACCTTCCCGAGCCAATCCATGGCAACCGCGTGACGCTGATTTGCGGGAAGGGCGCCAAGACCAAACATCACATTCTCAATTACCGACAAATGGGGAAACAGGGCGAAATCCTGAAATACCATCCCCACTCGGCGCTGGCTGGGGGCTAGATTCACTGTGGGGGAGCTAACCACCTTGTCGTGCAACTTAATTTGACCGTGTTGTAAGGGCTCAAAGCCACAAATAGCCCTTAAAACGGTTGACTTACCGCAGCCCGATGGCCCTAGCAGGCAGGCAATGCCGCCTGGCTCAAGCTGAAGATTAAGATCATGCACGATGCGCATCAAGCCCTTGCCATCCGGTTTGGGATAGGCAATTTCAACTTCCTCAAGCGAAAGTAGGGGTTGAACTGGATTCATCCCTATAATTTTCGCATTAACCGGTTAAATTCACCGGATTCACTGTTTTAGCCCTTACGATCGCCCCCGAAATGAGCCGAATTGTTGTTCTGATCGCACTATTGCTCTCCTTGCCATTGCTTGGCTTGGGCGTTCCTTTTTTGTTTCCAGAGAGTATTCCGGGCGCTGCCAGCATCGGGGGTCAAGGAACCTTGGCGCACCTATGGGAATTTGTGCTCGGCGACTATTTGATATCCACGGTTATTTTGCTAGTGGGTGTAGCGCTTGGCGTCTTTGTTTTAGGGGTAGGTAATGCATGGTTAGTAGCCAATTACCAGTTCCCGGGTAAGCGTATTTTTGAGTGGGCATTAATTTTGCCCCTCGCAGTGCCCACCTATGTCATGGCCTACTTATTTGTCGATATGCTGGATTTTTCTGGCCCAGTACAAACTGGACTGCGGCAAGTATTTGGGCTGGAGCGTTTGTGGTTTTTCCCGGACCCCAGATCCTTAGGTGGTGCCATTTGGACTTTTTCATTTTGCCTTTTCCCTTATGTCTACTTGATCGCACGCACTGCGTTTTTGGATCGCAGTGGACGCCTTTCTGAGGTCGCTGAAACCCTGGGCTACAGCGGCTTTCAGGCCTTTTACAAACTGGTTCTCCCGATGGCTCGCCCCGCTATTTTTGCGGGCATGGCGCTGGCTTTAATGGAGGTCTTGGCTGATTACGGCGCCGTATCGTATTTCGGCATACAAACATTCGCTACCGGAATTTTTCGTGCTTGGCTATCTTTTGGTGATCGATTGGCTGCGGTGCAGCTCTCACTGGGCTTATTGGCTTTCGTATTCCTTATTTTTTACATTGAACAGCATAATCGGGCGCGGCTTCGTTACGCCACATCAGGCAGTGTGCCGCGTGCAACGATGGCAAAAAAACTAAGCGGCAAAAACGCCTTATTTGCTTTTACGGTTTGTGGTCTTACCGTTTTATGTTCTTTTGTATTGCCCGTATTGGGCTTGCTGCAGTTGCAGTGGGAGCAGGGCATTACGATCGATGCGCGTTACACCACCTGGCTTGGCAACTCCATCTGGTTAGCGAGCGTGACCGCGCTTATTTCAGTTGTTTGCGCACTTTTTCTAGCTTACTTTGCTAGAGCTTCTAAGAGCGCCATGATGCGCACCGTCAATCGCCTGTTAGGCCTGGGCTACGCCTTACCTGGTGCAGTATTGGCCGTCGGTATTCTTTCTTTGCTTGGTCTAATTGACTCGGCATGGATTATGTCGGCAACAGTATGGGTATTAATTTATGCCTACCTGATTCGCTTTTTATCTTCTAGCTTACAAAGTGTCGAGACGGGGCTATCGCGTATTACACCCGCGATGGATGGAACAGCTGCTTTATTAGGGGCGTCGCAATGGCAAACCATGACGCAAATTCATTTGCCTTTGCTTAAGCGCAGTTTGTTGACCGCCGGTCTATTTGTTTTTGTCGACGTGATGAAAGAATTGCCGGCGACCTTACTATTGCGACCATTTAACTTTGATACTTTAGCGGTGGCCACCTACCAATTGGCGGCAGATGAGCGTTTATCAGAGCTCGCTTTGCCGTCCCTTACGATTGTGTTAGCAGGCCTGATTCCAGTGATTGTGTTGTCGCAGGCTATGTCGAAGACTAGGGCTTATTAGTTACAAAATGGCTTTATTTCATCCATACCAAGGTTGAAACAATGATGAAGTGGCTTTATATTCAAATTGATATATTGATATAGCTTTTTATTCGTTTTAGCTATGAAAAAACTCCATAACAATGGAGCTCATGTATAGATATGACCAAAACGATCAAGCACTTATCCAAGAGCGGGTAGCGCAATTTAGAAATCAGGTCGCCCGCCGTGTGCAGGGCACACTGCTTGAGGACGAGTTTAAGCCCCTGCGTTTACAAAACGGCTTATATCTTCAGCGCCACGCCTATATGCTGCGTGTTGCCATTCCCTACGGGATGTTGAGTTCCGATCAATTGCGCACCTTAGCTGACATTGCACTTCGTTATGACCGTGGTTACGGGCACTTTACTACTCGCCAGAATATTCAATTTAACTGGGTTGAGTTAGAGCAGGTACCAGATATTTTGGCTGAGCTGGCGAAAGTAGAGATGCATGCAATACAAACCTCAGGTAATTGCATACGTAATATCACAAGCGATCCTTTTGCTGGAGTGGCAAGTGATGAGGTAGTGGATACAAGGCCAATTTGCGAATTACTGCGGCAGTGGTCAACACTGCATCCTGAATTCGCGTATCTACCCCGTAAATTTAAGATTGCTGTCAATGGAGCAAAGCAGGATAGAACAGTATTGTTGTGTCATGACGTCGGAATCGAGCTTAAGAAAAATATAGACAATCAGTTGGTTGCCAATCTGTATGTGGGCGGCGGTATGGGTAGAACGCCAATTCTTGCGGAATTAATAAGAACCGAATTAGATTGGAAAAATCTTCCATCCTATTTAACGGCCTTAGTGCGGGTATATAACCTTCACGGTCGACGTGACAATATCTATAAAGCGCGCATTAAGATATTGGTTAAATCGTTGGGTATAAATGAATTTGCTCGGCAGGTCGAGGAAGAGTGGAATGAGATTAAGGATACACAACCTGACTTTACTCAAGCAGATTGGGATAATGTCGCGAGGCATTTCTCTAAGCCGGCATATATAAATGCTCCAGTAGTCACCCATCAAGACTTAATTTCCTCCGTAACACCACAGGAGCAGCTAGCTATTGGGCGCTGGTTACAGCGGAATGTGCGCGCTCATCAAGTGCCGGGCTACTCTAGCGTCACTTTGTCGCTGAAACCCCACGGAGTAAATGCACCTGGAGACGTGACGGTTGCTCAAATGCAGGCAATCGCAGATGTGGCAGATCATTTTAGTTTTGGCGAACTCAGAGTTACCCATGAACAAAACCTGGTTCTGGCTGACATAGAAACTGTGCGACTAGTCGATCTTTGGAGGCGTTTAAAAAAATTGGGGTTGGCCTTAAGTAATATTGGACTACTCACGGATATTATCGCTTGCCCCGGAGGAGATTTTTGTTCGCTGGCAAATGCCAAGTCCTTACCGATTACCAAGGCTATTCAAGAGCGCTTTGATGATATTGATTATTTGCATGACCTTGGGGATATCTCTATCAATATCTCGGGATGCATCAATTCCTGCGGGCATCACCATGTTGGCAATATTGGAATATTGGGCGTCGATAAAGATGGAGAGGAATGGTTTCAGGTGAGTTTGGGCGGCACTCAAGGAAATGAGACTGCCATTGGAAAAATAATCGGCCGTGCCTTTTTGGCAGAAGAGATTCCGGAAGTAATAGAGCGACTGCTCAGGGTTTATGTGGAAAAACGCCATGAGGGAGAGCTTTTTTCTCAAACTTATTTACGCCTAGGTCTTGAGCCTTTTAAAGAGGCTGCCTATGCACACAATGCATTTTCGGCGAGGGTTACATGAGTAAGTTAATTCATTACCCCCTTGGCGAGGCTCCACAGATTCTTGAATCTGATTGGCTGCTATGGCAACCAAAAGACACCGCTGCACCAGTTCCATCTGGCAGACAGATCATCCCTTTTAAGTATTGGGTTCACCACAGTCAGGATTCTGAGCTATTAAATCGGGCGCTTGCGGGGGAAATTGGTGTATGGTTTTCTGAAGATGATGATGTTCTGCAGTCTAGCCAACTAATTCATGCAGGAAAAAAATTTTGGCCTTTAGTGGCTATCAATTTTTCGATATTCCGAGATGGACGCGGTTATAGCACCGCTGCTCTATTGCGAGATCGCTTAGCCTGGAATGGACCAATTTGGGCAACTGGAGATGTATTAATCGATCAGCTCAACCAGCTCGCTCGAGTCGGCTTCGACCATTTTGTATTGCGAGCGGACCAAGACAGTAATTTAGCTCTAACTCAATTTAGCCAATATAGCGTTTTTATGCAGAATAGTTGGCGAAGCCCGCGTACGAAAAGTGAGCTCGAGAAGGTTTTAAGCTGATGAGCTCATTGGGGAAGGTATTTCTGGTGGGTGCGGGCCCAGGTGCGGCTGATCTTATTACAGTGCGCGGAGCGGCGCTATTAGCAGCAGCCGATATTGTGCTGCACGATGCGTTGATTGAGCCAGAGATGTTGGCTTTGTGCACAAAAGCCAAGTTAATCCCGGTGGGTAAGCGCTGTGGGAAGCTATCTACGGCACAACGCTTCATTAATAAGATGCTCGTGGATGCGGCACAAAAGTACGCTACGGTAGTGCGCCTTAAAGGTGGCGATCCAATGCTGTTCGGAAGGGCAGATGAGGAATTATCAGCATTGGATGAGGCGGGGATTGCATACGAAATAGTACCAGGCATTACTTCTGCACTTGCGGGCGCTGCTAGTTTAGGGAGATCCTTAACCTTAAGAGGTGTGTCTCGTAGCATTGCGTTTATTACTCATGCCAAGGCTGTAAGCGAGGCCAATCAACCAAAAAAGCTATTTGAAAATCCATCGGCAGATACTTTGATTTATTACATGGGTAGATGCCATGCCAGTGCTATTGCAAAGCAATTACTGGAGCAAGGCAGGGCAGCATCAACGCCAGTGCATATACTCGAAGCCATCAGCACTAAACGTGAACGTAAATGGTCGATGTCTTTATTCGACTTGGCAAGTCTTAATATTGATCATGAACCAGATGAGTCAACCTGGCAGCAAAGCGACGAGCCATTGCTAATACTGATCGGCGAGGCCTTGGCTGAGCGTGCTAGCGCTAAATTGAATAACGGCTTGCAAGACAGCTTTACTCTCACCAACAGCAGGAGAAGAGCTTAAATGCAGATCGGGGAATTGCGCTTTAGCATCCTGCAAAAGCCGAGGAAAATCTTCGCGCAAATGCCCACCTTGACCAAAAAATACAGGAACAATTTGAATGTTCTTGGCTCCTTGATCGCGTAATAAACCAACTGCCATGACTAAGCTAGGCTGCATCAATTCCAAAAACGCTAATTCAACTGGAATATCTGGGAATTGCTCTTGCCACATGCGCTTCAGGCAATCAAACGGTTCGCGCCAGCGTATATCACGTGCTCCATGTCCAAAAAGAATGAGTGCTTTCATTATTTCAATTGTATAGAAAGAGTCGGCAATGCATTTTTATCCTCAAGCTTTATACATTCATTATCCACAAGAAAAAGTGGAGGGTAAGTTATATGAATATCGTTGCCAGTTTTGCAAAAAGTCGACTACAGAAGTGAATGGCAAGCTAGAAAATCATGATGTCAACTGCCAGTATCGTAAGCAGCACACGTATCTTGAGATTGAGGATTAGGTGATGTCTAAAATAGTAACAAAAGAGAGATTATTGGGAATCAATTCCTCGAGCAAATTGCTACGACTCTAAAAATAATGGCTACCTACAATACCGAAACCGTTCTCTCGATTCACCACTGGAACGATACCCTGTTTAGCTTCACGACTACCCGCCATCAAGGCCTGCGCTTTCGCAATGGTCACTTCTTAATGATTGGCCTAGAAGTCGATGGTAGGCCGTTGGCTAGAGCCTATAGCGTGGCTAGCCCCAACTATGCTGAGCACCTCGAGTTTTTAAGCATTAAGGTGCCCGATGGCCCCTTAACCTCGCGTTTGCAGCACATCAAAGTGGGCGATCCCATTTTGGTCAGCGAAAAGTCAGTCGGCACCCTGGTGATTGATGACCTCAATCCCGGCAAACACCTCTACCTCTTTAGTACCGGTACTGGCTTAGCTCCCTTTATGAGCATTATTCGGGATCCCGATACCTATGAGCGCTTTGAGAAGGTGATCCTCATCCATGGGGTACGCCTCGTTAGCGAGCTCGCCTATGGTGAATACATCAAAAACGAATTGACCCAAGATGAATACATTGGCGAGCTCGTACAGAAGCAGTTGATTTATTACCCCACGGTGACCCGGGAGGCATTTAAGCAAACGGGACGTCTGACCACGGCAATTGAGTCGGGTCAACTCTTCAAAGACATTGGATTACCGCCTTTAGACCCCAAAACGGATCGCGGCATGATTTGCGGTAGCCCCGCCATGCTTAAAGAAACCTGCGCCATGTTAGATGCCAGAGGCTTTGTGGTCTCTCCTAGCCTCGGGCAACTCGGGGATTATGTCTTTGAGCGGGCGTTTGTTGAGAAGTAGGTCGGGAGCGGGTGAGTTACGGAAGTTGAGCAGTAAAGCCCAGCTGATTTTGTTGAAATGCAAACGAATGCTTCTATTCATGCTGGCAAGGGAAGGGTGGAATTAGCCCCGACCAACATACGGCATATTAGTGGCCATAATCGTCATGAATTGAATATTGCTTTCCAGTGGAAGCTGAGCCATGTGTAATACGGCCTGCCCAACATGATCAACATCCATGCGTGGCTCGACTTTAATTGAGCCGTCGGCTTGCATAATTCCAGCAGCCATTCGTTCAGTCATCTCAGTAGCAGCGTTGCCAATATCGATCTGGCCGCAGGCGATATTAAATGGGCGACCGTCTAATGAGATTGACTTTGTTAAGCCGGTAATGGCATGCTTTGTTGCAGTGTAAGGCGCCGTCATCGGGCGCGGTGCATGCGCCGAAATCGATCCATTATTGATGATGCGACCACCTTGAGGAGTCTGCGCTTTCATCATACGGATCGCCTCTTGTGAGCATAAAAAAGTGCCGCATAAATTACTGTTGACGGCATTCATCCATTGCTCGTAGCTGAGCTCTTCCATCGGAATAGCTGGGGCACCTGTGCCAGCATTATTAAAGAGAACATCAATTCGTCCCCATTTGGCTTTCAGGGTGCTAAAGAGATTTTTAACATCCTCTGGTTTGCCTACGTCACATGCAACAGCAAGGCAATTACTATCATTGCCACCGATTAACTGGATGGCATTCTGCAGAGCATCAAGCCTGCGTCCGGTGAGGACAACACAGTAGCCACCGCCGAGCAGGGCCTTAGCAGCGGCTCGGCCAATACCGCTACCGGCACCGGTTACGAGGGCTACGCGCAAGGAGGATATATTCATGGACTACTTTCTGATTGGATGGGTTCTTATATTGCTATCTTAGCGTGAAAATAGCAGATGCCCTCAGAGGCAGGGCATAATCCAAAAAACGCCCACGATCATGAACCGCATTCAAGGACTCCGCTACAACCCATATGCCTTATTGGCAATATTGGTGCTACTCATCGTATTTGTATTTGGCCTATTGTGGACGCTCATTCCGGCCCCGCCCAAGTCGATTGTGATTGCTACTGGATTTCAGGATGGCCTGTATTACCGCTTCGGCGAACGGATGCAATCCTCTTTGAAAAAAGAAGGGGTTGAACTTCAGGTTTTGAAGACGGGGGGCACGCAAGACAATCTGGCTTTATTGGCAGATCCCAAATCGGGCGTAGATCTAGCAATGATTCAGGGCGGCGTTGCGGATGTGTCGCAATATCCGCATTTCGTATCGATCGCCGGGATGTTTTATGAGCCGGTATGGGTTTTTTATCGCGAGTCTAGTTTTAAGGGGGTTCCAGATGGACTGACCCTCCTTACCCAGCTAAAGGGGAAGCGAGTCTCGATTGGCAATGCAGGAAGCGGTACTAATTCGATAGCAAAACTCCTGCTCGATACCAGCGGAATCAAGCCAACGGATCTTGAAATACAGACCCTGACTCCGCAGGAAGGAGCTGCAAAATTAGCCGCTGGAAATCTGGATGCCGTTTTTGTGGTGGCTGCAGCCGAAGCGCCGCTGCTCAAAAGCTTTATCAACTTGCCCGGTGTGCAGCTGATGAATTTTGTGCAGGCGGACGCCTATACTCGCGCTCTCCCATTTTTAACCAAAGTGGATTTAGCTCGCGGTCTACTGAGTATCGAAAATGATTTTCCTAGGCTCAACCGGCAGATGATTGCAGCAACTGCAACCTTGGTCAGTCGTGAGACGATCAGTCCAGCCATCGTCAGTCTACTCCTAGAAAATGCGCAAGCTATTTTGAAATCCTATTCGCGCTTACAAAAGCAGGGTGAATTTCCATCGATCAATGGCCTTGATTTTCCATTGCAAATGGATTCGGAGATTTATTTAAAAGACGGCCCCTCTTTTTTGCATCGCCATTTGCCATTTTGGACTGCCGTTTGGGTTGGTCGCTTTGCGCGGGTTGTCATTCCTATTTTGGCTATTTTGATTCCTTTAATAGCCTACATTCCGGCATTGCGTGATTTAAGTCTGCGCATTCGTTTATCCCGTATTTACGCTGAGCTCAAAGTATTAGAGCGCACTGCTGCAGACCCCGCTGCGCGCGAAGCGAGTCGTCAGGCCTTGGCGGACATACAAATGCGCGTGAATGCCATGAAGGTATCTTCCCTTGAGTCTAAAGAGCTCTATGACTTAAAGGGGCACGTCAATATGGTGCGAGAACGTCTAAAACTCGATTCGTGACAGTAAGTGCGTCGATGTCCTAAAATAAGACGGTGAATCTCTCTCCGCCGTTAACGCCTACCCCACAAATTGCGCCTGCAATCCAAGGCAGTGGATTTGCAATTGCCGCCGCCGCCTCGGTTGCGGAGTTGGCCCATGTTAGCGTCAGCGATTTACTTGGTTTGGGGGTGCATTGGCAGGATCTGCCGCGTGATCCTTACTTAAAAGACGGCGGGCGTTATCGCTATCGGCGGCACGCTAGTTATACGGTAAGCGGATCAGAACTAAAGATGGTTCCGCATCGCGCCCACTGGCAGTCAGTCGACTATAACGCCTTGCATGGCGGTATTGAGCGTTGGTTTGAGCCGATTACACCAGCCTTGGCAAATGACGTCTACTGGCAAGCGCTAATCAAAAATACCGCAGGACTCTTAAATTCCCTTAAGCCAGTCACAACCTGGTTTATTGAAGCGCATCAATTTCGCATCGATACGAGCGATGGCATTGGCCGACCAACCCCGGAAGGTGCTCACCGGGATGGTGTGGATTTCGTTGCCGTATTTTTAATTGACCGCCATAACATCAAAGGCGGCGAGACCCGCATCTTCGAGGTCAATACCTCCTCTGGCTTACGCTTTACCTTAACTGAGCCATGGTCCGTCTTGTTGATGAATGATGAGCGAATGATTCATGAAACAACACCGATTCAGCCAACCATGCCACACGGCTATCGAGACACCTTGGTGCTGACCTTTCGGTCCAATGGGTTTCAGAATTCACCTCATGCCAACTCACAGTAACTGCTAAGCGAACCCATTCTGTGCCTACGATTGCCGGAAAAATAAACTGCACCCCCTTGATGTTGGCTGCACAAGTTTGTGCACTTTTAGGGTTTGCATGCTATGCCGTCACTCTGACTACCTTGCAGAACCAATGGGGCCTGAGTAATTTTGAAGCCGGTTTAATAGCAAGTGCCTATTTTGTTGGTTACATCATAGTTGTGCCTCTGGCAACGGTATTAACCGACCGAGTTGATGCGCGGAAGATTTATTTAATTGGCGGCTTATCGGGCATAACAGGTCTATTGGGCATGGGCCTTTTTGCAAGCGGCTTTTATTCTGCCTTTTTCTTTATGGCTTTGAATGGTGCCGGTTTGGCAGGTACCTATATGCCCGGTTTGAAGGTACTGTCTGACCGCGTGCAGCACGGTGAGGTTACCCGGCATATTTCCTTCTACACGGCTTTTTTTGGCATTGGCGCGGGCTTGTCTTATCTCATCTCAGGCTGGATATTGGAGGCTTTGGGGTGGGAGGCAGTTTACGAGTGGATTGCTCTCGGACCATTGCTCGCATTCTTGATTGTTTGGCTTCTAATTCCGGCTTTAGATAAGCCTGAATGGCATGGCCCCATTCAGATTCAGCTAAGTGATATTTTTCCCTTAAAAAAATGGCAGATGGTGTTGCAGAATAAAGAGGCATCAGGCTATATTTTTGGATACACCGCGCATTCCCTTGAGTTGTTTGCATCACGTAGTTGGTTGGTGGCTTTCTTTGCGTTCTGTACAGCCTACACCGGCGAAACTTTTTTCTTAGCAGCGACTACCTTGGCTGGTGTGATTAATTTCTTTGGCGTGCCTGCATCCATTCTGGGTAATGAAATGGCGCTCAAAATCGGCAGGCAGAATTGGATTTGTTTTGTCATGCTGACTAGCGCCATCTTGGGTATTGGATTAGCCTCTGCTACTGGTCAGGGCTGGTGGGTGATTGCCTTACTTGCTACGAGTCATTCGATTTTTATTATGGCGGACTCAGCCACCTTGACTGCGGGGCTAGTAACGAGTGCGCAGCCGCAGATCAAAGGCGCCGCAATGGGCCTGCACTCCCTCATGGGTTTTGGTGGTGGCTTGTTAGGCCCTGCCATCTTTGGCTTTGTTTTGGATCTCTCTGGATCGCAGGAATCCCAGTCAGCCTGGGTGTGGGCCTACTTCTCGATTGTGATTTGGGGAGTGCTATTTGTGCTCTTTGAGCGTCGCAATGGGTGGTCCAAGCGAAAACCCAGCCCACCTTCGCGCTGAGGTGAATATGACTCAGGTGTGCTATCACTGCGGTAATGACGTTGCTGCAAATACACAACTGAAGTTAGAACTGGGCGGCACCTACCATTCCTTTTGTTGTACAGGCTGTATGGCGATTGCTCAAACCATTCATGGTGAGGGGCTGGAAGTATTTTATGCTCGGCGAGTACCGGGCGATAAGCCGGATGCGGATGGTATCGGTGAGGCAATACCAGAGCGATTGCTGCCCTATGATGATCCGCTCTTACTCTCGCGTTTTACTAAAACTATCGGCGATACCCAGCTAGAAGCGACCTTAAAACTAGAAAAGATTCGCTGCGCTGCGTGTGTATGGCTATGCGAACATTTTGTGAGGCGTATGCCAGGTGTTCACGATGTCCAAATTAATTATGCAACGCAAAAGGCCCGCATTCAGTTTGACCCGAGTAAAACTAGTTTGGCTAGCTTATTGCATGCGATAGAGCGTATCGGTTATGGTGCTTGGCCATTTGAGCCTGCGCTTGCGCTTGAAAGGGCTAAGAAAGAGCGGCGGCAACTACTTACCCGTTTGGGGGTCGCCCTGTTGGGCATGATGCAGGTCATGATGTATGCGTGGCCTACTTATCTGGGTGATAGCGACATCAGTGTGGAATCCGAGCTACTCCTTAATTGGGCAAGCTGGTTATTAACCATACCTGTGATGGTCTATTCGGCAGGCCCCATCTTTCAATCCGCATGGCATAGTATTCGGCTATTTAGATCAAGCAAGATGCTAGGGATGGATGTGCCCATTGCCTTGGCTTTAGCGCTCGCCTTTATTGCTGGAACCATCAATTTGCTTAATGGTTCTGGTGAGCATTATTTTGATTCAATCACGATGTTCGTTGCTTTTATTCTTGGAGCACGCTATGTCGAATTGCTAGCGCGCCAGGATGCGCAGGGTGGGGCAGAGGCGCTTGCCAAGCAGTTACCTGCGACCTGCGAGCGTTTTACGCATTACCCCGAATCAGCCGAGCTGAAATCCGTGCCTGTTGTGAAATGCCAAATAGGTGACTATTTGCGAGTACCGGCAGGCGCTGTGATTCCGGCCGACGGCAGTTTAATTGCGGGGGAATGTAGCGTAGACGAGTCACTGCTGACCGGTGAATCAAAACCCATTCGAAAAGAGCTTGGCGACACCTTGTATGCAGGGACGCATAATATTCAAAATCCATTGGTGATGATCATTACTGCGCTTGGGCAATCCACTCGTATTGCTAGCATTGCCTCTTTGCTAGATAATGCCTTGCAGGCTAAGCCTGCAGTCCTTGGCTTGGCTGAAAAATGGGCAGGTCATTTTGTTCTCTTTTTAATTGTGAGCGCCGTTCTATCGACCGCTGTTTGGCTTGCCATTGATCCCACTCGGGCCTGGACAGTTTTAGTTGCGGTATTGGTAGCGAGTTGCCCATGTGCACTCTCCCTCGCAGTGCCCACCGCCATGGCAGCTTCCCAGGGAGCCGTCACGAAACTGGGACTCCTGATCGTGCGGGGCCATGTGATGGAAAGCTTAGTTAAGGTTACGGACATTGTTTTAGATAAGACCGGCACTTTGACTATGGGTGAGCCTGAGTTAAAAGAAGTCGAATTGTTCCGGACTGATTTCGATCAATCAATGGCGCTTGCGATTGCGGCAGGACTAGAGGAGGGGCAATCCCACCCCTTGGCGCTGGCATTTATTCGTGCCGCACACCAAGCAGGACTTACTCCTCACTCTCCTGGAATGCTTGTTAATAATCAGCTGGGCTCTGGAGTGCGTGCCGGCAATTTTGTTTTGGGTAGTCAAGTATGGATGCAGTCGCTCGGTTATATGAAAGGGGCCATACATCCGCATTCTGGTGAATATGGCACTGTTTTTTTAGCGGATGAGCAAGGCTTGATTGCCCGCTTCACTTTTTTAGATACGCCAAGGGCTGGCGTCAGTGAATTGCTTGCTATGGCCAAGCGCCGCAACATTAACGTTCACATGGTCTCTGGCGATGATGTGGTGACGGTAAGCTGGTGGGCAAGCTATTTTGGAATGACACATTTCCATGGCGCCATCTCCCCTGAGGGTAAGTATGCATTTATTGAGGCCCTTCAGGCCGATGGCCGAATCTGCCTAGCAATTGGGGATGGCATCAATGATGCACCCCTATTAGCGAAGGCTAATGTTTCAGTGGCGATTGGCTCGGGCTCGCCCCTGGCCTCTGCTAGTGCGGATGCCATCCTCACTGCCACCTCCTTGGCGCCACTAGCCAAAGCACTCTTAATGGCAGATCGCACAAAAGCTGTCATTCAGCAAAGCCTATTGTGGGCCTTCGTTTATAACGTCGTAGCAATTCCGGTAGCGATGATGGGTTGGGTGAATCCTTGGGTTGCGGGCATCGGCATGGCTTTATCTTCGCTAGCCGTTACCCTCAATGCATGGCGTCTGCGTAAAGCATAGTTTGCTCGTTCGTATTCCATGCAGCAGGTGATTGCGCTAGACTGCGGTAATGGAAAGCTTGCTTCTTTTAATACCGCTGTCATTGCTGCTGATTCCTTTTTTAGCCTATCTCTTTTATTGGGCTGTCAAAACCGGTCAGTTTGATGATTTAAATGGTCCAGGCGAGGCTATTCTGATGGACGATGATGCGCCAAAAGCGGAGAAGTTAAATCCCGCTCCCGATCTCAAGTCAAAATCGAAATCCCGCTAGTAACCACTGGCCGCAGAGAATAAGTTAGCTCACTAGAGCAATTAGGCCGAGCTCGTTTGATATAGATCAAATCAGTAATACACCCTTAAATCGATAATAAATTGCGCTGTTGAGCATTATTTAGGGCGACTGATCGCCACGATTTGCATAAGGGAGAAGCCATGGGCAGCACCGTGGGTAGTTACCAAGATCACTTCAATTACAAGGTGGTTAGTCAATTTGCGATTGCAACCATCGTCTGGGGCATTGTAGGCATGCTCGTGGGGGTGATACTGGCAGCGCAATTGGTTTGGCCAGAAATTACCTTTAACATCGCCTGGTTGAGTTATGGGCGTTTGCGCCCCCTGCACACAAACGCAGTGATTTTTGCATTCGGTGGTAGTGCGCTGTTTGCGACCTCTTATTACATCGTCCAGCGCACCTGCCAGGTACGTTTGTTTTCGGACAAGTTAGCTGCATTTACATTCTGGGGCTGGCAAGCCGTCATCGTTGCTGCAGCAATTACCTTACCTTTAGGGATTAGTACCTCGAAAGAGTATGCGGAGCTTGAATGGCCGATTGATATCTTAATAACGGTAGTGTGGGTTGCCTACGCGGTAGTTTTCTTTGGCACCATCATGCAACGTAAAACAAAACACATTTATGTGTCGAACTGGTTTTTTGGTGCTTATATTTTGACGATCGCGCTGTTGCACATTGTCAATAATATTGAAATGCCAGCAAGTCTTTTTAAGTCTTACTCGGCATATTCGGGTACGCAAGATGCGATGATTCAGTGGTGGTATGGGCATAATGCGGTCGGTTTTTTCTTGACCACTAGCTTTTTGGGGATGATGTATTACTTCATCCCAAAGCAGGCTGAGCGCCCAATCTATTCCTATCGTTTATCCATTGTGCACTTTTGGGCCCTGAACTTTACCTACATGTGGGCTGGTCCGCACCATTTACAGCATACCGCTTTGCCAGACTGGACACAGTCTTTGGGTATGGTTTTTTCTATCATCCTGCTTGCGCCATCGTGGGGCGGCATGATCAACGGCATTATGACGCTTTCGGGAGCCTGGCATAAATTACGCAGTGATCCGATATTGAAGTTCTTGGTTGTTGCGCTGTCCTTTTATGGCATGTCGACTTTTGAGGGTTCGATGATGTCAATTAAAACGGTCAATAGCTTATCCCATTACACCGACTGGACCATTGGTCATGTCCATTCCGGCGCACTCGGTTGGGTGGCAATGATTACGATTGGCTCGCTGTATTACCTAATACCGCGCCTTGTTGGAAAAAAAGACATGTACAGCACGCGCTTGATTGAGCTTCATTTCTGGATCGCAACCTTGGGTGTGGTTATCTACATTGCAGCGATGTGGATTGCTGGCGTGATGCAAGGTTTAATGTGGCGCGCATTTGAGCCAGACGGTACTTTGACTTATAGCTTTGTGGAGTCAGTCAAGGCAACTTACCCCTTCTATGTCATTCGGTTAATTGGCGGGATCTGCTATTTAGGCGGCATGCTCCTGATGGCATACAACGTCTACAAGACACTTCACAACAAGAGATTCATTGACGCGCCTATACCTGCGCCGTTGGTGATGGCCCATTAAGGAGAAGAAAAGCCATGTCCAAGCCATACAAATTCTTTTCCCATGAAACCTTTGAGCGCAATATTGGTTGGTTGATTATTGCCACGATTGTGGTGGTGTCGATAGCCGGTTTGGTGCAAATTGTGCCGCTCTTTTTTCAGCACTCGACGACTCAGCCATCGCCAGGTGTAGTCCCTTTTCCGGCGCTAAGTCTTGCGGGCCGAGATATCTACCAACGTGAGGGCTGTGTGGGCTGTCACTCGCAGCAAATTCGTACGCTACGCTCAGAAACAGAGCGCTACGGCCCTTACTCATTAGCCGGTGAATCGGTTTACGACCATCCATTTTTATGGGGCAGTAAGCGGACGGGCCCAGATCTTGCACGCGTAGGCGGGCGTTACTCCGATGAGTGGCATCGCATTCATTTTCGTAATCCGCGGGATGTGGTTCCAGAGTCGAATATGCCGGCCTACCCCTATCTTCAGCATACCGCTGCAAATGCCGGCAGCATCCAGGCGCATATGAAGGCCTTGCGCCGACTCGGTGTTCCGTATACCGAGGAAGAAATTGCCAATGCGCCTAAAGAGCTGGAAGGTAAAACGGAGGAGGATGCCTTAATTGCCTATATGCAAGGTTTAGGTATTCACCGCAGATCAACTAATCCAGCGGCCACCACTAGCTCTGCTACTGGCATCGGCAAATAAAGGAGAAATGACATGATCGAAATCATCGCCCCTTATTTGTCTGCTATTTCAACGATATTGGGTTTAACCGCTTTTCTGCTCATTATTTGGTGGGCATGGTCTGCTAAGCGACAGCCAGCCAATCAGGAGTCAGCAGAATTGCCGTTTGATCTTCCGGATGAATTTACAAAGGAAAAGAAATGAGCGACTTTATCGATTCCTACTGGAGCATATTTATTGCCGCCATTACCTTAATTGGGATTGTGTGGTGCGTGTGGTTACTATCCTCCCAGCGCAAGGTAACGGTAGAGCAAAATGCAGACGGTAGTGTTGCTGATACTGGACATGTCTGGGATGGTGATTTACGCGAACTCAACAATCCATTACCGCGCTGGTGGGCTTGGATGTTCTTGTTATCGTGTGTTTTTGGCCTAATTTACCTCGTGCTATATCCTGGCCTTGGATCCTACCCAGGCCTGCTGGGCTACACCACCGACACTGCCTACACCACTTCGGTTATCAAAGCCAATGAAGAACTCAAACCCATTTACGCAAAGTACATGGAGCTTGATGTGCAGCAAGTAGCTGCTGATCCAAAGGCCCGTGAAATGGGCCAACGCCTGTACTTAAATTACTGCGCACAATGCCACGGATCAGATGCAGGAGGCTCGAAAGGTTTTCCCAATCTGACCGATAACGATTGGTTGTATGGGGGTAGTCCCGAGATGATTAAGACAGCTATTTTGCAAGGTCGCAGCGGTGTGATGCCGGCATTTTCCCATTTAAGTAAAGAGAATATTGTTGACTTAACCAGCTATGTTCGTAGCTTATCCGGATTATCGGTTGATCCTGCAAAAGCAGAACGCGGTAGTACATTGTTTGCCGCAAACTGTGTTGCATGCCATGCGGTAGATGGGAAGGGCAATACCGCCATCGGCGCCCCTAATTTAACGGACAAAACATGGTTATATGGCAGTACCGAAGCGGCGGTTACCGAGTCGATTGCAAAAGGGCGAAATGGGCAGATGCCTGCCCATGAAGCAATCCTAACACCTGAAAAAGTACAGTTGATTTCCGCATACGTGTGGAGCTTAACGAATATTCGCGTCGATCAGGCAAAAAAATAGTGCTCGAAGTTTTACCTAATCCAAAGGTGATTCCGATCCAATCGGTTGAGGAATCACTTTATGAGGTGCGCCGTAAGATTCACCCCAGATCGGTATCTGGAATCTTTGCCCGCTGGCGGATTGTATTTGTATTTCTGACTCAAATCCTTTTTTACGGCTTGCCTTGGCTCAGTTGGAATGATCGTCAGGCTGTGTTGTTTGATTTAGTCCAGCGTAAGTTTTATATCTTTGGTTTGGTTCTGTGGCCTCAGGATGTGATTTATCTTACGCTGCTATTAATACTCTCTGCGCTAAGTTTATTTTTGTTTACTGCCGTTGCGGGACGACTCTTTTGTGGCTATGCCTGTCCGCAAACTGTCTATACCGAAGTATTTATGTGGATCGAGCGTAAGGTGGAGGGTGATCGGTTTGCCCGCATACGTTTGGATGGGCAAGAGTGGCCTTGGAATTTCAATAAGTGGCGGCTTAAAATCACAAAACATGCTCTGTGGATTGCTGTCGCTGCTTGGACTGGCTTTACTTTTGTGGGTTATTTCACGCCGATTCATGTATTAGCCGGCGAAGTCATGAGCGCCACCTTAGGCCCATGGCAGGGCTTTTGGCTCTTCTTTTATAGCTTTGCCACCTGGGGCAATGCCGGCTTTATGCGAGAGCAGGTCTGCAAATACATGTGCCCCTATGCTCGATTTCAAAGCGTGATGGTAGATAAGGATACCTTTCTGGTGACCTATGACACGGTCCGAGGCGATCCTCGTGGAAGCCGTAGTAAATCGGAAAACTATCTCGCAAGCGGCCTAGGCGATTGCGTTGATTGCAGTATTTGTGTCCAAGTTTGTCCAACCGGCATTGATATTCGGGATGGTTTGCAATACATGTGCATTGGTTGTGGCGCCTGCATTGATGCCTGTAATCAAGTGATGGACAAGATGCAGTACCCTAAAGGCCTCATTCGCTACACAAGTGAGCGAGCAATTCTGGAGCGCGCGCCTCAAGAGACGGCAGTCCGCCGAATTTTTCGCCCGCGGATTATCTTTTATACGGCGATTATTGTGATCTTAACGACCGTTTTTTTAGCTTCCTTGGCGACCCGTAATCCATTGCGAGCGGATGTGATGCGCGATCGTGGCGCTTTGGCACGGGAAGTCGACGGCACTCGAATTGAGAATGTGTACCGTATTCAGGTAATGAATTCATCTGAAAACGCATTACAAGTTAACTTTAAGGTGACAGGCTTACCGAATTTAGAAATACTAAGCTCACAAGGCAGGCCTCTAAAGGATATATTGGTTGAGCCTTCCAGTAATCAACTGATACCCATTCGCGTCAGTTCTCCACTTGGCGAGATGGATCCAGGAAATTACCCGATTCATTTTGAGGTAGAGGGCTTAGAGCTCAGCAAGGGTAAAGATACAGTTATTCGGATTCGGGATGAAAAATCCTCATTCATCGTGCCGCGTTAGGTTTGTTGTGAAAGGAAAAAGGGATGTCAAATCAATCTTGCATTAAGCCCTGGTGGAAGCAATTGTGGCCTTGGCTTTTAATCAGTGGCCCTGCGGTGGCAGCGATTGGCTGTGCAATTACTATTTGGCTCGCCTTTACGCACCATGCTGACCAGCCGATTCGCGATGGTGTGAATAAAAAAGGACTCAAGATTGAGGCCGTTACTAAATGAGATTACGCCAGATTATTTGGATCTTGTGGCCCTCATTTTTGGTGGCGGGTATTGCTGAAGGTTTATTGTTTACCGCCATTCACCCAGACGATATTCTGCTCTTCGGTGAGCCTATTGCGCTATCAAATGAGGGGGTCTACACCCTGGGATTTTTGATTATTTGGCTCTTCTGTGCCATTTCGAGTGGGCTTAGCTTTTTTGTTTTGCCAAAAACAGAGGGCAGCACAAGGACTCGCTCAGATGAGCCTGATTTGATTTAGGTGCAAATTCGAATGGCGCTAGTATCTGCGGGCTTGTTTAGTCCAGCCAACTCGTATAGCCCATCGACGTCAATTAGTTTGATATGGCGCTGTTTGATTTGAATTAAACCGGCCTCAACGAAGCGGGAGAGCATACGACTGACGGTTTCAATCTGAATGCCTAAATAGCTTCCCATTTCCTCACGGCTCATTCGCAAGTCAAACTCATGATTGGTGTAGCCTCTAGCGGTAAGTCGTTCGGATAGATTGAGTAAAAAACCAGCCAAGCGCTCCTCTGCTCTCATACTTCCAAGAGAAAGTAGGTGGCGTTGATCTTGGGTTAGCTCGCGGCTCAGAATGCGGTGGAATTGATTTTGTAAGGTGGGTATTTGACTGGCAAGAGACTCAAACTCAGTAAAGCGAATAATGCACGCCTCACTATCCTCAAGGGCGATGGCATCGGATTGATGGTAGCCATCGCCGATGGCATCAAGGCCTAGAATTTCTCCGGGCAGATGAAAGCCAATGATTTGTGCTCGTCCATCCGCGAGAGTATGTTCTGTTTTGAGTGTGCCAAAGCGAACGCTATAGACTGATGACATTGGGTTGCCGTGACGGTAGAGGGCATCTCCCTTCTTTAATGAGATTCTCTCTTTTACTAGGGCGTCGACTTTTTCAAGATCTTGATTGCTGAGTCCCACTGGAATGCAAAATTGACCCAACACACAAGTAGAGCATTTGTTGATCGAGTTTAATTTAGGCGCTTGGTTCATGGTGTACTAGTTTGTCTATAGCGCTATTCTATTCCGTTGTACACTTTTTGAATCACTTTCTTGTGAAATCATGGTAACTACTAGCCTATTCGCCACGCTTTTTTTGAGTACCCTTGTTAGTGGCTGGCATTGCGCCCTAATGTGTGGTGGAATTGCGGCTGCAGTTGAGCGTCCTCGAGCCAGTGAAATTACCCTAGTATCGAAATCGACCCTTTTTTATCATCAGCTGATCATGCATCTTGGTCGATTGACGACCTATGTTTTGTTGGGTGCTGCGGCTGGGCAAATTGGCGCGATCGTATGGCAACAAAATGTAGTGCCAATTCAGAGGCCCTTATTCGCCTTGAGTGCATTGATTTTGATTGCCATGGCCTTTCGCTTGTGGCGCCAGCAACAACCCAAACCGTCTTCGACTTGGCTGGGACTCAAGGCGGCAAAGCTCTGGTCAAAGTACCTCGGCACTTTGGCTAGCGGGCCGTCCCGTTGGTTTAGCGGCATGTTGTGGGGCCTCGTTCCTTGCGGCCTGGTTTATAGCGTGCTGCCCTTGGCATTTTTATCTGGTAGTGCGCTTTCGGGGGCTAGCCTGATGTTTGCATTTGGCCTAGGAACTTTGCCAAACTTGCTGTTGATTTCTCGCTTCTCGGCAAGTCTAGTGCAGTTCAGCCATTACGCCTGGGTCCGTTATTTAGCCATTACCCTACTCATGGGCTCGGGCGTGTATGGTCTATATCGCGCCTGGACTCTACCTCAAGCACTTTTAGAGGGTGGCTTTTGTATTTCCTGAGAATGTTGTTTGCTGTAATGCAGCCAAAATGCCAGCCTGAAGATCTTCGCAAATGCACTCTGTATTAATGCGCGCAAGAAAGCCGCTTCGTTTCAGGGTTTCTAGGGGCTGATGGGAGAGGCCGCACAAAATCATCACGAGGCCAGATGAAATGCATTGCCTATGAAGATCTGCAATAGCATCGATTCCTGAAGAGTCGATGTATATGACGTTTTTCATGTCCAATACAAGGGCTTTATTGGGAAGTTGATTTTCAATGGCATCGAGTATGCGAACTGCCCCAAAAAATAGAGCTCCGTATAAGCGATATGCGCTAATATCACCCGCATGCGAATACAGCTCCGGGTATGCGCCTAGGGAGGCAGGTTCGCAGCGAGAGAGGTTGGATATCCGATAGATAAACGTAATAAAAGCCAGAATTAATCCAACCTGAAACGCCACGGTTAAGTCAACCACAATGGTCAGAATAAAGACGCTCAGTAGAGTCACGCGATACGGTAATTTGAATTGCTTGAGTTCGGCTAATTTACGCCACTCACCCATATTCCATGCGATGTAAATCAAAATAGCAGCAAGCGAGGCTAAGGGGATATTTGCAGCAAGTGGCGCTGCAACTAAAACAAAAAACAATAAAGTCAGAGAATGTACTAAGCCAGAGAGGGGCGTAGTAGCCCCGCTATGCACATTGGTCACTGTTCTGGCGATTGTGCCAGTGGCCGGCATGCCACCAAAAAAGGGCGTAATAAAATTAGCGCATCCTTGGGCCATCAATTCTTGATTTGGTTTATGACGGTCATGAATTAGTCCATCCGCTATTCGAGCGCATACGAGGGACTCAATTGCGCCAAGCACAGCAAGGGTGAGTGCTGGTACCACCATAAATTGAGCGCTAGACCAGGTGATGGGTATCCACTCAAATTGAGGCAGTGAAGCAGGAATACCGCCAAAACGACTGCCAATCGTTTCAATGGGTAAGTTCAAGATTGCTGTAATAAGGGTTGCGCACCCCATTGCAACCACCGTACCGGGAAGATAAGTACAGAATGGACTTCGAGCTTGCAGTCGCTTCCAGGCAATGAGGAGCGCTAAGCTTCCGAGGGAAACGCATAGAGCTGCTGGATTGATGGTATTGGCCGCATGAAATAGCGCAGGCATTAAATCAAAAAAAGATGCAGGAATTTTTTCCATTGAAAGCCCAAAAAAATCCTTTACTTGGGTCATCCCAATTAATACAGCAATACCATTAGTGAAGCCAATAATGACGGCGATTGGAATAAAACGAACCAAGGTTCCCAGCCGAAATAAGCCCATTAAAAAAAGAAATACGCCAGACATGGCGGTGGCAAGTAAGAGATTCGCAACGCCAAAGCGATCAACAATGCCAAACACAATAATGATGAATGCCCCAGCTGGCCCACTAATTTGAACGCGGCTGCCACCCAGCAAAGAAATTAAGCTGCCTGCAATAATGGCAGTAAAAATACCGGCCTCAGGCTTGAGTCCACTAGCAATAGCAAATGCCATCGCCAATGGTAGGGCAACAATTCCTACCGTAATGCCAGCGAAAACATCGCGAATAAAGCGATTTTGGTTATAGCCCTGAAAGCATTCCAGGATCTTGGGCTGAAAAAACATGAGTTAAATAACTTCTATTTGCTTAGCCGATGCGACTTCCAACCGCATACGCCACAGAAGCACTGACTGCAGTCACAAAGACGCCCCAGACAATATCAATCACGGCGAGTCTTGCCGGAAATCCCTCAATCACAGCGAGGTTGGTCAGGTCATAGGTCATATAGCAAAAGAAGCCAAAGAGGGCGCCAAAGCCCAGTGCATACATGAAGGACTGTTTTGCAATTGCCGGACTTATGACAAAGATCGTTGTGCCAAGGGCATAGAGAAGATAAAACGCCAGAGCGACCCAAAGCCGTGGCTCTGTAGCCATCAGTGCGCCCATTTCAGTGCGGTAAAGATTTTTGGCGATACCAAGTAGCCAAATAAAATCTATCACCAGAAAGGTGATTAAAAAACTTGCATAGACGGCCAGATACTTGATCAATTTACTCACCTTTATGGGATAGAACGATTTCCATTCATTATGAGCCATAAGTATCCATTTCCTGAAATCAGGAGTAGGATGAAGTATCAATAGAAATGAAAAGGAAGAGCCATGTTTAAGCATCTATTAGTGCCGATTGATGGGTCCGACGTGACCAAAAAAGCCCTCAAAAAAGTATTGGATCTTGCCAAGAAAGATAAGGCAAGCATTACCTTAGTCTACGTCTCCGATCCAATGCCACCAATGGTCTACTCCGATAGCAGTTTAGGGTATGGCTTTTCGCAGCAGGATCATAAAAAAGCCTGCGATGCCTTTGCTAAAAACCTTTTTAAAAGTGCCCTGGTAGTTCTGGGTACGGGCGTAGCGGTTCGAACCATGCATACCTTTAGTCCTAGTTTGGCTGGCGGTGTATTAGCTGCAGCTAAAAAAGCGAAGGCCGATGCGATCGTGATGGCCTCGCACAAACGTACGGGTATTAAGGGAATGTTATTGGGCAGTCAAACTAATGAAGTGATTGTCCACTCCAGCCTGCCTGTGATCGTGCTCGGATAAGCCTTACTTTTTCTTTGCGCTTGCTGCCTGCCGGGCGTCAGCAATATTATCGGTAAAGGCTTTGGCTACTTCACCATCGGGTGGAACGAGCTTTAAGCCTCTTGCCCAGTATTGCTCGGCTTTAGCAAACTGACCTTCTTCATAATAGGCCGTGCCAGCAAGCGCTAGCGCTTTAATGTTATTGGGGTCTAGCTCGAGCGCTTTCATGATCAGGCGCATCGGCTCACCCTTAGCACTTTGGTTTTGATAAGCTAAAAAGTCAGCGTAATCGATGGTTAACTGGGCATTATTTGGATTGAGCTCCATCGCCTTCTTATATGCTTTGGCGGCCTCAGGAAAGCGCTGCATCGCAGCGTAAGAGCGCGCCAGCATTTGCCAGCCTTCGGGATTGTTGGGATCTTTCTCCAGGCGAGAAGCCAACTGCTCCACCATGTTTTGGATATCTTGCTGCGTTAGGGCGGGCTGCTGGGTCTGAGCTAGGGGGTCGGTCGCTACTGGATTGCCAATCAAAATATAAAGCAGCACGCTGCAGACGGGCACGCCGATGCCGATAAGGAGGGCTGGAAATAAAATGCGCTTGGGTTTAGCGCCTACTGGGGCTTGATCGGCAGCAATCGCGCGCTCTTCTAGTAGTAAGCGTTTTTCAATATCACGCTGCGCCTCTTGCAGTTGATCGGTAGCAATGCGACCTTCTGCAAAGTCGACATCGAGTTGATTGAGCTGGTCACGCAAAATCACAATATTCTCTTCTTGTTCGCCTGTGGCGGTGACCGTTTTTTTACGTAAGGGTAAGACTAAGAGAACAGTCGCGATCGCAATCATGCCGATGGCAATAGCTAAGAAGGTCATCATGACCGGTCTCCCGTTGAAGAGTCAAGTAGTTTGCGAGCTCGGGATAAATCCGTTTGATCGAATTCTTCCGAGGCAAGGCGTTTTTGTCGCACACGAATTTGCTGGACCAAAATAAACATGGCAATCAGTAAGAGTGCAAATGGGCCGGCCCACAGCAAGATAGTTTTGTAGCTCAGTGGCGGGCGATATAAAACAAACTCACCATAGCGCTGCACCATGTAATCCAAAATCTCGCGATCCGATTTACCCTCGCTAAGCTGTTTACGTACTTGATTGCGTAGATCAACCGCTAACTCCGCATTGGAGTCGGCGATGGTTTGATTTTGGCAAACCAAGCAGCGCAATTCATTGGACAGGGTAATCACTTTTTTCTCAAGCACTGGATCCTGGGCAACAGGCCGAGCCTCTTGTGCAGAAAGCATTGCTCCTGGTGCAAATAAACTCATCGCTAAGCAGGTGCTAGTCAAAACAGATCGCAAAAGAGATCGGGTTTGGGACAAACTTAGGTTAAGAGAGTGGGCCATACTTTAGCTATTGAGTTTCTGAATCAGCGGCAAGATCTTTTCTTCGATCACGCTTGGGGTCAATGGGCCGATGTGCTTGAGTCGAATTAACCCCGCCTTATCAATAACGAAGGTTTCTGGCACGCCGTAGACGCCATAATCAATGCCAACCTGCCCCTTTAAATCGGAGATAGATAGAACGTAAGGGTCTCCAAACTCTTTTAGCCAGCGCACAGCATCCTCCGGCTTGTCTTTGTAATCTAAGCCGAGCAGGGGGGTTGATTGGGTTTTTGCAAACTGAATTAAATGGGGATGTTCATCACGGCACGCTGCACACCACGACGCCCAAACATTCAGAACCCATACCTTACCGCGCATGTCCTCAGGAGAAAAAGTGGCATTCTCTTTGCCAAGCACGGGTAATGTAAAGTTGGGTGCACTTTTATTGATGAGTGGCGATGGTACTTCACGCGGATTCAGCTGGAGGCCGGCAGCCAAGAAACCAAAAAAGACGATAAAAATTCCGAAGGGAATCAAATACCGCTTCATTTGCGCTTCCGGTAGCGGCGATCGGTGATGGCTAAAAATCCACCCAAGGCCATGAATAAGCAGCCACCCCAAATCCAATCCACAAATGGCTTGATATGGATCCGCACCGTCCACTCATTGGCATTGATTGGTTCTCCCAGGGAAACATATAGGTCGCGTGTAAAGCCCGGATCAATCGCTGCTTCGGTCATAGGCATTTGGCTGGCGTTATAAACCCGTTTTTCTGGCGCCATGCGCGTGACTAATTTACCGCCCTTAGTCACATCAAACACACCGCGAATGGCCTTGTAATTGGGGCCATCAATGGCTTGAACTCCTAAAAATTGGAAGTCATATCCTCCAGCTTCGATACTGCTGCCAATTGCCATACGAATGTCTTTTTCCGACTCAAAGCCACGCACGCCCGTTACGCCAATAATGAAAACCGCAACGCCGATGTGGGCCAGGAACATGCCGTAATAACTTGCCGGCTGAGCGGCGAGGTTTTTAATTACGCCGCGATCCCGATTACTAAAGGCGCGCTCAATCAATTGGGTGAAGGTCGTTGCAATAATCCAGATCGCTAAAAACAGTCCAAAGCCAACCAGTGGAGTCCAGCTGCGCAGCACCAGCGGGGCAAGGATAGCGCTGATAACGCTTACCGTAGCAGCCCACTTTAATTTATGCGCTAAATCAATTACGGGAGATTGACGCCAGCGTGCGATCGGACCAATACCAATCAAGAAGAGTGCGGGCGTCATCAGCGGAACAAATACTGCCTCAAAGTAAGGAACGCCTACCGAGATCTTGCCCAGATCCAGGGCGTCGAGCAGCATCGGATACAAGGTGCCGAGCAGGACCGCTGCGGTTGCTACCAAAAGTAAGACGTTATTACTCAGCAACATACTCTCGCGTGACACGGTACCAAAATCACCGCCAATATTGGCTTTGGGCGCGCGCCATGCAAACAGCAATAGTGAACCGCCAACTACCAGGGCCAAGAAGCCCAGAATGAAAATGCCGCGCTTCGGATCGGTTGCAAATGCATGCACTGAAGTGATAACCCCTGAGCGAACCAAGAAGGTGCCGAGCAGCGACAGTGAAAAAGCCAAGATTGCCAAGAGTGCAGTCCACATCTTGAAGCCACCGCGTTTTTCAGTGACGGCAAGCGAGTGAATCAGTGCAGTGCCGACCAACCAAGGCATGAAGGAAGCGTTTTCAACCGGATCCCAAAACCACCAACCGCCCCAGCCGAGTTCGTAATAAGCCCAAGCGCTACCGAGTGCAATGCCGATGGTTAAAAAGCACCATGCCGATGTGACCCATGGTCTTGACCACCGTGCCCATGCCGCATCGAGTCGGCCGGAGAGCAGGGCTGCAATCGCAAATGCAAAGGCAACCGCAGAGCCAACATAGCCCATGTACAAAAAGGGCGGATGAATAATCATGCCGGGATCTTGCAGCAGGGGATTGAGGTCTTTGCCCTCCAATGCTGCAGGCAACATCCGATCCAGTGGATTGGATGTAAGCAAGGTAAACAAGAGCACGCCAATATTGAGTAAACCCAATACGCCCAGAATGCGCGAAATCATTTTGATTGGTAGGTGCTTTGAAAAAACAGCAACGGCAATCGTCCAGCCTGCCATCATGAAGCACCACAATAAAATCGAGCCCTCATGACTGCCCCAGGAAGCGCCGATGCGATACATCAATGGCAGGGCAGAGTTGGAGTTTTGTGCCACATTGAGCACGCTAAAGTCATTGTTGATAAATGAGATGACGAGGCAGATATAGGAGACGGTCACCCACAAAAAGAGTGCCATAGCGGATGGTCTCGCTAAATTCATCAAGGCAGGGCGGTTGGTTTGCGCGCCAATGAGGGGAGCAATGCCCAGCACCAGGGCTGTCATCAATGCCAGGATTAAAGCAACTTGGCCAATTTCAGGAATCATGGTTTCTTCGCTTTAGCTAAGGCTTCTGCTGCTTCGGGTGGCATGTAGTTTTCATCGTGCTTGGCAAGCACTTGGCTTGCTGTAAAAGAGCCTGTGGAGTTGAGGCGACCCTCGGCAACGACCCCTTTACCTTCTTTAAATAAATCCGGTAGTAAGCCCTCATAGTTCACTTCAATGCGGTGCGCAAAATCAGTTACGACAAAGCTCACTTTGAGTCCGCCCGCATCGCGCTTGATGGAATTTTCTTCAACCATGCCGCCAACGCGAAATGCACGGTCTTTCGGCGCCTCATTGGCCGCAATTTGACTCGGACTGTAGAAGAACACCAAATTGCTTTGGAAGGTCTGAAAAACCATATACGTGGCAAATGCAATGCAGGTTACGCCACCAAGGATTGCCAGACCGCGTTTTGTGCGGGGTTTCATAAGTCCTTATTTTGCCTAATTTTTTTCAGTGGCGTACGACTCGTCCCGAATGCTGGCTTCGGTCTGGCGACGCTGCCTGCGGATCTGCATGATTTCAATGGCAAAAACAAGGGCAGTCACCGCGAAGGAGCCCCATACAAAGGGGCCGTGGCCGCCCATTTGCAGAAAATCACTAAGGCTATTCCAGTAAATCATTTCACTGCCTCCTGCGCCCACGCAGTATGGCGCTCCCGCTCCAAAATAAGGGTACGGCAGCGGTAGAAACTCAATGCGAAGGAGTAAGCCCAAAACGCCACTGTCATGATGAGCATGCCAGTCAACATTTGAGTTGCCATAGTAGGGGCTTTGGTTAGGCTCACCGAAGCACCTTGGTGCAAGGTATTCCACCATTTCACTGAAAAGTAGATGATCGGAATATTCACCACGCCAACGATGGCCAACACAGCAGCGCTACGATCAGCCTTGCGGGTATCTTCAATTGCTGCGTGCAGTGATAAAAAGCCTAGGTACAAGAAAAGCAAAATGAGTTCTGAGGTCAGGCGTGCGTCCCACACCCAGTAGGTACCCCACGTGGGTTTGCCCCATAAGGATCCGGTCCAGAGGGCAATGAAGGTCATGAGGGCGCCAGTGGGTGCTAAGGCAAGTGCAAACATGCTGGCAAGGCGTGCATTAAAAATAAGCCCCATGGCCGCCCAAAATGCCATTGCCAAATAAATAATCATCGACATCCATGCGGCAGGCACATGAATAAAAATAATACGGTAGGACTCGCCTTGTTGATGATCGCTTGGTGCAATTAAAAGCCCAATCGTCAATCCAATGATGGTGGCAATGACGGCAATCGCAACGCAATACGGAATCCATGTGCCAGATAAGGCATAAAAGCGTTGTGGCGCAGCGAACTTAAACCAATTGATGCCAGAGGAGAACACAGGAAATAGTCTTTATTTAAAAGTAGTTAGAGCATGCGTTAGTGTGCCTGATTTTAGCCTAGCCGGCTTATTCCACGGCGATTCGTAGGCTGGCTGCGGTGGCGATTGGGGCAAAAAACACGGCAATCGCCAGCATCGCACCCAAGAGGTAGAAATGACCATCGATTGGCAGGCCAGCGTGGTGGGCATCGACTGCGCCGGCGCCAAAAATAAGGACCGGAATGACCAGCGGCAAAACGAGTAAGGACAGCAACATGCCCCCGCCACGCGTTGCTAAGGTTAGGGCTGCGCCGATCGAGCCAATTAAGCTCAGCAGGGGCGTGCCAATGAGGAGCGAGAGCACCAAAATACCGGTACTTTGCGCGTCCAGATTAAATTGGATCGCCAGAATAGGAGAAGCGATCGTGAGCACGAGCCCAGAGCTAATCCAATGTGCTGCCGTTTTAGATAGCACTGCCAGCGGCAATGGGATCGCAGTTAAAACCAATTGATCCAGGGTGCCATCTTGGAAGTCATCTGCAAATAAACGCCCTAGTGAAAGCATGGCTGCCAATAAAGCAGCGATCCAAAGCATCCCCGGCGCAATTTTGGCGAGCAGTGTTGGCTCCGGTCCGATACCCAAGGGAAATAAACTTGCGACCACGATAAAGAAAAACAGGGCAGATAAGCTGTCGTTCTTGCGACGCAGAGCCAAACTCAAGTCGCGCCGCACAATGGCGAGCATGACTTTTGGGATAGATAGGTGTGCGCTCATAAGCTCACCCGAACGACGCGGTCGATCTGATCGAGAGCAACCTGTTGATGGCTACTTAAGGCGACCATGCCACCTCTGGATAAATGCCCTTGAATCAATGCTTGTAGGGCCTCATTGGCATCGTGATCCAGTGCATTGAATGGCTCGTCGAGCAGCCACAATGGCCTGTCTTGTGCCAACTGCAGGCGAGCTAATGCAACCCGTTGCTTTTGGCCTTGCGAGAAGGTCCGCGCCAATCTACTGGCCAGATGACCTAAGCCCGAGTTAACTAAGGCGGCGCGAGCCATGCTGCTGGTAATTACATCGCCGCTGAGACTGCCTGCTGCCATGATGTTTTCTTCGGCGCTGAGATCGCCCTTGAGCGCTGGAGTGTGGCCCAAGTAAATCAGTTGCGTATGAAAAAAATCCCGATCGGCATCAATTGAGTTTGCACCCCACTGAATGCTGCCCATGCTAGGTGTTAATAGACCGCAGAGCATGCGCAATAAACTCGACTTTCCGGCACCGTTACTGCCAGTGATCCGCAAGAGATGGCCTGGTTCGAGTACAACCGAGAGATCGGTAAATAGAGTTTTACCGCCACGTATGCAGGCTAGGTTTTGTAAATGCAGGGCAGACGAATTCATGGCGGGAGTATTACTCATTATTCGGTAGGCTGCCGAGAAGCAGGAGTTGGCGTGTGAACTGACCGCTATCGCTATCTCGCATCGACCACAGATCGAGCTGCGCAGATGGACTGTAAGGATCAATGTAGGTGCCATCACGCCGCAATTCGTAATGTAAATGGGGTCCGCTCGAGCGACCGGTGGAGCCAACATAACCAATCTCGAGGCCACGACGCACATCGTTACCAACACTAAGTTCTACGTTGTAATTGCTTAAATGGGCATAGTAGGTGCGGTAGTTGCCTGGGTGTTCGACAATAATGAGATTGCCAAATGCTCCGTTGTAGCCAAGGTAAGCAATTTTGCCGTTGGCAACGCTAAACACCGGAGTGCCGGTCGGAGCGGCGTAATCGATGCCCATATGGGTACGCCAGCGCTGCACCGTGGCTGGGGCTTGGCCTGGCTGCTTGGCGGGGACTTTGGCGCGGCCAGCTCGGACGCTACCTACGCCCCGTGATATGCGGCGATAGCTCAGTGGATTGGTCCAGAAGGAGCGTTCAATTGACTCACCCGAAGCGGTAAAAAATCCACCGGGAATGTCATTGCGATCAACCCAGAATGCACTCGCAAGCACCTCTTGACTCAGGGTATTAATAATTTCAACCGCCCAGATTTGAGCCCAGCGATCACGATCACCAAAGTCCACAATCAATCGAACCTGATTGGCATTAATGGCAGTGGTCGGACTATCTTCAGGATACAACTGCTTCACGATGGAGTTCAGTTCCCAAACTAACTCGACTGGCAACACATCACCTACTTTTTTGGCGTCGTACAAGACATCGGATAAGGAGAGCTCTACTTCAACCAGGTTCGGCGACTGCGATTGCAGGCGGTCCTCCTGGGTTAAGAATCCACCAAAGGCCGATGGGGTAAATGTCAAGATTTGAGTGCGCGCATCGCGAATAGGCCCGTTCATGATGCTAAGGGAATCAAAGCGATTGCGATTACCAAATGCCACCGCGTAGGGAATGCAATTGCCACGCAGCCCAGCAAAGAAGCTGCGGGTTTGACTTTGAAAGAATTCAAAAAAAGCTGGATCGTTGATGCCGAGTCGGGCGGGTAAATTGCCATCGAGCGAATCGGTTTTAATGCAGCCACGTTGCACCCGAAAATCCAAATTGCCACCCGCATCTCGATTTAATTCACTGTCTTTGCTGGCATCAACTAAGCTAGAATTTTTGGGCGCAAGGGATTGGCTAGCTGGGCGGGGAGCCTTAATGCCAGTTTGTTTAGGATTATTTTTAACGACTACCTTGCTGCGAGTTGGAGTCGTTTGTGCATTCGCCTCGGACGAGGCAATTGGCATGCTGAGGTAGCCGCCGAACGCCATGATCGCCAATAAGGGGATGAAGTAGGCTGGTGCACCACGCAAGAGGGAGATCAAAAACAGATTCACCCCCTGATTATCTAATATTGTGACCCTAGTGTCAGATTATGATTTTGCACTGCAACATTATTTGCTAATTGCCCATGGTCAAATTAAGTCAGTCTGATTGTGTCTACAATCTTTTTTTCTGACAAGGATCTGCTATGCCCATTATTGAATCAATCCAAGTAGCCGCGGTAAGCGTCCCATTGGATAAAGTCACCTCATTTTCAACCCGAACGGTTTCAGAGCGCCATTACTGCATCGTCAAAGTACGCAGTAAAGAAGGTGTTGAGGGTATTGGATTTTGTTATGTGGGTAGTGCGGGTGGCGCTATCGCCAAAATAGCGGTTGAGCAATTACTCGCCAAAAAATTGATTGGTCAAAATAGCCACCGCTCCGAAGGTTTATGGATGGAGATGTACGATGAATCGATTCTCCAAGGCCGCGCTGGTTCGGTCATGCGCGCCATCTCAATCTTAGATATAGCCTTATGGGATTTAAATGCCCGTTCCGCCGGCTTGCCGCTGCACCAGTATTTGGGATCGGTGGTGGAGGACCGCGTCCCGGCCTATGCCAGCGGCGGCTATTACCTGGAGGGTAAAACCCCTGCCAAGCTGGGCAAGGAAATGGAGTCCTATGTTAAGCAGGGCTTTAAGGCCGTCAAAATGAAAGTAGGGCGCCTTTCTCCGCGGGAAGAGGAAGAGCGGGTCCGGGCAGCACGCATTGCAGTAGGCGATGATGTTTTGCTGACGCTCGACGCCAATAACGCCTGGCGTGATTTACCCACGGCACTCGAGTACATCCGCCGTTTTGAAGACTACAACCCATACTGGATTGAAGAGCCGTTCTCGCCGGATGCGATTGATTTGCATGCCGCCCTCGCGCAGCGCACCACCATCAATGTCGCTACGGGCGAGATGGAGGCGGGACGTTGGCGGTTTAGGGAGTTGATCGAAGCCGGTGGCGCAGCGATCCTGCAATCGGATGCAGCCGTATGTGGCGGCATTACCGAGTGGCGCCGGATTTCAGCATACGCGGATTGCAAGGGTGTAACAGTTTGTCCGCACTGGATGCATGATTTGCATGCGCCGCTGGTTGCCGCAACACCCAATGCCCGTTTTGTGGAGTTTTTCCTCGACGACCAAGTGCTCAATTTCCGTAACTTAATCAACAAGCAGTTGACCTTTAAAAATGGCGATTTGATTTTGCACAAAACTCCAGGACTGGGTTTTGAGTTCGATGAGAAAGCGATTCAAAAGTACGCAGGTAAATCGGCTTGGAGCAAAATTACCAAGTAATCGCCTTATCTAGCCGTTGGCCTTTTAATTTCCACAATCGACCATAAGCAGACATCCAAAAAATAACCACCCGAAGGTGGTTTTGGTATTTCTTGGTGGCCTGGGGCGGAATCGAACTAGGGCCTCAGGAGATTCTCACTCTCCCCCTAGACTACTTCCAGCTAAGATTTAATTTCTTATGGGTGGCTGCGCAATCTCTTAAATAGAGATTAATAAGGCTTTGATAAGGAATGCCCACCTCTTTTGATACAGATTTAAAGTAGCTCACTGAATCCTCATCCAATCTAATGGTTATAGGCTTCTTGAGCATAGAAGCATATGGGTTTTTACGTGCTTTTGAGAAATCATATTCTTTACGCATCTTCATCACCTTTAATAAGCTTTTGACTCTTTGGCAGTTGCCTTACGAGCCGAAATAATACGAACGACATTGCCCTCGCTTCGATAACAATGGCAAACCAAAATTACGCGAAGAGAGTGACTTACTCCCAGCAAGATAAATCTGTCTTCATCCTCCGAATGATCTGGATCGGAAATTAACTTAGCACTTTCATCATAAAACACAGATTTCGCTTCTTCAAAAGAAATGCCGTGTTTCTTTAGGTTAGCTGAAGCTTTTCTGGGCTCCCATTCAAATCTTAATAAAGTCATATGTACAGTGTACATATGTTAATTGAAAGAAGCAAGTTCGTCCAACCAAAAGAATAATGCCCGCGTGTGCGGGCATTATTTTGATCAAAACACAAACGACTAAAGGGAAGTGACCCTAAGCAATTGCCGGCGGCCGCTGACGGCGGTTGCGAATGATTTGGGAGAGGAGAACCAGGCCAAAACCAATGAATCCGCCAACATCGGCTTCATTCGATGGGTAGGCTAGCGCCACGCCGGATGCGATCATCACAATACGCTCAATGGGATTGGTTTTTTCGATAAACCACCCTTGCAATCCACCCGCAAGGCAAATAATTCCGGCAATGGCAGTAAAGGTAATCCAGGCGATTTCGCTCCAATTGGCTTGTTCAAGCGCTGAGGTTGAGCCCATGAGCAACAAACTAACGCCTGACTTATCCAGTACAAACATGAAAGGCACCAAAATCGCTGGAGCAACGTATTTCCAAGACTGCAGTGTTGTCTTGTACGGATCACCCTTACAGATCGCTGCGGCAGCAAACGGCGATAGGGCAGTCGGCGGCGATACTTCGGAGAGAACAGCGTAATAGAAAATGAACATGTGCGCAGCAAATGCAGGAACGCCTAGGTTAATTAGAGCGGGGGCTGCAATTACAGCACAAATAATGTAGGAGGCAGTAACAGGTACGGCTAGGCCAACCACCCACACCACTAAGGCAGTAAAGATCGCGGTCAGCAGTAAAGAGCCATCCGCATACTGAATCACAATCGAGCTAAATTTGAGACCAAGGCCGGTGAGGGTAACGGTGCCCACAATCAGTCCGGCACCCGCGCAGGTTGCTGCAATCGAAATAACACCGGTAGAGCCCGCAGCCAAGGATTTAGTTAGATTGGAGTTGTAGAGGCCAGACAGAATCGGCATCTTTCCTTTAAACCAAGCATACGGAATGATCGCGGTGTCTTCGCGCAGCATGCTGGTCAGGGCAGAAACCACAGTTGCAGCAAACACGGATAGGACGGGAGAAAAGCCCATCAGCATAAATACAACGATGGAAATCAGCGAAAAGAAGTGGAACCAATATTTCTTGGCAAGCTGCCATGCACTTTCAGCGCTTTCGAAGTGAATGCTCTTCATCTTGTACTTACGTACATCGATCTCAACCATCACAAATAAGCCAAGGTAAAACAAGATGGTTGGAATGCACGCCATTAAGAGCACATCCAAATAGGAAATCTTCAAAAAGTCAGCGATCAAGAAGGCAGCAGCGCCCAGCACGGGTGGAGAAATAATTGCGCCCAAGCCGCCTGCTGCTAGTAGGCCGCCTGCTGCATTTTTTTCGTAACCGACTTTATCCAGCATGGGCGCGGCAACTGAGCCAACAGTCACCGTCGTGGCAACGCCAGAGCCAGAGGGGCCGCCAAGCAAGAAAGACGACAGCACAATGGTGCGCCCTACACCAGAGGATTTGCCTCCCATGGCAGCAAAGGAAAAATCAATAAAGAACTTGCCTGCGCCCGTGAATTGCAAAAAGGCGCCAAAGATCGTAAACAAAATAATGAGGGTTGCAGATACATCAATCGCGGTGCCGTAGATGCCCTCTAGGGTCATGTACATAAAGCCGACGAGGCGATCTAATTCGTACCCTTTATGGGTCCATGGCGCTGGCAAATGGTTACCAAAAAGGGCGTACAGCAAGAAACAAACGGTGACGCCAACGAGGATCATGCCGTTGGTGCGGCGCACACCCTCCAAAATAAGGAGAATTAAAGCAATACCTAAATAAACATCCTTGGGGTCGGGGGCGGTGTTGCGATCGGTAAAGTCATCGCCACCACTGAGGACGTAATACGAAATATAGATTGCAAGGAGACTAAAAATAACGTCCCACCACATCAATCGATTTTTAAAGCGATTGGAAATTGGAAAGCTCAGAAACAGTAAAAAAAGAACTAAAGCAACGTGCACAACCCGTAACTGGTGGGTTGGCACGATGTAATAGGCAGCATATAAATGAAACAAGGACATGCCCACAGCAACCAAGACTATAAATTTAGCCAACAGCCCTTTGTAGTCATTGGAGTCGCCTTCTTCCTGCTTAATGAAAGCGTCTAACTTCTCTTGTGTTGCTGTATCAATTGCTGCTTGCGTCATGTCCCTGCCTAATTTTCTGTCTTGTATTCAAACTGCATTGGCATTGAGGTAATTAATTTACCTTGATGCCTTTTTCTTTAAAGTACTTTAAGGCGCCAGGATGGTATGCAACCGGTGTTGCGTTTGCCTTTTGATTCTCAAGCTTCACATTGCGATACTCTGCGTGCGAACGAACCAGCTCCAATTGGTTGTCAAAAATTGCCTTGACGATTTTGTAGGCTTCAGCATCCGACATGGCTGAACTGACAACCAAAATATTGGCAACAGCAGCAACGTTGTTGTCTTTTGCCATGCCGTTATAGGTTTGCTTTGAGATGGTCGATGGGAAATACAAGTTACCGTATTTCTTGTTCATTGCAGGTACTTCCGCAGAAGTGTCTACCATCACAATTTTCATACCAGGGCTGTTCGCTAAATCGGTGACCGCTGCAGTTGGCAAACCACCAACCCAAAAGAACGCATCAATCTTGCGATCTTTAACAGCGTTGACGGACTCAGCAACGCTCAAACGCTCGCGTTTCACATCTTTGTTTGGATCTAAGCCAGCTGCCTCTAAGAGACGGAAGGCCATCACTTCGGTAGCGCTACCGGGCGAGCCAGTGCTAACGCGCTTGCCTTTGAGGTCTTGCATGGTCTTAATGCCAGTAGATTCCACTGTTGCAACGTGCATCTGGTTTGGATACAGAATCAATAAGGTGCGCAAATCAATTGGTTTGCCCTTAAATTTGTCTTCACCGGAGATGGCGTCTTTTGCAGCATCAGCCATCGAGAAACCAACATAGGGTTTACCAGTGCCGATTAACTTCAAATTATCGACAGAACCGCCGGTGACTTCTGCAGTCGCTGACATGCCAGAGACGTGCTTAGACAATACTGCTGCTAAACCGCCGCCCATGGGGTAATAAACGCCGCCTGTACCGCCGGTAGCAATGGATAAATTTTGCGCTTGAACGCTCATACAGCCTAGGCCGAGCGTCAGTGCAAAGATTTTTAACAGTTTCATTTTTTGGTATCTCCTGGTACGTTTTGTTAAAGGGTGTAGCAAGTAAACATTATATTTGTCAAAAAATCCAACTGATTCCTTAAAGACCTGGCATGGAGAAGTGAATTTCATCCAATTCAGCAATTAATTTCTTTTGCTGATCAGCGCCTAAGGGCATCAAAGGAGGGCGTATACGCAACCAGTCCGCATCTTTGCTGTAATGCGCAACCGCTGTTTTTAGTGCCGCAATCATCTGATACTTTTGGAAAACAGCGCGCACTTGATCCAATTCGGCTTGATGTTGGTCTGCCCCAGCAGCTTGCCAATTTGCGGCTAATGTAGCAATGGCCTTGGGGTTGACGTTTGCCGTTGCGGAGATACAGCCAACGCCACCAGCGCGCATGGTGCGCATTAAAAATACTTCGCTGCCAGCATAGACTCGGAAGCCTTCCGGAGCCAATAACTTAATGACTGACTCGGTGTAGGCCCAATCACCTGAGCTGTCTTTCATGCCAATCACCGTGTTGGGGTAGGCCTTGACCAGCCGCTCTAGCAGTGACAGGCTTAACGAAATCTTGGTGACCGGTGGAATGTTGTAGATGTAAATCTGCAACCTGGGATCGCCCACTTTTTCAATCACCTCTGCAAAATAGGCAAATAAGCCGTCATCGCAAATATCTTTGTAATAGAAGGGTGGCAGCATCAAGACACCGCCACATTTTGCGTCTACTGCCGCCTTGGTCATCTGCACTGCCGCATCAATCGAGCAAGCGCCGGTACCGGGCATCATATGTGCAGGATTGAGGCCGCCTCGAATGAGCTCATCGAGTGCGTGCAGTTTTTGTAAGGTAGAAATCGAATTGGCTTCAGAATTCGTGCCAAAGACGGCATGACCAACGCCGTTGGCTTCAAGCCATTTGCATTGTTTCAGAAGCTTTTGAATATTGGGACTGCCGTCCGCATTAAATGGAGTGATAACAGGTGAGAGGACTGCAGACAGTGGGGAAGGCTTGGGGGTCAACATGGGATCTCCGGTTTCTAGTGGATCGGTGTTAATAAAGGACGGTGGTTAAAAAATGCTTCTAAGTTATCAATTGCCAAACGGGTCATGGCCTGGCGCGTTTCACGCGTAGCACTGCCGATATGGGGGCTCAGCACCACATTATGGAGCTGCATGAAGGCAGAATTCAACTGGGGTTCGTTTTCAAACACATCGAGTGCTGCCCCAGCAATGCGATTTTGCTGCAATGCAGAAATCAGCGCAGATTCGTCCACGACACTGCCGCGGGCGATATTCACTAAATACCCATTCGGTCCTAGGGCATTTAAGACGCTTGCATCGATCATGCGCTCCGTTTCAGGGCCCCCTGGGCAGGTCAATATGAGCACATCGGCCGCCTCAGCCAGCGCAACTGCGCTGCTGTAGAAGGCGTAAGAGCATTTTTTAGCGCTAGGCCCGGTATAGGCAATCGTCACGCCAAATGCCTCAAGACGCTTAGCTAGGTCCTGGCCAATTCGCCCTAAACCCACAATGCCCACTGTTTTGCCGGCCAGGGTGGTTGTAATGGGAAAGGCTTTTTCTTGCCATGCGCCAGAGCGGGCAAATAAATCGGCTGCAGGTAGGCGACGCAGCAACGCAAACAGAAGGCCAATACCCAGTTCACACACGGCATCATTGAGAACGCCTGGGGTGGTACTTGCCTGAATGCCGTGGCTCTTGAGGTAATCTAAAGGAAGATTGTCGTAGCCAACTCCGCAGCAGGCGATTACTTTGAGGTTCGGAATTTGGCGGAGCAGGCTTTCGGGAATCGGGGTGTTGGAGCGCGTCAGGATCGCCTCATATGAACCGGCAGGAACAGGTTCATGGGGATTGATTAAATGCACTGTTTTCAGGCTTCGGTTGATTTCCGCTTGCATCACTTCCGGAAACGAACCGACCTGCAACACCGAATTGACGGGGATCATGTCTCACTACTATTTTTATTGAAATAATGCGCTATTGTAAGTGGAATTAACAAATTCACCACTTTCTCAGACCAATATCTACAGGAAAATCCCCTTGAGCAATTCAGCCAACTCAAATGACAACCCCAGTGGCATAAGGAAGGGCTTAACCCGCTACGGCGATGCTGAATTTTCATTATTTATGCGTAAAGCATTCATTAAGGCTATGGGCTTTAGTGACAGCGCCTTGGATCGGCCAATTATTGGCATTACCAATACCTATAGCGATTTCAATCCATGCCATGGCAACGTGCCGCAAATGATTGAAGCTGCTAAGCGCGGCGTGATGCAAGCCGGCGGGATGCCCATGGTTTTTCCGACCATATCGGTGCATGAGTCCTTTGCATTTCCAACAAGTATGTATCTGCGTAATTTGATGGCGCTCGATACCGAAGAAATGATGCGGGCTCAACCCGTTGATGCAGTGATCTTAATTGGCGGTTGCGATAAGACCATACCAGCGCAACTGATGGGAGCGGCTAGTGTTGATGTGCCTGTCATCTCAATCCCTACCGGACCGATGCTAACCACAACGTATCAAGGTGATCGCTTGGGTGCCTGCACGGATTGCCGCCGCTATTGGGCCAAGTTCCGCGCCAAGGAAATCGATCAAACCGAAATTGATGCGGTCAATGAAAAACTCGCTCCGACAACTGGCACCTGCATGGTGATGGGCACTGCCAGTACTATCGCTTGCATGGTTGAGGCAGCCGGCATGAGCTTGCCTGGAACAGCAGCAGTGCCGGCCGTGATGGCCGAACGCTTTCGCTTGGCTGAGTTAACGGGCCGCAGGGCGGTGGAGTTGGCGAAGATGCCATCCGAGCAAGCGTTAACACCAGGGCGCATTCTGACCTTAGAGTCGCTGACCAATGCCTTGACGGTGCTGCATGCCATAGGCGGATCAACCAATGCTTTAATTCATTTCACGGCGATTGCTGCTCGCTTGGGTGTCAAAATTGACCTTGAGGCCTTTGATCGCTTGGGCCGTAATGTGCCAGTGCTGGTCGATTTAAAACCCAGCGGCATGCATTACATGGAGCACCTCAATGAAGATGGTGGACTCATGGCAGTCTTGCGTGAACTCAGGCCCTTGCTCTATTTAGATTGCATTACAGTCAGCGGCAGGACCTTGGGTGAAGAGATTGATGCCGCCCCTGTGACACGCAACCGCAAAGTCATACGAATTGCACAAGAACCCATTTTCCCGGTTGGCGGTTTAGCTGTATTAAAAGGCAATTTAGCGCCGCGTGGTGCCGTGATTAAACACTCTGCCGCATCGCCGGCCTTGCTCAAGCACCGTGGCCGTGCAGTGGTATTTAGTTCACTAGAAGATTTGGCCCTGCGCATCGATCGAGATGATTTAGATGTCAAGGCGGATGATGTATTGGTATTGCAAAACGCCGGCCCCAAAGGTGCCCCCGGTATGCCAGAGGCAGGGTATTTGCCCATTCCGAAAAAGTTGGCGCAAGCAGGAGTCAAAGACATGGTGCGGATCTCAGATGCGCGCATGAGCGGTACTGCATTTGGCACGATCGTGCTTCACATTACCCCCGAGTCCGCAGAAAACGGCCCGCTAGCGATTGTGCGCAGTGGCGACATTATTGAATTGGATGTAGATGCGCGGCGCATTGAATTGTTAGTAGATGATGCAGAGATCGCGCGCCGCCTTGCTGAATTAGCACCGCCCGCGGTTCGTTTGAATATCCCAGACACAGGCTACCGCCGCCTTTACCAAACAACAGTAACGCAGGCCGACGTAGGTTGCGATTTTGATTTTATGGTGCCAGCAGCAACGCGTTCTGCACCATTACTGAAAGGAAAATGACATGTTATTCACCCCAGCAGAAACGAAGGTCGTGATTATCGGTGGTGGCACGATGGGTGCCGATGTTGCGGCCGTATGCGCGCGTGGTGGCTGCGCTACGCAAGTCGTTGAGTTAACCACCGAGCGCCGTGCGCATTTGCCTAATTACTTTGCTAATGCCATGACTGAATTGGGTTATGAAAACCGCATTCATTTATTGACTGTAGCTGGCTCCTTGGATGAAGTGGATTGGGCCGATGTGGATTTGGTGATTGAGTGCATACCCGAGCGCCTTGACTTAAAGCAATCACTCTTTGCTGAACTGGAAAAGCGGACTAAACCCGAAACAGTATTAGCGAGCAATAGTTCCAGCTTTCCCATTAGTGAAATTGCAGCTGGCCTCAAAACAACGGCCCGCATGATTGGCTTGCATTTCTTTATGCCGGCGCACATTGTGCCGTGTGTCGAAGTTGTGTGTGGCGAGAAGACCTCCAAGATGGTGGCAGAGAGTTTGTCGCGCCTCATGACTGCATGCGGTATGGTGCCAGTGATGGTGAAAAAAGATTTGCATGGATTTTTGGCTAATCGCTTACAGCATGCACTTTCGCGCGAGGCGTTTTATCTGATCGATGAAGGCATCGCTACGCCAGAAGACGTGGATAAAGCCGTCCGCTTTGGTTTTGGTTTTCGCTACCTTGCAGCTGGCCCAGTGATGCAGCGGGATCATGCAGGTATAGATATTCATGCAGCAGCAGGGGCAAGTATTTATCCCTCACTGAATAACTCACCCAACATCGCCAACTGTTTGGGCGATCGCGCTAAAAGCGGCAAGTTGGGGATGAAGACCGGCGAAGGCTTTTTTGAATGGAATCCAGAAACCATTCGTGCTGAGCGTGATCGCTATGACTCCATTCTGCGCGAAGGTTTAAAAATCATTCAAAAAGAGTTGCCTAAGATTGATTAGTCGTTATACCAATTAAGGTGGTAATGGTAGTTTGATGGCGGAGATCCGCCTATACTGACTTGATGAAAAGAACCCTCCGCATCTGGGATTTACCAACCAGGCTGTTCCATTGGCTTCTAGTTGTCTGCATTACGGGCGCGGTGATTTGTGTCAATATCGGCGGTTATTGGATGCAGTGGCACGCTTACTTTGGCTACGCTGTATTGAGTTTGGTTTTGTTTCGGGTGCTGTGGGGCTTTATTGGCGCCATACACTCGCGTTTCATTACCTTTATTCCAAGCCCGCAGCGCCTCATTGCCTTTCTCACTGGCAAGGAAGGCGGTGGCTTTGGCCACAGTCCGCTCGGCAGCCTATCGGTGATTGCTTTATTGCTGGTGCTTGGTATTCAGGCCGGTACTGGTTTATTTACGGACGATGACATTGCCTTTCAAGGGCCGCTTGCTAAGTACGTATCCAACGCTACCGTCAGTTTACTTGGCAGCATTCATGCATTGAATTCCAATATTCTGTTTGGATTAATTGGCTTGCATCTCTTGGCCATTGCCTACTACCAATGGGTTAAGCGCGAATCGATCGTGATGCCGATGATTCAGGGCGATAAAGAGGTGGATGTGGAGCGCGAAGGCAGTGGTCTGCCGGCTGTCGCACTCCTTGCCTCTAAAGACGGAGCAGCGCAGCGACTCACCGCATTGCTATCGCTATGCGTAATTGCTTTACTGCTGCTCTATGCCCTCGGAATTATTTCTTTCTAAAGTCATCGTGACAGGATTTGCAGGTTTGTCCTGCAGCACTAAATGCCTTTTTGATGTTCTCCAGATTGCCTGACTGCGCTGCTTGATTGAGTTCAGCAATCGCGGTCTGCATTTTCTCTGAACCTGTTTTGAATTTAGCTGCATCAGTCCAAATGGCGGGCTGGGCTTTGCCACCTTCAGTGCCCGCACCAAAGGCTTGCCATGGCAGAGTGGAGAGGGTTGCAACCATGGCTGCATTCTTGGCAACATCATCTTTGTTGTATGGCACTTCTCCTTTGACAACCGCACCAATCCGTCCGAAGTGGGTTCCGATCAGGCTAAATGCGCTTTGACGGTATTTGATTGCATCTTCTGCTTTTTGAAACTGCGCAGAAGCGGGGCTTGCTGCCATCACGATGATGGATGCTGCCAACATGCGTAGGCCAGTGGTAGTAGCAAATGAACGAGCAGACATGTCAACTCCTTATAAATGGAAAGGGTAATTACCGGATCAGCATAACCCACTTCGCCGCCTTTTAAGCAAGCCCCGCTACTTTTTTATAGCAAGTACTGCAGGGGCCACATTAAGAAGCGGATGATCGATAAAAAGAAGCTACTTAAGGGCTGCATCCACCAAACACTAATCAGTCCCGTGAGGGCTAGGCCTAAGACGATAAAAAAGCCCCAAGGCTCAATTCGGCTAAAGGACACAGCCTGGCGGTAAGGCAGGAGACCGGTTAAGACTCTCCCGCCGTCCATCGGTGGAATCGGCAGGAGATTAAAGACGAGGAGGCTGATATTCCACATGACTCCCGCCTTCGCTACCGCCCCCAAATAGGGCTCATCGATGCCGAGGAGTTGCGGCATAAACCACAGGATGGCCCACGCAATCGCCTGTATGAAGTTAGATCCAGGCCCTGCTAAGGCAACCCAAATCATGTCGATTTTGGGGTTCTTCAGTCGATCAAAGCGGACCGGCACTGGCTTGGCATAGCCGATTAAAAAGCCTGAATTCAGGAGAATTAAGGCCAATGGAATCACCAAGGTCCCGACTAAATCGATGTGTTTAAAGGGATTTAAGGTGACCCTGCCGAGCAGGAAAGCGGTATTGTCCCCCAGCCGTTTGGCAACATAACCGTGCGCCGCCTCATGAATGGTGATGGCCAAAATCAGCGGAATCGCATTGACGGCTATTGCTTCTATCGAAAAGGCACTTATCATGACAACATGATATCCACAGGAGCCCATCGTGACTGAAGAAAAAAAACCCGCTGCGAAGACCCCAGCCCGCCCAGTAATCGCTAAACCGCCTGTTCGTCCCCCTGCCGGCAAGGGCCCTCAGGGCGCTGGTGGCAAACCCCCCAGTGGCTTTGGTGGCGGTAAAGGCATGATGCGTAAAGCCGGTCGCGGCCGCTAAAGCACCCGGCAACCCGCCTAGTCGCCAGCCATATGGTGGATAATTGGGGTATTGCAATTTGCACATGAATACGCACTGTTGAAGGATGAGTTATGAATGAGTGGCACAAAGAAAGTAAAGACGAGATCAATAAAAAGATCATCACCTTGATCGTGATGTTGGCGGTCGCAACCAGCTTGGCCATTTTGTTTGCCTTGGTGGCTGCCCATACAGGTTATGTATTTGGCTAATTGCCACAACGCAGTACGGCATACATGCCCTTAGTTTTCGGTTGAAGCCCGCCTCCCGCCGGAAATGAGCAAACACCGCCAGCCCGCAGTTTTTATTGGGCATGGCAGCCCGATGTACGCTTTAGAGCCGAACCGCCATACAGATGCATGGGCGGCTTTGGGTAAACGTCTCCATAAACCCGATGCCATTCTCGTGATCTCAGCCCATTGGCTGACGCGGGGTGTTTGGCTAACCGCAATGCCTCAGCCCAAAACCATTCATGATTTTGGCGGTTTTCCCGAGGCGCTATTTCAAATTCAATATCCCGCGCCAGGCAGTCCATCCCTCGCGCAGCGTGTTCAGTCCTTGTTAAACCAGGCGGTAGTTTTAGAAGAGCACGAATGGGGAATCGATCATGGGGCATGGTCGGTATTGCGCTATCTGTATCCCAATGCCGATGTGCCGGTAGTACAGCTTAGCCTAGATGGGTCTCTGAGCGCCGAGGAACACTACAGGCTGGCCAAACAATTAGCACCCCTGCGTGATGACAACATCCTTATTCTGGGCAGCGGAAACATTGTTCATAACTTACGCTTAATCGATTGGGATACGGATGCGGTGCCACTCGGGTGGGCAGATGAGTTCAATCGGTTTTTTACCAGTCAGATTTTGGCTAATCAACATCCTCCCTTACTTGACTGGCAAAGGGCGGGGGATGCGGCTCGGCTATCCATTCCAACCCCAGAGCACTATTGGCCTGCTTTGTACCCCTTAGCACTGCAAGGCAGTGGCGAGCAGGTCGAAGTAATCACCAATGGTATTGAAATGGGTTCAATCAGCATGCTGTCCTTCCTCGTTCATTAACTACAATCCAGGAATGGGTACATCACTAGTTGCGATTTTTTGTGGAGCGGGCTTCGGTGCGCTGTTGCGTGCTGGCTTTAATGTCTTGGGCGCGGGGATGGCATCGAGCTTTCCTCTGGGCACCTTGTTTGCTAATTTGTTTGGCGGCTATTTGGTTGGGATTGCGGTTGCTTTTTTTGGCAACAATACCGCCATCGGCCCTGAGTGGCGTTTATTTATTATTACTGGTTTTTTAGGTGGCCTAACGACCTTCTCGAGCTTCTCAGCAGAAGTGCTTGAGATGATGCAGCGTGGGGAATACACCTGGGCAGTGGGAACTGCTTTATTGCACGTGATTGGCTCGCTTGTACTAACCTCCCTTGGGATCATGACCTACCAAGCCCTTAAGTAAGATTAGATTACTCCCAGCAATCCCAAACCAGCACCAATCAGAATCAGGTACATCGGATGCCAGCGGGTGGCGGTAGCAATGAATGCTGCACCGAGTGTTAAGGCATACGCAACCCAATTGGTATTAATCTGCAGAGCAATCTGCCAGGCCGAGGCAAGAATGAGTCCAACTGCAAGTGCTGCTGCTGCAAATTGGATGGTTTGCCTAGCCCGCTCGTGCCGCATAGCGCTAATTAAGCGCTGTAACCAAAAGATCAGAATAGAAGATGGCCAGCAAATCGCCAGCGTTGCGATCAGCGCGCCTACTACGCCATTCACGTGCCACCCAATCAGCGTTACGGTCATTAAATTCGGTCCAGGCGCTGCTTGGGCAATCGCAAAATAATGGGCAAACGTGTCAGCATCAATCCAACGTTGTTGTTCGACCGCAATCGCAAAGAGCGTTGGCAATAAGGCATTGACTCCGCCAAAGGCAATCAATGAGAAAGCAGATAAGGTGAGAAACAAACTCAGCAGGATCACGTGATCCCCTTTGTTTTATGCCAAGCAATGAATAGGGCGAGCGGCGAAGCAATGAAGACGACCCACCCGAGTGGTAGGCGAAGCCAGGTGGCAATAAAGAGAGTAACAACAATCACCAGCAACATCCGAGGGTAGCGTAATTCTTCACGCAACATCTTAAAACCGGTGGCAGCAATTAAGCCAACACCGACTGCAGATATGCCGCGGAGCATGCCCTGAACCGACTCTAGGTAACTGAAGTGGTCGTAGAGCATGGCTAACAGCAAGACCACACCAATTGGTGCCAGCATGAGGCCCATGACCGCTGCAAGCGCTCCTTTTGCACCGCCAAAGCGGGAGCCAACGCACACGGCAAGATTGACAATATTGGGCCCAGGAACGAGCTGGCAGATTCCTAAAATGGCATTGAATTCGGCGGCAGTGATCCATTGCTTTTGTTCCACAATCGTGCGCCGCGCCCAAGGCAATACGCCGCCAAAGCCCGATAGGCTAATCTTGGTAAACCCAATAAAGAGTTCACTCGTACTGAGCTTGATCGGGCTTGGATCGATTGGATTGGGGGCTGGCAAAGGAGTATTTAAGGATTTGTGGATAGGTGGTGGATTACTATACTGTGCTTAGAGGCATCAACTTAAGGAGTAACAACATGATTTTAGAGCACGTCGATATTCAAATTGATCCAAGTAAGCAGGCGGAATTTAATGAAGCCATTATTCGCGGCTTAGAGACGGTAGTTTCCAAATCAAAAGGCTTTCGTGGATACAAGGTAAATCACTGTGTGGAGTCCCCCTCACGTTACCTACTCATGATTTATTGGGACACGCTTGAAAACCACATGGTTGATTTTAGGGAGTCTTCACTCTTTACCGATTGGCGTGCGATTGTCGGCCCTTACTTTACTAAGCCCCCCTTTATGGAGCATTTTGAGTTGGTTGGTAAATCGACTTAGTTAGTTGATTTAGTTACGCCTGCTTTTTTCGAATCGATTGTTCTATCCCAATCGATTCGAGAGTGGGCTCCAGGGCTTCACGCTCATCAAAGACAAAGCAACTGCCCTGGTAGTGTGCTGAGCCCACATCCTCAAAGTACTTGAGGATGCCGCCTTCCAGTTGGTAGCTGTGTTCTATGCCAATCTCGCGCATGTAAAGCCCCGATTTTTCACAGCGGATCCCGCCCGTACAAAAACTAATCAGGGTTTTATCTGCTAACTCAGCTTGATGTGCCTTAATGGCTTCCGGAAATTCACTGAACTTTTGAATATTAAAATGCACGGCATTTTCAAAGGTACCGTATTCCACCTCAAATTGGTTGCGGGTATCAATCATCACAACCGGTCGTCCTAAGTCGTCGGTGCCGCGATCAAGCCATTCCGCCAGTTTGGTGGGCGTAATGAAGTGGGCTCTGCCCGTTTCAGGTTGAATGGCAGGGTGATTCATGCGAATGATTTCATTCTTGATTTTGACCAGCGCTTTCTTAAAGGGCTGATTGTCTGACCAGCTTTCCTTGACTTCAATGGCAGCAAATCGCTGATCCCTGCGTAGCCAGGCCAGAAAGTCCCGCAACAGGGGTTCAGTGCCTGCTAAAAACAAGTTAATGCCTTCTCCGGCCAGCAAAATAGTACCTTTCAGTTGGCGTGCATTCAGGGCATCAAGCATCTGCTGGCGCAGTTCCTCGAGCTCCTCCAAGCGAACAAATTGGTATGCGGCAATATTGAGAATCGAATTCATTGGCGGTAGGGAATCAATAACATGCTCTATTATCAAACACACTGCCCTTGGGTGATAGTCTTTGCTTTTAATCAATCCTCTTTTTACAAAATTATTACCATGTCTGAAACCCCTCAAAATCGTCCAATTCCCTATATTCCGATTGATTTAGCTGAGCCTGCGGACTTGGTTGCCGCAATCCGGAAACGCCGCGGCGGAGACTTTATTAATTTGGATCGCATGCTCCTGCACAGCATTCCGATTGCAGAGGGCTGGAATCACTTTGTGGGCGAGATTCGGAATAACTTGGCTTTAGATCCCAAGTTGCGGGAGTTGGCGATGTGTGGGGTTGCGGTTTTAAATGGCGCTGAGTATGAATTTTTTCACCATGCGCCGCCCTTCAGAAAAGCGGGCGGGACTGAAGAGCAGGTCGAGGCATTGCGTTTGTTGGGCACGCCGCAATTTCCCAGAGCTTGCTTTAGTTCAGTGGAGTGTGACGCTGCTGAGCTCACCTTGCAGATGACCAGAAACATTCAGGTGGATGATGCGCTCATGGTGCGTTTACGCGACGCCTTGGGTAACACGTGTGCGGTCGAGTTAGTCACTGTGATCGCCGCCTACAACATGGTGTCCCGTTTTTTGATTGCACTCAAGGTAGGCCCAGAAGATCATCCACCCGCTTAATAAAGGCCACATAAAAAAATGAAAACAGTCAAGATTGATTTTGTATCTGATATTGCATGCCCTTGGTGTGCTGTTGCCTTGGGTGCACTCGAGCAAGCTATCGCAGAGTTAGGTGATCAGGCTCAGGTTGAGATTCACTTTCAACCATTTGAGTTGAACCCAGCGATGCCCTTAGGCGGGCAAGATGTGATTGAACATTTGGTTGAAAAGTATGGCGTTGGCCCAAAGCAGGTTCGTGAAAACCAAGAGCAGATTCGCAAGCGTGCGGCTGAAGTGGGTTTCCCTTTTCATCCGGAAGGGCGCAAATGGGTCTACAACACCTTTGATTGCCACCGACTATTGCATTGGGCTGGACTCGAGCTCGGCAGCGCTGCGCAGCATCGCCTGAAACGGGAGCTATTGGGGACGTATTTCACGCTTGCCGTTAATTTAGATGACCATGCAAATGTGCTGGATGCCGTTGACAGGGCGGGTTTGGATCGCCAGCGCGCTGCAGAGGTACTCGCTAGTGATGAATTTAAAGAGGCGGTACGTGAGCAGCAGAAATTCTATTTGGATGCCGGAATTCATTCTGTACCAGCCGTGATTTTGAATGACCGCCTCCTGATTCAGGGCGCGCAGCCGGTAGAGCAGTTCAAGGCCGCTTTACTACAGGCCAGCAATGATTGACAGTGACAATCGCATGCGCTGGACAGAAGAAGATGCCGTTCGTGATGTGCGATGGCAGTCAGAAAAAGGATTGCCACCTCCCAAAAAAGTAGTGATTGCAGATGACACACTAACGGCTGATACGGCATATCGCCTTGCTTCCGAAGGTAGTGCTTTTTTATGGCGTGGTGATTATCAAAATGCTAAACAATTATTGCAGGCACTTGCAAGGCGGGCTGAGCGACCCGTCAAGCGTAATCGAAAAAAAGCAGCGAGCCAAGCCAAGCTGAATCCAGATACAGTCAATGCGATGGAGCCCAAAGCGATATTTAATCAGCACCGGCAAGCCCAGGCGCAGCGCGCCAGAATTCTGGATGCGATTTTGATTTCCATATTGGCTGATCACACTATTCCGCTGCGACGGGCGCCGGAAGTAACTAAGGCGTGCCTTGAGGTATTTGGAAATGTGACGGACGATTACGTAATCTCCTTACGCGAATTACTTGGCGTCATTAGTGCCCATGAGTGGCGCAAAAAAGGGGTGGTGATTCCATCACTTAAGGAGGGCGCACAGCGCCTATTTCCCCATTACGGCGTCTTTTCGCCCATACGCGGCGAATACGTTCAGCTGGCGGCAATGGCGCCACTCCCGCCCGCATTAAAAAATAAATCATTGGCCTTTGATATTGGCACAGGAACAGGCGTTTTGGCTGCAGTACTCGCGCAGCGGGGTATCCAGAGAATTATCGGCACCGATCAAGATCCCAGGGCCCTCAACTGCGCTAGCGCAAACATCCAGCAATTAGGCCTTGTGCAGCAGGTTGCGATTCTGAATGCCGATCTCTTTCCTCCAGAAAAGGCCGCCTTGATTGTCTGTAATCCGCCCTGGCTACCAGCTAGACCCAGCTCCCCAATCGAGCGGGCTATATACGACCCTGACAGTATGATGCTCAAAGGGTTTTTGTCCCAGTTAAAAGAACATCTGCTACCAGAGGGTGAGGGCTGGCTCATTCTGTCTGACTTGGCGGAGCATTTGCAATTGCGCTCACGCGACGAATTATTGTCTTGGATTGCAGCGGCCGGCTTAGCGGTGATTGAAAAAAGAGATGCCAGGCCAAATCATCCCAAAGTGAGCGATGTCAGCGACCCCTTGCATCAAGCTAGAAAGGCTGAAGTCACGTCGCTTTGGCGTCTGGCTGCGGTATAGCTGGGTCGGGCAGGGCAATATCTAAGCTCCTGAAGAATGCTGTTCCCAGGGGTGATATCGGCGTGTGGACCGCACCAATCTGACCGGTAGTGCGGCGAATTTCATCGAGCAAGAGGGTGCCATAGCCTTGACGACGGTACATGGGGTTGACGTAGATGTACTCCACATCGCCGGTACTTGTAAATCGGCTGTAGCCGATCGTGGTATTTTGATTTTTGATCAACACAATCCCATCTGCGATTTCGATCTGGTAGTCAGCAGGATTAGGTATTGGCATTAGATGAAGGTAATACGCTTCGTTAAGTCCTGTAAAGACACCTCGGGGGCTTGAATGCTTTTCGCTTCATCGCGGCTATTGGCAATCACGCCAATCCCAGCCACTGGTGCTAAGTTATCGACCTTGAAGCGACCTACCCCATCTTGTTGACGGATAAAGCACTCCTCATCAAAAAAGAGTCTGTCACCATTGTTATCAATTTCATCGGAGTCAATTGATGCAAAACCAATGAGTCCTCGAACATCATCGATTGAGCCTGAAATCTCCACTGCTGAAACCGTTTTTAAGGTCGGATTAATTACATACACTTGCATAAACACCCTCGGAGTAATTGGGTAAAGAGTTCTATTATCGTCGCAATGACTGGGTTTGAATATTTGGTTTATGCCCAATTGGCCTACTGGCATAGGGTATTGAATTGCCTCCAAAAAAGCGCCATATTCCAGAAACCTTTTCCGGCTTGAGCCCCCCACGCCAGATTGCAGGTAATTTCTTGGTATTTGAGGAGATACGTTAAGGCAATCAATGCATTTTCGGTATTCATGCAGGGCTTTTTTAAATCTTATTGATAATCATTCTTATTATGATATAGTGGAGTCAAGTAAAAAATCGTCTTTCCACAGGAGTGAATCATGATGAGAAGCAAATGGATTGCCTTGAACATAGGCCTGCTGCTTGGATTTTCAGCGCTTGCAAATGCCCAATCCAGCAATGAGAAAGTATTGAATTTGTATTCTGCCCGTCACTATCAAACGGACGAGGCGCTGTATTCAAACTTCACCAAATCGACCGGGATCAAAATTAATCGCATTGAGGCAGATGACAATGCACTGATCGAGCGCTTAAACAGCGAGGGCAGCAAAAGCCCTGCAGACGTCATCCTCTTGGTGGATGCCGCTCGATTATGGCGTGCTCAGGTTAATGGGTTTTTCAAGCCCATCCAATCAAAATATCTGAACGATCGCATTCCAGCAAATCTACGTGCGAAAGCGGATGCAGATGGAACCACATGGTTTGGCTTTTCAACCCGTGCGCGGATTGTGGTCTACAACAAAAATACCGTTAAACCTGCCGATGTGAACACCTATGAAAAACTAGCTGAACCGATGAATAAGGGCAAGGTATGTACGCGTTCAGGTTCCCATCCCTATATGCTCTCCTTGCTGGGCGCCTTGATTGAGCGTAATGGCGAAAAGGCAACTGAGGCTTGGGCAGCTGGGATGGTGGCCAATATGGCGCGTAGCCCTAAGGGTGGCGATACCGATCAGATCAAGGCAGTGGCATCGGGTGAGTGCGGCGTTGCTTTAACGAATTCCTATTACTTAGCGAGATTAATGCGCTCTACAAAGCCGGAAGACATCGCTGTGGTATCTAAGGTTGGGTTTGTTTGGCCTAATCAGAATGCGGGCGGAGTACACATCAATATCTCGGGCGGCGGCGTAGCTAAAAATGCTCCTCACCCCGCAGCTGCAATCCAATTTCTAGAGTATTTAGCCAGCGATTCTGCGCAAACGTATTTTGCGGATGGAAACAATGAATGGCCCGTTGTTGCTGCTGTTCGCGTAGATAATCCAGCGCTCAAAGAGCTTGGTCCTTATCAGGCGGAGAAGGTATCGGTGGCATCGATTGGTTTAAATCAAATAGCAGCTCAGAAAATTCTAGATCGGGTTGGTTACAAGTAAAAAATAAAGGGGGTAGCATGAGTCGCGCATACTTTGCATGGATACTCTTGCTAGCCCATCTAGCCATTCTAATCGGTGGCATGGGTTTTGTAGGCGCTTAATCGACCGAGAGGGCTCTCTCGTTTCATGCCCTCGTTATAAGCATTGTTCTTCTCTCGTTTTGGGTGGCAACCGATCATCGAACCTGATTCGCCTAGATCAGTTCATGGCTAAGCCAAAATCAATCGAAGGTAACTTACTGAGACTTTTTCAATGAATAAAAACTATCCTAAATCAAATATTGAACTCGGTCATTTTTCAGAAAATGGTGTAGCCAAAACCTACTCCAGTTTAGATTTGTTTGGGGCTAGTAATTCGGTCATCATTAACCACTTTGGCGTTTGTTACACCTTGAGGATTACCCAGCTTGGTAAGTTGATACTAACCAAGTAAGGATGTTTCGATGCAACTCATCCCATGGAAACTATTTTTAGTTGTGTTGGTGCTACATGCAGTCTTGTTAACTGCAATGGCTCAGTTTGGATTTCAGTCGCTGGATTACGGCGCTCAGTCAGTGGTATCAATTCAAATGATCGAATCGAAATCGAGCGCCCCTGTAAATAGAGTAGTTAGTCAGTCCATGGCTGAGCACACCCTTCCGAAGTTGCTGCGAGCAGAGGATCATTCATCGGCTCGCAATGATGCGCTATCCACCTCGATGCAAGGTAATACAGGCGAGTTAATGTCGGCGCTAATTATTCCACCGTCAGCCGATCTATTGGAGCTGCGTAATCCGAAACCACCTTATCCCATTGCCAGTCGAGAGAACGGAGAGCAGGGGGCAGTGATGCTGTATGCCTGTATTAGTGACCATGGCAAAGTAGAGCGACTGGATTTAGCTCAAAGCTCTGGCCATCCGGCTTTAGATCGTTCCGCTCTCAACACGGTTCGCAATTGGAGTTTTCGACCTGCGCAAGAAAGTGGTAAATCAATTCCAATGTGCTATCGCCTGCCTATCCGCTTCTTTTTATCTTCATCTACTCTTTTGGCACTGTTTGCTTAACTCAGAGATGTGGGAATAGTTGACTACTTTAATAATAATGATTATCATTACGTTTAACTAACGCAGTAAATCATCCACTGCATCAATGCCACAGCCCGCCGCCGCTAGCTAGTGTTTCAACTAACTGGGGGATATATATGAAAAGCGGGATAAAGAGAGGCGCATTGGCATTGCTAATGCCAATAACGGTTGTATCAATGGCTGCAAAGGCACAAATTGCATCAGACGACCATGCAGAAATAGTCAATCAACAGCAAGGCAGTGCACTCGATAGTAACGATCTAAAAGAAGTCACTGTATCTGCCACGCGTTCCGAACGAAAAACCGACAATGTGCCGCGAATTGTTACTGTTACGACGTCCGAGGAAATTCAGGAGTTAGGTGCTCGAAACGTAGGCGATGTATTTAAAGACTCGCCGGACATTACTGTGCCTCAGCAAACGGGGCGATTTAGTCTAGCCATCGGTTCACAGGGTCGGGGCGGTCAAGAAAGTATTAATATCCGGGGCCTTCAGGGCAACAATGTACTACTGCTGGTCGATGGCATTCGCGTACCCAATCAATTTTCATTTGGCAGTCTATCTGCAGGCCGAGGGAATTTTTTGGATGTGGACGGCTTTCGAAAAATAGAAGTCGTCCGCGGACCATCATCAACCCAATATGGCAGTGATGGCCTTGCCGGCATTGTCCAATTTCAAACCTTTAACCCAAGCGACTTTATTCAAAAGGGTGCAGATAAAGGAGGATTTGCGCGAACCGGCTACTCCAGCGTGGATAACTCATCAAATACGACCTTTGCTTATGCTGGTAAGACGCAGGATATACAGGGCATGGTGCTTGGTAATATTCAATCCGGCCATCAGCTTGAAAATCAAGGATCCAACTACGCGACGGGCATTGCTAGAACTGCACCAAATCCGGCTGATTATCGTAATTGGTATGTACTGTCAAAAGCGCTGCTACGCATTAACTCTGCAAGCAGTGTAGGAATTACCTATGAATCGCAAAACCTTACACAAAATGTCAATAATCTATCGGATCTATCAAGGGCTGTAGCCACATCAACGGCATCCGATACGACATCCCGAGATCGGATATCCGGCGAATATCACTATCGGGATTCTGCAAATGAGGTGATTCAGGCGGCGAAGGTCATGATTTACCTGCAAGATGCATCGGTAGCCCAAAAATCGTATCAAGAATCGGCAGTAGGAGGTGGTAGGCCCTATGCTTGGCGGTCAAGGACGAATACCTATAGTCAAAATACCAAAGGACTCAACACAAGCTTCGAAAGCAACACCACCGCCATCCTGAATCAACGCCTCACGTATGGCCTGGATTGGAGCTCTGCGGACATATCGAGCCAAATTAATGCGGCCGGGAATGGGACATCAATTACACCTGCCCCATCATCAAAATATGACTTAGGCGGCGCATTCCTTCAAAGCGAGATGGCCTTTGGTGATCTGACGCTGATACCGGCCATTCGCTATGACAGTTACTCAATCCAGCCGCAAACAGGATTAACCAGTTCCAATAGTGGTTCTTCGGTTTCACCTGCGCTTGGAGCGGTATGGAATTGGGTGACTGCATTGAGGCCATTTATCAATTGGGGCAGGGCATTTGGCGCGCCCACCCCAGATCAGGCCTTGGCAACCCATGCGAATGCGGGCCCTGGTTCGAACTACCGTGTTATTGCCAATCCGAATTTAAAGCCCCAGACCGGTAATGGCATCGAACTCGGCTCTCGGGGCAGGGTAGGTGCTTGGCGATATCAGGCGTCAGCGTATGCCAATCATTACGATCAATTTATTGCTCAAGTGACAACGCAGGGATCCTTGTTAAGTCCCATTCGCCCTGCCATTTTGCAATATCAAAACTTGAATAGCGTATCGATCCGAGGCTGGGATGTCAGGACTGATTGGGCATTTGCTGAGCGCTGGCAAGCCAATGCAGCCATGACATACAGCAATGGCCAGCAGACGCAAGATGGAGTTACTGCGCCCTTAAATACGATACAGCCGCTGCGCGCCGTTTTGGGAATGCGGTATGACGCAATCCAATGGGGTGCATTTGCCAATCTCATTTGGAATCAAGGCAAGGCAGCAAATAGAGTTAATTTTAATTCCAATACGGGCGGAACGGCGAATCAGTTTTTGACTCCCGCATCGACCATCCTCAATTTGACAGCGTACTGGAAACCCATCAAACAAGTAACCCTGAATTTCAATCTAAACAATGCATTTAATAGTACCTATTGGAACTGGGCAGGGGTACAGGGATCCGTCACCACAGTCAGCTCACCAATGTATAACGCTGCAGCTGCTCAGCAAGCTGCCACTGCAGCTCCACGCAATGCGCAAATTTCACTGCGCTACGACTTCTAAGGAGAAAACATGACTCAATCGATTTACTCTATCCGCCAATCCTTCGGGACTTTTCGTGTAAATGAGCAAATGCGCCATCGGGATATAGCAAAGCGACTGGAGATATCCGAGGGTGAATTGATTGCTGCGTTTCTGGGTATCGATACCCCTCCTTTGGCTATCGGCGAAATGCAAGCGGTTCGGCTGCTTCCAAAATGGAGCGAGATCATGGCATCCATTGAGTCCTTGGGCGAGGTCATGGCGCTGACCCGCAATGATTCTTGTGTGCATGAAAAAGTCGGCATTTACAAAAACGCTTCGCAGGAGGGACCTGTTGGGCTTATGGTGGGCGAGATTGACTTACGTCTTTTCTATCACGCCTGGGAATATGGATTTGTGGTTCGCGAAATGACCAAAGATGGTTTACAGCGAAGCTTGCAATTCTTTGACAGAGCAGGCGTGGCCATTCATAAGATTCATTTGAGAGCGCAAAGTTGTGTAGCGAACTACGATGCACTGCTAGTGCAATTTCAGAGTCATGATCAGGCGCCAGAAATACTGGTAACTGAGCCGGGCAAACCTGCTGCTGAATTACCTGATCAGGAGATTGATGTGAGGGCATGGCATCAGGCTTGGCGTGCGATGCGGGATACCCACGACTTTTTTGTTTTACTAAGGCAGTTTAAAGTTACAAGGACGCAAGGATTGCGTCTTGCCGAACCTGCTTTTGTACAGGCGCTGCCGGTGACTTGCATAAAAGACTTATTGGAGACTGCAGCAAGTACCGCCACTCCGCTGATGGTGTTTGTAGGCAATCACGGCATGCTGCAGATTCACAGTGGGCCAATTCATAAGGTGATGTTGACTGGATCCTGGATTAATGTCATGGATCCTCGCTTTAATCTCCATTTGCAAATGGATTCCGTGGCCCAGGCTTGGCTTGTACGTAAACCAACCATAGACGGCATCGTGACCTCGGTGGAGTTGTTTAATAACGACGGCGAAGCAATTGCCATGTTCTTTGGAGAGCGAAAACCGGGTAAGCCTGAGTTAGGCACCTGGCGCGCTTTAGCGGACGACTTGCTTGCACGTTCAACGGCGGTAGAGGCTTGAGATGAATTATGGTCGCCGGAATATCTTACTTACATCTGCATCGGTAGCGGGATGGATGGGCCTTGGTTTAGATACTTTTGCTCAAGAACGTCCTGTTGTGTCTTCTGGTGCGATGCGCTTGATTAGTATCGGCGGGGCATTAACCGAAATCATTTATTTACTGAAGGCAGATGCTGAATTAGTAGGAGTGGATACAACCTCGATTTACCCTACAGCAGCTACCCGCTTACCCAATGTTGGTTATGCCCGCGGTCTTTCTGCTGAGGGCATTTTGGCGCTGCGTCCTACTCAATTAGTTGCGACTGCAGAAGCGGGACCGCCAATCGTCTTAAAGCAAATGATCGATGCAGGGATTCCCTTGTCTATCTTGCCATCAGGTCATCAATTGATCGATGTCATTGATCGGGTGCGTATCATCGGCAGGCTGGTGCATAAAACGGATGCTGCCCAAGCGCTTGTAAGTCGATTGCTTTTGGAGTGGAAGAATACCCAAGAGCGTATTGCAAATTCAATACTCAACAGCGCACGCGTTTTATTTATTCTGTCGCAAAATCCAAATCAGCTGATGGTAGGCGGTGAAAAAACCAGTGCAGCTGCAATGATTGCGTATGCAGGTGCCCGCAATGCTATTTCGGGATTCGGTGGATTTAAGCCACTCACTCCTGAAGCGGTCATTGCCGCCAATCCCGATGTCTTGTTGCTGACGGATCAGGGCATGAAAGCCATTGGCGGGATTAGTGGAGTGCTGCGCCTACCAGGAATAAAGCAAACACGAGCCGGTAAAGAGCAGAAAGTGGTTTCCCTTGAAGCAATGTATCTATTGGGATTTGGGCCACGTATGCCATTGGCGGTTGCTGAGCTCAATCTGCTTTTGCAGCAGGCCATGGCCTAAATCATAGTCTGCACAGGATGGTTTCCAGTTTGACTGCGCTAAGAGCCAATGCCATTTTTATCAGTGCATTTGCTGGTTTACTTCTTATCGCCTTGCTACTCTTTACTTCGCAGTGGGGCGCAGTCCCGATTAGTTTGGATGATTGGACCTCGCTGATCAATCAGGGTGGGGATATCCAATCGGGAAGCAGCTATGTTTTATGGCAGTTGCGCTTACCTCGCGTGGTGTTTGCACTTTTGATTGGAGCTGCTCTGGGGCTCTCGGGCGCCTTGACTCAGGGGCTATTTCGGAATTCGCTTGCTGATCCTGGATTATTAGGCGTCTCTGCTGGCGCAGCGTGCGCCGTTGCTTTGGGCATTGTTCTCTTAAATGATTTAAATATCCCGCTCGTGCCGCAGTGGCGATTTTGGACGATACCTGCATTGGCATTTTCCGGAGCGATCCTGGTGTGTTTTGCTTTGGATCGCATTGCGCGCTGGATTACACCCGGATCCATTGCGGGCCTGCTTTTAACCGGCATCGCTTTAAATGCGCTTGCTGCCGCCGTTATTGGTTTATGTACCTATCTAGCAACGGATGAGCAGTTACGCAATTTGACCTTCTGGACTATGGGCTCGCTTTCTGGTTCGAATTGGTTCTTGGTGCTTGCGATTACCGTACTCTTTGCGTTCGCTTGGTGGCGTTTGCGCTCACTGATTCCAGTAATGAATGTCTTTTCCCTTGGGGAATCGGTCGCAGCCCATGTCGGTATTGAAATTGGCCTCATTCGGATGGAAATCATTTTTTGGGTGGCTTTACTCTCTGGTTTTGCAGTTGCGTGGTGCGGGATGATTGGCTTTATTGGATTAATTGCGCCCAACTTTGCCCGTGCTTGGCTCGGAGGCGATCAGAGGGTGGTAGTTCCGGCCTCAATGCTGCTGGGCGGTATTTTGTTATTGCTAGCGGATACATGTGCGCGCACAATCGCAATCCCAGCAGAAGTTCCCGTGGGAATTTTTACTGCTTTTTTAGGGGCGCCATTTTTCATCCTACTATTGCGCTCGTCGCGCCGTCAACTGGCCTAATGAGCACCTTATGCCGCCTTCACGCTTTGCAGGTCACGCTTGGTGAAAATGCATTTGGACCCTTTTCAGTCGGTATTGCCCCGGGTGAACGAATAGCCATACTGGGTCCTAGTGGAGCCGGAAAAACGACACTACTGAAATTGATATCCGGTGAACTGCGACCCCAATCTGGATCATATGCGCTCAAAGGCATACCAATAGAAACATGGTCTTTGCGCGCGCTGAGTAGGGCCCGGGCAGTAGTGCCTCAATCGAGTGAGGTCGCATTTGGCTTAATGGCTCACTTAGTCATTGGTTTGGGAAGAATCGCAATTGAGGGTGATTTAAAGCGCGATGCCATTATTCAGTATGCGGCGCGCCTCAGCTCCTGCGAGCATTTACTTCATCGGAGTTTTGATACCCTATCTGGGGGTGAAAAGGCGCGCATTCATCTTGCCAGAGTATTTGCGCAATTATGGGATGAGCAGAATAGCCTGATCTTGGTGGATGAGCCTTTGGCCTCCTTGGATCCCGGACTGCAAATCGAGCTTTTGGAAAGCATGAAGCGGTATGCCGATGCGCGTAATCACGCCATTGTGGCGATCTTGCACGACATCAATCAGGCCATGCACCACTTTGACCGACTGATCTTAGTAAAAGAAGGTTGCCTGGTCGGCGATCACGCCTCGGGCATGGGCGCAATTTCAGTTCTGGCTGATTTGTACCGGATTCAGTTGGATGTAATTGAGCGTGATGGCTCGCCTCCATTGGTTTTTCCGAGGGCAAGTCTAGGGCTCAATACCCTATAAAATACCGATAAATATAAGCCCAGCAAAACGAGGGGTTTCCTGATAGCGTATTGCTTATCGAGCTGGCTTGTGCCTCGCCTTAAGGAGTTATGAATATGAAACGGATCTTTTTATTTTTGCTGACCAACATCGCCATCATGCTGGTGATTTCGATCGTCATCAGTGTATTTGGGCTGGGTCAAATCCTAGATCAGAATGGGGTGCACATTGATCTGATGTCACTCTTGATGCTGTCTGCGGTGGTGGGTATGACGGGCTCATTTATTTCCCTCGCCATGTCCAAATCGATGGCCAAGCACTCCGTGGGCGCCTATGTCATACAAGAACCACGCAATGACCAAGAGCGTTGGCTGCTCAGCACGGTCGAGCGTCAAGCCACTGCGGCTGGTATTGGTATGCCGGAGGTCGCCATTTACGATGCGCCTGATATCAATGCATTTGCAACGGGGATGTTTCGCAATGACTCTCTCGTTGCAGTGAGCACCGGCCTGCTCTACGGCATGACCCGTGATGAAGCAGAGGCAGTCTTGGCGCACGAAGTCAGTCACGTTGCCAACGGCGATATGGTGACCTTGGCATTGATTCAGGGCGTGGTAAATACCTTTGTATTCTTCTTGTCGAGGGTGATTGGCCACATCATTGACCGTACTGTCTTCAAGACGGAGCGGGGCCATGGGCCAGCGTATTGGGTGACGACAATCATTGCCCAACTCGTCCTTGGTATTTTGGCGAGCGCGATTGTGATGTGGTTTAGTCGTCAACGCGAGTACCGCGCTGATGCAGGAGCTGCCTATTTAGAGGGCAAGCACAAGATGATTGCTGCCTTAGAGCGTTTGCAAAAGTCAGTCAATCAACCCCATTTGCCAGAGCAGTTAGAGGCATTTGGTATCTCGGGTGGCATGGCCGATGGATTGAAGCGTTTGTTTATGAGTCATCCTCCATTAGAGGAGCGCATCGCAGCATTGAGAAATAGCGCTTAGATTTGAGAATTTCGATGCATCAATAATCCTTATTTGCAATGCTTAAATTATTTGCTTTGCACTGGTAAGGAGTTGATGCATTTTGTATTGACGGTTTAGCAACTCAAAAAAGAGCCTCAGCGTATTCAGGGCATCATCATCCGCTCTGTGTGGAATGCCTTTAAATTTCAGCCTACAGGCCGTAAGTGCAGAAGATAGTCCAATATTAGGGTTCTTGCCATTTGCTAAGGCATTCAACAAAAACCACGTTTTGACGTCGATCCATCGCCTACCAAAAAAGGGAAATGAAATAGAGCGGTCTTTAAACTCAGACTTAAGTTCAGTGCTGTCACCGCCTCCCCAAACGACTGGATTAACAAAGCATTCCTGACTTTTGATTAATGTACCTATTTCAAATGCAACCTGAGCATGAGGTACAGCATTGCTCACAATATCATCATCCGTGATGCCCGTGAGATTAGTGATGAACTCAAATATTGGCTCCTCTGGGTTGAGGTACCACTTTTGAGATAGAAGATTGTCATTTTGGTAATCATTAAAATTACCAATCGCAATTCCTACTTGAATTATTTTTGGTTTTGAAATCGAGTTATCTTCCGCATTGTTTAGTTCCAAATCCAAGGCCAAGTATTTTTTATTGATGTCCATAAATAGTTTCCGATTATTACTGAGGATTTTACTTTTTTCACCATCTTTTTTTGGAATCTTTTTGTAATCCTTGTAGGACGCCATGGTTAATTTATTACATACAATTCATTTCAATTTTGTTTTGTAGATATTAATTGGAGTGCGTATGAAATTACATGTCTTAAGTGATCTTCACCTTGAGTTTTCAGATTTCCCCGCGCCTAGTGTGGATGCTGATGTCATCATTCTTGCGGGTGATATTGGACTACGTTCAAGTGGTGTTGATTGGGCTAGCCGTAGGTTTGCAAACAAAAAAGTTATTTACGTTGCAGGCAATCATGAATTTTATGGTGCTGATCGTACTGAGGTGATTTATGATTTGAAGGCAAAATGCGATGAATCCGGATTTTATTTTTTAGACAATAGTTCGGTTACTTTTTTAGACGCATCAAGGCAGTTGCCTATACGCTTTTTGGGAACAACTCTATGGACAGATTTCATGTTGTTTGGCGCCAAATTTCAAAACCAGTGCATGGATGCTGGTCGTCGTTGCTTAAATGACTTTCGTCTAATTCGTGATGATGGTATTTTTTCTGTCGAAAAATCCATTGCTTTACATAAAGCATCTTTGGTGTGGCTTAGCAACGAGCTAAATAAATCGTTTGATGGAAAAACGGTTGTGGTGAGCCACCACCTTCCATCAACGAAGTCTGTGGCTTTGCGCTTCAAAGAAGACCTGTTGTCAGCATGCTTTGCCTCTGAGTTGTCGCACCTGTTTGGGCTTATGGATTTATGGGTCCATGGGCATACGCATGACTCGTTTGATTATCAAATGAATGGCACGCGTGTTGTTTGCAATCCACGAGGTTATGTGAGGTCAGGTTATGCTGAAAACGCTGACTTTGATCCATCGTTGGTTGTGGAAGTTTAATCACGCTGTTAGTCCACCCCAATTCAATGCAACTGGCAAAAAAGACCTAGATGAGTGATATTTTTATTTTTTGGCCTGTATGGGGGGGTGTCTACTCTGGCACTGGCTAACGGCAGACAAACAACCTCGGCCAGATTTACTCAATTTTAAAGATATAGATATATACGTCTATGACCACGCTTTGGTTACAGCTAGATATGGCGTGATACTCACAAGAAAAGCTGAGTGAGTAGATGTCATTGGCTTTCAAGTAGATCAAATCAATCCGCTACCAGTGAATCGGTTTTTTGGCTGGTTTCTTTTTTGTGGGCACCTGCTCGGGAAGTTGCGCAGATATGAGTTCTTCATCGTTTATATAAGACCGCGACCAGTGTGCAAGGCTTATCAGACTGCTACTTGCAGGGCGCCCCTTTTTGCCACTAATTTGAGGGCCCCTAGGTATGATCATGTCAATTTTTAAAGAAGGAAAGTCTTCAATGAGTGCGCTAATCGCTGGTTCGGTATCGGTATCATTTGAGATGAGAACGACTTGATCCAAGGCTCGTTTGCTGGCATCGCGGTACATCGATAAGGCAAGATTGACGTCCGTTTTTTTCTCAACTAGACGCCATACCCTGACTGTATTGTCTTTATCAAAAAGGTTTCCTTCTACGTAAACAGGCATTTTGGTCCCGTCTTTTTCGTAAGCATGTGAACCAAGTACTTTCTCAAACTTATCTGGATACTTGGCTTCAAGTGCTCGGTGGTAGTCGTTCTGAGCACGCATCGATTCTTTCCCATGCCGAGAAAATTTCGGGAGTGCAGGCGCCGTAAAAAACTTAACGGAAATAATTTGCGAGTGTGGTTCAATGGATCGAGTAATTTGACTAAAAAGTGCTACTACATCAAGCCATTTGTATTGAGTACCACGTAGACGCACATAGTAGAGGTTGTACCCATCAATGTAGATAGAGGTTTTTAAAGCTTTGGACGTCTCCAGCATGTTTTCCCATAAAAATCGCCTTTAGAAATGAAAAAACCGCCCTAGAGCGGCTTTTTCGTCCCAATCCGGAGTCAATTTAATGACCTGGTTAGGGAGGAGTAGTTATCAATAGTATACATATTTTTGGTCTTGAGGAAAAGTCCATATTGAGCTGAATCTAGTTGTAAAGATATTTTGTTAAGGTGTTAAATGGTTCAGCGTAAAAATGACGATGCGCTACCCTTACAGAGAGATAAGCGCCACCTGCAAGTTTATCGCCAGGGGCTGCGCGGTTCATAAAACTCTTGATGCCTTTATCTGTACGCTTCCCGCTGATACCCCCAACCATGTTTTTTCCTAAGTTCGATTTTGCTCTGATACCCCCAATGATACCCCCAGCTTTTTTGGATTCAGCGAAATCTAGAAAGACCACAATGGACCTAGAGGCCTTTATCTACAAAGAAAAACGCCACCCTGGTGGGTGGCGTTGGAGTGCTGTGTACTACTTAGTGGTGGAGTCGGCGGGAATCGAACCCGCGTCCGCAAATCCTCTACAACAAGTTCTACATACTTAGTCATATCATTTAATTTAGCCGGCTAGTCACGGATTGACACGTTCCACGCTGGCGATTCACTTCATTTTCGAGCCGTTCCTCGTGACACGAAACAGCCTTATCTCTTGTAAATGACCCTGATGTAGCTTTCGCTACCTGACCCAAGAGAGAATCAGTTCAGGGGCAACCGCAATTAAGCGGCTAGTGCGTAACGTTCGTCGTTAGCAGTTATTACATTCCCATTGATTTACGAGATAACGGGTCCTCGGTATGCCCTTGATGCTTTGTAATCCACGTCGAAACCATGTCGACCCCAGATGCATTGCATTAAAGAAGCTTTATTTTACGGCGGATTACCAGATAACGCAGGACTATCGTGGAAAGATGATTTTCAATAGGTCCAGAGGGGAGTGGATGAGGTAGTCAGCGCCCCATTCTTGCGGCGGCTCTGCGCAGCCGCAATAGCCATAGGCTGCAGCGACGGTTTTCATACCGGCTGCTTTGCCAGCAATCACATCCCGAATATCGTCCCCCACATAGAGCGATAGCTCTGGAGGAATGTTCGCAAGCCGAGCTGCATGCAAAATCGGTTCGGGATGGGGTTTGGAGTGAGGTGTTGTATCACCGGAGACGGTAGAGATCGCACGCTGCCGTAATCCCATTTGCTCTGTCAGGGGATGGGTGAAACGCTCGCTCTTGTTCGTCACAATCCCCCAAGGCAGCTTCGCGGAGTCCAATTGATCGAGGAGAGAGTCGACGCCATCAAATAAAGTGCTATGCACTAGTAGTGCGTTTTCATAATAGGTAAAGAATTCATCGCGCAAGGGAGCGAATTCGGGGTGATCGGTACCATAGCCAAATGCCCCCTGAATTAAACCGCGTGCTCCAGCTGAAGCCCTTGGCCTCAGTTCTTCATAGGGTTTTGGGCTGAGATTACGTTTTGTTAGCAGCTGATTTGCAGCTGCCACCAAGTCTGGCGCGGTATCGGCCAGCGTGCCATCGAGATCAAAAAAAACACCACGGAAAGGGCTTTGTGCAGACATCGCTTTTATTCCAAAGGCTTGCGCACAGCAATCATGTAATTGACGTCGGTGTCATCGCTTAAGCGATAGACTTGGGTAATGGGGTTGTAGGTCAATCCCTTCATGCCAATCACCTCTAAATTCGCTTGACGGATGTAGCGCGCAAGCTCAGACGGCTTAATAAATTTGGCGTATTGGTGAGTCCCTTTGGGCAATAAACGCAGGATGTACTCGGCACCAACAATGGCAAATACGTAGGATTTCAGGTTGCGATTGAGCGTGCTAAAAAAGAGCGTAGCGCCTGGTTTGGCGAGGTCAGCGCAGGCCTGAACCACAGACGCCGGATCAGGGACGTGCTCGAGCATCTCCATGCAGGTCACTACATCAAATTGGGCAGCCTCCTCCAGCGCCAAGGACTCGGCAGAGATGGAGCGATAGCGCACACTGGCGCCGGTCTCTAGGGCATGTAATTCAGCGACTTTGAGGGCCTTGTCAGATAAATCAATTCCCAGGGTATTGGCACCAAGATTCGACATCGATTCAGCCAGAATCCCGCCACCACAACCGATGTCCACCGTCTTTTTACCTTTGAGTGGTGTAAAGGTCTGAATCCACCCCAGGCGCAGCGGATTAATCGCGTGCAAGGGCTTGAATTCGCTATTCGGGTCCCACCAGCGGTGCGCTAGGGCGCTAAATTTGCTGATTTCAGAGGGGTCAACGTTGCTGGATGTATTCATACTAAGACTGTAATGGAAATAAAAAAGCCCGGCAGAACCGGGCTTTTTCGAGAATGCTAAGGATTACTTGAGAGCAACTGTACCAACAACTTCGATATCGGTACGGCGGTTCTTGGCGCGGCCTTCAGCAGTAGCGTTGGTAGCTACTGGATTGCTCTTGCCTTTGCTTTCGGTGTAAATACGGCCACCGTCAACACCTTTGCTGATCAAATACGCTTTAACAGACTGGGCACGACGCTGACCCAAGGCCATGTTGTATGCGTCTGAGCCTACGCTGTCGGTGTTACCAACAGCGATAATGACTTCTAAGCGGATCTTGCTGAGGTCAGCAGCAACTTTATCCAAAGTCGCTTTGCCTTCTGGCTTCAAGGTTGCTTTGTCAAAGTCATACAAGGTATCAGCTTGTAATGTGATCTTGGTTTGAGTTACTTTTGGCTGAGCAGGCTTGGCAGCAGCTTTTGGCTCTAAAAAGCCGTCGCAACCCTTGGCAGCGGTAGCTGGGGTCCAAGCGGCATCACGCCAGCACAATGTGCCGTCGCCGTTTCTCCATGGAGTACCGGTTGCGTTGACCCAGTTGTCAACGGATTGAGCGGAAGTAGCGCCGGCAGCAACAGTAACAACACCAGCGAGTACCAGTTTTAGGGTTTTATTCATTTTTAGTCCTCAAATTCACTTTTTTTAATTAAATTCAAACTTGTATGTATGTCGCCCCACATAACTGCAAAAAGCGCAAAGCGATACTTCTCAATTCGTACAAACTGACAGAATCTTAGCACAGGGGTTGTCTGCCATCAAAATGATATTATTTCGAGATGGAACAAGCCGCTAAAGAAACACTACCAATATCCCTCGAAGACGAAATGCGGCGGTCCTATTTGGACTACGCCATGAGTGTTATCGTCGGCAGAGCCCTACCAGACGTGCGTGATGGCCTAAAGCCGGTCCACAGACGGGTCCTTTTCGCGATGTATGAATTAAACAACGATTGGAACCGGCCTTACAAAAAATCTGCCCGTATAGTTGGCGATGTCATCGGTAAATACCATCCCCATGGCGATTCAGCGGTGTATGACACCATTGTCCGGATGGCTCAGGACTTCTCTCTGCGCTATATGTTAGTGGACGGACAGGGTAACTTTGGCTCGGTTGATGGCGATAACGCTGCGGCCATGCGTTACACGGAAATTCGCTTACGCAAAATCGCCCACGACCTTTTGGCCGATTTGGACAAAGAAACGGTAGATTTCGGGCCGAACTACGACGGCAGCGAAAAAGAACCCCTGATTCTGCCGGCCAAAGTGCCGAATTTGCTGATTAATGGCTCTTCCGGCATCGCGGTGGGCATGGCCACTAATATTCCTCCGCACAACCTCGATGAGGTGGTGATGGCCTGTTTGCATGTTCTGCACAATCCAGAATGCACGATTGATGAATTGATCGAGATTATTCCGGCGCCGGATTTCCCCACTGCCGGAATCATTTATGGCGTGCAAGGGGTGCGCGAAGGTTATCGCACCGGTCGTGGTCGCGTGGTCATGCGAGCCAAGACCCATTTTGAGGATTTAGATAAAGGCTCACGCCAGTCCATCATCGTCGATGAGTTGCCATATCAAGTAAACAAGAAAAACTTGCTTGAGCGCATTGCTGAGCTGGTGAATGAGAAAAAGATTGAAGGTATTTCTGATTTGCGGGATGAGTCCGATAAATCTGGAATGCGCGTTGTCATCGAGCTTAAGCGCGGTGAAGTGCCTGAGGTAGTACTGAATAATCTGTACAAGAGCACGCAACTGCAAGACAACTTTGGTATGAATATGGTGGCGCTGGTGGACAATCAGCCGCGTCTCTTGAACCTCAAGCAAATGCTGGAGTATTTCTTGCAGCATCGCCGCGAAGTCGTCACGCGTCGAACTATTTTTGAATTACGCAAAGCCCGTGATCGTGGTCATGTATTAGAAGGTCTAGCCGTTGCGCTGGCGAACATTGATGAGTTCATTGCCATCATCAAGGCGGCTGCCAATCCAGTTGTTGCCAAACAAGAATTAATGGGCAAGTCGTGGGATTCATCCATGGTTCGCGAAATGTTGGCGCGCGCCGAGACCGATACACCGGGTGGGCGTAACGCCTACCGTCCAGAAGGTTTATTGCCCGAATACGGCATGCAAGCTACAGGCCTCTATCGCTTATCCGATAGCCAGGCACAAGAAATTCTGCAGATGCGTTTGCAGCGCTTAACTGGACTTGAGCAAGATAAGATCGTTTCTGAATACAAAGAAGTCATGAGTGAGATTTCAGACTTGCTTGACTTACTAGCTAAGCCTGAGCGCGTGACCCAAGTCATTGAGGCCGAGCTCAAAGAGGTGCAAGCCGATTTCGGCAAAGAGGGTGGTGATACCGGTCGTCGTTCATTTATTGAAATGAATGCGACCGAACTTTTTACGGAAGATCTGATCACGCCGCAAGACATGGTCGTGACCTTATCGCACTCGGGTTATATGAAGAGCCAGCCCCTCAGCGAGTACCGCGCACAAAAACGCGGCGGCCGTGGCAAGCAGGCTGCTGCAACGAAGGACGAAGATTGGATTGACACCCTGTTTGTGGCAAACACCCATGACACGATTTTGTGTTTCTCCGATCGTGGTCGGATGTATTGGCTCAAAGTCTGGGAAGTACCGCAAGGCAGTCGCACATCGCGCGGCAAGCCAATCGTGAATATGTTCCCGCTGATCGATGGCGAAAAAATCACCGTAATCTTGCCCATCAAAGGCTATCAAGACGATCAATATGTCTTTATGGCAACCAGCCTCGGCACGGTCAAAAAGACCCGCCTCTCCGATTTTTCCAATCCACGCAAAGCCGGCATTATTGCAGTTGACTTAAATGAGAATGATTTCTTGGTTGGGGCTGCGATTACCGATGGTAAGCATGATGTGATGCTGTTCTCGGATGCAGGTAAGGCAGTGCGCTTTGATGAGAACGATGTGCGTCCGATGGGTAGAACGGCGCGCGGCGTACGCGGCATGAATTTAGCCGCAGAGCAAAACGTGATTGCCATGTTGGTCGCTCCTGCAGAAGCTGTTGATGGCGCGGTATCGGCAGAAGATGGTGTGGCTGCACCAAGTAGCGTACTTACGGCTACGGAAAATGGGTTTGGCAAGCGCACCCCTATCGCGGAATACACGCGTCATGGTCGCGGCACGAAAGGCATGATTGCAATTCAGACCAGCGAGCGCAATGGAAAAGTAGTGGCTGCATCCTTGGTCTCGCCGGAAGATCAGATTATGTTGATTACGACCGGCGGCGTATTGGTTCGCACACGCGTCTCGGAAATCCGGGAGATGGGACGTGCGACCCAGGGCGTTACATTAATTAGCGTCGACGAAGGCACCCGTTTATCTGGATTGCAGCGGATTGCAGAGAGCGACTCGGATGATGAGGCAGATGAGTCTGGAGATGAAGTCGATACCGCTGCTGGTGAATCTGCGCCCGACGCGTAATGTAGTTATTTGATCCCGCGCTCCTAAACTCCATTATGACTTTCGACCGCCGCATCTTTAATTTCGCAGCGGGCCCTGCCACCTTGCCGGCCGAAGTATTGCAGCAGGCATCGGAAGAGATGCTCAACTGGCGGGGTATGGGTTCCAGCGTGATGGAAATTAGTCATCGCGGCCCGGAGTTCATGGCCCTCTATGAGGAAGTCCTGCAGGATATGCGCGCGCTCATGGGCATACCCGATAGTTATGCGATTTTGATGTTGCAAGGCGGCGGCATTGGTCAAAATGCCGCTGTGCCGATGAACTTGATGCCGCTGGCCAAAAACGGACCCAAAGCAGATTTTTTGGTTACCGGGATTTGGTCAGAAAAATCGTTCTTAGAGGCACAAAAATACGGTCAGGCCCATTTGGTTGCAAGCTCAAAAGACCAGCAATTTACGACCATACCAGCACGCAACACCTGGCATTTATCGGATGATGCCGCCTACTTGCATTACTGCGCCAATGAGACGATCGGCGGCGTGGAGTTTCAAGAGGCGCCTGATGCGGGTGACCGCATTCTAGTGGCCGATATTTCGAGCAACATTTTGTCGCGCAAAATGGATGTGACGCAATGCGGCGTCTGGTTTGCTGGGGCACAGAAAAACATTGGCCCTGCCGGCGTGACCTTTGTGATTGTGCGCAGGGATTTAATGGGCCATCAAATGCCAATTACGCCTACGATTTGGGATTGGGCAAAAGAAGAGGCTATGCAATCGATGTTGAATACGCCTCCCACATTTGCCATCTATTTATCTGGACTGGTATTCAAGTGGCTATTAAAACGAGGCGGCGTTGCGGAGATGGAGCGCATCAACCTTGAAAAATCTACCTTGCTTTATAACTACATCGATCAAAGCAGTCTGTATGAGAATCGGGTCGATCCACGGTATCGTTCGCGCACCAACGTTACCTTCTTCCTTAAAGATGAAAGCTTAAATGCGGCATTTTTAGCGCAATCCAGTAGTGCCGGATTGGCTGCATTGCGCGGCCATAAAGCGGCTGGCGGAATGCGCGCCAGTATTTACAATGCCATGCCACTCGAGGGTGTTCAAGCCTTAGTGGAATTTATGCGTGAATTTGAAAGGCGGGCGTAATGACTACCGAAGATCAGCGTCTTGCTCCATTGCGGGCGCGCATCGATGCCATCGATGCCGAAATACTCGAACTCTTATCCAAACGCGCAAAAGCGGCGCAAGAGGTGGGTCACGTCAAAGGTGATTTTGTATCGCCGGTCTTTCGTCCTGAGCGCGAGCGTCAGGTGGTCGCCAATTTAGTCAAACTCAATCAAGGCCCTTTGCAAAACGACGGCATCGCAGCCATTTGGCGTGAAGTGATGTCAGCCTGCCGCGCTTTAGAGGCTAGGCAAACGATTGCCTACTTGGGGCCAGTGGGAACCTTTTCAGAATTAGCTGCGCAAAGTTATTTTGGTCAATCAATTAGTGGATTGCCGTGCGCGAGTTTGGATGAGGTATTTAAATCGGTTGAAAAAGGCGCCGCGCAATTTGGTATTGTGCCGGTCGAGAATTCCAGTGAGGGCGCGGTTTCGCGCACGCTCGATTTATTACTCGACTCCCCATTGCACATTAGCGGAGAAGTGGTTTTATCGATACGCCACCACCTACTAACAAAATCCGGAAGCTTGGATGGTGTAACGACGGTATGCGCACATGCACAGGCTTTGGCTCAATGCCAACAATGGCTCAGCGTGCATGCTCCGCAGTTACAGCGCCAAGCGGTTAGCAGTAATGCAGAAGCGGCCCGCATGGCAGCAGCCGATCCGACGATTGCTGCAATTGCAGGTGACCCGGCGCAAGTGGCATATGGTTTGCAAGCAGTCGCCAGTCAGATTCAGGATGACCCACACAATCGCACGCGTTTTGTGGTGGTGGGAAATTACCAATGCCAGCCTACTGGTAATGATCAAACTGCGCTGGTCCTATCGGTTGCGAACAAGCCAGGCGCGGTCTATTCTTTATTGGCGCCCTTAGCTAAGCATGGTGTTTCAATGACGCGTTTTGAATCGCGTCCGGCACGCAAAGGGACCTGGGAATATCACTTCTATATTGATGTTGCCGGTCATGCGGATGATGTCAATGTGGCTAAAGCATTGGCAGAGTTGCAAGGCACAGCCGCCTTCTACAAAAAGCTGGGTTCCTACCCACGCGCGTTGGGTTAATGATGAGCACACCACTCGGACTTAAGCACATTCAGGCCATTGCCCCTTATGTTGGCGGCAGACCGATTAGCGAAGTGGCGCGCGAATATGGTCTTGATGAGAGCAAGATTGTGAAACTTGCCTCGAATGAAAACCCGCTTGGCATGCCCAAGTCAGCGCAAGAGGCAATGTTACGTGCAGCAAGTGATCTTGGTCGTTATCCCGATTCAAATGGCTTCGAACTCAAGAAGGTGTTATCGGATCGCCTCGGTGTTCCTGCCGACTGGATCACGCTCGGCAATGGCAGCAATGATATTTTGGAGTTGACTGCGAGAGCCGTTGCACAAGCTGGCGATGAAATCATTTTTTCAAAGCATGCGTTTGCGGTTTATCCACTGGCCACTCAAGCAGTCGGTGCTGTTGCGGTTGAGGTGGCGCCAACACCGCAATACGGCCATGATTTGCTGGCGATGCTCGAAGCAATTAAGCAATCGGGTAATAAGGCCAAGCTGGTGTTTGTAGCTAACCCGAATAATCCCACTGGCAGCTACTTAGAGCCCAAAGAAATCGAAGCGTTTTTATCTCAAGTACCAAGCAATGTGGTTGTGGTGCTAGATGAGGCGTACAACGAATATTTAACGCCAGAGCAGCGCTACGATGCGATTGCCTGGGTCAAGCGCTATCCCAATATGATTCTCTCGCGCAGCTTTTCCAAGGCCTATGGTTTGGCCGGGCTGCGGATTGGTTATGGAGTTGCTCAACCAGGATTAACCGATTTGCTCAATCGCATTCGGCAACCGTTTAACGTCAATAGCCTTGCCCAAGCAGCAGCCATTGCCGCCTTTCAGGACGATGCCTTTTTACAAGCGGGTTTTGCATTAAATCAAGCCGGATATACGCAATTAACCGATGCATTTAAGGAGCTTGGACTACGATTCTTGCCCTCTGCTGGCAACTTTGTGCTGGTCAAGGTGGGTGATGATGCGGGTGCAGGTGCGCGTATCAACTTAGAGCTACTAAAGCGCGGCATTATTGTTCGGCCAGTGGGTAATTACGGTTTGCCGGAGTGGCTGCGCATCTCGATTGGCTTGCCAGAAGAGAATGCTGCCTTCATTCAAGCACTGCGCGCCATTTTGCAGTCGACCTAATTTTTAGTAAGCACCTCGTACACACCAAGCTCACACCAAGCAAATACTAAGCAAAAACCAAGCAAAAACTAAGCACAATATTTATTCATGACTCAATCAAAATCTCCCCACTTTGGTAACGTGACCATTGTGGGCGTTGGCCTCATTGGCGCCTCGCTCGGCCTTGCTCTTAAGCGTGCCGGCGTAGTGGATGCTGTATACGGCGTAGGTCGTAGCAAGGCCAATTTGGATCAAGCGATTGCTATGGGTGCAATCGATGCGGTGATTGGTCTGGAAGATGCCGCTAAGCAATCCCAGGTGATTGTGCTTTGCGTGCCGGTGGCACAAATGCGCGCCACCTTTACTGCCCTCGAGCCTTTTTTAGAGCCTCAAACCTTGATTACGGATGCGGGCAGTACCAAGAGTGATGTGATTCTCGCAGCCAAAGAAGTTTTAGGAAAAAAAGCCTGCCAGTTTGTGCCGGCTCACCCGATTGCGGGCGGTGCACAGCATGGCGCTGCAGCAGCCAAAGCCGATTTGTTTGAAGGCAAGCAAACCATTATTTGCCAGCTGCAAGAGAATGCCAAGGTCGATGTCGAACTCATGACGCAGTTTTGGGAATCAACCGGCGCTCGGGTGCGTAAGATCGGTGCTGTTCAGCACGATGCGATTTTTGCAGCAGTGTCACACCTGCCGCACGTACTCTCATACGCCCTCATGGTGAGTGTGATGAATTCTGAAGATGCGCAAGAAAAACTCCAGCATGCTGGCGCGGGGTTTCGGGACTTCACCCGCATCGCCGCTTCTAGCCCGGAAATGTGGCGTGACATTTGCTTAGCCAATCGGACTGCAATTCTGAAAGAGATGGATCAATACTTATCCGTCGCCGGGCACTTGCGGGAGCTGATTGCCAATGAAGATGCTGCCGGTTTAGAAAAAGCATTTGCAAAAGCCAGTAGGGCACGCCAAGAATGGGATGGCTCTCAATGAGTCTGCAGGGTAAAGAAGTAAAGCAGATCGAAATTGGTCCATTTACTCGGGCTGAGGGTCGGATCATGCTGCCCGGATCTAAAAGTATTTCCAATCGCAGCTTATTGCTTGCCGCGCTGGCTTCTGGTCAAACGACGCTGAGTAATTTATTGGATGCGGATGACACCCAAATCATGCGCGCTGCATTGCGGCAGCTGGGTTTAACGGTTGAAGACCGGGATGAGACCACTTGCTTGGTAACGGGAAGCGGCGGTCATTTCCCAATTCGTGAAGCAGATTTGTTTATGGGTAATGCCGGTACCGCGATTCGTCCTCTGACCGCTGCACTAGTGATGCAGCAAGGCGATTACCGCCTGTCGGGTGTGGCTCGAATGCACGAAAGACCCATTCGGGATTTGGTCGATGGCTTGCGTCAAATCGGCGCTGTGATCACTTACCTTGGTGAAGAGGGGTATCCGCCCATTCAAATCCACGCCTCGACCATATCAATTCCAGAAGTCGTTCGTATTCGGGGTGATGTGTCGAGCCAGTTTTTGACGGCTCTGCTGATGGCTTTGCCTTTGCTTGCAAAAGAAGCGATTCGGATTGAAGTCATTGGGGAATTAATTTCACGACCCTATATTGAAATCACGCTCAAACTGATGCAACGTTTTGGTGTACATGTAGATATCCCGGATGCGCAAACCTTTGTGATTCCAGCGCAACCAGCATTGCAAAAGGGCGAGCCTGTTTATCGCAGTCCTAAAAACCTATTGGTGGAGGGCGATGCCTCATCCGCCTCTTATTTCTTAGCGGCAGGAGCAATTGGCGCAGGCCCTGTTCGCGTCTTGGGTGTTGGGCGCGATAGCATTCAGGGTGATGTTGCTTTTGCTGACGCCTTAGCGCAAATGGGCGCAAGCATTAGCAAAGGCGACGATTGGATTGAGGCGTCCGGACCAGCGAGCGGAACCTTGCGCGGCATCACTATCGATTGCACAGCCATTCCAGATGCGGCGATGACATTAGCAATCGTTGCGTTATTTGCAAGTGGCGAGACCCGTTTAAATGGGATTGCGAGTTGGCGCGTCAAAGAGACCGACCGGATTGCGGCAATGGCAACGGAGCTGCAAAAAGTTGGCGCCAGCGTCGAAGCGGGTTCAGACTATTTGGTAATTCGTCCACCCCTTGCCTGGCAAACCCCAGCTGATGGCATTGATACCTACGATGATCACCGCATGGCTATGTGTTTTTCCTTGGCTGCTTTTGGCCCTAATCCGATCTTGATTAATGACCCCAATTGCGTTGCCAAAACCTTCCCACACTACTTTGCTGAGTTTGCGCAGATTGCTCGGATTTCTGCTTAATAACGCATGAGTGAATCCAGCAAGCCGCCCGTCATTGCGATCGATGGTCCTACCGCCTCAGGCAAGGGCACGGTTGCAGCCTTAGTGGCAAAAGAATTGGGTTTTCACTATCTGGATAGCGGCGCCCTCTATCGCCTAGTGGCTTTGGCCAGTGAGCGGGAGGGAATTTCCACCGAAAATGCCTCTTTTTTAAGCAAAATTGCCGCCTCCATGCAAATTTCCTTTCAAGATGGGCAGATTCTGCTCGGCAATGAGGACGTTTCCGACCTCATTCGGGCCGAAAAAATCGGGCGTAGGGCATCTGAATTGGCCGTACATCCCGAGGTTCGGCAGGCATTAGTGCACTTACAGCACGGTTTTCGCCAAAATCCAGGCCTAGTGGCCGATGGCAGGGACATGGCGAGCGTTATTTTCCCGGATGCAGGGCTGAAGGTGTTCCTCACAGCCAGCGTTGCTGCACGTGCAGAACGGCGATATAAGCAATTGATCGCTAAGGGAATTTCTGCTAATATGTCCGACTTATTGCACGATTTAACGGCGCGTGATGCACGGGACAGTAGTCGTGGAAGCGCACCATTAATAGTAGCTAAAGGGGCAATAGTGCTTGATACGTCGGATTTATCGATTGATCAAGCAGTTAGTCAGGTAATAAGCTGGTATCGGTCTTCGGTATCGGGCTAGTTGTAAGAGTAGTACGCAGTTGCTGTATTGGTGTTCGTGAAACGCTACAACGCAATTTCTAATCATGCGTGTTTCATCGAACGTGTTTAATCTAACCCGTCAGGCCTTCTGGCGGCACAAAGTGAATATACATGTCTGAATCTTTTGCAGAATTATTTGAAGAATCCCTAACCCGATCGAATATGAAGACCGGCCAAGTTATCTCGGCTGAAGTCCTTCGTATTGATCATAATTTCGTAGTAGTGAACGCCGGCTTAAAGTCCGAAGCGTTTATTCCCGTTGAAGAATTCCATAACGACGCCGGTGAGATTGAAGTTAATCCAGGCGATTTCGTTTCGGTTGCCATTGACGCTCTTGAAAACGGCTATGGCGACACCATTCTTTCCCGTGACAAAGCGAAGCGCTTGGCATCGTGGATGAATCTGGAAAAAGCCCTTGAGCAAGCTGAGATCGTGACCGGTACCGTGACCGGCAAAGTCAAAGGTGGCTTAACGGTGATGGTCAATGGCATCCGCGCATTCTTGCCCGGCTCGCTGGTTGATACCCGTCCAATTAAAGACACTAGCCCATACGAAGGCAAGACCATGGAGTTCAAGGTCATCAAGCTCGATCGTAAGCGTAACAACGTGGTTCTTTCTCGCCGTGCTGTGGTTGAAGCCAGCCAAGGTGAAGAGCGTGCGAAGTTAATGGTGAACCTCAAGGAAGGCAGCATTGTCCAGGGTCTGGTTAAGAACATTACCGACTACGGCGCATTCGTTGACCTCGGTGGTATCGATGGCCTCTTGCACATTACCGACTTGGCATGGCGTCGCGTGCGTCACCCCAGCGAGATGCTGACAGTTGGCCAAGAAGTCACCGCGAAGATTCTGAAGTTTGATCAAGAGAAGAATCGCGTATCCCTTGGTGTGAAGCAGCTTGGTGACGACCCATGGGTTGGCATCGCGCGCCGCTATCCACCAAACACCCGTTTATTCGGCAAAGTAACCAACCTCACCGATTACGGCGCATTCGTTGAAATCGAGAGCGGCATTGAAGGCTTGGTACACGTATCCGAGATGGACTGGACCAATAAGAACGTTGCTCCAAGCAAAGCAGTTGCACTGGGCACTGAAGTTGAAGTGATGGTTTTGGACATTGATGAAGACAAGCGCCGCATCAGTCTTGGTATCAAGCAGTGCAAAGCCAATCCATGGGAAGAGTTCTCACGTGGACAACAGAAGGGCGATAAGCTCACTGGCGCAATCAAGTCGATTACTGACTTTGGTGTTTTCATTGGCTTGCCTGGCGGCATTGATGGCCTGGTTCACCTCTCTGACCTCTCATGGAACGAGCCAGGTGAAGAAGCCGTTAAGAAATACAAGAAGGGTGATGAAATCGAAGCCACCGTATTGGCCATTGATGTTGAGAAAGAGCGTATCTCGCTTGGTATCAAGCAATTGTCTGGCGACCCATTCAATAACTACACCTCCACTAGCGACAAGGGTAGCCTTGTCACCGGCACAGTGAAGAGTGTGGATGCGAAGGGTGCAACCATTCATTTGGCTGATGAGGTAGAGGCATACCTGCGCGCTTCTGAAATCTCAACCGATCGCGTTGAAGATGCACGCAATGTCTTGAAAGAAGGCGATACCGTGACAGCCATGATCATTAATATTGATCGCAAGTCACGCAATATCAACCTCTCGATCAAAGCGAAGGACAGTGCTGATCAACATGACGCAATGAGTAAGCTCCAGGGTGATGCGCAGTCGGGCACCACCAATTTAGGCGCTTTACTCAAGGCTAAGTTGGACAATCAGGGCTAAATCAATATCGCCACTCCTGGTTTTCAGGGGTGGCGGTTTGCATTGATAGATCATGACAGAACACGATCAACAAGCGATTACCCGCTCTGAATTAGTAGAGAGCTTGGCGGAGCAGTTTCCGCAGCTATTGCCACGGGATGTTGAGTTGGCAGTGAAAACATTGTTAGACACCATGACGCAAGCACTTGCCGAAGGCAAGCGCATTGAATTGCGCGGTGTTGGTAGTTTTGTATTGCATCATCGACCAGCGCGAACTGGCCGTAACCCAAAATCGGGCGAAAAGGTCATGATTCCAGAAAAGCGTGTACCGCATTTCAAGCCGGGCAAAGAATTGCGCGAGCGGGTTGACTATAAACCCCTCAATCAAGCGCACAACCAGAATCAGTCTGGCAAGAAGGAAGGCTAATTTGCCTCGCTTGCGAGCAAAAGCCTTTGGGTCAATACCGACCTTAGTTTGATACCAAACTGCCTTACGTAAACGAACCCCATGATTCAAATTGAAACCGCATGGCTGCTATTGCTCCCCGTTCTTTTTGGGCTGGGATGGCTTGCCTCGCGTTGGGATCTGCGCCTTGAGAGCCGAATGGATGAGCGCGAGCGCATGCTACAACAGCGTTCCACTTTTAAAGGACTCAGTCTTTTATTAAACGAGCAGCCAGATCAAGCAATTGAAGCGCTTGTTAAGGTTGCCCAGCTAGACCCTGAGACGGTCGACCTTCATTTTTCATTGGGAAATTTATTTCGTCGTCGTGGCGAGACTGAACGTGCGATCCGCATTCATCAGCATTTGGCTGGTAGGGATGATTTAAAGCCCCGCGACCGTGATCATGCAGCCTATGAGTTGGGCCGTGACTTTTTGCGTGCAGGCTTACTGGACCGTGCGGAGGCGTCCTTGAATCAAGTGGGCGAGGGTAAGTACAGCGTTCCAGCCAAAGAAAGTCTTTTGGAGATGTACCAAGTGGAGCGCGATTGGAAAAAAGCCATCGTCGCGGCTACTGAACTAGAGGTATTACAGGATAAGAGTCATCAAACCGAGATTGCCCAGTTTTATTGTGAACTGGCCCAAGAGGCTTTACGGCGCAAAGACATGCTTGACGCGGAACAGTCGATTGATCGCGCTTTACAGGCGGTTCCGGCGCAGGCCAGGGCATTAATTTTGCAGGGCGACTATTTGGTGGCGATGGATCGCCCAGGTCAAGCAATTGAGGTGTGGAGTCAGGTGGCCGAAAAACACCCTGCTTACATGCACTTGGTGGCCGATCGCTGGATGGCGGCTCATGCTTCTGTTGATAAAACCGATGCTGGCTTGGATCACCTCATCACCTTGCTGCGTACTCAGTCGGCTGGTGAGCTATTGGATATCGTACACAAGCACATGATGTTGATTCGTGGACCTGCGGCAACGGAGGTCATGTTGGTTGGAGTGATGCAACATACCCCTAGCTTGACGGCGCTTTCGAAGTTGGCAGAAACGCGTTTGGCTTTAGCTGAAGCAAATGGTAGCCCAGAGCGCGTTGCTGATTTACAAGCAACTTTGGGTCTCCTAAAGCAACGCACCACTACATTGGCACGCTATACCTGCGGTAACTGCGGCTTTAGAGCAAGGCGCTTCTACTGGCAATGTCCAGGATGCAATCATTGGGAGGCATACTCCCCAAGACGCAGTGAAGGGGTCGCAGTAAGTGGCCCATCCATGTAACTTATTTGTTTAAGAACGGTTAATACTTTATGAAAGTCACCATCATTGGCAGTGGATACGTCGGATTAGTGACCGGTGCTTGCTTGGCCGAGCAAGGCAATAATGTTTTCTGTCTGGACTTGGATCCCAAGAAAATCGCCATTCTAAATTCTGGTGGCGTGCCTATTTATGAGCCTGGCCTCAAAGAAATGATTGAGCGCAACCGCGCAGCAGGGCGTTTGCAATTCTCAACCGATATTGCCGCATCGGTAGCGCATGGCGATATCCAATTTATTGCGGTAGGCACACCGCCGGATGAAGATGGCTCTGCTGACTTGCAGTATGTGGTTGCTGCAGCTCGCAATATTGGTCGCCATATGACTACGGCCAAAGTTGTAGTCGATAAATCAACGGTTCCAGTCGGCACAGCTGAAAAGGTGACTGCAGCCATTGCTGAAGAATTAAATAAGCGCGGCCTGTCACCAGAGCTTTGTTCGGTTGTGTCCAATCCGGAGTTTTTGAAAGAGGGCGCTGCGGTGGAGGACTTTATGCGGCCTGACCGCATTGTGATTGGGACAGATAGCAATCCACCTGGATTACGAGCGAGAGAGCAGATGCGCAAGCTCTATGCGCCGTTTAATCGCCACCATGAGCGTACCTATTACATGGACGTAAAGAGTGCAGAGCTGACAAAGTACGCAGCAAACGCGATGTTGGCAACGCGCATTTCATTTATGAATGAGTTAGCTAATCTTGCGGACGTCGTGGGCGCCGATATTGAAGCTGTACGGCAAGGTATTGGTTCGGATTCTCGCATTGGGTACGGCTTTTTGTACTCCGGTACAGGTTATGGCGGATCCTGCTTTCCTAAAGACGTTTCGGCACTGAGTAAAACAGCGCTTGAGCATGGGCGCGACTTAAAGATATTGCAAGCGGTTGAGGCGGTAAACGAGGCGCAGAAAACCATCTTGGTTGAAAAGATCGAGAAGCGTTTTGGTTCAGATCTAAAGAATATGAAGTTTGCCATCTGGGGTTTAGCATTCAAGCCCAATACCGACGATATGCGTGAAGCCCCCAGTAGAGTCATCATTGCTGAACTAGTCAAGCGCGGCGCGTCTGTGGTGGCCTATGACCCTGTTGCTATGCCTGAGGCAGCCCATTGTTTAGAGGTCGATTTTGCGAACAATGCGGAGGGGCGTAAGCGCGTTTCCATGGTTGATCAGCCGATGGATGCCTTGGACGGCTGCGATGCCTTGGTTATCGTTACCGAGTGGAAGGCCTTTCGTAGCCCTGATTTTGATTTACTCAAGCAAAAACTCAAATCCCCCGTCATTTTTGATGGCCGAAACCTCTATGAGCCCCAAGCTATGCAAGAATTGGGTTTTGAATACCAAGGTATTGGCCGCCACAACTGAGCACGATCATGACTGTAGAAAAAGCGAACCGCGCGCAATTTGCTAAAACCAATTTACTAGTGGTTGGCGATGTGATGCTTGATCGCTATTGGTTCGGCGATTCGGATCGGATTTCACCAGAGGCACCAGTTCCAGTAGTGCAGGTCTCCAAAGTGGATGAACGTTTGGGCGGCGCTGCCAACGTGGCACGCAACGTTGCTGCACTCGGAGCCAATACAACGATCCTTGGTGTTGTGGGTGAGGATGAAGCAGGCCATCGCATTGGTGAGCTACTAAAGCAGAGCGGTGTTAATAGTCAATTGGAGGTGGATCCCAAAGTTCCAACCACTGTGAAATTACGAGTGATTGCACGCCAGCAACAATTGATCCGTTTGGATTTTGAAGAGACCCCCAGCGAAACCGCCCTAGAGCAAAAGCGGGCGCGGTTTGAAAAGGCCCTGGGTGCAGCCGATGTGCTCGTACTGTCGGATTACGGCAAGGGAGCTTTGAGTCAGGTTGCTGCAATGATTGAATACGCGCGGGCACAAAACAAAGTCATTTTGGTTGACCCGAAGGGCGAAGACTACGAAAAATACCGTGGTGCTACCGTTATCACTCCGAATCGCAGTGAGTTACGTCAGGTTGTAGGGCGATGGGCAGATGAAACTGACCTGACGCAGCGCGCGCAAGAGCTCAGACGTTCGCTTGGGATTCAGGCGCTGCTCCTTACCCGCTCCGAAGAGGGGATGAGTTTGTTTACCGATCAGGGTGTTTCGCATGTGCGCGCACAGGCGCGTGAGGTATTTGATGTATCTGGTGCCGGCGATACCGTGATTGCAACCTTAGCGGTGGCCCTTGCGGCGCAGTGGCCGCTTGACCGGGCCATGGCATTAGCCAATCGCGCCGGCGGTATAGTGGTGGGTAAGCTAGGCACCGCAACCGTAACTTCGGAGGAATTGCAGTGACCATTATTGTGACGGGCGCCGCTGGATTTATCGGCGCAAATCTAGTGCAGGCCCTCAATGCGAGAGGCGAAAAAAACATCATTGCCGTGGATGATTTACGCCCAGCAGATAAATACCGTAATTTGGCTGACCTCGACATTATTGATTACTTGGACAAGGATGAGTTCCTTGAGGCATTCGCTAGTGGGCGCTTGGGTAAAATCAAAGCGGTTTTTCATGAAGGGGCTTGCTCCGACACCATGGAAACCGACGGTATTTTTATGATGGCGAATAACTACCGCTACTCCATGGATTTGCTGGATATTTGTACCGAAGAAAGTGTGCCATTGTTGTATGCATCCTCTGCAGCCACCTACGGTGGATCCGATACCTTTGTTGAAAGCCGGGAGCACGAGAAGCCGCTGAATATCTATGGCTACTCCAAGTTTTTATTTGACCAAGTGATGCGCAAGCGCTTTGCTGAGAAAGTAAATACAGCCCAGGTAGTTGGATTCCGTTACTTTAATGTGTATGGGCCGCGTGAGTCGCATAAGGGCCGCATGGCATCCGTTGCATTTCACCAATACCATCAGTTTAAAAACCACGGCGTGGTGAAGCTCTTTGGCGAATACGGCGGCTATGCTGCAGGTGAGCAGAGCCGCGATTTTGTTTCAGTGGAAGACGTAGTCAAAGTCAATTTGTTTTTTTATGACCACCCTGAAAAGAGTGGCATTTTTAATTTGGGTAGCGGCAAAGCTCAGCCCTTTAATGATGTTGCCCATGCTGTCGTCAACTCGATGCGGCGTATTGCAGGCCAAGCGCCAGCTAGCTTATCGGAATTGGTCAAGCAAGGCTTGATTGAATACATTCCCTTTCCGGATGCTTTGCGTGGCAAATACCAATGCTTTACGCAAGCAGACCAAACTAAACTCAGGCAGGCCGGCTATGCAGATGCCTTCCTCAATGTAGAACAGGGTGTGGGGCGATATATTGATTGGCTTTCTGCCAATGCTGATTTTCTCAGTCAGCCGAGCGCCTAAGCAGACAAAGGCGTAATCCAGATTCATATCTGCTGCAGGTGATTACAGATTTCGGCGTAGTCATCCTGTCAGGGGTCGATTTATAGTCAACTACTCCAGTTTGTGATCGTTATGTACAGTCCTTGTGCGCAATTTAGCCCAAGGATTTTTTAACGATCAAAAGGGGTTGATATGATTCAAAAATTTCGTTCGTATGTGCGTCAATATGCATTTCAAGTAGCGCTGATGTCCTTGTTAGTGCCTGTCATTGGAGTCGGTGTGTCGGATGCAATCGCATCGCCTGTGAATGTCAATAGTGCTAGTCAGTCTGAGCTTGAAAGTATTAAAGGCTTGGGCCCATCAAAGGCGCGCGCTATCATTTCAGAGCGAGAGGATGGCGGCTTTTATCGTGATGCCAACGACTTACAGCAGCGGGTTCGGGGGATCGGGATGAAGTCAGTAGAAAAGATGGTTGATAACGGCTTAACCATTGAGTCTCCCAGCGCCTACCGTGAAACCCGCAATGGCGCTAGAGCAAGTTCACGTGTACAAGGCGAGCCGACGTCGCGCGCAAGCCGATCGCAAGGGCGCTCGCGGGAAGCGCACGATCAGCACCCCACATCCAAGAGGGGGAAAGGCCAAAAAAACTGGGAATAAACGCCGCCCCAATCTGAAATAGCGCATTAGCAGTTCAATTCACCGGATTGGCGGGCTTGTGGCTAAAATAGTTCAATGAACTCGCCCGCCAATAATCACTTTCCCTACATGACCATCTCCCAAACGGTTGGGAATACGCCCTTAGTGCGTTTGCAGCGCATACCGGGGGCGGACATCATTGCCCGCGGCAATGTTGTTTTAGGCAAACTTGAAGGTAATAATCCAGCGGGATCCGTTAAAGATCGACCTGCGCTATCGATGATTGTGCGCGCACAAGAACGCGGCGAGATTCAGCCAGGCGATACCTTAATTGAAGCGACTAGCGGTAATACCGGCATTGCCTTGGCCATGGCCGCTGCGATGTTGGGTTACAAAATGGTGCTGGTGATGCCCGAGAATCAAAGTTTAGAACGCCGACAAAGTATGGCGGCCTACGGGGCTGAGCTGATTCTGACGGCCGCAACTGGAGGTATGGAGCTAGCGCGTGACTATGCCTTGCAGTTACAAAAAGAAGGGCGTGGCCGCTTACTGGATCAGTTTTCAAATTTAGATAATCCCCGCGCGCACCTCGAGACAACTGGCCCTGAGATTTGGCGTGATACCCATGGGCAAGTTACGCATTTTGTTTCTTCTATGGGCACTACCGGGACGATTACTGGGGTCTCTACGTATTTAAAGTCGATGAATCCAGCGATTCAGATTATTGGCGCGCAGCCGTCCGAGGGATCGCAGATTCCGGGTATTCGGAAGTGGGCCCCGGAATACCTACCTAAAATTTATCAAGCAGACCGAGTGGATCGCATTGAGTATGTCAGCCAAGGTGAGGCTGAGGAAATGGCTCGTCGTATGGCGGCAGAAGAGGGTATTTTTTGTGGCATCTCAGCAGCAGGAGCCCTTGTGATTGCCTTGCGTATTGCGCAGGAAGTAGAAAACGCCACGATTGTATTTATTGTGTGTGATCGCGGGGATCGCTACCTTTCGACTGGTGTATTTCCAGCCTAGTTAGCCTTTGGTTTTTTAGGCTTTTGCGTCTTTTTTACAGCAGACTTCTTGGTTTTGGCGGTCGGTGTAGCTGGGCTTTTAGGGACTACGCTTTGGTTTTCGTAACCGAGGGCTTCGGCAAACTCAGCGACACTCTGCGCATAAAAATAGCTTCGGTTGTATTGAACAATACTGAGAAAGTTCTCTAGACCAACAACATAGCGCACCTCATCATTGCCTTGCGCGTTGATGAATGGCAGATCGATAATGAGCGCTTTACTTTGGGATGCTACCCCACCCGTCTGGAGATCGCCATAGCGACTATCCAAGATGCCCAAATCAATGAATTCCTGTACGGTGTGCTTTGCATCTGGCAGACCATCGGCTAAGCGTCGAATAGCGGCCTGGTTCTGTTCCGTTTCTGTAATTGGAAAGTAGATTGGCATCCCGGGCTGCCAGCCGTGCATCCGTAAAAAGCGCGCTACGCTGGCAATGGCATCTGGCCGGCTTTGCCGTAAATCAATCACGCCATCCCCATCCCCATCCTTAGCGAAATTGCGGATGCTACCGGGCATAAACTGCGGCAGGCCAATTGCGCCTGCATAGGAGCTGGTTTGATTGAGGCAGCGATCAAATGCATTGGTTTTAATCGATGGGGTTTTGGCACTCCGCGTTGAATTGCCGCCGGCCTCGGCCCAACAAAGCAGAATCAGTTGCTTGAGCTGGTCTTGAAAAAGAGCTTCACGGCTGGCACGATTCGGCGTATCGGGGTAGTTAAATGCCAGGGTGGATAAAACATCCTTAACCTTAAAGCTACCCATGTTGCGGCCATAAATCGTCTCTACGCCAATGATCGAAGCGATGACCGTTCCAGGGACGCCAGTTTCGCGCTCCACTTGATCTAGGTAGGGACGATTTTGTTCAATAAAAGCCAACCCTGCCTTGATTCGAGCGGGCTCGATAAAGCGCCCGCGATAGGCGGCCCAGTTTTTCTTAAATCCAGGCGGCCCTGGCATGACCAATTTACGTACTTGGGCTAGATTTTTGCTATCCGCAAATGCGGTCTCTAGCGATCCGAGTGGGATGCCCTCAGTCTTGCTAATGTACGCCAACATGGCTTGGAGGTTTTGGCTAAGCTGCTGCTCTGCCGCCTGTCCGCCCACTTGGTTTACGATAGAAGTGTCGGGAACGGTTTTGCTAGGCAGCGTTGCTTCGGAGTTGGGTGGTACTGAGGCGCAAGCGGATAAGAGGGCAATGGCGATACTGGCGAGTAGGAGGCAGATTCCCCTATGACTAAAGTAAGACCCAATGCGGGGAAGAATTAAAAAAAGGTTCACCAACTGATTTTATAGATAAATTTGCTTGGATGGACGATATAAAGAGGTGAGAAGAATGACAACAGCATACATAAGCCACAGTGATTTTTTAAGGCACGAAATGGGCAGTCATCACCCGGAGTGCCCAGAGCGCATTCAGGCGATTGAAGACCAACTCATTTTGAGCCGCGTCGATGGTTATTTAAAGCGGATCGAACCACCGCTGGCCACAACCGAGCAAGTCGAGCTCGTTCATAGTGCTGACCACGTGGAATATGTCACTGGCCACTCGCCAACATCGGGTTACTTTATGCTCGATGGCGACACCATTATGAATCCGGCTACCTTGACGGTGTCATTGCGTGCCGCAGGTGCCGCTATTGCGGGCGTCGATGCGGTCATGAAGGGCGAAGTTGAAAACGCATTTTGTGCTATCCGCCCACCTGGCCACCATGCTGAGCCAACCCGTTCGATGGGTTTCTGTGTTTTTAATAACATCGCGATTGCGGCGCGTTACGCAATCAGTGCATACGGCCTTGAACGGGTGGCCATTATTGATTTTGATGTCCACCATGGTAACGGCACTGAAGCGGCATTTTATGATGATCCTAAAATTCTGATGTGCAGTTTTTTTCAACATCCTTTTTATCCCTATAGCGGCCTAGATCATTCCGACAATATGGTGAACATGCCGATGCCCGCCTCAACCAAAGGGGACGTGGTTCGCAAGATGATTACTGAAACCTGGCTGCCACGCTTAAGGGCTTTTGAGCCTGAATTAATTTTAATTTCTGCAGGCTTTGATGCCCACCGCGAGGATGATTTAGGTCAAATGGGCTTGGTCGAGGATGATTACGTTTGGATGACCCAGCGCCTCAAAGAGATCGCCAAGGAGTCTGCGGGCGGCCGCATTGTGAGCTGCCTTGAGGGGGGTTATAACCTCTCTGCTTTAGGGCGAAGTGTGGTGGCCCATGTGAAGGCCTTAGCAGACATCTAAGTGCTCAAGCCGAATGCCCCGCGGGCGAGTAAAATAAAACGTATAGACCCCATAGAGAAGACAAAGAAAGTGCCATGAAAATTCTGGTTGCGGTGAAGCGTGTTGTTGATTACAACGTCAAGATTCGAGTCAAATCTGACCAGTCCGGTGTTGACACCGCGAATGTGAAGATGAGCATGAATCCATTCGATGAAATTGCAGTGGAAGAGGCCATTCGTTTAAAAGAGGCTGGCATTGCAAGCGAGATTGTGGTTTTCTCCGCAGGGAGTCAGCAATGCCAAGAGACGCTTCGAACCGCACTGGCAATTGGCGCTGATCGCGCCATCCTGGTTGAAACTGATGTTGACTTACAGCCTTTGGCGGTAGCGAAGTTGTTGCAAGCCGTATGCGCTAAAGAGCAGCCTCAATTAATCATTTTGGGCAAGCAAGCCATTGATGATGACAGCAATCAGACCGGTCAAATGTTGGCAGCCCTCATGGATATACCTCAAGCCACCTTCGCATCGAAAGTGACTGTTGTAGATGGCGCGCTCAATGTGACACGCGAAGTCGACGGTGGTCTAGAAACCATTTCCATGAGTCTGCCAGCGGTGATTACTACCGATTTGCGCCTGAATGAGCCCCGCTACGTTACTTTGCCTAACATCATGAAGGCAAAGAAAAAAGAATTGGAAATCATGAGGCCCGACGCATTAGGGGTTGACGTTACTCCGCATTTGAAAACCATCAAAGTCGAAGAGCCGCCAAAACGAACGGCGGGCATTCTCGTCGCAGACGTTGCGGCGCTGGTGGATAAATTAAAAAATGAAGCGAAGGTGATTTAAATGGCCGCACTTGTATTAGCCGAGCACGATAACCAGACCCTCAAGGCGGCTACCTTAAACACCGTAACAGCGGCCCTTGCGTGTAGCCCTGAAGTCGATATTTTGGTGGCTGGTAGCAATGCCGATGCCGTGGCAACTGCAGCTGCAGCGATTCCAGGCGTTCGCAACGTTATTTTGATTGATGATGCTGCATTGCTTGATCAACTGGCTGAGCCGGTAGCGGCACAAATTTTGGCGCTGGCCAGCGGGTACGAGCATCTCTTAGCAGCTGCTACTGCCCATGGCAAGAATGTGATGCCGCGGGTTGCTGCCAAATTGGACGTGGCTCAGGTGTCCGATATTACGAACGTGATTAGCGCTGATACCTTTGCTAGGCCCATCTACGCTGGCAATGCCATCGCCACAGTGCAGTCGCTGGATGCCAATAAAGTACTAACGGTACGAAGCACGGGCTTTGATGCGACCAGTGCTACTGGTGGAAATGCACCAATTGAAAAGCGCAATGCCACTCTGTGTGTGGGCGGCGCTACTTTTGTGGGCCGGGATTTAAGTAAGTCGGATCGCCCGGAGTTAACTGCTGCAAAAATAATCGTATCGGGCGGACGGGGCTTGGGTTCGGGTGAAAAATACCAAGAGTTAATAGCGCCGCTGGCCGATACACTCGGAGCCGCTTTGGGCGCATCGCGCGCTGCAGTGGATGCCGGCTATGTTCCTAACGACTACCAAGTGGGTCAGACCGGCAAGATTGTGGCGCCTGACCTGTATGTCGCAGTCGGAATCTCGGGTGCGATTCAGCACTTGGCTGGCATGAAAGACTCGAAAGTCATCGTGGCGATCAATAAAGATGCTGAGGCACCGATTTTTGGCGTTGCTGATTACGGCTTGGTTGCGGATTTGTTTACAGCGGTACCAGAATTAACGAAGGCCTTAGAAAAGTAGATCCGATTACAGTGGGGCTGATTAGCGGCCCCATTTTTTATTGCGATAACTTGCGCGCTTCAATCAGTTGAGAGATAAAGAATTGCTCAAATGCAATTGCAAAAAAGCTCATCATTAAGGCGGCACCAAACACCAAACAAAAAATCACCAGCAGAATAGTCGACCAGCCAGTTTGCGTTGCCTTTTCCGGCGAAATACCAGGATTGAATTCAGCATCCCAGCGCTCGCCACTGCGAAGACCGTAAGCAATGGTGGTTAAGAAGCTGGCTTCAATCGAGATAAAGCCTAGGGTCAATAAAAACCAGCCGGCAAATGAGCCGAGTTCGGTTGTGCTTAAGATGATCCAGCCACTGATACCGCCGATGATGGCCGCGAATTGCAGCCAACCCCAATACGATTTCAGCCCCTGTAAGTAAAGGCAATTAAAGCCAGCGCCGGGAAAAAAGAAGCCTAATGCGCAAAATAATAATTTAGACCGAATCATGGTGTTGCATCCTTATGCTTATTTCAATTTACCACTTTGCACAAAACGCAGTACATTCTGATCGCGTCCAATCAGAAGCAGGCGATCATCATCGCGTACTAAGCGTTGATAGTCATTGAGCTGATATAAAAACGCACTTTCCAGTTCCATGCGATCGGCTGAACAGGCCATGCGGGTGCTGGCAATTTTGTCAATGCTGATGCCGCGCGGTTCTTCTGTTATCTGCGCTGTAAAACGATTGCACCCAGAAAAACCGCTCACCGAATTTGTGCGGGCATCGAATTGAATCGCAATTGCTGGCATAGCCCCGTCTGAGGGGAGGGGGCGTGGTCGAATTTCACCTTTGCTATTAGGCGCCAAACTCCAGCGCTCCAGAACCCATGCGCCACTCAGTTCGATTGCCGGCGGACTGGTTCTGGCATTGCAGGGCGGCAATACTTGGGCGCAAGCAACCAGGAGGCCGAGGATCCCAAGCGTTGAAAAACGGGCTAAGCGTGAATAATGTAAATTCCGTATTTGTGCCATTATTTTCATTTAACCCATTGTTTTTATTGATATTTTATGCAATTTACTGCTGCGCTTGCTTTACTTCACATGCTAAGGGTGGATCAAGGCCCGCTTTTCGTCTAGAATATATGGTTTCCTGCTGATCATTGTGTCAGTAAGAGTTCACGATTTAGCACTGATTTCATTGGGTTGTATTCAACCTGTTTTAACTACCGATTTTAAGGAATAAGTATGGTCGTCATTCGACTGGCACGCGGCGGTTCAAAAAAACGCCCTTTTTATAGCATTGTTGCAACCGATAAGCGCAACCGTCGCGACTCCAATTTTATTGAGCGCATTGGTTATTTCAACCCATCTGCTGCCGAGTCAGAGCAAGCAATGCGGGTTGCACAAGATCGCTTGACCTATTGGACTGGCGTCGGTGCACAAATTTCACCCACCGTGAAACGCTTGATTAAAGATCATCCTGCTGCCTAAACTGCTGCCTATATTGCGTTAAGGCAGTTTTTTACATCACGTTGTTTTTTAAGGGAGGGTGTTGAATGAATTCAGCTCTCCCGCAAGACTTAGTCGAACTCGGTCTCATCCAAGATGCGCAAGGCCTGCGGGGCCAGATTAAGGTTAGACCCTTTTCATCTGATCCTGTAGCGCTGCTATCTACTAAATTCATCTGGCTTTCCCTCTTAAGTCCGCAGCTTAGCCGTGGCGCTCGCATTCCCGAAGCGCCAAGGCAGTATGCAGTGAATAGCGCCAAGCTCCACAGCGGGTTTGTGGTGATGGGGCTCGAGGGCATTGTTGATCGTGATCAGGCCTTGGCCGTTAAAGGAGCCAGGCTTTTGCTAAGTCGCGCCGCATTTCCGCAAGCAGAATCGAGTTCGTACTATTGGGTTGATTTGGTGGGTTGTGAGGTCATTGGCCACGGGCAATTGCCACTGGGGCTTGTCACTGAAATAACCGAGAATGGCGCGCATGCCATCATGACAGTGCAGGGTAGTGACCGTATTCATTTAATTCCCTTTGTTCCTGAGATTGTTCAGGATGTAAATTTGACTCAAAAACAAATAACTGTTCTCTGGGATGCTGAATGGTGATGTATTTTTTTTTGGACCACCTGTGCGCTTTGACGTTGTAAGCCTTTTTCCGGAAATGTTCTCTGCTCTAACGGAGTGGGGCGTCACTGGCCGAGCTTATCAGCGTAAGCTCACTTCCTTGCGCCTGTGGAATCCTCGGGACTATGCCCATGACCCCCGCAAAACCGTTGATGACCGTGCTTACGGCGGCGGCCCTGGGATGGTCATGCTGGCAAAGCCCCTTGAAGATACGGTAGAGGCCATCAAAGCCGAACACCAATCGAGCGGTGTCCAATCCGGCCCGATTTGCTTGCTCGCACCCCAAGGTGAGCATTTTTCCCAGAAGATAGCGAAAGATATACTCAGTTACGGTAATTTAACCTTAATTTGCGGTAGATACGAGGCAGTTGATCAGCGTTTTGTTGATCGCCAGGTTGATTTGCAGCTCTCGATCGGGGATTTTGTGGTTTCTGGTGGTGAATTGCCAGCGATGACCATGATGGATGCGGTTATTCGGCTGATTCCAGGGGTGCTCGGGGATGAGGACTCTGCAGCCCAGGACAGCTTTATTAATGGCCTTTTGGACCATCCGCACTACACCCGCCCAGAAATTTATGCGGAAATACCAGTGCCGGACGTGCTTTTAGGCGGACATCACGCTAAAATAATGGATTGGCGTCGGCAAGAGTCGTTAAAGCTGACATCAAGATTGCGCCCAGACCTCATTGAGGATGCGCGCAAGAATGGGTTGCTTAGTAAAGAAGATGAACGTTTTTTATTGTTGTTGAAATAAAAAATACTTCTGAACTAAACAAAATGAAATAACTGCATCCTCTGTCTGGTCCGATTGCCTTGGCAACGGGATAAACGCTGACATGATGTTTAAGGATAAAAAATGAATTTGATTGAAAAAATTGAGCAAGAAGAAATTGCTCGTCTCACCGCCAACAAAACGATTCCAAGTTTTGCTCCTGGCGATACCGTGATTGTGGGTGTGAATGTGGTTGAAGGCACACGTAAGCGGACCCAGGCATTCGAAGGCGTCGTGATTGCCAAACGCAATCGCGGATTGAACTCCAGTTTCATCGTGCGTAAGATTTCTTCTGGTGAGGGCGTAGAGCGTACCTTCCAAACTTACTCACCATTAATTGCCAGCATTGAAGTGAAGCGTCGCGGCGATGTGCGTCGCGCCAAACTTTACTACTTGCGTGATCGTTCAGGTAAGTCAGCGCGTATTAAAGAAAAGTTGCAAGCGCGCGTTAAGCCTAGCGCTCAGGCTGCTGCAGAGTAAGCGGTTTTCTGCATTGAAGAAAAGGCGGCCTTGGTCGCCTTTTTTCTTAAGCGTAGCACCCTTCTTAATCGCCTAAAATAAACCATGCCCTCTGCTATTGCATCGCCATCTCGCTTTGATCCTAAAATCGTGCCCATTGAGCGTTGTTGTGATGCGGATCCGCGCATTGCGGAGAGTGCCTTGTTAGTCGATGCCTTGCGTAAGCGTTTTTTGCAAACCCTGGACTGGACTCCTGAAATCACCGATGAAAATCGCTATGCCTTGGCTGCGGACATTATTAGCGCCCGATCGGCCAAAGGCATGACAACCGATGCGGCAGTATTGGTGCCGGTTTTGAAAAAGCCAGAGGGTTTATCCATTTTGCTAACCCAGCGCACCGACCATTTGCATGACCATGCTGGCCAAATTAGCTTTCCGGGTGGCCGCATGGACGCTGGGGATATTGATTTGAGGGCGACTGCGCTGCGCGAAAGCCAAGAAGAAATCGGCCTTGAATCCGAGCGTGTTGAGATCATCGGCAGCTTGCCGGAGTATTTGACAGTCTCGGGATATCGCGTCACGCCGGTGGTTGCTTTGGTCGATCCGCAGCCCCACTATCCGGTCGATGCGTTTGAGGTTGCCGATGTCTTTGACGTCCCCATGGCGTTTTTAATGGACCCTGCCAATCATCAAGTTCGGGTTTGGAACAATGGTGAGGAGCGCCGCCGATTCTATGCCATGCCCTACCAGGATCGATTTATTTGGGGCGCTACAGCTGGCATGCTCAGAAACCTATATCATTTCTTAAAATTATGAGTTTTTTATCTATACTCCTCGCCCTGATTGCCGAACAATATCGGCCAGTGACTGCCAGCCATTGGGTTCGGCGGATGAGTTCCGGCTGGCTCGATTGGGTTGCCAAGGAGTTTGGTGCTAAGCGTGAGCAAGGGGCATCTCCAGTAGGCGCGCGCATGGCTTGCTTGATTGCCTTCATATTGCCCACCTTAATTATTTTTGTATTGCATGTGGCATTCATGCTGACCTACCCCATTTTGGCATTCGTACTGAATGTAATCATCGTCTACCTCTTCTTTGGCTTTCGTCAATTTAGCCATTCGTTTACTGCAGTACACATTGCGATTCAAAACCATGACTTGCCAGCCGCTCGGGAGGCTTTGGCACAGTGGTATGGGCCAGAGCTTGACACTAGCCAGTTGAGCGAGGTTGAGGTGATTTCCTTTGCGTTGGAAAAAGCCATTATTGGCGCCCATCGCCACGTGCTTGGCGTGCTCTTCTGGTTCTTGGTACCGATCGGCCCTGCTGGAGTGGTGCTGTATCGTTTTGCGGATACTGCATCGCAACGCTGGACGCAGATGGGTGACTTTCATTTGAGTCAGGCGGCTCGTCATTTCTTTTATGTCTTGGATTGGGTTCCTGCGCGCATGACGGCGATGACCTTTGCCATTGTGGGTAATTTTGAGGGCGCAGTGTACTCTTGGCGCTACCTCACACAAAAGTGGAGTGATTCGTTAAACGGAGTGATCCTCGCAGCCGGAAGCGGCGCACTGGGCGTGCGCTTAGGTGAGCCATTGAGCGAGCCAGACAGTGATGAAGCCCTGCGCATGGCGGAGGCAGGCGAATCGGCAGTCTATGAGATAGGGCTAGAGCCAAGTGAGCGTTCAATGCGCTCTGCCATTGGCTTAGTATGGCGCACCGTTATTTTTTGCATGATTTTGTTGGCGATGTTGACCATCGCTCTTTGGCTTGGGTAATTCCTTGGAGCTGCGCATCAGCAGTCTTGGAATCCGAGCGCAGCTGACGAAATAAATTGAGCCGTTCGGCGGTAATCTGGTTTTGGTCAACCGCATCCCGAATCGCGCAGTCAGGCTCAGTCAAGTGCGCACAGTTATGAAAGCGGCATTGACCTAATACGCTTTTAAATTCACGAAACGCATGTTGTAGCTCACTCACCGACAGGTGGGCTAAGCCAAACTCCTGAAAGCCGGGTGAGTCAATCAGCGCTCCCAATCGACCTTGCTGATCGCGTCCCCAGTCTGGTAAATCGTAGTAACGGCATGCCGTGGTGGTGTGCTTTCCGGTATCGAGCCGAACCGAATACTCTTGCGTGACTGCGGCTGCATCAGGTACCCAGGCATTCAGTAAAGTAGATTTGCCCATACCGGACTGACCAACCAAAGCCGATACCTTACCGCATAGGGCGGACTGCATCGATGCCATCGATGCGGGATCAAATTTAGCTGAGACCTCGGTTACCGGGTATCCCATGCGCGCATAGGGCGCAACGAGCTTGCGCGCGATGGGTAGACTCTCCTGCAGATCGCATTTATTGAGAATGATGTGTAGCCCAATGTCGTGGGCTTCAGCAGCAACCACTGCACGGCCAAGCAGGTCTGGCGAGAATGCGGGTTGGGTTGCCAGTACCACTAAGATTTGATCGACGTTGGATGCAATTAATTTGCTCTTAAAGGCATCCGAACGGTAGAGCAGATTGCGCCGCTCTTCAATTTGAATGATGCGCGCCTGATCGGGCGAGGTGCTTTCCAAAAGCAAATAGTCGCCGACCGCACCAACGTGCTGCTTCGCTGGAGTACTGACCTGAATGAAAGGTCCGCCATGCGAGCCGTCGGCTGCTATTCGTTCGGCGAGGTAATGCCGGCCATAGGAGGCGATGAGAAGGGCGCGAAACTGCTCCATGCAATCCGTTTAGGTTTGATTTAAGCGCTGCAGGTTCGCAATACGCAGCGGTGCAGGCGGATGCGAACTGTAGAACGCGGTATAAACCGGATCGGGGGTAAGGGTCGATGCGTTATCTTGGTAGAGCTTGACGAGGGCCGAGATTAAATCGCTCGCCGATGCCTTCTCTGCGGCAAAGCCATCAGCTTCGTATTCGTGCTTGCGTGAGGCAAGGCTACTGAGGGGTGTAAAGAAAAAACCAAACACCGGCGAAACCAGCATAAAGAGCGCTAACGCTAAACCGCCGTTGTATCCCTCTAAGCTCGGCGTCACACCTAAATCAATGTAAAACCAGGCTTGGGTGCTGATCCAACCCAGAAGGGCGAGCATCACAAAGCTCATCGCAAACGAAACCAATAAACGCTTGCGAATGTGATTGCGTTTGTAGTGACCCAGTTCGTGTGCCAAAACAGCCTCGACTTCACCTGGACTTAGCTTCTCAATCAGGGTATCAAAAAAGACAATCCGCTTGGCTTTGCCGATGCCAGTGAAGTAGGCGTTACCATGGGCGCTGCGTTTGCTGCCATCCATCACAAATAAGCCTTGGCTAGCAAAATCACAGCGCTTCAGTAGGCCCTCAATTTGGGTTTTCAGCGGACCCTCTTCCAGGGCTTTAAATTTATTAAACAAGGGTGCAATAAACGTAGGAAAGAGCCACAGAAGTAAGGCATTAAATACAGTCCATACCACCCAAGCCCATAGCCACCAGAGGCCGCCCGCACTTGCCATTAGGCTTAGTACAACCCAGAGCAGAGGCAAGCCTAGGGCCGCGCCAAGCGCAACGCCCTTAACCATATCCAATACAAATAGTTTTGGGGTCATGCGATTAAATCCATATGCTGCTTCAATCCCGAACTGCTTATGCCAGGTAAAGGGCAGATCCAAAATCCCGGAAATCAAAAAGATCGAGCAAAGCAAGGCCATTTGTTGGGCAATGCCGTTGCCCATGAGATCGGTTAGTGCTTGATTGAGATACTCTAGGCCACACAGTAAGGTAAAGCCGATGAGCACAACCGCGCTGAAGGCGTTTTCAAGTAAGCCTAGTTTTAGTTTGGCAATGGTGTAGTCGGCAGCCTTTTGGTGCTCGCTCAAAGTGATGCTCTGCGCAAACTCTGCCGGCACCGTCTCACGGTGGGCGGCAACATGGCGGATTTGCCGCTGGGCAAGCCAGTGACGTACGCCAAAACTCAAAATAAAAAACAATACAAAAGTGGTTGTAAATAGCATCGTTCGATTGTAATTTATATAAAACCCGGTCGTGAGTTTGAGCTAAACTCAGACCTTAAAGCCCATAGAGGCATGCATTACAGCCGTATTTTGACTATATGAATGGAGACCATGAAAAATACAATCGACATCAAGTTCTTGGAAAACTTTTCAGCCGCATGGAATGCGCATGACATTGACGCATTGATGTCATTTATGACGGATGACTGTATTTTTGAAACGGCTGCAGGAGGCCACGCTTACGGCAATCGATTTACCGGTCATGAGCAGGTCAGAAAAGCCTTTGAATCAGCCTGGATTCAGTTTCCGGATGCGCAATGGCTTGACGCAAATCATTATGTCTTCGGAGACAATGGCATATCGGAATGGCGTTTTTGCGGCACCGATCTGAAGGGGGTGAAGCTTGAGGCAAATGGTGTTGATGTCTTTACCTTTAAGGATGGCAAAATTTTCAAAAAGAATGTCTTTCGCAAGCAAGTAGTTTCTTAACTGATTTAGCTATGGACAAACACGTCAGTCCCCAAAAAAGAGAATACGATCCGAGGTATGACCCCCTGACGGGCGAGTCGATTGGTAGGAATACGGCATATTCGCCAACATACTGGGTTGCGACAGCCGGTGAGCCGCCCGCAGATGATGGCCCTGTTTTGACTGACATGGAGGCCGATGTCGTCATTGTTGGTTCAGGGGCGACCGGACTATCGACTGCACTTTATTTAGCAAAAGAACATGGCATTAAGGCAGTGATCTTAGAGGCGAATCAAGTGGCCTGGGGCTGCTCCAGTCGAAATGGAGGGCAAGGCCAAAATGCCAGTGGTCGTTTAAGTCGTTCCCAGTGGATTCAGCGATGGGGTATGGATACAGCCAAGCGTTTGGATGCGGAAATACGACTCGGCTTTGAGAATTTCAGAGGGCTAACGCAAGAGCTTGATTGTGAGGCAACCGATACTGGACATCTTTATGTCGCTCATCGTCCGGAAAAAATGGATTACTTGAGGAAAGAAGCTGAGGTTCGCCGCACTATTTTTGGATACGATAACGCAATCCTCTCTCCTGAAGAAATCAAAGAGCGCTATTGCGATGATCATGATGCGCATGGAGCTCTACTCGAAAAAGAGGGTGTGGGCATTCATCCTCTGAAGTTTAATTTTGGTTTAATGCGCCAGGCGCGTGCTTTGGGCGTGCGTATTCATACCTCTTCTCCGGTATTGCGATCCGAGACCCAAAATGGAATGAATATCCTGCATACCCCTGGGGGCATAGTGCGTGCAAAGCGGGTGGCTTTTTGTACGGGGGGATATATTGAGCAAAAAGTAGAGCCCACCCTCAAAAACAAAATTCTTCCCATCTTGTCTAATTCCGTCGTAACAAGGCCGCTTAGCCCAGACGAAATTGAAGCGGCTGGCTTTAAATCCAATATTTTTATTACCGACACGCGCACCTTGCGTTTTTATTACCGCCTGTTAAAGGATAATCGCCTCCAAATCGGAAGTCGAAGTGCTGTAAGCGGTCGCGATGCCGAAGGCCCATCCCATTTGAAGTTATTAACCGACGGCATTGCTCGCAAGTTTCCTGCTATTGCCAGCATTCCGATTGATTACTCCTGGTGGGGATGGGTCGATGTTAGTCACGACATGATGCCGCGGATTGTAAGACCCGATCCTGATCGAGCGGTATGGTACGCCCTCGGATATGGCGGCAATGGGGTGTCTTTTTCAACTTGGGCAGGGAAGCGATTAGCTGAGCGGATTGCCGGCAAAGATGCTGGAAACCCAGTATTTAATTTACCCATTTATTCAACTCCGCTTGAGTATCCCAATTTGTTTGGTGTCATTAAATCTGCTTTGTTGGCGCCGTTTAGGCGCATAGGCCAGCATATTTTGTATAAGTGGTATTGGTTGCGGGATGAAAAAATCTAATTGCGGATGATGGCTGAAAGTGGGCATCATCGCTGTTCAGGTTTATGTAGTATGAGTAGTTTTTATTAATCTAAATAGAGAGAATATTATTTCTGCAGGCGACTATTTAATTTGGTTGGATATGGAAATGTCTGGATTAAAGCCAGACAGTGATCGTATTCTGGAGATTGCGATCATCATCACCGATGGCAATCTCAATACCATTGCCACGGCCCCAGTTTGGGTGGTTCATCAAGATGAAGCGATTCTGGATGGCATGGATGCATGGAATAAAGGCACTCACGGTAAATCAGGTCTGATTGATCGGGTGAAGGCCTCAACTCTGAATGAAGAGGATGTAGAGCAGGCCTGTATTGCTTTTTTAAAGCAGTATGTTAAGGCCGGCATTTCACCGATGTGTGGCAATTCCATTTGCCAAGACCGTCGCTTTATGGCGCGTTACATGCCTAAGTTAGAAGCCTATTTTCATTACCGTAATGTCGATGTATCGACTATTAAGGAGCTGGCTCGCCGCTGGCAACCGGAGATCATGAAGGGCTTTGTCAAAAAGCAGGCTCATACTGCTTTAGCTGATATCGAAGAGTCGATTGAGGAGCTGCGTTATTACCGCAAGACCTTTTTTATTCCTAACAGCACTGCAGCGACACCACCGACTGCTGCCGACTAAGGGCGCGGCTTGATTGCGCTTTTTGGTCTAAAGACCGAGATGATGTCGGGATTGGCCTCGATGTATGGGCCACCAATTAGATCAATGCAGTAGGGAACGGAGGCGAAGATGCCGGCAGCGAGGATTTTCCCGTCCGCATCTTTTAGACCTTCCAGAATTTCCCGGATCGATTTTGGCTGTCCAGGCAGATTGATGATGAGGGCCGCATGCCCCTCAATTTCACGCAATACCGCCACCTGCCTAGATAAAATTGCCGTAGGCACAAAGCGCAGGCTGATTTGACGCATCTGCTCCCCAAAGCCAGGCATTTCTCGTGTTCCTGCCTCTAAGGTTGCTTCTGGAGTAACGTCCCGTCGCCCAGGACCGGTTCCCCCAGTGGTGAGGACCAAGTCACAGCCCAGCTCATCTACGAGCTCAATCAGGGTCTCGGTAATGGTTTCTGCATCATCTGGAATTAAACGCTCATGGGTGCTGAGGGGCGAGGTGATAGCAAGGCCAAGCCAGTTTTTGAGGGCGGGTATGCCTTCATCCTGGTAGGTGCCTGCACTGGCTCGATCGGAGATCGAAACCAGGCCAATCCGCACTTCATTGGGATGGCTGCGTTCGGGATTTTCTTTATGCTTCATGGCTCTATTCTAGCTATCATTGAGGGATGTTTACATATACCCCCAATCAATTCAAAGTCATTGTCGAATTTATGCTCTCCGAGGCCCGTAAGTTAGGCGCCTCTGATGCGGCAGTCGAGGTTTCCGAGGGACAAGGCCTTTCGGTCACCGTCCGAAAAGGGGCGGTAGAAACCATCGAGCAAAGTCTAGATAAGCAAATTGGTTTAAGCGTCTACCTTGGTCAGCGCCGCGGCAATGCCAGTACCAGTGATTTTTCACCGGATTCTTTACGCAAAACCGTCGAGGCTGCATTTCACATTGCACGGCATACCGCGGAAGATGATTGTGCCGGGCTACCCGATTCAGACCTCTTGGAAAAAAAGCCTAAAAACTTAGATCTGTTTCATCCGTGGATGATTGAGTCAGATGAGGCCATTGCCTTGGCTCAGCGTGCAGAGGCCGCTGCATTTGCTGTGAGTCCGCAAATTAAGAATAGCGATGGCGCTTCCGTATCGGCGCACCACGCTCATTTTATGATGGGTACCAGTAACGGCTTTATGGGCGGCTATCCATACTCGCGGCATTTTATTTCGTGCGCGCCGATTGCCAGCGGCGGCAGAAAAAAATCCGCCATGCAGCGTGACGATTGGTATTCCAGTTCACGCATGGCGCATGACCTAGCCAAGCCAGCCGATATTGGCCGTTATGCAGCGCAGCGCGCCTTATCGCGCCTAAATGCCAAATCACTCAGCACGCGCCGCTGCCCTGTCATATTTGAAGCTCCGCTGGCTGCGGGCCTGATAGGCTCCCTAGTTCAAGCGGTTTCAGGGGGCGCCCTGTATCGCCGTTCGAGCTTCTTGTTAGATAGCCTCGGTAAACCAGTATTACCAAGCCACGTTGACTTGCGCGAGGACCCCCATCTTAAAGGCCTAACTGGCAGTTCCCCATTCGATGAGGAAGGCGTCAAGACCCGTGCACGCAGCGTGGTATCGAACGGGATTTTGGAAGGCTACTTTTTATCCAGCTACTCTGCCCGCAAGCTTGGCATGAAAACCACCGGCAATGCAGGGGGCTCGCATCACCTGCGTCTCAGTAGCTCAAGAACGCCTAAAGGGGGTTTGCCTGCCTTGCTGAAGGAAATGGGTACGGGCTTGCTCGTGACCGAGCTCATGGGTCAGGGCGTCAATTACGTCACCGGCGATTACTCTCGCGGTGCTTTTGGTTACTGGGTCGAAGGCGGGGAGATACAGTACCCCGTCGAAGAAATTACCATTGCTGGTAACTTGCGCGACATGCTGATGAACATTGAACTGATTGGCAGCGACACCTTAGTGCGGGGCACCAAGGAGACGGGCTCCATTCTGATTGGGTCGATGACGATTGGCGGAAAGTAAAAGCACAGTTTAGATTACGCAATACATGGAACATAAGAAGGGAGCCTTTGTGGAACGCAGATCATTTTTAAAAAAAGCAACGATTGCAACCGGTGTTGGCGGCGCTACTTTAGCGGCGCCAGCCATTGCGCAGTCACAGCCTAACCTCAATTGGCGTCTGGTTTCGAGCTTTCCGAAGTCGCTGGATAATTTGTATGGCACGTCTGAGATTTTTGCCAATGCGCTGCGCAAAGCAACCGACGGAAAATTCAACGTCAAGGTATTCGCTGCCGGTGAAATCGTTCCGCCACTGCAAGTTCAAGATGCAGTGCAAAACGGTACAGTCGAGGTGGGGCATACCGCAGGCTACTATTCCTTAGGCAAAGACAGTGCCTTTATCTTTGATACTGCAGCGCCGTTTGGTATGACTGCGCGCCAACAAAATGCGTGGATGCTGCATGGCAATGGTATGAAGTTAATGCGCGAGCTCTACGCTTCCTACAATATTGTGAACTTCATGGGCGGTCAAACTGGAACCCAAATGGGCGGTTGGTTTCGGAAAGAAATCAAAACGGTTGCTGATCTCAAGGGCCTTAAGTTTCGGATTGCTGGGTTTGCCGGCAACATTCTTTCCAAATTAGGGGTTGTGCCACAGCAGCTACCCGCCGGTGAAATTTATTCCGCTTTAGAAAAAGGCACAATCGATGCTGCCGAATTTGTCGGTCCTTACGATGACGAAAAGCTTGGCCTAGCCAAAGTAGCTAAAAATTACTACTACCCTGCGTGGTGGGAAGGTGGTGCGTCACTCTCTTTTCTGGTGAATAAAAAGAAGTGGGATGAATTGCCTCCTGCCTATCAAGCTGCATGGGAAGCGGCTTGCTTTTTGGCGCATACCGAGATGTGCGCGAAGTACGACGCCCTCAATCCTCCAGCACTCCAGCGCTTACTGCAAAACGGCGCCGTATTGCGCAAGTTCAATACGCAAATACTCGATGCGTGCTTCACTGCAACCCAAGAGGCCTATGCCGAGGAGGCTGCAAAAAATCCCCGCTTCAAAGCCATTTATGAAGACTACCGGCGCTTTCGGAACATGGAGGCGCAGTGGTTTAATGTGGCCGAACAGGCATTTGCACAGTACAGCTTCAATAAAAAACTGTAGCAATCAAGCGCAACACAAACTTATTTTGACTTACGCTCCAAGGTAACAAAGTCGAAATGGATGTCGCCTTCGTGTGCGGGGGTGCGCTCTAGTTCGCGCCATTGTTCTGGGTGGGGGACGGCAAAAAAGGTATCGCCGCCGTCAACCTCAATGTCAATTTCGGTAATGTAAAGGCGGTCAGCTAAATCAAAGGCCTGAGTAAAAAGTTGCTCTCCGCCAATCACGAAGACCCGCTCCAGGTCACTCAAGCGCTCGAGCGCATCGCCTAAGGAGCTAGCTACTTCCGCGCCAGTGAGCTGCAAGTCGGGGTTACGGCTCACCACAACATTGCGCCTGCCGGGCAAAGGGCGGCCAATCGATTCCCAAGTTTTACGGCCCATGATGACGGGGTAGCCCATGGTGACGCGCTTAAAAAATTGCAGGTCAGCGGATATTTTCCAGGGCATTTGATTGTCACGCCCGATCACGTGGTTACGGGCGCGGGCCACAATCATAGAGATAGCAGGTTGAGTCATGGTTTATCGAATCAATTAAATGGCAACAGGTGCTTTGATGTGGGGATGGCATTCATAACCCACAATTTCAAAGTCCTCAAACGCATAGTCAAAGAGTGATGCAGGCTTGCGCCCGATCTTGAGCTGCGGCAGTGGGAATGGCTTACGTGAGAGTTGTAATTCGACCTGCTCGAGGTGATTGCTGTAGAGATGGCAATCGCCCCCCGTCCAAATAAACTCACCCGGCTCTAAGTCGCACTGCTGCGCAACCATGTGCGTTAACAGGGCGTAGCTGGCAATATTAAATGGCACTCCTAAGAAGATATCGGCACTGCGTTGATACAGCTGGCAGGATAATTTACCATCGGCAACATAAAACTGGAAAAAAGCATGGCATGGGGCCAGGGCCATGCGCGGAATATCAGCCACATTCCATGCCGAGACAATCAGGCGGCGCGAATCAGGATTGGTTTTGATGCTGTTTACGACTTCGCTGATTTGATCGATGTGCTGACCATTGGGCGCTGGCCATGAACGCCATTGGTAACCGTAGATCGGGCCCAATTCGCCATCGGGGGCTGCCCACTCATTCCAAATCGAAACGCCGCGCTCTTTTAACCAATTATTGTTGGTACTACCGTTGAGAAACCACAGTAATTCATAGATGATGGATTTGAGGTGTAACTTTTTGGTCGTTACCATCGGAAAACCGTCAGCTAGATTAAAGCGCATTTGATAGCCAAAAACCGAGAGGGTGCCAGTGCCGGTTCGATCGGATTTTTGGACGCCCTGGTTTAGGACGTGCTGCATAAGTTCGTGATATTGATGCATTCGTTTAACTGTTCAATCAAATGGGAATAGGTAGAGATTAACTCAATCTGACGCAGGCTTCTGTAGGCCCAGTAATTGCTGTAATTTGGGGGATGTCGTGGTGTATTGCAACTGCACTGGCCGGTCGGGAAAAATGACCTGGGCTGCCGCAAAGGCCGCCAATGTCGCCTCATGAAAGCCCGATAGGATCAGTTTTTTCTTGCCGGGATAGGTGTTGATGTCACCGACGGCAAAAATCCCTGGGATGCTGCTTTCAAAGCGGGCGGTATCCACCTCAATTTGCTTGCGACTGAGTGCGAGGCCCCAATCGGCAATCGGCCCTAATTTGGGTGACAGGCCAAAAAAGACCAGTAGGGCATCGAGTGGGATGGTTTGCGTATGGCCATCAAGATCCTCAACTTCAAGCGCCGTTAGCTGATCATCACTGCTTGCATAGCCAGTGGCTTGCCCAATGCAAAAGGTAATTTTTCCAGCGGCGTGCAGATCATGAAACTGATCCAGGATGTGTTTGTCTGCCTTCAATTCACTGCGGCGATGTACTAGGGTGACGTGCTTGGCGGTGGACGCAAAATGAATGGCCCATTCCACAGCAGTCTCGTCGCCGCCGCAAATGACGATGGTGCGCTGATTAAATTGCTCGGGCTCTTCCACGTAATAGAAGAGTTGCTTGTTCTCAAATACAGCAATACCATCGAGCGCTAACTTACGGGCTTGAAATGCCCCCACTCCAGCCGCAATAAAAATGGTTTTACTGACAAAGGATTGACCTGCGCTAGTGCGGATAAAAAAGCGGGAATCGTCTTCTTGTTGTAATTCCGTCACCGCTTGACTCAGGTGTATTGGCGGATCAAAGGGAGCAATCTGCTGCAGGAGATTATTGACTAGCTCACGGCCAGTACAAACCGGAATGCCTGGGATATCGTAAATGGGTTTGTTGGGGTAGAGGGCAACGCACTGGCCGCCCGCTTCTGGCAATGCATCTATGATGTGTGCCTGAATTTCGAGTAAACCCAATTCAAATGCTTGAAATAAACCGACTGGACCCGCGCCAATAATGAGGGCATCGGTCTCAATTGCCTGCACAGCAGCCTCGTTTGGATTGAATGCAATCCATTACATCTGCTTTACTTGACGAGTTGATCTAGTTTGGCAGTAACGTCTTTCCATTCCTCTGCATCGGGAAGGGCGCCTTTGGATTTGGTAATTGATGGCCAGCCCTGCGCCAGATCTAAATTCATTTTGATGAATGCTTGCTGATCGCCGGGTACATCGTCTTCAGCATAAATCGCATTGACTGGGCACTCCGGAACGCAGACGGCGCAATCGATGCACTCATCGGGATCAATCACTAAAAAGTTCGGTCCTTCGCGAAAGCAATCAACCGGACAGACATCAACGCAGTCGGTATATTTGCAGCGAATACAGGCTTCAGTAACAACGTAGGTCATGGCATTTAACGAGTTGGATAGCGAAAAGGACCAGAAGCTAGGAGCCAACAGGGGATGGCATAGCAACCAGCATACGATCCCATTTTAGCCGAATTGCCTCTTTTTCCAAGAAAGACCCATTAGGCTTGGTGTAAAGTGCCAAGAATGAATACCACCTCAAAACCTAAAATCCTTGTCTCCAGAGCTATTTTCCCTGAGGCGCTGGCTGAGCTAGAACAATCCTTTGATGTCATCTCCAACCAAGCAGATGTCGTGATGACCCCGGAAGCCCTTGCCTCCCAGTTGGCTGGGGTTTCTGCTGCATTGGTCACGGGCAGTGAGCGCATTGATGCCAAAGCCCTTGCGCAGGCTAAAGACCTGAAGATTGTGGCTAACATTTCGGTGGGGTATAACAATTTTGATGTGCCTGCGATGACGGCTGCTGGGGTGATGGCAACGAATACCCCTGATGTGCTCACGGATACAACCGCAGACTTTGGCTTTGCCTTGCTAATGGCAACCGCGCGCCGCGTAACCGAGTCCGAGCGCTGGATTCGGGACGGCCATTGGAATCAGTGGTCGATTGTCACCAATCCCTTAGGAATGGATATCCACCACACTACGCTTGGCATTATTGGTATGGGCCGTATCGGTCAAGGCATTGCCAAGCGCGCTTTGGGCTTTGGTATGAATGTGATTTACCACAATCGCAGTCGCTTGCCCGGGGTCGATGAAAAAGCCTGCCAAGCGCGCTATGTCGATAAAGAAACTCTGCTCAAGGAAGCCGATCACGTTATTTTGGTGCTGCCCTATTCAGCCGAGAGTCATCACACGATTGGTGCAAAAGAAATTGCCTTAATGAAACCCACCGCAACGCTGGTGAACATTGCCCGCGGCGGTATTGTGGATGACGTTGCTTTGGCTGCGGCACTGAAAGCCAAGACCATCTTTGCAGCGGGCCTCGATGTATTTGAGGGCGAGCCCAAAGTGCATCCGGATTTATTGGCCTGTTCGAATATCGTGTTAGCACCGCATATCGCCAGCGCGAGCGAAAAAACCCGCAGGGCCATGATTGCGCTAGCCGCCCGAAACGTTCGAGCGGCACTGGCTGGCGATAAACCACCAAGCCTGATTAATACAGAAGTATTGACGAAGTAAGCGATGCCGTTGTTAGGCCCTTGCTAGTAAAACCCTAGCAAGGATTAATCGGTTTCGATTTCGTCGGGTAATTCGCGCAGGGCGAGCTCAATGCCACCAAACTTGTCGGCCACCCAGTTGTAGACTTTGCATGCAATCCACAGCAAGCCAAAGCCAAGTAGGGCATTCAGAATTAAAGCCGATACGACGGTAAATCCGGGAATGGACCCGTCGCGCACGAATGCCACAAACAAAGCCAATAAAACGATCGGAACCGAGAAGCAGAGGTAGACCAAAACCAAGGTTTTGGCGGTATGCAGCGGGTCTAAATAGACAATTTCTTTTTTCGTGAATTTCATAATTGCTGCAATCTTAAAGCAGTCCCTCAAAAAGCACCACATTTACTAGGTCGCCGGCCGCAATATTGCCTTGCTCGTGGCCCAAAACAATAAAGCAGTTGGCTTCACTCATCGAGCGCAAGATGCCCGCACCTTGACTGCCGGTGATTCGAACCTGCGCCCTGCCATCGGGGCCGATTTCTAAAATGCCCCGTTGGTATTCGGTTCTACCCGGCTTTTTACGAATCGCTGCCGATGCAATGGCCTGGGTCAGTGGCGGCCTAAGCTGCGTTGCGCCGCTCAGCTGCAATAGCGCCGATTGAACAAATTGATAGAAGGTCACCATAACCGCAACGGGGTTGCCGGGCAAACCAAAAAATAGGGTGCTACGCGGGGGATGTTGATTGGGAACCGGTTTGAGAATGCCAAATGCCATTGGCCGTCCAGGGCGCATGGCAATTTTCCAAAAGCCCACATCCCCTAATTCCTGCATGACCTGTTTGGTGAAATCAGCCTCACCAACCGAGACCCCGCCCGAGGAAATGATCACATCCGCCGTTAATGCTGCTTTTGTAAAGGCGGTCTTTAATGCCAGTGGATCATCCTGAATGATTCCGCAATCGAGCACATCCAGGCCCAGGCGATTAAGCAGCCCCATCAGGCTATAGCGATTGCTGTCATAAATACTGCCTGAGTCTAGAGCCGCCCCAAGGGGCCGTAACTCATTACCCGATGAGAGGATAGCTACCCGTAATTTGCGTTTTACCGTCAACGTATTAATGCCAAGCGATGCAGCCAAACCTAAATCCGATGGCCGTAGCATGCGTCCCGCCGCAATCGCTACAGAGCCTTGTGCTAGATCTTCACCGCGCAAGCGTCGATTCTCCCCAGTCGACACTGCACTCGATTCAAATTGAATGCGTTCAATGCCGTCGGCGGCAAGGGGAGGTTTTTGCGTCATTTCCTGCGGTATGACGGTATCGCATTGATTAGGCATCAATGCCCCCGTCATGATCTTGAGGCATTGGCCTGCTGCGAGCGAACCGGTAAAAGGGGTGCCTGCAAAAACAGTGCCCACAACCATCAATTGAGTGAGGGGACCACTACTGAGTTCTGTTCCCCGAAAGGCAAACCCATCCATCGCTGAGTTGTCAGCGGCGGGAACGTCAATCGGCGACAACACATCGCTTGCCAAAACGCGATTGAGACCTTGATCGAGTGAAACCGATTCGGTCTCAGCAACTACGCCTGTGCGGAGTAGTTGATCTACGAGATCAGAAATGGCTGCGCGGGTTTCTTCAACTGTGAGGCCAGTGCTGAGTAAGTGCGGAGCATTGGGCGAGAGGGGTGAGGAGCTCATCGTGGACGATCCTAAAATAGAATTCAGTTTGAGGCGCGTAAGACTTGCTCTAAGGCCTGCAACTCTTCTGGCGTGTTGGTGTTAGCAAACGCCGCTTCATCGGCAAAGACAACCGTGCTCGAGGGCAGGGCTTCGAACCAGCGGTCAATTTTGCGCCCGCCTTGATCTAAAAATTCTTGAAGAGATTGCTGAACGCTGCGACGCATCAGGCAAAAAACCGGCTGCGTCCAAGTTGCACCCGCCGAATCTATGCTGGAGGCATAGACGAGATCGGATTGCGTGGAGTTCATTTCCTCTAGTAGCTTCTGACTTAAATTGAGAGGAAAGACCGGCGAGTCACAGGGTACGGACAGAAGGTATTCGGTTTTGCACTGCTTGAGGCCAGCCGCAAAGCCAGCAAGTGGACCGGCAAAATCCGGGTGATGGTCGGCTATGACAGCATGACCATATTGCACGTAGCGATCATGATTACGATTGGCATTAATCAGGATGGTGGTGACTTGAGGGCTTAACCTGGCAATGGCATGCTCTATCAATGGCTTTCCCATGAAGGAGACTAAACCTTTGTCGATGCCGCCCATTCGCTGGGCGCGGCCGCCCGCCAAAATCAGGCCGGTAATCTCAGCATGCGCAGTCATTAACCACCAATGTAGGACATCTCTACTTTGTGTGCCGAGCGCCCAAGCTCTGTAGTCGCTTGGCCACGGATTTCGGAGTAGTTATCGTTGCGGACAGACCAGGTGCCCATGATGGCATTGGCAATCTCTAAATCGCTGCAGCCAGAGCGCAACATCGTCTTGAAGTCGTAGCCTTGACTGGCAAATAAACAGAGGTAGAGTTGACCGTCCGTCGAGATGCGGGCGCGACTGCACTCATGGCAAAAGGTTTGGGTCACGCTGGAAATAACACCGATTTCGCCGGCACCATCAAGGTAGCGCCAGCGCTGCGCAACTTCACCAGCATAGTTGGCTTCAATGGGTTCTAGTGGATACATCGCGTGAATGCGCTCAATCACTTCTTTGGATGGTAGAACTTCTTTCATATCCCAACCATTCGAACTGCCGACATCCATAAACTCGATAAAGCGCAAGGTGACGCCAGTGTTGCGAAAGTGACTCGCCATCGCAATGATCTCCTGATCATTCGTGCCTTTTTTCACCACCATATTGACTTTAATCGACTCAAATCCAACTTCTTGAGCCGCAGCAATGCCATCCAGTACATCACCCACTGGAAAATCCACATCATTCATTTTTTTAAAGATGGCATCGTTCAAACCATCTAAGCTAATGGTGAGGCGATGTAAGCCAGCCGCCTTGAGTTGCCCTGCCTTTTTTCGCAACAGGCTACCGTTGGTGGTGAGCGTTAACTCCAGGGGATTGCCATCCGGTTTTTTAATTTCCGCCAGCATTGCGATTAAGGTCTCGACATTCTTGCGAAGCAATGGCTCGCCACCCGTCAAGCGAATTTTTTCAACGCCAAGCGATGCAAAAATGACTGTGAGGCGTGTCATCTCTTCAAAGCTCAGTAGCGCACTTTGTGACAGGTAAGGATAGTCCTGATCAAACACTTCTTTTGGCATGCAGTAGGTACACCGAAAGTTGCAGCGGTCCGTTACCGAAATCCGTAAATCACGCAAAGGACGCCCACGCAAATCGACTGATCGGCTCGTGGGAGCGGCCAGACTGGACGGCATTACAGGGGCAAGGCCCTTGCCTTCGTCGATGCGGATGGGGATAACGCGTTCAACCATGACTCAATTATGGCGGTGATTAGAAAGGGATGCTGAATTAAACAAAACCCCAATAAAGGGGCTTTGTTTGTTTTAGATTTCTTTCGGTACCGATTTTTCCTGGCCGCCGGTTTCGATCAGAACCATGGGGCCCTGAGGAAGTGCGGCTGGTGGCTTGGGTTCACGTACAACCCGCATTGGGGCTGGTTCAGACTGGATCTGGGTTTGGACTTCAGCTAATTTAGCTGTGTCTGTACCAACCCAAACCATGCCTGCTGATTCGATGACTTGCTGCAGAGGCTTTTCTTCGAGCGGGGTGAAAGCTACTTTTGGTAGCTCAGGCGCTGGAGCTGACATGACCGGCGCTACTGCCACCACCGGCTTCGCAGGCGCTGGTGCGGGTGCACTCGCTGCGGACACGAAACTGGCCGAAGAAGATTCCGAGGGTTGCTGAGCTGCGCCGTTATTACGATCACCATGGTTACGCTCGCCGTTATTGGAGCGTGGCGGGCGAGATCCGCGACTGCCCGATTGTGGGCTTGCTTTGCGAGCAGTAAAGCTGGCAGTCAGTTCACTTGTAGGAATGGTTGCCGATGATCCAGCCATGCCGGATGGGGGCCATGCACCACCAGCAGAGTAACTAGTGATCACTGTTGCATGCGCTTCTGGAGCACCTTCAGTACGCTCGGTGCGTTGCCCACGACCACGACCGCGTCGATTGCGACCGCGACCCCGGCGTTCATCGCTGCCCTCAGCTGCTGAATTGCTATCAGCGGTGGATGGAGTATCGCTTGGCTTGGTGCTTACAGCATCTGCATCGCTGCGCGCGACTTCAGGCCGCTCGGTGCGACCATTGCGATTGCGACCACGACCTTCTTGACGGGGTTTTGCTTCACGTGCACCCTCGGTATTCGAGGTGGCATCGGGAGTTGCACCTGCTGGCCGCTCACCGCGCTCACTGCGTTCGCCGCGACGTCCACGATTGCGTCCGCCACGATCACCGCCATTGCGATTACCGTCGCGGCCCTGGGCATTGCGGCCGCGTGGAGCAGGAGCTGCTGGTTTCACTTCAGGTTCGCTAGAGGAGAACAGTTTTTTGATGAAACCAAAGAAACCGCCCGAGCTGGATTGCGTATCCGCACTCGCAGCGCGCGCTGGACGTGGCTGGGTAACCGGTGCAGGTTGGCTTGGAGTAATGCCTTTTACGGCAGCCTCAGGACGCGCTTTTACATCGCCTTCTTTGCGGCTGACTACCGTATCGGCTTCGAGTTCACGCGCGGCTTCTTCGGCCATAACGTAACTGGCTTTTTGATCGTCGAGACGAACGTCGTCATGGCGCAAGCGCTCTAATTTGTAATGTGGCGTTTCCAAATGCTTATTTGGAATCATCAAGACATTGACTTTGAAACGGCTCTCGATCTTAATTACTTCAGCACGCTTTTCATTCAAGAGGAAGGCAGCCACCTCAACGGGAACTTGCGTATGAATCGCGGCCGTATTTTCTTTCATGGCCTCTTCTTGAATAATCCGCAAGACTTGCAATGCAGACGATTCGGTATCGCGAATGTGGCCCGTACCATTACAACGTGGGCAGGCAACGTGGCTACCTTCGGATAAAGCAGGGCGCAAACGTTGGCGTGACATTTCCATCAGGCCAAATTTAGAAATCTTGCCCATCTGAACGCGAGCACGATCGTGACGCAGAGCATCACGCAAGCGATTTTCTACATCCTTTTGACTCTTGCTGGACTCCATATCAATGAAGTCAATCACAATCAGACCGCCAAGGTCACGTAAGCGTGCTTGACGTGCAATCTCATCGGCTGCTTCAAGGTTTGTACGTGTAGCAGTCTCTTCAATATCCGATCCGCGGGTAGCGCGTGCGGAGTTGACGTCGACCGAAACCAAGGCTTCAGTATGGTCGATCACAATCGCGCCGCCAGAAGGCAGGGGAACGGTACGGGAGTAGGCCGTCTCAATTTGGTGCTCAATCTGGAACCGCGAAAAGAGCGGCACATCGTCTTGGTAGCGTTTAACGCGCGGCAAGTTATCCGGCATGACGACTGACATAAAGGCCTGCGCCTGCTCAAAAATGTCGTCGGTGTCGATTAGGATTTCGCCAATATCGGGCTGGAAGTAGTCACGAATCGCACGAATAACCAGACTGGACTCTAAATAAATCAAGAGTGGCGCGGAATTACCTTGGGCCGCCTCATCAATGGCCTTCCACAACTGCATTAAGTAACTTAAGTCCCATTGCAATTCAGTAGCGTCGCGGCCAATACCGGCAGTACGGGCAATGATGCTCATGCCGTCGGGGATTTCAAGCTGAGCCATGGCCTCACGTAATTCCTGACGATCTTCGCCCTCAATGCGGCGCGATACGCCACCGCCGCGGGGGTTATTTGGCATTAATACCAAGTAGCGGCCAGCCAAGGAGACAAAAGAGGTCAGTGCAGCGCCTTTTTGGCCACGCTCTTCTTTTTCTACCTGAACAATGATTTCTTGGCCTTCGCGCAGGGCTTCTTTAATAGTGGCATTGCGAACATCCACTCCATCTTTAAAGTAGGTTCGCGCTACTTCTTTAAATGGCAGGAAGCCGTGGCGTTCTTCGCCGTAATTGACAAAACACGCTTCGAGCGAAGGCTCAATGCGCGTAATAACGCCTTTGTAAATATTGCCTTTGCGTTGTTCACGACCGGCAGCTTCAATATCAATATCGATTAATTTTTGACCATCGACGATGGCGACTCTCAACTCTTCTTGTTGAGTTGCATTAAATAACATGCGTTTCATAACACTCTCCTATGGGGGAGGATGTCGCTGCGCGGTGCGGTCGGGGACAGAGTTGGCGCCATCATGGGGATGTATTCCCAAGTGGCTTTACGAGTGTGGAACAAGCTTTTGCCTAGCGCTGAGCCGGGCTTTAACCGATCTAAAGGGTATGAAGGTCGGTGCCACACTGGACACTCGCCGCAGAGACCTCCTTAAGGCCATCAATGCAGGCGCGTGCCTAAAAACTGTCTTCTAATCGCGGGTCGCGGCAAACGGCACACCAACCCTGCGCCTCATTAAAACGGGAGAGGGGCAACCCCGGGAGTCTTTTTAAGGGCGACTCCAAGCTCCACGATGAATTTCTGCATCGGGCCAATTAATTGGCTAGTGCCTTGATTATACGGTAGAAGTAGTTTGACAATAAGGGTATTCTTAGTTTCTTTGCTATTTTGGCGAAGAAATCCCCCCTTTATGAAATCCGACCCTACTCTAAGCCCAAGCCCTAGCCCAAGCGCTCCAAAAGCAGCTGCACAGGTCCTATTTCAGACGATTGGACCGGAAGAGGCTGGGCAGCGCCTGGATAATTACCTCCTCAAATGGGCTAAAGGGGTTCCTAAGAGCCACCTCTATCGCATCATTCGCTCAGGCGAAGTTCGGGTCAACAAGAAACGCGCAGAGCCCACTACCCGCCTAATGGAGGGGGACTTAATCCGCATTCCGCCAGTACGCTTAGCCGCCCCCGATCGCGGACCTGCTGAAAACGCCTTTAAAGACCAATCGCGCGCGCAGCTCTATTCCGCCAAAATGCCGATTTTGTTCGAAGATGAGGCGTTGCTCATTGTGGATAAGCCATCTGGTCTGGCAGTTCATGGTGGCTCCGGTATTTCTCTTGGCGTGATTGAGACCTTACGCATGACGCGGCCCGAGTTGCATTTCCTGGAGCTAGTACACCGGCTGGATCGCGATACCTCGGGTGTGTTGATGCTCGCAAAAAAGCGCAGCGCCCTGGTTGAGCTCCATCGGCAGATTCGAGAAGGCCTGACTGATAAACGGTATTACTTAGTCACGCATGGGCAGATCGCACTCGCAAGCCCAACGGTGCAATTGAAGTTCCCCCTGCATAAATACTTGTTAGCCAATGGTGAACGTCGCGTGAAAGTGGATCCGCAAGGATTGCCGAGCCATACTTCGCTGCGCGTGACCCAGACTTATGAGCGGGGCGAAGACCGGGTAAGCATGGCAGAGGCTCAATTAAAAACGGGTCGCACCCACCAAATTCGAGTGCACTTGCAAAAAATAGGACATCCGATTTTGGGGGATGATAAATACGGAATCGATGACGAGGATCGCCGCTTAAGGCCCAAACGCCTTTTATTGCATGCCCACCTTGCTGGATTTATTCATCCGCGTAGTGGAGAGAAGATGCGGATTGAGTCTCCCTTACCGCCTGACTTCACCGCTTTTCTGAAGGGCTTTCACCCCATTAAGCCAGAAACGGTATAGTGATTCCTCGATATTCAGCAAGGTCCCCAGCAATGCCGCAAGTCCAGTCATCCCCTAAAGCAAGTCATAGTAAAGACCAAGAACGACGCTATGAGCTGATTGTGTGGGACTGGGATGGCACCATCATCGACTCCACTCCAACGATTGTGTTTTGCATTCAGCAGGCTTGCCGCGATCTTGGCTTTCCAGAGCCAGATGATTCTTTGGCAAGTTCAGTGATCGGATTGGGCATTCAGGATTCACTGCGCAGGGCGGTGCCATGGATTGAGCCGGTGCATTTCCCCAAATTAGTAGATCGCTTTCGCCACCATTATTTAGCGCGTGATCATGATCTGCATTTATTTGGCGGTATTCGTGAACTACTAGAGGAACTTCGTGCTGCCGGTTTTCGTCTGGGCGTAGCAACGGGTAAATCGCGCGTTGGTTTAGATCGTTCATTGACTCACCATGGCCTTGGCCATCTGTTTGATGAAACACGTACTGCCGATGAATCGTTTTCAAAGCCGCATCCCGGTATGTTACTTGAGCTCTCTGATGTGCTGCAAGTGCCGGTACGTCGAATGTTGATGGTGGGGGATACCACCCATGATTTGCAAATGGCGATCAATGCGGGTGTGGATGGGGTTGCTGTCACCTATGGCGCTCATCCACTCGATACCTTACAAACAACCGATTCCCTAGGCTATGTGCACAGCGTGCCAGAGCTTAGCGCTTGGCTTCAACACAATACCTACATTGATTTAGCTGCTGCAAAACCTGCTTAAGGATTACACATGGAACAAGAAAAAAATTGGGAGCGTCAAGCACTTGAGCACCTGCTTTTAGAAAATCTAAAAGAGAGTCGGAAAGCGCGGCGTTGGAAAACCCTATTGCGGGTTCTATCTCTCATCCTCATTGTTGGTTTCATTTTGCAGGTATTTGATTTACGCCCTTTTGGCGGCAGCTTTGGTAGCGAGCGCCATACAGCGATGGTCAGCATCGAAGGAGAAATTAGTCCAAACGCCATCGCTAACGCTTTGGATGTTGGATCCGCGTTGCAGGCTGCCTTTGAAAATGACAACAGCGTAGGCGTGATTCTGCGCATCAATAGTCCAGGTGGATCGCCAGTGCAATCCGGAATTATTAATGATGAGATTCGGCGTTTACGTGCGCTGTATCCGAATAAGCCCCTGCATGTGGTGGTAGAAGATATCTGCGCCTCCGGCGGTTATTACATTGCGGTTGCGGGCGATCAAATTTTGGTCGATAAAGCCAGCATTGTGGGTTCGATCGGGGTAGTGATGGATAGCTTTGGCTTTACTGGACTCATGGACAAGCTCGGCATCTCACGCCGCATGATTACAGCAGGTTCCAACAAGGGCATGCTCGATCCGTTTAGCAAGGAAGATCCCAAGCAAGTTGAAATGGTGCAAACCATGCTCAATGAAATTCATCAGCAGTTTATTGAGGTGGTAAAAGCAGGCCGCGGTGATCGCCTCAAAGACAATCCCGAGATATTTTCTGGTCGTGTGTGGAGTGGCGAGCAAGCAGTAAAACTGGGGCTAGCCGATGGTTTTGGTACGGTCGATACCGTGGCGCGTGATGTCTTTAAAGCGCCGAATATTCTTGACTACACCATGAAAGAAAACTTTGCCGAGCGGGTTGCCAAACGCTTTGGTGCTGAGATGGGTACTGCCGCCGGTAAAGCCTTGGTGAAGACAGGCGATATCAAATAAGGTTTAGTGCGCCAGCAATAAAAACACGCAGGGCCGATTTTGCAAGGCAGCAGAGGCTGCTTCGCTAGCGAATAGTTTCTTCCAGTCTGCAAGTGCCATGCTTCTGATTTCTTCGGTCGGTAGACTCAAGTCAAGTGCAAGGCATAGGTATGTTTGTGGCGCAAGGGCCTGCAGGCAACTCGCCATCATGGCTGCGTTTCGATAGGGCGTTTCAATCCAGAGCTGGGTTTGCTGCAACTTGCGTGATTGAGACTCTAATTGCTTGAGGCATGCAGTGCGTTCACCGCCATCTTGCGGCAGATACCCCTGAAATGCGAAACGCTGTCCATTTAGTCCGCTTGCCATTAAAGCCAAGAGCAAGGAGCTTGGGCCAATCAGTGGTTTAACGCAAGCACCTAGCCGATGTGCTGCCCACACCAACTCTGCTCCAGGATCGGCAACTCCAGGTACGCCCGCCTCAGACATCAGGCCAATATCGATGCCACGCAGCAAAGGCTCGAGGAGCGCTTCCGGTTTGATCTTGTCGCCGTACTTGGCATTACGCGCAGCACCACGCCATTCGGTCATCTGCATTTCTTGAATGGAGCAAGTTAAAGGCGCGAGGCTATCCATCGACTTTAGCAAGGCGCGTGCTGTTTTGGCGTCCTCGACAATCCAGTGCGTGAGTTGCGATGCGCAGCGCATCGTTTCAATGGGCATGACGTGGGGAAGTTGCGCTGAGCGCGCATCATCACCCAAGGTATTGGGTACTAAATAGAGTGTTCCTAGTTTCGATGCAGTCTTCATTGCAGATCATTTCGTGAGGGAGGAATTTCAAAACCGGCATCCCGCAGCAGTGCACTTAATGTAATCAAGGGGAGACCAATGAGCGCAGTAGGATCATCTGAGCGAATGGATTCCAGTAGGGCAATACCCATACCCTCACACTTTGCGCTTCCCGCGCAATCATAGGGCTGCTCTAACTTGAGATAGTTGCTCAAAGTGGCATCGGGCAAGTCCCGAAATCGAACTTCGGTAGTGACATTCATGGCAACAGAATAGTCTGCTCGCATAAGGCAGACGGCAGTATGGAAGTGCACAGTTTGGCCGCGCATGCGCTGCAATTGCGAAAGCGCATTGTCAAAATTACCCGGCTTGCCAATCGCTTCACCGTGGAGATCGGCCGCTTGGTCTGAGCCGATGACCCAGGCATTCGGATGAAGCTTTGCAATGACAGCCGCTTTTGCAATGGCCAGGCGCAGTGCCATAGCATCAACTCCTTCATTTGGAAGCGGGCGCTCATCGACCTCAGGCGAAATGGCCTCAAAAGGCAGGCCCAAGCGCGCCAAAAGGTCGCGACGGTAAATCGAGCTCGAAGCCAAAATGAGCGGCTGTGTTTGTAGGTTACCCATGCAGTAAGCGTACCTTCATTTAGACTAAGAGCATGAATCGTAATCCCGTTTTACCTACCCTGACTCTGCCCACCGAGCCCAAGGCCTTGCGCTCAATTGATCTACTGGTATCGCAAACCTATGCTGGGCATGGATTTCTCGCACTGGATGACTTGCCGCGAGTCGCTTTAGAAGCCGCCGCACGCTCCGCAGGCGATGGCTTTGAATGGGCGGTAAAGACCTATTTTGATGGGCTTGCAGGGGGTGAGCCCCGACTCAAAATGAATTTAAGCCTAAAGGGCCAGATGCACCTAATCTGCCAGCGGTGCATGCAGCCCTGCTTGGTTCAGATTGAGGAATCGCGCCAGTTCGTGTTTTTCGCGAATGAAGCCCTGGCGGATGCGTTTCCGATCGAGGATGATGCGCTTGAACCCCTGGTGGCGAGTTCGCAGTTTGATCTGCTGGGAACCATTGAGGATGAGGTTTTGCTCTCCCTGCCGCTGATTCCAAAGCACCCCGAGGGTGCGTGTGAGGCGGCTAGCTTGGGGGCCGGGGCAGACGATATCCTCAACCAAGGCGAAACCCTAAAAAAACCAGATAATCCATTTAACATATTGAAAAATATGAAGAAAAAAGACTAGATCGAGGCACCAAATCGACCTATTAAGGGCTTTAATCCCACTCCGAAAGCCTGGTTTTCGGCTGTTTCTATGTTAGAATCTTCTATTGCTTAGGAGTTCAATATGGCCGTCCAACAAAACAAAAAATCCCCTTCCAAGCGTGGCATGCACCGTGCGCACGACTTTTTAACTGCACCTGCTACTGCTGTTGAGGCGACTACTGGTGAGGCGCATTTGCGTCACCACATTTCCCCAAACGGCTACTACCGTGGTCGCAAAGTCGTTAAAACCAAGAACGATTAATTCCTCGAATCATCTGATCGAAGCGGCTTGAATTCAATTAAGCCGCTTTTTTCTTAAAACCGATTTGCCGCAATGACCGAACCCAAGAGTGTGACTCTCGCAGTCGATGCCATGGGCGGAGATCACGGTATTTCAATCACCGTTCCCGCAAGCTGTGCTTTTTTAGCCAGCCACGCGGATGCCAAAATCACCTTAGTTGGTAATGTCGATGCAATCGAGCAAGCCTTGAGCGGGCTCGGAGACGTTCCGCGTGATCGCATTCAAATTATTGCAGCTACCGAAGTGGTCTTAATGGATGATTCCATTGAGGTCGCCTTGCGGCGCAAAAAAGATTCATCGATGCGGGTTGCAATTGAGCAAGTCAAGGATCAAAAAGCCGATGCCATTATTTCTTCTGGTAATACGGGCGCCTTGATGGCCATCTCGCGATATGTTCTCAAAACCCTCGATGGCATTGATCGCCCAGCGATTGCAACGGGCATGCCCAATGAACTCGGTGGGGCCACCACCGTTTTGGACCTGGGCGCTAACGCCGATTGTGAGCCTCTGCACTTAATGCAATTTGCACAGATGGCGGACGTGATGGTGCGGGTCGTCGAAGGAAAGCCAAGCCCAACAATCGGTTTACTCAATATTGGTGAGGAAGTGATTAAAGGCAACGAGGTTGTCAAACTCACGGGTGAGTTATTGCGTGCCAGCAATCTCAACTTTTATGGCAATGTTGAGGGCAATGATATTTTTAAGGGCACAACGGACATTGTGGTGTGCGATGGTTTTGTCGGTAATGTGGTCTTGAAGGCCAGTGAAGGATTGGCAAAAATGATGAGTGGCTTGATTCGCCAGGAATTCAATCGGTCATGGTTAACCAAAATAATGGCCATGTGCGCCATGCTGCCGCTGCTGCGCGTGCGCAAGCGAGTCGACCACCGGCGTTATAACGGCGCCGTTTTATTGGGTCTGCGCGGATGCGTGATTAAAAGCCATGGCTCTGCGGATAGTTTCAGTTTTGGCTTTGCTCTGGAGCGGGCATATGAAGCAGCCAAAGGCAATATGGTGGAACGCATTGCCGAGGCATTTGCAATGAGGGCGCCAGCATGACAATCTATTCCCGTATTGCCGGCACTGGCAGTTATTTGCCTGCGCTGCGCCTAAGTAATGATGATCTCGTGGCACGCCTGGCAAAGTCAGGCCTTGAGACCAGTGACGAGTGGATTAAGACGCGCAGCGGTATTGAGGCGCGCCACTTTGCAAGCGATAGCGAGCTCACTAGCGACCTTGGTATGAAAGCAGCTCAAGCTGCAATGGCGAGTGCCAATTGCACTGCTGCTGATCTGGATCTGATTATTTTGGCCACCTCCACGCCAGACCATTTGGGCGGCTTTCCGAGTACTGCGTGCGTGATTCAAGATAAGTTGGGCGCCCACCACGGCTGCGCCGCTTTTGATGTGCAAGCCGTATGCGCCGGATTTATGTATGCCATGTCAGTTGCCGATGCCATGATTCGAACCGGTGGCTATCGTAAGGTCTTGGTGATTGGTGCGGAAGTGTTTTCCCGTATCCTCGATTTTCAAGATCGCACCACCTGCGTCTTGTTTGGTGATGGCGCAGGCGCAGTTATTTTGGAGGCTAGCAGTGAGCCAGGCATCTTGGCCAGTGCATTGCATGCCGATGGAAGTCAGCGCGATATTCTGTGCGTTCCTGGCCGAGCAGTTAGCGGCGGCATTACAGGATCGCCGTTTATGACCATGGATGGTCAGGCCGTGTTTAAGCTTGCCGTCAAAGTACTCGAGCAAGTTGCCCATGAAGTGCTCGATCGTGCAAACCTAAAACCCGAACAAATTGATTGGCTCGTGCCACACCAAGCCAATATTCGCATCATGGAGGGCACAGCCCGCAAGATGGGCATGTCGATGGATAAAGTGATCGTGACTGTTTCTGAGCATGGCAATACATCGGCCGCATCAATTCCACTCGCGCTGGATGCGGGTGTGCGATCGGGGCAAATTCAGCGCGGTCAGCATCTCTTACTTGAAGGCGTGGGCGGTGGTTTTGCCTGGGGCGCGGTCGTCCTAAAATATTAATTCAGCGATTCTTTGGAATTTTTCATATGACATTTGCATTTGTTTTTCCAGGTCAAGGCTCCCAGTCAGTGGGAATGCTCAACACCATTGCCGATCGTCCTGAAGTGCGTGCCACGATTGAAGAGGCATCCGACGCCTTAGGTGAGGACATTGGTAAATTAATTGCCGAGGGTCCTGCTGAGGCCTTATCGCTCACCACCAATACACAACCCGTGATGCTCACGGCCGGAGTCGCCTTTTATCGCGCTTGGTTAGCCGCGGGCGGACCCAAGCCTGCAGTGATGGCGGGACATAGCTTAGGCGAGTACTCTGCTTTAGTGGCATCGAATGCATTGGCATTCAAAGACGCAGTTCCCTTGGTGCGCTTTCGTGCAGAAGCGATGCAAAGTGCTGTCCCTGTTGGTACTGGCGGCATGGCAGCCATCTTGGGCTTGGACGACGCCACTGTAGTTGAGGTTTGCCGCGCTGCAAGCCAGGCTGCAGGTGGAGTGGTAGAGGCCGTCAATTTCAATGCCCCTGGGCAGGTGGTTATTGCCGGCGCTAATTCCGCAGTGACTAAGGCCTGTGAGTTACTAAAAGAGGCGGGCGCGAAGCGTGCCTTACCGCTGCCGGTATCAGCACCATTCCATTCATCGCTCTTGCAGCCGGCCTCTGAGAAACTAAAAACGTATTTTGAAAACCTGGCAATCCTTACTCCAGAAATTCCAGTGATTAACAATGTGGATGTCACTATCCTCAGCAGCCCGGCTGACATCAAAGAATCCCTGGTGCGCCAAGCTGCCAAACCCGTACGCTGGCAAGAAATTATTCATGCGATGGCAGGGCAGGGTGTTACGCAGGTATATGAATGCGGCCCCGGCAAAGTTTTGGCGGGCCTGACTAAGCGCATTCATGAAGGCGTCATCGGCCTACCAATTTTTGATGCAGTGAGCTTGAATGAAGCCCTAGAGGCAGCCAAGCAACAATAAGTACAAGGAAGAAAGATGAATCTGGATCTAACAGGACAAATCGCGCTGGTGACCGGCGCCTCCCGTGGTATTGGGCAAGCCATCGCGGATGCCTTGATGCAATCGGGCGCCAAGGTCATTGGTACCGCAACCACGGCAGAAGGTGCTGCTGCGATTGACGTGCGCGTAAAGGCGAATGGCGGCCGTGGAGTTGCGCTGAACGTGACGGACCCAAAGGCATGCGAAGACATTATTGATTTAATTGTGAAGGACTTTGGCGGCATTCAGATTTTGGTGAACAATGCCGGTATCACGCGTGACCAGTTGGCGATGCGCATGAAGTCCGAAGAATGGACCGATGTGATCGATACCAATTTAAGTGCGGTGTTTCGTTTGTCGCAGGCCGTATTGCGTCCAATGATGAAGGCGCGTTCCGGTCGCATTATTAACATCACCTCGATTGTTGGGCATATGGGAAATCCAGGTCAAGCGAACTATGCGGCTGCAAAGGCTGGGGTGTCTGGCATGACCCGGGCCTTGGCTCGCGAGATTGGCAGTCGCAACATTACCGTCAATTGCGTTGCCCCTGGCTTTATTGATACCGATATGACCCGCGCTTTAAGCGAGGAGCAGCAAAATGCGCTCAAGGCGAACATTCCATTGGCTCGCTTGGGGACCCCCGAAGATGTGGCTCAGGCAGTGGCGTTTTTGGCCTCTTCGGCGGCGGCTTACATCACTGGAAACACCCTCCACGTCAATGGTGGCCTATATTTAGCTTAATTTTACTAATCTGGAAAGAGGCAGTTCTGCCAGTGTTTGTGCCAAACTGCTAAAATCCTTGAATCATTTTTTACAACCCCTGGGGGACTTAATGGATAACATCGAACAACGCGTTAAGAAGATCGTCGCTGAACAATTAGGCGTGGCTGAGGGAGACATCAAAAATGAGTCATCCTTTGTTAATGACTTAGGCGCTGACTCGCTTGACACAGTTGAATTGGTTATGGCTTTGGAAGATGAGTTTGGTATTGAAATTCCAGACGAAGAAGCTGAAAAAATTACGACCGTTCAACTCGCAATCGATTTTGCTAAATCAAAAGCCCAGGGTTAATTCCTGAGCTAGGCCCAAGGCTGTGTCCGCTATGAAAAACCAGCGCCGCGTGGTTGTCACCGGCCTGGGGATTATTTCCCCGGTAGGCAATTCGGTTGACACGGCATGGGCTAGCGTCGTGAGTGGTAAAAGCGGTATTGCCACCATTACCAAGTTTGATCACACTCCGCTGAGCGTTCATTTTGCGGGTGAAGTGAAAGACTTCAATGTAGAAGAATATGTCTCGGCCAAAGAAGCGCGTCACATGGATACCTTTATCCATTACGGCATTGCTGCTGGCGCGCAGGCAATTCGAGACAGTGGCATTGAAATCACCGAAGAAAACGCGGAGCGTATTGGCGTTCTAGTGGGCTCTGGCATTGGCGGTCTGCCAATGATCGAAGACACCGGTGCTGAATTGCTAGCCCGTGGCCCACGCCGAATTTCCCCATTCTTTGTTCCTGGCTCCATCATCAATATGATTTCGGGGCATTTGAGTATTTTGTTTAATCTCAAAGGCCCGAACGTAGCTGCGGTGACTGCCTGCACAACCGGCTTGCACAGCATCGGCCTGGCCGCACGATTGATTCAATACGGTGATGCAGACATGATGGTCGCCGGCGGTGCAGAGTCGACTATTTCCGCCTTAGGTGTCGGTGGCTTTGCTGCTGCCAGGGCCTTATCAACCCGTAATGATGACCCAGCCACTGCTTCCCGTCCTTGGGATAAAGATCGCGATGGGTTTGTATTAGGCGAAGGCGCTGGCGTTGTCGTACTCGAAGAGTATGAGCATGCACGCGCGCGTGGCGCCACCATTTACTGCGAATTACTCGGCTTTGGTATGAGTGGGGATGCATATCATATGACCGCCCCCAATATGGATGGACCGAAGCGCTGTATGCAAAACGCGATGCGTGATGCAGGCCTCAATGCAGATCAAATTCAGTACGTAAACGCGCATGGCACCTCAACGCCGCTCGGCGATAAGAATGAGACTGAAGCCATTAAAGCGGCCTTGGGTGATCATGCCAAAAAGGTGGTGGTCAATTCAACCAAGTCCATGACGGGTCATTTATTAGGCGGCGCTGGTGGCCTTGAATCCGTCTTTACTATTTTGGCTCTGCACCACCAAAAATCACCGCCCACGATTAATATTTTTAACCAAGATCCCGAGTGCGACTTGGATTACTGCGCGAATACCGCGCGCGACGTCAAAATCGACCATGCCATCAAAAACAACTTTGGCTTTGGGGGTACTAACGGTACCTTGATTTTTGGTAAGTTGACCTAATATCTAGTCATCTACCCCTTTTAAGGCCCGCAGGGCTGCACACAATATGAAAAAGACTGTTTTAGCGGTATTGACTGCCTTGAGTTTGGGTCAGCTTGCGTTTATGCCTGCTTCGATGGCGCAGCCGGCAAGGATATTGGCGCCGGATTTTGCCGATTTGGTCGAAAAGGCCAGTCCTGCCGTGGTTAATATTCGGACAACCGAGCAGCGGGCTGCAGCGCAACAAGCGCAAGGCGGACTTCCCCCTGGCATTCCGGAAGAGCAGGCAGAGTTTTTTCGTCGCTTCTTTGGTGTACCGATGCCAGGCGCTCCTAAATCTGGACCCTCTACGCCTGGGCAGCCACGCGAAGCAGAGCGCGGCGTTGGCTCTGGTTTCATTATCGATTCCAATGGTTTGATTTTGACCAATGCCCACGTGGTCGAAGGCGCCGATAAGATTTACGTCACCCTGACTGATAAGCGGGAATTTACAGCCAAGTTATTGGGTGCAGACAAGCGTACCGATGTTGCCGTGCTCAAGATTGAGGCCACTGGTTTGCCGAAACTTCCGTTGGGCGATTCCTCTAAGTTGCGGGTCGGCGAGTGGGTCTTGGCGATTGGTTCCCCATTTGGCCTTGAGAACACCGTTACTGCTGGAATTGTGTCGGCCAAAAGCCGCGATACCGGCGACTACTTGCCCTTCATTCAAACCGATGTGGCCGTGAATCCCGGTAACTCCGGTGGCCCGTTGATTAATACTGCTGGCCAGGTCATCGGTATTAATTCTCAAATCTTTAGTCGCTCGGGTGGCTATATGGGAATTTCATTTGCTATTCCGATCGATGAGGCGATGCGCGTTGCTGATCAGTTACGCACGACAGGTAAGCTGGTGCGTGGCCGGATTGGTGTTGCCTTGGGTGACCTAAGCAAAGAAATGGCTGAGACCTTGGGTCTTGGACGGCCGCGTGGTGCATACGTGCGCAATGTCGAACCCAACGGTCCAGCAGCGAGTGGCGGGATCGAAGCCGGTGATGTGATTTTGACATTCGGTGGGCGCGACATTAGCAAATCAAGCGATCTCCCACGCATCGTTGGCGAAACGAAGCCAGGCACGAAGGCAAGCGTTCAGGTTTGGCGTAAAGGATCCGCGCGCGACCTCTCCGTCGTGGTGGCAGATGCCGAGGCCAGCACAAAAACGGCTGCGGCAAAAAAGCCAGATAGTTCGGCATCTGCAGCAACCAGCAATAACCCCTTTGGACTGGGCGTAACCGAATTGTCTGACGCCAAAAAACGGGAGCTAAACGTCAAGTCTGGGGTTGAGATTACAAGCCTAGGCGAGGGAGCTGCTGCCCGGTCCGGGATTCGCGTGGGTGATGTGATTGTGCGGGTTGGTGATAGCGATGTGACGAGCGTAAAGCAGTTTGAGGGGCTAACCAAAGGTTTGGATGCCAATCGGGCTGTGGCGCTGTTTGTACGCCGCGCTGACAGTACCTTGATTGTCCCGCTGAGGCCCAAAGCCCCCTAATTTGAGGCTAATCCCCCAAAAAAGCCTAAAACCAATGGGTTTTAGGCTCAACCAGTACAATTAATCCAAGACAACTTATTGCAGCGCATCATCCTGTGCGCTGCGACAAGGTGTTTTTGCCAATCTAAATAAAACACCATGGATTTAATCCGCAACTTTTCTATCATCGCCCATATTGACCATGGTAAATCGACCCTTGCGGATCGAATTATTCAGCTGTGTGGCGGCTTATCCGATCGCGAGATGGAGGCCCAGGTCTTGGACTCCATGGACATTGAGCGGGAGCGTGGGATCACCATTAAAGCCCAAACCGCAGCCCTTAGTTACAAAGCTAAGGATGGCAAAACATATAACCTGAATCTGATTGATACCCCTGGACACGTCGACTTTTCCTATGAGGTGAGTCGCTCGCTATCTGCTTGCGAGGGGGCATTGCTGGTCGTTGATGCCAGCCAAGGCGTTGAAGCGCAAACTGTTGCCAATTGCTACACCGCCATCGAATTGGGCGTGGAGGTTGTGCCCGTTTTGAACAAAATCGATTTGCCACAGGCTGATCCAGATCGCGCCAAACAAGAGATTGAAGATGTAATCGGCATTGACGCGACAGATGCATTGACTTGCTCTGCCAAAACAGGCCTCGGTGTTGCCGATGTGCTGGAAGAGATGATCCGGCGCGTGCCGCCGCCCAAGGGCAGTGTTACCGAACCCTTGCAGGCCTTGATTATTGATTCGTGGTTTGATAACTACGTTGGTGTCGTCATGCTAGTACGCGTCGTCAACGGTGTTCTTAAGCCCAAAGATAAGATCACCTTGATGGCTAATGGCTCAACCCATTTAGTGGAGCATGTAGGTGTCTTTAGCCCGAAGTCGGTTGATCGCCCTGACTTAAGTGCAGGTCAGGTCGGTTTTATTATTGCCGGCATCAAGGAGTTAAAGGCCGCTAAAGTTGGCGACACCGTAACCCACGCAACAGGGCAACAGGGCCGTACCCCCGCGAGCGCTCCATTACCTGGATTTAAAGAAGTGAAGTCCCAGGTGTTTGCAGGTCTTTATCCCGTTGAAGCGAATGAATACGATCAGCTGCGCGAGTCACTTGAAAAGCTTAAGTTAAATGATGCATCGCTGCTCTATGAGCCTGAGGTATCGCAAGCCTTGGGATTTGGATTCCGCTGCGGATTTTTAGGTTTGTTGCACATGGAAATTGTGCAAGAGCGTTTAGAGCGCCAATACGATATGAACTTGATTACCACCGCACCTACGGTGGTGTATCAAGTGCAGCAACGGGATGGCACCCTATTGGTGGTCGATAACCCATCGAAGATGCCAGACCCTTCGAAGATCGAGGCCATCCTAGAGCCGATCGTGACGGTTAATTTATACATGCCACAAGAGTATGTTGGATCGGTGATTACGCTCTGTACCGGTAAGCGCGGCGTGCAAACCAATATGAACTACTTGGGTAGGCAGGTGCAGTTGACCTATGAAATTCCGATGGCAGAAATCGTGCTGGATTTCTTTGATCGTTTGAAGTCAGTCTCGCGTGGCTATGCCTCTATGGATTACGAATTTAAAGAGTACCGCGTGGCCGACGTGGTCAAAGTCGATATTTTGATTAACAGTGAAAAGGTTGATGCCTTATCCGTGATCGTACACCGCAGTAATAGCCAATCGCGTGGCCGTGAGGTAGTTTCCAAGATGCGCGGCATTATTCCGCGGCAGATGTTTGATGTAGCGATTCAGGCGGCCATCGGTAGTGGCATTGTCGCACGCGAAAACGTCAAAGCCTTGCGTAAAAATGTGTTGGCCAAATGCTACGGTGGCGATATTTCGCGTAAGCGTAAGTTACTTGAAAAGCAAAAAGAAGGTAAGAAGCGCATGAAGCAAGTCGGCAACGTTGAAATTCCGCAGGAAGCCTTCCTAGCTATTTTGCAGGTAGACGATAAATGAACTTCGCTCTCATACTATTCATTCTGGTGGTGGTTACTGGCGTCGCTTGGGTTGCAGACAAGCTCGTATTTGCACCACAACGAAAAGCAGCGGGCATTGCACGCATGCCTTTGTGGCTTGAATATTCAGCGAGTTTTTTCCCGGTCATTTGCGCAGTGTTTTTTCTGCGCTCATTTTTGATCGAGCCATTTAAGATTCCATCGGGATCCATGATCCCAACGCTACAAATTGGCGATTTTATTTTGGTGAACAAATACACCTACGGTATTCGTTTGCCGGTGATCAACAAAAAGATCGTCGCCTTGGGGGATCCCAAGCGCGGTGATGTGGTTGTATTTCGCTACCCACTGGATCAGTCGGTTGACTACATCAAACGCGTCGTTGCCATTCCTGGTGATACGATTACCTACCAAGACAAGCGCATTACGGTAAATGGCCAGCCTTTGGAATATACCGGTGGCGAGAACTATTTAGATCAGGAGAGCATGCGCTACGCTAAGCTCTATACCGAAACCTTTCCAGCTGATTTGGGTGGTAATCGCCATGGTATCCTCAATGATCCTGATCGCACATCTGGCATGTTTATGCCGGAGCGCTTTCCTGGGATTGAGAACTGCCAATTCTTGCCGAACAGCATGACCTGTAAGGTTCCAGCTGGGCATTACTTCACCATGGGTGACAACCGCGATAACAGTGCTGATTCCCGATTTTGGGGTTTTGTGCCCGATCAAAATATTGTCGGCCGGGCTTTCTTCGTGTGGCTCAATTTGGGCTCTCTGAGTCGCATTGGCGGATTTCAATAAACATGAATGCGCGCGCTGCCATAGACCTAGAGCCGCTTCAAGAGCGCCTGGGTTATGTGTTTAAAAAGCCAGAGCTGTTACAGCAAGCATTAACGCATCGTAGCCATAGCAAGAAAAACAATGAGCGCCTGGAGTTTTTGGGTGACTCGATTTTAAATTGCGTAGTCGCCGAATTGCTGTACGAGCGTTACGCCGATTTAGATGAAGGCGATTTATCCCGCGTACGCGCTAATTTAGTAAAGCAGCAGGCTTTGTATGAGATAGCGCAGCTTCTATCCTTATCGGATTACTTGCGCTTGGGCGAGGGTGAGCTCAAAAGTGGTGGCTTTCGGCGCCCATCGATTTTGGCCGATACATTAGAGGCAGTAGCTGGGGCGGTTTTCCTCGATGGCGGTTTTGAGGCGGCTAAATCGAGTTTACGCAAACTCTATTCCGTGATTTTGGCGCAAGTCGATCCTAAGACATTGGGTAAAGACGATAAGACCTTGCTGCAAGAATATCTCCAAGGCTTTCAGATGCCATTGCCTAGCTATACCGTCACTGCGACAACAGGCGCAGCGCACAATCAGCAATTTGAGGTCGAGTGCGTGATCCAGAGCCTGAAAATCAAGGTAAAGGGATTTGGGGCGTCGCGCAGAGCAGCCGAACAAGGTGCCGCCAAGTTAGCCTTGCTAGCCATTACCAAGGCCTTGCCGCAAGAAACGCGCAAACCTAAAAAGACCCGCTCTGCGAAGAAAAAAGCAGCAAAGTCGGATGTCGCAGATGAACAACTGAATTTAAAGCTAAAGGCATAAGTGTGGAAACAGGTACGCCGTTTCGGTGTGGAACGATTGCGATTGTAGGCAGGCCCAATATGGGCAAATCAACCCTGCTCAATGCCTTGGTTGGTCAAAAAATCAGCATCACGTCACGCAAGGCGCAGACAACCCGTCATCGTATTTTAGGGATTCAAACGCGCGAACACGCGCAATTTATTTTTAGCGATACGCCTGGATTTCAGACGCGCAAAATGAATACCCTGAATCAGGCTTTAAACCGTTCAGTAACCAGCGCCTTGCAGGATGTTGATGTTGCCTGTTTTATTGTCGAGGCAGGCTATTTTGGCGAGGATGATGCCAAAGTATTGCGTCTTTTACCCAAAGATCTTCCCGTTATCCTAGTACTGAATAAATTGGATTTGTTTGCCAGTCGCTTTGAGTTGCCAGCCGATCGCGATGTCGCCTTATTGGATTTCATGAAAAAAATGGGTCAGGCTTGGAGCGAGATTGGCGGAAGACCTGACCAGTCTGAGCAGCATTTTGCGGAAATCATTCCGATGAGCGGCAAGAATCCAACGGATGTGCAGCGTTTGCTCGATGTCCTTGAGGAGTATTTACCAGAGGGTGAGGCGCGCTATGATGCGGACACCTTGACTGATCGCAGTGAACGTTTTCTCGCCGCTGAAATTCTGCGCGAGAAGGTCTTTCGCTTTACCGGTGAAGAATTGCCCTATGCAAGCTCGGTAGTGATTGATCAGTTCAAGATGGACGGCACCATGCGACGAATTGCAGCGACCATTTTGGTGGACCGCGATAATCACAAGGCCATGATCATTGGCGATAAGGGCGAGCGCCTGAAAAAGATTTCCACTGAAGCACGACTCGATATGGAAAAGCTGTTTGATGGCAAAGTCTTTTTAGAGACCTGGGTCAAAGTCAAACGCGGCTGGGCAGATGATCGCGCTGAATTACGGGCACAAGGCTTGGAATAAATGGCATCCACTCGTGTAGCCGATGAGCCTGCTTTTGTTCTGCACAGCATTCCATATAAAGAAACGAGCCTAATACTGGATGTATTCACTCGGCAGTACGGGCGTATGGCCCTCATTGCCAAGGGCGCCAAGCGGCCCCATTCTGTATTAAGGCCAGTATTGCAACGTTTTCAGCCGCTCCTGGTTTCATGGAGCGGCAAGTCGGAGCTGCGCACCTTAACCAAGTCCGAGTGGGTTGGTGGCACTCCGGCATTAGTCGGTGATGCACTGCTCTGCGGTTTTTATCTGAATGAATTGCTAGTCAAATTTTTAGCTCGCGAAGATGAATATGAGACCCTCTACGACCATTACATGGCCACCATTTCAGCCTTATCGGAGATAGATACAGGCAGCAGTCGTCTAGAGCAGATCCTAAGGCCTTTTGAATTGGCTCTCCTGCAAGAGACAGGCTATGCGGCTGCGCTTGATTATTGCGTTGAAAGCAATGCCTCTCCAATCGAGGCTGAGAAATATGTTTATCAGCCAGAGCGGGGTATTCGCCCATGGCAAGCGGATGATCCTGGGCATTGGCCTATCTTAAGTGGTCGTGCCTTACTGGAAATGGCTGCCGGTAACTTTTCCGAGACCGATACCCTCCTTGAGAGCAAGCAACTGATGCGCTTTTTGCTTAGCCTGCATTTGCAAGATCAGGTCTTAACAACCCGTCAAATCCTGATTGATCTCAAGAAAATCTAGTACCCTATACCTATGAATATCCTTGAGCTCGGCATCAACATTGATCATGTCGCAACCCTGCGCAATGCTCGAGGTACAACTTATCCGGATCCGATTCGAGCTGCGCGCTTGGCAGAAGAAGTAGGCGCAGACTTGATTACATTGCATTTGCGTGAGGATCGACGTCACATTAAAGATGCGGATTTAATCGCGCTACGCCCTTTGATTACAACGCGTATGAATCTGGAGTGTGCCGTTACTCCGGAGATGATTGCAATTGCGTGCCAAATCAAGCCGCATGATGTTTGCCTTGTGCCCGAAAAGCGCGAAGAGGTCACCACCGAGGGAGGCCTCGATGTTGTCGGTCATTTTGAGGTGGTCAAACAGGCTACCGCCCAGCTCGTCGATGCGGGCATTCGGGTATCGCTCTTTATCGATCCTGAAGAAAAGCAAATACTGGCCGCTAGTAATGCAGGCGCCACTGTTATTGAATTACATACGGGCCGTTACGCAGACCTAGCAGGCGATGCGCAGGTACGCGAGTTGGAGCGCATTCGGACTGCAGCGCAATACGGAAAACAGCTTGGCTTACGCGTCAATGCTGGTCATGGCCTAAATGAAAGCAACGTCACCCCGATTGCCAAGATCGCCGAGTTATCAGAGCTGAACATTGGGCACGCGATTGTGGCTGAGGCGCTGTTTAAAGGTTGGCAGCAAGCCATTTTTGATATGAAGGCTTTAATGGTGCGCGCCCGCGCCTCTTCCGCTTAGGTATAGCGCCATGATCGTCGGCATCGGTACGGATATCTTGCAAATGGAGCGTTTGATTGCTGCGTATGAACGGACGCAGGGGCGATTGGCCGAGCGTATTCTAGGCAAAGAAGAATTGGTAGTGTTTCATCAACGTTTAGCGCGCAATCAGAAGCGGGGCATGGCTTATTTGGCTACGCGCTTTGCTGCTAAAGAGGCATTCTCAAAGGCGATTGGTTTGGGTATGCGTATGCCGATGACCTGGCGCTCACTGCAAACATTAAATGAACCCAGCGGTAAGCCAGTCACCCATTATTCCGGCCCGCTTGCACTCTTTATGGAAGAGCGCGATTGGCATGCGGAAGTGACGGTGAGTGACGAGCAAGATATGGCCATTGCATTTGTGGTGGTGAGCCACGGTACGCCGATTGTCACCACACACGATCCCAGTAATTACATTGGCTAGTGAATATAGATAATTTTGTCGGTATTGATTTAGAAATTACCTTAGTCCCCTCCCTACTACCTAAAGGAAATCACCAGTGGCATCCACTCATCAACCTGGCCCCATTACCTTAGATGTCGTTGGCTTAGAACTCACTCCAGAAGACTGCCGTCGTATTGAGCACTCCTCTACCGGGGGCGTCATTTTGTTTGGCAGAAACTTTGCTAATCGCAAGCAGCTTACTGCGCTGACCCGCAGCATTAAAGGAATACGACCAGATGTGTTGATATCGATAGACCATGAGGGTGGTCGCGTGCAGCGCTGCAAGGCCGATGGCTTTACACATTTACCTGCCATGCGTAAATTAGGTGAGCTGTGGATGCAAGCTCCCAAGAAAAGCAAGACCACCTATACCTCGGAGCCTGCGGTTGCAGCAATGGCTACGGCAACGGCCTGTGGCTATATTTTGGCAGCAGAGCTGCGTGCCTGCGGAGTCGATTTTAGTTTTACCCCGGTACTCGATCTTGATTTTGGTCGTAGCGGAGTGATTGGCGATCGTTCATTTAGTTCGGATCCACAGATTGTGTATGCTCTTGCCAAGGCCCTGAACTCTGGACTGCAACTGGCTGGAATGGCTAACTGCGGCAAGCACTTTCCGGGGCACGGCTGGGCAGAAGCGGATTCGCATGTCGCTATTCCAGTAGATGAGCGCCCCCTCAATGCCATCTTGCAATGCGATGCAAAACCCTACGAATGGCTTGACTTAAGCCTAGCTGCGGTGATGCCGGCCCACGTGATTTACCCCAAAGTAGACAGTCTTCCTGCAGGATTTTCTAAGACGTGGTTGCAAACCATCTTGCGCCAGCAATTGGCATTTGAGGGCGTGATCTTCAGTGATGATTTATCGATGGAGGGTGCCAGCGTTGCTGGTGACGTCGTTAAGGGTGCAGAGTTAGCCTTATCAGCGGGCTGCGATGCAGTATTAATTTGCAATCGCCCTGACTTAGCCGATCGCTTGCTCTCTGAGCTGCGGGTATCTAAGGTGAAAAAAGCAGAGTCAGCGCAGCGTCAAACGAAGTTAATGCCATCTGCTCCATTTATGAATTGGACTGAACTGCAGGCCCACGCGGAATACCTGCATGCGCAAGCATTACTTAAGAGACATGGCTTAATTTAGCGCCATAAAAAAAGCCGGGACTGTTTAGATCCCGGCTTTTGGTAAAACGAATTACAGCTTAGTTCGCGCGACTGCGGTACTCACCAGTGCGGGTATCAATTTCAATCTTGTCGCCGGTATTGCAAAAGAGGGGAACTTGCAATTCATAGCCGGTAGCCAGCTTAGCTGTCTTTAATACTTTGCCAGAGCTGGTGTCGCCCTTGACAGCGGGCTCGGTGTAGATAATTTCACGAACCAACGAGGTTGGCATTGAAACAGACAGCGCCTTACCTTCGTAGAACACCACTTCAACTGGCATTGCCTCTTCCAGGTAGTTCAGGGCGTCGCCCATAAACTCAGCCTCCACTTCGTATTGGTTGTAATCGCCGTCCATAAAGCAATACATTGGGTCGGCAAAATACGAATAGGTACATTCTTTTTTGTCCAAAATGACGATATCAAATTTGTCGTCGGCTTTATAAACACCCTCGTTTGGGGCGCCCGTTAAAAGATTCTTGAACTTCATTTTGACGACCGAAGAATTGCGACCGGAGCGGCTGTATTCCGCTTTGAGTACAACCATGGCATCGGCGCCAATCATCACTACGTTGCCTACGCGGAGTTCTTGTGCTGTTTTCATCTGTGGTATTCCTGGAGGCAGAACTGAATTCTGCAGTATTTAATAAAGGTGACATTGTAACCGCCCCCGCAGGACTCTATCTAGAGGGGCTCAGGCCACAAAACGCAGCATTCTGGCTGCAAGGCCCCCGTCTTGATTAGTCTCCAGTAAGGTCTCGCGCCATCTACGGGCGTGGGCCTGCCACTCTGTACGCTGATTCCACCAGCGCGACGGCATCTGCCAATCCATGGCCATTCGGCAGGATTCTTGGGTTGATGGACTGGCTTTTTCAAGGTACAGATCCAAAAAGGCCTGTAATTTCACCGTATGGGCCATATCATCTTGCGGGTAAATATGCCAAATAAATGGCTTTTCAGCGAGCTGTGCTCGGATAAAGGAATCTTCACCCCGGACAATATTGAAGTCACATTGCGATAAGAGCCAATCGTAGTCATCTTGCGGCACAAACGGTAGAGAAATCAACTGAATGGATGGGGGTAGTTCTAATGGTCGGCCAATGCTATGGCCAATCATTTCAGCATGACCAAAGGTGAGGAGGACATCAATCTTCGCCTGTGTATTGCCAAGATCCTCAAGCCATTGCCGTAGCGGCGCTCCTGGGTAACAAAAGAGGCTGATACGTTCTGCGTCAGGGCGGAGCAGGGCCCAGCTCGGCGCTAGGCTAGCAGGTATGGTGGCGCTAGACTCGCCGCCTTGCGCTGGAATGGGGTCGAGTGATAGTCCGCCTGTATTGGCCCCAAACCCGGGAAAGAAAAAATACTTCAATAAGCCGCTGGACTGAGGAGATGCCTTAGCGTGGTACTCGCTAATCCAGGGTTCGGCGCTGAGGTACTCTAAATTGAGAATGATGGGTTTTTTGGCGGCAACCAATAAACCAGTTTGATATCGCTCTGGCAGGTGGCAGCCAAAGGCCTCAATCACCACATCGGGCGCATCCAGTGGGTGACGTGCATTTTCAAAACTAGCCTCCCACGGCAGAATCTGCACCTGTGGCATGCGAGAGGAGTCGGAAGCGAGTAAATTAAGGGTCGGTAGATCATCGCAAAACAGGCGGACCTGTTGCTGATGGCGTGTGGCTAGGCTACGGGCCAGGCGCCAACAGACACCGGCATCACCGTAGTTATCAACGATTTGGCAGAATATATCCCAACGCATGCGTAATTCGCTTTTTGAAACCCTCAAGCAAGACATTAAACGGCTTCCCGGATTGCCGGGGGTATATCGTTTTTTCGACGAAGCGGATCAGATACTTTACGTGGGTAAAGCCCGCGACCTAAAAAAGCGAGTATCCAGCTATTTTCAACGAACTGCATTATCGCCGCGCATTGAGCGTATGGTGGGCCGGATTGCGCGCTATGAAACTACGGTAACGCGAACGGAGTCCGAGGCCTTGATTCTGGAGAACAACTTAATTAAAGAGTTGGCACCGCCTTTTAATATTTTGTTTCGTGACGATAAGTCCTACCCTTATGTGATGCTGACAGGGCACGCATTCCCGCGCCTGTCGTCCTACCGCGGCAAAGTGGATCGGCGTAATCGCTATTTTGGACCCTTCCCGAATTCATCGGCGGTGCGCAATAGCGTTCAGATTTTGCAGAAAGTATTTCGCTTGCGTACCTGTGAAGATACGGTCTTTAAAAACCGCACACGACCCTGCCTGTTGCACCAAATTCACCGTTGCAGTGCGCCATGCGTTGGCATGCTGACTGCCGGACAATATGCCAGTGATGTGAATCAAGCAACCCGATTTTTAGAAGGGGATCACGGCCAAGTTCTATCGGAACTCGAGCGTGAAATGCTTCAGCATAGCGACGCATTGGATTTTGAGATGGCTGCAGTGATTCGGGATCGAATTGCTGACCTCTCCAGTGTGCTCCAGCAGCAATCGATGGACACCGTCGCCGACGGCGAGGGCGACGTTGATATTTTGGCAACAGCCGAACTGGAAGGAATGATTTGCGTCAATTTAGCAATGGTGCGCGGCGGTCGGCATTTGGGCGATCGCACTTACTTCCCTAAAAATCTACGCTCAGCGGCGGGCGAGTTACCTAGCCCCGTCGAAATCTTGGATGCATTTATTCAGCAACATTATTTGGATGGCGATGCCAGTAATGCCAAGCTGATACCCGGCGTTATTGTTTTGAGTCATGCCATCTCTACCGGCGAAGAGCAATCGCTTTTGCAAGACAGCTTAAATGTGCAAGCAGGAAAAAAGATCACCTTTTTGCACCAGCCTCAAGGCCAACGCCGCCACTGGCTTGGTATGGCAGAGGGCAACGCCAAGATTGCTTTAGCCAAGCGCTTGGTTGAGACCGGTGGCCAGCTAGCCAAGGCGCGTGCCTTGCTGGATGTCCTCGGCTTGGATCTCGAGGGTGTGGAGCAATTGCGTGTCGAGTGCTTTGATATCAGCCACACCTCCGGCGAAGCAACCCAAGCCTCGTGCGTGGTGTACGCAAAAAATGAAATGCAATCGAGCGAGTACCGTCGCTTCAATATCAACGACATTACACCGGGCGATGATTACGCAGCCATGCGGCAGGTATTGCAACGCCGTTATGCCAATTACCAAGAAATTCCGCCAGAAAAAATGCCACAGCTCATCCTGATTGACGGCGGTAAAGGTCAAGTTGAAATGGCCCGCCAAGTGTTTGCAGAGCTGGGTATGGATCTTGGATTAATTGTGGGCGTTGCCAAAGGCGAGGCCCGAAAGGTTGGCCTTGAGTCCCTGATCTTTGCCGATGGCCGACCATCACTTGAGCTTGGGCGGGAGAGTGCGGCGCTGATGCTGATTGCCCAAATACGGGATGAGGCACATCGCTTTGCCATTACCGGAATGCGGGCAAAGCGGGCAAAGGCGCGCACAGTCTCGCGTCTCGAGGAGATTGAAGGTATCGGCGCCAAACGACGGCAGGCCTTGCTGGCCCGTTTTGGAGGGCTGCGTGGCGTCTCCAATGCCAGCATGGAAGAGCTGGCTACGGTAGATGGTATTTCCTTGACCTTGGCGGAGCAGATTTACCAGCAATTACATTAAGCAAGACCGGTGCCTTCGGTTATCCTAGCGCCATGCCGTTTAATCTCCCTATCGCCTTAACGTGGTTGCGCGTCGCAGCGATACCGCTCTTGGTCACCATTTTTTATCTGCCTGCAAGCTGGCTCAGCATGCCGGAAAAAAATGTATTGGCTACTGGCCTTTTTATCTTTGCCGCTTTGACCGATTGGCTCGATGGCTATTTGGCCCGCCGCATGAAACAAGAATCGGCTTTTGGGCAATTTTTAGACCCAGTCGCCGATAAGCTAATCGTCGCTGCAGCCTTACTTGTGCTCCTGAATATGGACCGGGTGCAAGTGTGGGTGGCGCTCGTCATTATTGGTCGCGAAATTACCATCTCTGCATTGCGGGAGTGGATGGCGCAAGTGGGCGCAAGCAAAAGCGTGGCAGTGCACATGGTGGGTAAATTAAAAACCACCGCACAGCTGGTAGCAATTCCGTTCCTTTTGTTTAATGGCACGCTCTTTGGTTGGTTGAATGCCGCTTTAATTGGTACATGGCTAATCTGGGTGGCGGCATTTTTAACCCTATGGTCCATGTTCTATTATTTGCAAAAAGCGCTGCCCCAATTGCTGGGTAAGTCGGAGTAGGGGCTTGATTACATAAGACTCCGGGGCCTTAAATTTACGAATGGGCATTAAATACGGCGCAGAGTTCAATAGTTTGCTAAACTGTTGCCCTGTTATGCGGGAATAGCTCAGCTGGTAGAGCGATACCTTGCCAAGGTATAGGTCGGGAGTTCGAACCTCCTTTCCCGCTCCAAGTTCGATGGGAAGCCCTGAAAAGCTTCCCATTTTGTTTCAAAGTATGTGGCGCGTTGGCCGAGTGGTTAGGCAGGAGCCTGCAAAGCTTCGTACGGGGGTTCGATTCCCTCACGCGCCTCCAGCAGCTCAAATGAACCTTGTATCTATTGACCTGAAGGTTGCATTCCCTACAATATGACTATTGCTGATTTCAACGGACGAACGCTTTAATCATGACAACAACACCCAAGTTAAAAACTAACGCTGCTTCGGCCATTGCATTGAGCCTCGTTTTGTTATTGGGTGGTTGCGCCGCTTCCGGTGACTCTCCAACCGGTACGCCGGATGAAGTCAATCAAATTCAGGCGCAGCTTTTGGGTGACATGCCACTTCCAGCAGGCGCTCGCATTATGGGCACTGACTCTTTAATTATTGGCCGTGGTGATAACTGGGTTGGCCGTGTGGTCCTCAATGGCTTACAAAGCCCGACGGATATTTATGCTTTTTTTCAGGCCGAGTATCCAAAATCGGGATGGACTACCGTCACAGCGGTTAAATCGAAGACCAGCATTTTGGTGTTTACTAAAGGCGAGCGAACCTCGACAGTTGAGATCAATGAAGGTTCTTTAACCGGACCAAAGTCCATCATCATCATTACGGCTTCGCCTAAAAATGCGAATGTCGTCGCGCCAAGTAAGCGCTAAGAGAACCTTTTGTATTAGAGGCCGTTTGCCCGAATTAGGCCAACGGCCTGACCTTCAATCGCAAAATTAGGCTGCCTTGCATCTACGGTGATGTTTTTGAAGTCCGGGTTCTCCGCTTGCAACTCAATCACCATGCCATTGCTGCCTTTTTTCTGTAACCAGCGTTTAACAGTGACCTCATCATCAATGCGAGCCACCACAATATCGCCATTACGCACTTCCGTTGTCTTGTGCACAGCTAAATAATCGCCGTCCAAAATGCCAGCGTCGCGCATGCTCATGCCTTTAACTTTCAGCAAGTAATCCGCTCCTTTGGTGAAGAGGCTTGGATCAATCGGCACGTGTTTTTCAATGTGCTCTACAGCCATGATGGGCGAGCCCGCGGCAACGCGACCAATCAATGGAAGTGTGAGTTGCTGAAGCGCCCCAGAAGGTAGCGACATTTGCTGGGATCGGCCAAATTGAAACGGATGGCTGTGCTGCTGCGCAATGCGGATGCCGCGCGAGGTACCTGGCGTTAGTTCGATGTAGCCTTTGCGAGCCAGAGCGCGCAAGTGTTCCTCTGCCGCATTGGCCGAGGCGAATCCAAGACAGGTGGCGATTTCAGCGCGGGTCGGCGGTAAACCACTTTCCTGGATGGCTGATGTGATCAAAGCCAGGATTTCTGCCTGGCGGGGTGTTAATTTGGGTAAATCGAGCAATTCAGCTGTGTTTATGTCCATGCTGTGATTGTATACAGTATTTTTGTTATTTCAAGAAGTTTTGTTAAATGGATAATGGGCTCATGAAATCCCCCAATCAGCATGTTTTGGTTATTGGCATGGGCGGCACAATTGCCGGTCTTGCCGAAGATCCAGAAAATCCATCTGCCTACCGTGCCGGTCAGGTAGCCCTTGAAGCCCTCATTTCGACCTCAAAACCGAGTATTGGGGTTGCGCAGGGTGAAATCCGGACGCAGCAGCTTGCCAACATCGACAGCCGGGATTTGAGTGAGGCACTACTAACCCAGCTAGGCTTAGCAGTACGGGCAGCGCTCGACAATCCTTTGGTTCTTGGGGTAGTGGTCACCCACGGCACCGACACCATTGAGGAGACTGGGCTCTTTTTGGATGCTATTTGCAGAAAGCAGGCCGAGCGCCTAGGCAAGCGGGTTATTTTGACTGGGGCAATGCTGCCATCGAATCATCCCCAAGCGGATGGCCCACTCAATCTGCAGGCATCCCTGTATTGGGCCCAAATGGATCTTGAAACTTGTCCGGCTGGTGTCTTTGGCATCTTTGCTGGCCGGGTCTGCTTGGCTCGCGACCTGGCTAAGCGCCATACCAATGAACTCAATGCACCACTCCGTGATGCACCCAGCAGCCCGGTTCATTTGATTAATCCCTCTTGGTTATCGCGCATTCGGCGAATTCAGGCAGATTCGGGCCCAGATCTGCCTATTCCAGCGGAGGACGCTTGGCCTTGGGTGGAGATTCTGACTAGCCACACTGGTGCCAGATCAGAAACAGTCTTGCATTGGCTGACTCAGCCAATTCAGGGGTTAGTGATTGCGGGTACCGGGATGGGCGGAGTCCATGCTGCTTGGCATAAGCCCTTGAATGCACTGGCAGAGAAGGGGGTAGCCATTGCCAAGGCCTCTCGCGTAGGTGCGGGGCATGTTCACCTAAATTTGCCAGAAACGGATCCCGCGGGCTGGGTGGCTGCAGGCAGTCTAACCGCCCCTAAAGCCAGAATTGCCTTGCAATTGGCCTTATATGCTGCCGTGGAAGCCAAGCAGGGCGGTAAATCCATGACTTGGCAGGATTTTTTTGCTAGAATCGCAGTCTTGCCTGAATAAAGCAAGAGTACGTAATTCCTGTTTTTACAATTTGTTTTCACCCTTGCTGCACTGGTTTCCAAATCAACACCATCTGATTTGGATGACGCCCAGGTAGCTTTACCCTTAAGGAGTGTTAGATGCGTCATTATGAAATCGTTTTTATCGTCCATCCGGACCAAAGCGAGCAAGTGCCCGCGATGATTGATCGTTACAAAGCCGTCTTGGCTACCAGTGGCGGCAAAGTTCATCGCATTGAAGATTGGGGTCGTCGTCAGATGGCTTACATGATCGACAAGTTGGCCAAAGCCCACTACGTTTGCATGAATATCGAGTGTGACCAGAAGACTCTGGAAGAGCTTGAGCATGCGTTCAAATTTAATGATGCTGTTTTGCGTCACCTCATCATCAAGATGAAGAAGGCCGAGTCTGAGCCATCGATCATGATGAAAGAAGTGCAGCGCGAAGAAGCCCGCAAGCAAGCTCAAACCGACGCACCTGTTGCAACGGCCTAAGCATTTTTGAAGAGAGACTCGGAGGCGATAGAGCGTAAACCAGTGGCGGAACGGCGTTGAATCAATTCACCCTAACTGCTGCCTTGGTATCCAAAGACGCAATTCGATTTACCCCAGCCGGTTTGCCCGTTGTTTATTGCCAGCTTGATTATGTTGGCGAAGTGATGGAAGTAGAGCGGCCGAGGAAAATCCAAATGAGCGTTGAAGCCATTGCAATTGGCCCTGTACATCAGGTCCTAGCGCAAATGGACTTAGGAGCCCAGGCAGTATTTACCGGATTCATGGCTCCCAAAACGATACGCAATCAGCGCTTGGTCTTTCATATAAACCACATTCAATTACAAAGTTAAAAGAGGAAATCATCATGGCGTTTGGAAAGAAACCCGATTTCAAAAAGAAGCCCGCGCAAAACCCATTGTTTAAGCGCAAGCGCTATTGCCGTTTCACCGTTGGCGGAGTTGAGCAGATTGACTACAAAGACGTTGATACATTAAAAGACTTTATTGGCGAGAATGCCAAGATCACGCCAGCGCGTTTGACTGGTACGAAAGCGAAATTTCAGCGTCAGCTGGATACCGCAATTAAGCGTGCGCGCTATTTGGCTTTATTGCCTTTCTCCGATCAACACAAGAAATAATTAGGAGCCCTCAATGCAAATTATCCTTTTAGAAAAAGTTATCAATCTGGGCAACCTTGGTGATGTGGTTCGCGTCAAAGACGGTTACGCTCGCAATTTCTTAATCCCACAACGCAAAGCCCGTCGTGCGACTGAAGCAGCGATTGCTGACTTTGCCACGCGCCGTGCCGAGCTCGAGAAAGTGGCCGCTGAAAAATTAGCTGCTGCACAAGCAATTGGTCAAAAGCTGGCTGGCTTGGTATTGGAAATCGGTCAAAAGGCCGGTGTTGATGGTCGTTTGTTTGGTTCTGTAACCAACCACGACATCGCCGATGCCATGAAAGCCAAAGGCTTTGTGGTTGAGAAAGCCTCTGTACGCATGCCAACTGGCCCATTGAAAATGGTCGGCGATCATCCCGTTGCAGTCGCAGTGCACACCGATGTCGTAGTCGATATCAACATTCGTGTTGTTGGTGAGCAGGCCTAAGTTTTAATCGAGTCGCCTCATGGCTGATCAACGTCCCCGTTCCGTTACGCTAAATCCTGGCATGGCGGGATCTGGGGATGCAGCTGTGCAGGCCCTCAAGGTACCTCCCCATTCAGTAGAGGCCGAGCAATCCCTACTTGGTGGATTGCTACTCGATAACACCGCCTGGGATCGCCTGGGCGCAGCGTTGTCGGACAAAGACTTTTATCGTCCTGAGCACGCCTTAATTTACAAAGTGATTCAGCGCCTGGTTGGTGATAACCACCCAGCCGATGTCATTACCGTTCATGAAGCCATTAAATCCGAGCAGGGCGGTGATTTAGTTGGGATTGATTACCTGAACTCATTGGCACAAAGTACGCCTAGTGCTGCCAATATCAAAGGTTATGCCGAGATCGTGCGCGACCGCAGTATTCTGCGTCGCTTAATTGAAGTTTCAGACAACATTGTTAACTCTGCTTTTGTGCCTGAGGGTCGTTCTGTGCGAACGCTCCTCGATGAAGCGGAATCCCGTATTTTGCAAATCGGTGAAGAGGGTAATCGCAAAGCCGATTACCTCGAAATCGAACCCTTACTGCGCGAGGTGGTTGCACGCATTGATGAACTCTATAACCGCCAAGGCGGTAGCGACATCACTGGTATTGCAACCGGCTTTATTGACCTTGATAAGCAAACCAGCGGCCTGCAAAAGGGTGACTTAGTCATTGTGGCGGGAAGACCCTCGATGGGTAAGGCCCAGCCTTTAGACGCCAAAATTAAGACCCCGGATGGCTGGAAGTCCATGGGTGAGCTGCGCTTTGGTGACAAACTCGCATCGATTGATGGGTTGAGTTCATTTGTTACTGGCGTATATCCACAAGGTCAAAAACAAATTTATCAAGTGACGTTTTCAGATGGTCGTCAAGCGGAATGTTGTGACGAACATCTTTGGCGCGTGATGTACCGCGATTGGGCAGAGCCTCGCGTCATTAGCACGGCACGTTTAATTGAAATGCTTGCTTGCGTGCGTTATCGCAATCGCCTATGGATTGAGCCAGTGTCGGGTGACTTTGGCCACTCGGAAGAGTTGCCGATACATCCTTGGGTGCTAGGCGCGCTTTTGGGTGATGGTACTTTAGCCTTGTCTCATAGCAGCGTGATGTTCTCGACGAAATCCCCTGAGCTAGTTGAGCGTATCAATGCGCTTGCAGGTTACGAGATGGAGCTAGTTCATGCGCATGCCTACGATTGGCGCCTCGTTTCAAAAGAGCGAATTGCAGTCAATGGCGAACGAGTTGCCGTCAAGACTAATTACTTTAGGTCGGCCCTTGATGACCTTGGTGTTTTGTGCTCTCGAAGTTTTGATAAGAGTATTCCCGCCTTGTATTTGGAGGCCAATAAGTCGGCGCGCCTTGCTTTATTTCAGGGTCTGATGGATACCGATGGCTGGATCGAGAAGTGGGGCTCCATTCGGTTCTGTACTGTAAGTAAGCAATTGGCTGATGACGTCACTGCTTTGGCTCGATCCTTAGGTGGGTTTTGTTCGATTGCAACTAAACAAAGCAACTACACCTATAAGGGTGAAAAAAAGCAGGGCCGCTTGGCATACGTGTTGAACATGAGTTTTGCGTCGGGCTTTGAAGCTTTTACACTGCCTGAGAAAAAAGCGCGACTGAGAAGTAGTTGGGATCGGCAACGCAGGCTGACCTTTCAATCGATTAAGCCATCCCGAATTGCACAAGCGCAATGCATATCGGTAAGCCATCCCTCGCGCACCTATGTCACCAATGAGTACGTCGTGACACACAATACGGCCTTCGCACTGAACATCGCCGAGAACGTTGCGCTAGCTGAAGGTCTACCAGTCGTCGTGTTCTCGATGGAGATGTCGGGCTCACAATTGGCATCGCGTTTACTGGGTTCCGTTGGGCGCGTTGATCAGTCCAGAATGCGTACCGGCAAACTCAATGACGATGAGTGGCCACGCGTAACGGATGCGATTGCACGCCTCAGCAATACCCAAATTTTGATTGATGAGACGGGATCACTATCCAGTCTAGAGTTACGTGCACGAGCACGGCGCATTGCCCGTAATTTTGGTGGCACACTGGGTTTAGTGGTGATCGATTACCTGCAACTCATGAGTGGTAGCGGTGGATCCAGTTCTGAAAACCGCGCTACCGAAATCTCGGAGATCTCGCGCTCACTAAAGTCGCTTGCCAAAGAACTGCAGTGCCCCGTAGTTGCACTGTCGCAGTTAAACCGCGGCCTGGAGCAGCGTCCCAATAAGCGTCCCATTATGTCTGACCTACGCGAATCCGGCGCGATCGAGCAAGATGCCGATTTAATTATGTTTATCTATCGGGATGAGGTTTATCACGCCGACGCCACGACTGACAAAGGCATTGCTGAGATCATTATCGGTAAGCAACGTAACGGCCCAATTGGTACCATTCGGCTAAGCTGGCAAGGCCCCTATACGAAGTTTGATAACTTGGCGATGGGTGCGCCTGGCTTTTCTTCAGGTGGTTACGAGCCGTTTTAATCCAGCCTTTTAGTACTTAGAAGATTATGTCCACATTTGATTTAGCCAAAGTCCAAGATCTCATTATTGATACAGCGACGGATGTAGGCATCAAAATACTGGGCGCCATTGCGCTCTGGGTCATTGGGCGCTGGTTAATCGGCATTGTCCTGCGTATGGTTCGCGGCGGTCTTGAGCGCCAACAGATTGATCCAACGGTTGTACGCTATGTTGGCTCGATCGTCAGCGTGACCTTAAATATCTTATTGGTCGTTGGTATTTTGGGTTACTTCGGCATCCAGACCACGACCTTTGCGGCTTTATTTGCCACTGCAGGTATTGCGATTGGTGCCGCTTGGGCGGGGCTTTTATCTAATTTTGCGGCTGGCGTTTTCTTGATTGTGCTGCGCCCGTTTAAGGTAGGTGATTTTGTTATTGCTGGTGGCGTAAATGGCACCATCAAAGAAATTGGTCTCTTTTCATCGACCATTATTACGCCAGATAACGTGTCAACGATCGTGGGTAATAGCAAGATATTGGGCGAAACCATTCAAAACTTCAGCAATACAACGTATCGTAGAGTAGATTTAAAGTGCCAACTTCCGAATACAGCAAGCCATGATGCTGCTATTACTTTATTAAAGCAGCGTATTGCTGCGCTCCCCAATGTCTTGACTACTCCCGCAGTAGAAGTCAGCATCTTGGAGGTGACTCCAGCCGGGCCGGTCTTAGCGGTTCGTCCATATTGCCACAATGACCATTACTGGCAAGTGTATTTTGATACCAATGCTGTTCTCAATACCTTGCTTATTTCGAACACGGCCTGAGCTCTGTTAATCAGGGTTTAGTGTTGGCAATTCGGCGCGCTTCGGTATAACGTGCCGCCCAATACGGGCTTGTCATTTGGTCTAAGCGTACCGTGCCCCCTTTGCTTGGGGCGTGCACGAACCGACCGTGCCCTACATAGATTCCGGCATGGGAGTAGCGTTCTCCAGTTGTATTGAAAAACACCAAATCACCGGGAGCTGGAGCGGTACCCTGAATACTTTGGCCGGCACGACTCATTTCCTGAACTGTGCGTGGTAGCTTAAGGCCCGCAGCGTTGTTGTAGACATAGACAATGAGGCCGCTGCAATCAAAACCGCCTGCTGGAGTGTTGCCGCCAAAACGATAGGGCACTCCCACTAGACCCATAGCGGCGATGGAAATTCCTTCTGTACCAACGCTGGTATCTTCCTTGAATTTCGCAATCTTGCCTGGAGGTGTTGGTTTGCGTGCAGGCGTACTGCATCCGGTGAGGATTAGGCCAGACAGTAGCAGCGCAAGGCCGCCAACACAGGCGCGTCTTGATGAAAGATCAGCGCCCCCATGTTGGTCAATGCTAGAGGGCCTCTGCAGCATGGTCTGCTAAACGCGAACGCTCACCGCGCGCCAAGGTGATATGCCCACCATGGCGCCAGCCTTTGAAGCGATCGACTACGTAGGTAAGGCCAGACGAGCCCTCTGTCAGGTAGGGGGTGTCAATCTGCGCAATATTACCTAGGCAGATAATTTTGGTTCCAGGGCCCGCACGCGTCACCAAGGTTTTCATTTGTTTGGGGGTTAAGTTCTGCGCTTCATCAATAATTACAAACTTACTGACAAAGGTTCTGCCACGCATGAAGTTCATACTCTTCACTTTAATGCGCGACCGAATTAACTCCTGAGTAGCGGCGCGACCCCATTCGCCGGCGCCATCTTCATTGCGCTGGAGTACCTCTAGGTTGTCATCAAACGCACCCATCCACGGCTGCATTTTCTCTTCTTCAGTGCCAGGTAAAAAGCCAATATCCTCACCTACTGGTACGGTAGCGCGGGTAATAATAATTTCGTTATAACGCTTGCTATCGAGCACCTGCTCAAGACCTGCCGCCAATGCCAAGAGGGTTTTTCCGGTACCTGCTTGACCCAATAAGGTCACAAAATCAACCTCTGGGTTCATCAGCAGATTCATGGCAAAGTTTTGCTCACGATTGCGGGCAGTGACGCTCCAGACATTATTTTTTTGATGGGAAAAATCACGGAGGGTTTGCAAGAGCGCAGACTTTCCATTCACTTCGCGTACTTGCGCATAAAAAGGAGTGGAGCCATCGGGATTTTCTTGATAAACAAATTGGTTCACTAGCATGCTGGGCACAAGCGGACCGGATACCCGATAGAACATCGTGCCGCTTTTACTGTCGGCCCAGCTCTCCATGGATTTACCGTGCTTGGGCCAAAAATCAGCAGGCAATGTCATGACCCCGGAGTACATCAAATCGCGGTCTTCTAGTACCTGGTCGTTGAAGTAATCTTCGGCAGGCAGGCCTAATGCTCTGGCCTTGATGCGCATGTTGATATCTTTTGATACCAACACCACTTCTTTATCCGCATGCTTTTGTTGCAGCTCACTGACAACCGCCAAGATGAGGTTGTCTCCCTTGCCCTCGGGCAGTCCTTCGGGTAGGGTGGCGGTAGTGAGGTGGGTCTGAAAATACAATTTTCCAGAAACATCCTGGTGGCCCAGCTTATTTAAAGGGATGCCATCATCTAAGGTTCCACTGGTCCCAGCAATCAATTGATCTAATGAGCGGCTCACAGTACGGGCATTGCGCGCGACCTCACTCATGCCTTTTTTATGGTTATCGAGCTCCTCCAGAGTTGTCATCGGCAAATACAGATCATGCTCTGCAAAGCGGAAAAGGGATGCTGGATCGTGCATTAATACATTGGTATCAAGCACAAAGAGTGAGGGTGGGCCGGTGCGGGTAATGCGTTTTGCCTTGGGCTCCAGTAATGCCTTTTTATCGCCTTGTCTGGCTCGGTGATCCGCCTTGATGCGCTCGAGTGCTACTTCAGCTGCAGATAAGTCTGCCGGCGCCTCTTCAGCCCACTCGGCAGTTTCGCTCGGGACAGCAGTAATTTCATTAATTAGGCTATCTACCTCAACCACCTTCATAGGCGTAGGCCGTTTCTTTAAGTCCGGCGCATCCTTGCGGTTCAATTTCACTTGATCAGCAATTTGGGTTGGGCTTGGGGGCAAAGGCATTCAGACTCTCCTAAATAAAAAACCACCCGAGGCAATGCGGTGGCTAAGGTCAGTGCAACAATTACGATAAAAGTGGAGAGGGGCGCACACCACGCTTGCCGTCAACAGGTCAAGCAGGGGTAGGACACGGATCGAGAATCTGTCTCGTCGCCAACGCTGCATATGTTTCACTTTACCGTAAATTTGGATCAAAGCAAGTGCCTTTAACGAAAAAAAGCCCCAGATTGGGGCTTTTTATGAGGGCAATTCCCTAGATAGAATTAAGGCATATTGATTACAAAGCTTGGGCTGCCTTCAAGACCTCATCCACGTGACCCGTTACCTTAATGCCGCGCCATTCTTTGGCCAGTTTGCCGTTGATGTCGAACAAGAAAGTGCTGCGCTCAACGCCACGAACCTGTTTGCCATACATGTTCTTCATTTTCATGACGCCGAATAGTTGGCAGAGTACTTCTTCCGTATCGGCAACGAGCTCAAACGGCAGCTCTAATTTTTGCCGGAAATTATCATGGGATTTGAGGGTGTCACGCGAGACGCCAATCACCAAAGTATTGGCCTTAGTAAATGCCTCGATGCGGTCACGAAACTCACCAGACTCAGCAGTGCAGCCAGGAGTCATGTCCTTGGGATAAAAGTACAGTACTAACTTTTTTCCTTTGGCAGCCAATGGTGAAAAAGTCAGCTGGGACGTTGCCGGCACTTCGCACGGTGGAATGGGTTGGCCGATAGCAATTGACATGGGTTTTCCTTTTTTTAAATCAGTTCGCAGGCTGAATCATCAGCTCGCCGCTGCGATTGGGTATCTCACCCCAGGTCAGCGGCAATACTGCTATTTTATCGAGTTGTTTAGTAGCCGCCCAAGATTGGTGTAGTTCCCCCATCGTTACTAGGTCATGGCCTTGATCAAGCCAGCCAGCCAGCAGGCATTCAAAGGCAGGCAGGAGTTTTTGCCCCTCTAGCTCGGCATGCAGGGTAAAAACTTGGTCATTAGGATTGCTTTGCGTCAGAGACAGAATGTGGCGGACCGCACCCAGCGCATCCATGCCGTCCACGCCGATTAACTCATCGAAGGTGGGTAAGGTAGTGGGGTATTGCACATGCTTGCTTTTGCCATGGCCAAACGCAATGCGGTAGGGAACTAGATTCGGCAGAGCCCTACCGTCGGAAGAGTACTGAATACCCCAGGCATCGAGCTGCTCTAAAGCAGCCTCATTCATTTGCCAGCCGGCGGCGCCATAGGTTAAGGGGCTATGCCCAAAGACATCAACGAAGCGATCAATACTTTTTTGCATTTGGGCCTTGGTCCAGGCCGCATCGCGATAGCGTACGCCATCTTGCCAGTCAACGTGATCCCAAGTATGAATGCCTGTCTCATGTCCGGCGCGATCAATTGCTTGCATTTCCTTTGCTGCTTCACGTCCAATGTCCGGACCAGGCAGCAATACCCCATAGAGTAAGGTTTTGATGCCGTAATGCTCCACCACGGACGTCCTACTCACTTTTTTCAAAAAGCCAGGCCGAAAGACTCGCTTTAAAGCCCAGCCGGTATGGTCTGGGCCCATGCTAAACAAAAAGGTAGCCTTAATACCAAGGCGATCAAAAGTACGACCTAAATTGGGCGTTCCTTCACGGGTTCCTCGCAGGGTATCGACATCGACCTTGAGGGCAATTTTGGCCATGCCTTTTTACTCTTGGTCCATTAAGTGACGGGCTTTTTCGACATCATGGCGATAGGCTTCAAAAATATTCTTTAAGGCGTCGCCCATGGTGGTGGACGGCTTCCAGCCCAGCTCGCTCATGGTGTTATCGATCGCGGGCACGCGGTTTTGCACGTCTTGATAACCTACGCCATAGTAGGCGCCCGAGGTGGTTTCGACAATCTTGACCTGATCTGCAGTCTTGGCGTATTCGGGAATCTTACGGGCAATTGCCAGCATTTGATTGGCGAGATCGCGCACAGAATGATTATTGGCAGGGTTACCGATGTTATAGATTTTGCCGTTGGCGATATCGCCTTCGTTGGCAATGATGCGCATGAGTGCGTCAATGCCATCATCGATGTAGGTGAAGGCGCGTTTTTGCTCGCCGCCATCGACTAAGTTAATGGGTTCGCCGCGCACAATGTGGCCCAAGAACTGGGTTACCACGCGGGAAGAGCCTTCTTTGGGTGTATAGATACTATCTAGACCTGGGCCAATCCAGTTGAATGGCCTAAATAAGGTAAAGCGCAGGCCTTCCATGCCGTAACCCCAAATGACGCGATCCATTAACTGCTTGGAGCAGGCATAAATCCAGCGGGGTTTGTTGATTGGGCCATAGACCATATTGGAGTGGGCTGGATCAAACTCAGCGTCTTCACACATGCCATAGACTTCCGAGGTTGATGGAAAGACTAAGTGCTTTTTATATTTAACCGCCGACCTTACGATGGGTAGATTGGCTTCGAAGTCGAGCTCAAATACACGCAAGGGTTGCTGTACATAGGTAGCTGGTGTCGCAATGGCTACGAGCGGTAGGATCACATCACATTTACGAATGTGGTACTCAACCCACTCCCGATTAATTGTGATGTCACCCTCAAAGAAATGCATGCGGGGATGCGAGACTAAATCGCCCAAGCGATCATTTTGCATATCCATGCCATAGACATGCCAGTCGGTGGTTTCTAAAATGCGTTTCGAGAGGTGGTGACCAATAAATCCATTCACACCCAAAATCAGAACTTTTTTCATAATGCGACCCAGTTACCCGTGTTTTAAATGCATGCCAACTTAATTTGCGTTTGCACTTGCTGGTTGCCATGCCATGATTTCAATCGCTTGGCGATTCCCGCAAATGCCGAATACTCGATTATCAACTACCTGGATGCCGGGCCGGCCAAGATCAATGGAGCTGGGTAGTAGGGGGTTGAGCTTGGACTTGGCTATAACCATCTGCGCGCCTTGCCAGTCGGTAAATGCGCCGGGGTAGGGCGGGGCTACAGCGCGGATCAGGTTATGCACCTGTAGTGCATCCTGAGACCATTGGATGCGGCCATCCTCGGGTTTGCGACCACCAAAATAGCTACCGTTGGCGAGTACATTGGAGGTTCTTGGAACGCGGCCTTGCAAAAGCTCTGGTAGGGCGGCACGCATCACCTCAATTGCAGCATTACTCACCTTGGCAAATACAGCAGTCGCATCTTCATCGGGGCCGATGGGCACTGCCACTTGACCAACAATATCGCCGGCATCGGGTTTGGCTTCCATGACATGCAAGCTTGCCCCTGTTTCTATTTCTCCATGCAGGACTGCCCAGTTCACAGGCGCGCGACCGCGATACTTTGGCAACAGGGAGCCGTGCATATTGAGTGCGGCGATACCGGCAGTCGCAAGAATCTCCGAGGCAATCATATAGCGGTAATAAAACGAAAAAATATAATCCGGAGCGATCTTTTGAAACTGCGGCAGTAACTTAAAGAGTTCGCTTGCTTCGGGTTGGATATGCGGAATGCCGCGCTCTTGGCAAAGGGCAGCAACACTGCCAAACCAGATATTTTCATGCGGGTCATCGGCATGGGTTACCACTAACTCAATCTGAATGCCGGCATCCAAAAGAGCCTTGATGCAGCCGACACCCACATTGTGGTACGCAAAGACAAGCGCCCGAATTGGTGCCTTGGCTGTATTCAAAGACTAAGGCCGTTCTAAAACAGTTTGAACCACATAGCGCGGGCGTTCACGCACTTGCTGATAGATGCGGCCAATGTATTCGCCTAAAAGACCGAGACCAAAGAGCATTACGCCAATTAAGAAGAAGGTCAAGGCAAATAGGGTAAATACACCTTCCACCTCTGAGCCCAGAACAAAGCGACGTACTAAGAGAAGGGCGAAGAGAGTGCCCGATCCCAGTGCGAGCAGCATGCCAAAAATAGAAAAGAGTTGCAGCGGCATCACAGAAAAGCCAGTGACCAAGTCAAAGTTCAGACGGATGAGTTGGTACAAGCTGTACTTGGATTCACCAGCAAAACGCTCCTCGTGTTTCACCTCAATTTCTGTCGGGTTTGCTGCAAAGGTGTAAGCGAGTGCCGGAATGAAGGTATTGCTTTCATTGCACTGACGTACCAAATTCACAATACGGCGACTGTAACCGCGTAGCATGCAGCCTTGATCGGTCATGGTGATGCGCGTGATCCGCTGCCGTAAGTGATTCATCGCACGCGATGCTGTTTTGCGGAACCAACTGTCTTGTCGATTGGAGCGGATGGTGCCCACATAATCGTGGCCTTTGATTAATTCCGCTGCAAGTAAGGCGATTTCCTCGGGTGGATTTTGCAGGTCTGCATCGAGGGTAATAATGGATTCGCCACGGGCGTATTCAAAGCCAGCCATGATGGCCATGTGCTGACCAAAGTTGTTCTGAAACAAGACTACCCGAGTGACATCTGGTCGTAAGTCATATTGGCCAGCCAACATCCCTGCAGAGCGATCTCTGCTGCCATCGTTCACAAAAACAATTTCGTAGCGAAGATTTAATTTCGCTTGCAATTGATCCATTGCGGGATACAGGCGATCAAATAGGGCTTGAAGCCCCTCTTCCTCGTTGTATACCGGAATGACAATACTCAGTTGGGGTGCTTGCAGTAACGGGTTTGCAGTCATACCGCAATTTTGCCTGATGTCGACCCAGGGGTCTAATTTAAGTCATGCCACCAATAGAGCTAGGCTAGATCAAGCTACCCTAGCTGCTTTTGCGGTATTTTGCTAAAAGACCCAGTAAAGCATTCACAACGCGCTCCACGTCTAGATTGCTCATGCCCGGAAAGAGCGGCAAGGTCAGAATGGATTTGCCAATGCGCGCTGCTATCGGTGTATCGCTGGGCCGGTAGCCCTTTTGCTGGTAAAGGCTGAAGCCGGTAATGGCTGGGTAGTGAACGCCGGTACCGATGCCCTGTTCTTTTAAATCAGCCATGATATGGGCACGGTCAACCGTGAGTTGCTCAAGGGGCAATATGACCTGAAACATATGCCAGTTTGATCTGCTTTCACCATCCGATTGGACCGGCAGCTCCAGTTCCAATCCCAATAGATTGGCTTGTTTTAAGCCGGAGTTCAGTACCGTAAAGTAGTGTGCTGCAAGGAGAGTGCGTTTTTCATGAAATTGCGCAATGTGTTTGAGTTGATGCAAACCAATCACTGCATTCACATCAGTCAAGTTATCTTTTCCGCCCAGCATATCAACATCCATGCCATCCATACCGGACCGGGTGAGGCCTTGTAGGCGCAGCTTTTCTGCAAGACGCGCTTCGTCCGCATTATTTAAAACTAAACAACCGCCTTCAACAGTCGAGAGATTTTTATTCGCCTGAAAACTAAAGCTCACCAGATCACCAATGCTGCCAATGCGTTGCCCTTTCCATTCCGAGCCAAAGGCTTGGGCTGCATCCTCAATTACCCGCAATCCATTCTCTTTCGCGAGGGCATAAAGTATGTCCATATTGACGGGGAGTCCAGCCAAGTAGACGGGCATGATTGCGCGCGTTTTGGAAGTAATGGCCGCGGTTACTTTATCGAGGTCGATATTGCGAGTGCGGGGATCAATATCCACAAATACGGGCGTAGCGCCAACGGAGAGAATCACATTAGATGTGGCAACCCAGGAAATCGGTGTAGTAATCACCTCATCACCAGGACCGATGCCTGCTACCTGCAAGGCAATTTTCATAGTGGCAGTACCGTTGGCAAAACAGCGCACCGGCCGATTGCCAAAATAGGCACTGAGCGCCGCTTCAAATTCCGCTAACTTAGGGCCTGATGTCACCCAACCAGAACGCAATACCTCAGCAACGGCTGCAATGGTTGCTTCATCAAAGCTGGGCTGCGTAAATGGAATAAACGGTAATGGAGCGGTGTCTGACATAGAGGGCCTTTGCCTATCGATTGGTCTAGCGTGGCGATTCAGGGCTTGTTGCAGTGCTTGGGTGCTTGACGATGATGCGGCGCGAATCCCGGTCAACGATTTCCATCGGCAAGCCTAAGCGTTCAAGTTCAGCGTATTGTGAGGGCACCATAAGTGCATAGGCATTGGACTGGGCTTTCCAGCGCTCTATAAAATCATTCAAGGTGGGCGCCCAGCGCTCGGGCTCTTGATCTACACCGAACTGCAGCTCATCCGGGAACTCCACCATGATCATGGTTCGGCCTAAATAAAAGGGCAGGGTGTGATCCAAAATGCGAACCGAATAGATGGGCGCATCGGCTGGGATCGCATGACGTACCCGGCTGGCTAAATCAACCCCCGACACTGCGCGGCCCAGTGTTTCATGGCCAGTGCCTGCAACCATGCTGGTCAAATAAAAGCCAATCGCCAGACTAGCAATGCTCGTAATGCCATTGCGTCTTGCTTGCCATGCCGCCACGCCGCTAAAGAAAATCAAGATGACTAAAGCGACAGCAATCCATTGCGTATATTCCGCATAGGCGGTGATCTCATCGGGCTGCGCTTGTACACCCACAAAAGATAAAAAGAAGAAGCCAACAAAGCCGACGATAGCAAAGCATGCTGTTTGCAAGATCCAGCTTATTGGCAGGACATTAGTTTGACCTAATTGGCGATCCAAATAGCGGCCGACCAACATGGCCAGTGCTGGAAAAATTGGGATGATATAACCCGGCAATTTAGAGCGCGACACACTAAAAAAGGCAAAGATGATGACAAACCAGCACACCAGCATCCAGCCTGAGGAAAAATGCCCTTGCCGTGCCTTCCAGGCTTCTATAACCGCTCCAGGCAATTGAAACAAAAACGGCAAAAATCCAGCAACCAGTAGCGGAACAAAAAAGTAAATCGGACCTGGGCGACGGTGGGTGTCTTGGGTAAAGCGCTCAAAATGCTCGTGGATAAAGAAGAACTCAAAAAATTCGGGGTGACGGATTGACATCACAATGAACCAGGGGGCAGTAATCGCGAAAAACAGCAATAAACCACTGACGATATGGAGGCGCTTCCAAATCCGCCAATCCCAAGCGCTAAGCGAATACGCAATCAATACTAGGGTAGGCAGTGCCGCCCCAATTAAGCCTTTGGATAGTGTTGCCAGTGCCATGAATGTCCAGCAAAGCAACATCCAGCCGCGTGTACCGTTCGTTGTTTTGCTGTCTTGAGCGAGGAGCAGTGCGCACAAGGCGGATGCTAAAAATGCCGACAGGGCCATATCGAGCGAGTTCACGTGACCGCTAATAATCCACATGGGGCTTGCGGCCAAGGCTACTGCTGCAATCCAGCCGGCCCTTGCACCGTCAAGCCGAGTGCTGGTGTAGCCAACAAAAAGAATAGTTAAAAAGCCGGTCAGCGCCCCCCACAAGCGGGCCTGCCATTCGCCTACCCCAAACCAATCAAATGCAATGACAGTGGCCCAGAGTTGCAGTGGCGGTTTGAAAAAATACTTGTAGTCGTGGTAACGCGGAGTGATCCAATCCCCGCTGACAAGCATTTCACGGGCAATCTCAGCGTAACGACCCTCGTCGGATGGAATGAGGTGTCGGTAATCGAGACTGCCAAACCACACGAGGGCATAGAGCACCCCCAATATCAAAATCCCAACTGGCGTTAATAGGGCGGGCTTTTTATTGATGGGTCCAAACATGGTTATTGGGGGTCCAGTAATAAGGCTGCCATCGCCTGGCGACCTTCGCCTACCAAAATGTTGTACGTTCGGCAGGCTGCCTGGGTATCCATAATCTCAAAGCCAATTTTGGCATTTATGAGGGCCCGCAACAAATCGGGGCGAGGAAAGCGCTGAACGGATCCACTACCAAAAATCACCAGTTCCGGCTTGAGATCAGCTATCTGGGCAAAGTGACTGGGTTCAAGGGCTGCAAAGGAGGAGGCTGCCCATTGGCCCACTGCACCGCTGGGTCCAACCAATACCGCATGGTGATATGGGACCCGATTGACCTCAATGTAGTCCTTGCCGTAGCCGGTGATCGTATTGATGCCAAGAGGGGTATCAGAATGGAGTTTCACGTGTGCGCTCTGTCATAATTGAGTAAATTATAACTAGTCGCTTTTTTGCCTAGTTTTCAAGTACTTAACCCTTACCAATTTATCAGTATTTACAAAAACCACCGTGAAACCGATCCTGAAGTCTGAAAAGCTAAATCACGTTTGTTATGACATTCGTGGACCCGTCCTTGAGCTTGCTCAGCGCATGGAGGAAGAGGGTCACAAAATCATCAAATTAAACATCGGCAATGTCGGTGTGTTTGGTTTTGATCCGCCTGAAGAAATTCAGCTCGACATGATTCGAAATTTAAGTAATGCGTCTGCTTATTCGGATTCAAAAGGCATTTTCGCGGCCCGCAAAGCAATCATGCAGTATTGCCAAGAAAAAGGCATTCAGGGTGTTACCTTGGATGACATCTACACCGGCAACGGCGTCTCGGAATTAATCGTGCTTGCAATGAATGCATTGCTGAACAATGGTGATGAAGTCTTGGTTCCCGCACCAGACTACCCCCTGTGGACTGCTGCAGTGAGTTTGTCGGGCGGCACTCCGATTCATTATTTATGTGACGAAGCGAAAGAGTGGGCCCCAGACTTGGCCGACTTGCGCTCCAAGATCACGCCGCGCACCAAAGCGATTGTGATGATTAATCCAAACAATCCAACCGGGGCAATTTATTCCAAAGCAGTGCTGACGGAGCTTACGCAAATTGCGCGCGAGCATGGCCTCATTCTCTTTGCTGATGAAATCTACGACAAGATGCTGTACGACGAGGAGCAGCATGTTTCCCTCGCCTCATTGTCATCCGATGTCGTCATCATTACCTTTAACGGACTATCCAAGAATTACCGCTCCTGCGGCTACCGCTCTGGCTGGATGGTGGTTTCAGGGGATAAGTCACGCATCAAGGATTACATCGAAGGACTGAACATGCTGTCCTCGATGCGTCTGTGCGCCAACGTTCCAGGGCAGTACGCCATTCAAACAGCGCTGGGCGGCTATCAAAGCATTGATGATCTGGTTGCCAAAGGCGGGCGTCTGGCACGGCAACGTGACCTCGCTTGGGAATTGATTACCGCCATCCCGGGAGTGAGTTGTGTGAAGCCAAAATCGGCGCTGTATTTATTTCCCAAATTAGACCCAGAGATGTACCCGATTGAGAACGATCAAGAATTCATTGCCGACTTGTTGCGCGAAGAAAAGGTATTGATGGTTCAGGGGTCCGGCTTTAATTGGGTGAAGCCAGATCATTTCCGTGTTGTTTTCTTACCCCATGAAGATGTGCTTAAAGATGCCATTGGCCGCTTTGCACGTTTTCTGGAGCGTTATCGTCAAAAGCATGGCAAGTCATCTGCCACTGCATCACTCGCTACAAAGGCATCATGAAGCCGATTCAAGTTGGATTACTAGGTATTGGAACTGTTGGTGGGGGCGTTTTCACGGTCCTAGAGCGCAATCAAGATGAGATTCTGCGCCGTGCCGGCCGCGGCATTCGCATTCACACCGTCGCCGATCTCAATGTGGAGCGCGCTAAAGAGCTCGTGCACGATCGCGCACAGATCGTTAGCGATGCCCGCGCAGTCATTGCAAACCCCGAGATTGATATCGTGGTTGAGCTCATTGGCGGTTATGGGATTGCGAAAGAGTTGGTGCTCGAGGCCATTGCCGCAGGCAAGCATGTTGTGACAGCCAATAAGGCCTTAATTGCAGTGCATGGCAATGAAATCTTCAAAGCAGCCCATGCGAAAGGTGTGATGGTCGCATTTGAAGCTGCAGTTGCTGGCGGCATTCCGATCATCAAGGCCTTGCGTGAAGGCTTAACGGCCAATCGAATCGAATGGATTGCCGGCATCATTAATGGCACGACCAATTTCATCTTGTCGGAGATGCGCGACAAGGGATCCGACTTTGCCACTGTATTAAAGGAAGCTCAGCGCCTAGGCTATGCCGAAGCTGATCCGACGTTTGATATTGAAGGCATTGATGCTGCCCATAAAGTCAGCATCATGAGCGCAATTGCATTTGGTATTCCGATGCAGTTTGATAAAGCCTATGTCGAAGGCATCACGAATTTAGCAGCAACCGATATTAAATATGCGGAGCAACTGGGCTATCGGATTAAGTTGCTTGGTATTACCAAGAAAACCAAATCCGGAATTGAGCTGCGAGTCCATCCGACCTTGATACCCAGCAAACGCTTGATTGCCAATGTAGAAGGTGCCATGAATGCGGTTCAAGTGTTCGGTGATGCGGTTGGTACTACGCTCTACTACGGCAAAGGTGCCGGCTCAGAGCCAACTGCTTCCGCCGTAATTGCTGACTTAGTGGATGTCACCCGTTTAATGACGGCTGACCCTGAAAACCGGGTACCGCATTTGGCATTCCAGCCGGATGCCGTGCGCGATACCGTTGTTTTGCCTATCGGCGAAATCACTACCAGTTACTACTTACGTCTGCGCGTTGCGGATCAAGCTGGGGTTTTGGCAGACATTACGAAAATACTGGCATCCCATGGCGTTTCGATCGACGCACTCTTGCAAAAAGAGGCGAATGAGGGCGAGAGTCAAACCGACCTGGTCATGCTGACGCACGAAACCAAGGAAAAGAATATGTTGGCAGCGATTGCTGATATGCAAGACTTGAAAACCGTCGTTGGTGAGATCGTTAAAATTCGCCTCGAAAATTTATCCTAAAACACCATGCGTTATCAGTCGACCCGCGGCAATAGCCCAGAGCAATCTTTTCTCGAAATTCTCTTGGGCGGCCTCGCTCCAGACGGCGGTCTTTATCTGCCGATGGAGTACCCGAAGGTTGCTCCAGCCCAATTAGATTCGTGGCGAGGCCTTTCTTACGCTGATTTGGCGTTTGAAGTCTTGAGCTTATATTGTCCCGATATTCCAGAGAGCGATTTGCGCGCATTGTTGCGTAAAACCTATACTGCCGCCGTTTATAGCAATGGCCGCCCTGAAGACAAAGCGAGTGATATTACGCCGCTCCACTGGCTGGGCGAAGAGGGCGGTACGCGCATTGGCCTGTTGAGCTTATCCAATGGCCCTACCTTGGCATTTAAAGACATGGCTATGCAGTTGCTGGGTAATTTGTTCGAATATGCATTGCAACGTGCGGGCCAGCATCTCAATATCTTGGGCGCCACCTCCGGCGATACGGGCAGCGCCGCTGAATATGCCATGCGCGGTAAAGCAGGTGTCCGCGTCTTCATGCTTTCCCCCAAGGGGAAGATGAGCGCCTTCCAGTCGGCACAAATGTATTCCCTGCAAGACCCGAATATTTTTAATCTTGCGATAGATGGTGTCTTTGACGACTGCCAAGATATTGTCAAGGCCGTCAGTAACGATTTGGAATACAAAGCCAAATATCAGATTGGTACAGTTAACTCGATTAATTGGGGGCGCGTTCTTGCGCAGGTGGTCTATTACTTTCAGGGCTATTTGCTGGCGACGCAATCCAGTGCTGAAAAAGTATCGTTCACCGTTCCCTCGGGCAACTTCGGTAATGTGTGTGCGGGGCACATTGCCCGCATGATGGGTTTGCCGATCGAGCGTTTAGTGGTTGCCACCAACGAAAATGATGTACTCGATGAGTTTTTCCGAACGGGCGTCTATCGTGCGCGCAAATCTGCTGAGACCTTGCACACCTCGAGCCCATCGATGGATATTTCCAAAGCCAGTAATTTTGAGCGCTTTGTTTTTGATTTGCTTTCGCAAGACGGCAAGCGAACAGCAGCTCTTTTTAAGCAAGTTGAAGACACCGGCGGCTTTGATTTATCGAGCGATCCTGCCTATGCGACGATGCAGCAGTTTGGGTTTGCCTCGGGCCGAAGCACCCATTCTGATCGCTTGAAGACCATTCGGGATGTGGACGGCAAGTATGGCGTGATGATTGATACCCATACTGCAGATGGCGTCAAAGTAGCGCGCGAGTATTTGCAAAAGAATATTCCAATGCTGGTGCTAGAGACTGCTCTGCCGATCAAGTTTGAAGAAACGATTGAAGAGGCCCTGGGGCGTCCCGCCGAGTGCCCACCGGCATTTAAAGACATCAAATCACTTCCCCAGCGGGTTGAATATATTCCGGCGGACGTTACAGTGGTGAAACAATTTATTGTCCGGCACGTCTCCTAAGTCTGTCATGACAAAGCCACCGATGTTGACAGCAGCGCAGGCACGCGAGCAGTTGCTCATGCCAGCAGTTCCTGTCTCCGAAGTGGAGTTGGTCCCCATGCAGGCAGCCCTTGGGCGCGTTTTGGCGGAAGATGTCGTTAGCTTGGTTGATGTGCCGCCGCTAGACAATACATCGATGGATGGTTATGCCGTCCGCACTGCGGATACCCAAAATCCTGGAAGCGTCTTAAAAATTGCACAACGTATTCCGGCGGGTTCAGTTGGCACAGAACTCCAAGCAGGAACTGCTGCTCGTATTTTTACAGGCGCTCCTGTTCCTCCAGGTGCGGACGCCATAGTCATGCAAGAGGATTGCTCTTCCCCTGAAGGTTCAATTGATCAAGTACAAGTCAATATTGCGCCTGCATTTGGCCAGTGGATTCGTCGTCGGGGCGAAGATTTAACTACTGGCAAAGTGGCTTTAAGTGCCGGTTGTGTATTGCGTCCGCAAGAACTGGGGGTCGCAGCATCGGCTGGTTTAACGCACCTGCCCGTAAAGCGCCGCGTACGGGTTGCCGCATTTTTTACCGGGGATGAACTATCGCTTCCAGGGGAGCCATTAAAGCCTGGCGGTATCTATAACTCGAATCGCGATACTTTACTCGCCTGCATTAAAGCCTTGGGTTGCGATGCGACGGATTTAGGTATCGTGCCCGATCGGCTTGATGCGACGCGCGCCGCTTTGCGTCAAGCAAGCAAAGATCACGATTTGATCATTACCTCTGGCGGGGTATCAGTTGGTGAAGAAGACCACATTAAGCCAGCCGTGACTGCGGAAGGCGAACTTAATTTATGGCAGATTGCCATTAAACCTGGCAAGCCCCTGGCATTTGGATCGGTGCGCCGAGAATCGAATCCAGGGACATCAACTTGGTTTATCGGCTTGCCTGGTAACCCCGTTTCGAGCTTTGTCACTTTCCTATTATTTGTTAGGCCATTTATTCTGAAGTTGCAGGGCCGTGAAGCAAATCAAACCCAATCGTATTTGATGCGCGCAGACTTTGATTGGTTCAAAGCCGATCGCCGCAATGAGTTCTTACGCGTAAAACTCAATAACAATGGCGGCTTGGATTTATTCCCCAATCAAAGCTCCGGTGTACTCACGAGTGCTTCTTGGGGTGATGGTCTAGTAGATTGCCCGCCAAACCAGCCAATTAAGGTCGGTGATTTAGTCAAGTACATCCCATTTGATGCACTTCTCAAATAATCGGATTACGATTTACCCATGAAACTACAGCTGCGCTACTTTGCCTCGATACGGGAAAGCCTCGGATTAGAGCAGGAGGTAATTGAATTGCCCATCTCCGTTCGTACGATGGATGATTTGCGTGCCCATCTGCGATTGCGCGGTGGCATTTGGTCCGAGGTCTTGGGTGAGGGCAAAGTATTGCGCTGCGCTCTCAATCACCAGATGGTTAATTCATCGACTGAATTAGTGGATGGTGCTGAAGTGGCTTTCTTTCCGCCGGTGACGGGAGGCTAGATGGCCATTCGTATTCAGCAGGCGGACTTTGATCTCACGACTGAGATTGCAAACCTGCGCCAGGGTGATTTACAGGTTGGTGCGATTACCTCATTTGTCGGTACAGTGCGGGATATGAACGAGGGCAGTACGGTAAACGCCATGACCCTGGAGCACTATCCAGGCATGACTGAAAAAGCCCTAGAAGATATTGTTAGTCAAGCAAAAGCGCGTTGGGATATTCGGGATGCGCTCGTGATTCACCGCATTGGACCCCTGATGCCAGCAGACCAAATTGTCTTGGTGGCGGTTACCAGTGCGCACCGCGGCGAATCCTTTTTGGCCTGCGAGTTCATCATGGACTACCTCAAAACCGCGGCGCCATTTTGGAAGAAAGAAGATACGCCCGAGGGTGGACGTTGGGTCGATGCCCGCGTTACTGATGATGCAGCCGCTACGCGCTGGAATCAAAAAAAGCCCGCTTCTTAGCTCGGGGTAGGCGCTTTAGTCTCATTTCTGCCTTGGATGCTTCCGATCGGTCGGGGTGTTCCTGGGTGGCTAGCAGGGTGACAGGGAGCCTAGAGCGGGTATAGCGCGCCCCTACACCCGTATTGTGGGCATTGAGGCGGTGTTCTAGCCGATTGGTAATCCCAGCATATAAGCTGCCGTCAGCGCACTCTAAGAGGTAAACAAGCCAGGTCAAATCCGATTTTTCCATTCAGAAACGCTTGAAATTGGGGATATTGCCCTAATATTCTAATGAAGAAAGCCATATCGAACGCCTAATGCTGTTCGGCTGGCGCAATCCCATTCAACAGGACGCAAAATGAGAATCGATAAATTAACGACTAAATTTCAAGAGGCCTTGAGCGATGCCCAAAGCTTGGCCGTTGGTAAAGACAACCAGTACATTGAGCCAGCCCATTTATTGCTGGCGATGCTCAAACAAAAAGACAGCGGCGTACGCAGTTTATTGACGCGTGCTGGAGTCAATGTAGCGAGCCTCGAAAAAGGTGCGGAGAAGATGATTTCTGCGCTACCAGAAGTGCAGGGTAGCGGCGAAGTTCAAGTTGGCCGTGATCTGGCCAATTGGCTCAATTTAACCGAAAAAGAAGCGAATAAGCGGGGCGATCAATTTATTGCAGGTGAGTTGTTTTTACTCGTCGTTGCAGACGACAAAGGTGAGCTTGGTAAGTTGGCGAGAGAATGTGGTCTGACTCGTAAAGCGCTCGAGGCAGCGATTGATTTGGTGCGTGGCGGGGAGTCCGTCAATAGTGCCGACGCAGAAGGTCAGCGAGAGGCCCTGAAAAAGTACACCCTTGATTTAACTGAGCGTGCCCGCATGGGCAAGCTGGATCCGGTAATTGGTCGCGATGATGAAATTCGCCGCACTATCCAGATTTTGCAGCGGCGTGGCAAAAACAACCCGGTATTGATTGGCGAGCCTGGCGTCGGTAAGACGGCGATTGTCGAAGGTTTAGCGCAGCGCATTGTTAATGGTGAGGTACCAGAGACCCTCAAGAATAAGCGCGTCCTGGTATTGGATATGGCCTTGTTATTGGCCGGCGCAAAGTACCGCGGTGAATTCGAGGAACGCCTGAAGTCAGTCTTGAGTGATGTCGCCAAAGACGAAGGCCAAACGATTGTCTTTATCGATGAAATCCACACCATGGTTGGTGCCGGCAAGGGCGAAGGCGCGATGGATGCTGGCAATATGCTCAAGCCCGCTTTAGCGCGCGGTGAATTGCATTGCATTGGCGCGACCACTTTAGAGGAATACCGCAAGTACATTGAAAAAGATGCTGCTTTGGAGCGCCGCTTTCAGAAAGTCATGGTCGATGAGCCCAGTGTCGAGGCAACCATCGCGATCTTGCGCGGCCTACAGGAGCGCTATGAGCTCCACCATGGCATTGAGATTACCGACCCAGCGATCGTCGCGGCTGCCGAGTTATCGCATCGCTACATTACGGATCGATTCTTGCCAGATAAGGCGATTGATCTGATTGATGAGGCGGGTGCTCGCATCAAGATGGAGCTGGACTCCAAACCAGAGGTGATGGATAAGCTCGATCGCCGATTGATTCAGCTCAAGATCGAACGTGAGGCCGTCAAAAAAGAGAAAGACGATGCCTCTAAAAAGCGCCTGCAATTAATCGAAGATGAAATCAAGCGCCTAGGCGCCGAGTACGCTGATCTCGAAGAAATTTGGAAGACGGAGAAGGGTGCTGCCTTGGGAGCCGCTCATCTCAAAGAAGAGATCGAAAAAGTGAAAGCTGAAATCGTCAAGTTGCAACGCGATGGCAAGCTCGAGCAGGTGGCAGAGTTGCAGTACGGCAAATTGCCCGAGCTGGAGCAAAAACTCAAATCGGCTGCCGCTGCTGAAGCAAAGGACAGCAAAGCAGGCGTTACTAAAAACAAATTACTCCGTACCCAAGTGGGCGCAGAAGAGATTGCAGAAGTCGTTTCACGTGCAACGGGTATTCCAGTATCCAAAATGATGCAAGGTGAGCGCGATAAGCTCTTAAAAATGGAAGACCATTTGCATCAGCGTGTCGTGGGCCAAGAGGAGGCCATTCGGGCAGTATCCGATGCGATCCGCCGTTCACGTGCCGGACTCTCTGAAGAAAACAAGCCCTATGGCTCATTTATGTTCCTGGGTCCTACAGGTGTTGGTAAGACGGAATTATGCAAAGCCCTTGCCGCATTCTTGTTTGATAGCGAGGATCGATTAATTCGGATCGACATGAGTGAGTTTATGGAAAAGCACAGCGTTGCCCGTTTGATCGGCGCGCCGCCAGGCTATGTAGGTTACGAAGAGGGTGGTTACCTTACCGAACAGGTGCGCCGCAAGCCCTATAGCGTGATTCTGTTTGATGAGATCGAAAAAGCCCATCCTGATGTGTTTAATGTTTTGCTGCAAGTGCTGGATGATGGCCGCTTGACTGATGGTCAAGGACGTACAGTCGATTTTAAAAATACGGTGATTGTGATGACCAGCAATATTGGTTCGCACCTCATTCAATCGATGACGGATAAAAATCAAGCAGAGATTAAGGAGGCGGTGTTTGGTGAACTAAAGACCCACTTCCGTCCGGAGTTTTTAAACCGCGTTGATGAGATTGTGGTGTTCCATGGGCTCGATAAAGCGAATATTGCATCGATTGCATCGATCCTGCTGAAAAACCTGGCGGCTCGTTTGGCTAAGGTGGATATGCAGCTGGAAGTGAGCGATGCTGCACTGAACAAAATTGCCGAAGTAGGCTTTGATCCGGTATTTGGGGCAAGGCCGCTCAAGCGGGCGATACAGCAGTACATCGAAAATCCCGTTTCCAAGATGATTTTGGAAGGGAAGTTTGGCCCCAACGATGTTGTGCCAGTGGATATTAATAAGGAAGGCGATTTCAGCTTTACCCGCTTAGTACATTAAAGCTATGCCGGCGGGTTTGCGGAACGAGTAAACTCGGGTCATGACTGTGACGCATGCTAGTGCGCGTGCCAGTGATGTCCGAGTGATTAGTTTATTGAGCTTGGCACACGGCAGCTCGCATTTCTTCCACCTGATTTTGCCGCCACTCTTTCCGTGGCTGAAGGCAGAGTTCGCCCTCAGCTACGCAGAGCTCGGTCTCCTAATGTCCGTTTTCTTTGTGGTCTCTTGCATTGTGCAGGCGGCTTCTGGATTTTTAGTTGACCGCATTGGGGCTCGGCCAGTCCTCTTCGCTGGCGTCGGTCTATTGGCCCTATCCGCAATCGTGCTCTCGCAAAGCAATGGTTACGCTCTGTTGATGCTAGGTGCGGTGATTGCGGGCTGTGGCAATGGTGTCTTTCATCCGGTAGATTACACCTTAATTAATCACAAGGTATCTGTGCCGCGTTTGCCCTATGCCTATTCGGCACATGGCGTAACGGGTTATCTAGGTTGGGCGGTAGCCCCCGTCTTTATGGCTGGAATAGCCGCGCTTGCGGATTGGCGCATCGCACTGCTGTGCGCAGCAGTCTTAGAGACTCTAATCTTAGTAGTACTTTGGTTCAATCGGGGCGACTTGATCGATGACGCCCAGCATCGCCGTGCGAGCGCCATCAAGGCCGCAGAAGAGGCGAACCCTGGGCGCGCGCCGCAAAGTGCATTTGCCTTTTTAAAGTTAACGTCGGTTTGGTTGTGCTGGCTCTTCTTTTTCTTCAGCATGATTGCCATGGCAGGCATCCAGTCTTTTGCGCCGAGTGCGCTGAATCAACTCTATGGCATTCCAGTTACTGCGGGTAATTTTTCAATTACCTTGATGGCCCTAGGAAGTGCGGCAGGAATGATTGTCGGCGGCATCATGGCAGCCAAACTCAAAATGCCCGATCGTATCGTCGGCACTTGCTTGTTTGCGTGCGCGGTCATTAGCCTCTTGATTGGAGCGGAGTTTGTGACCGCTGCATTAGTGCCGGGGCTCTTTTTTATGATTGGCTGCGGTCTTGGTATCGCTGCGCCATCGCGTGACATGATGATTCGTTCAGCAACCCCGCAAGGCGTATCGGGTAGTGTGTATGGCATTGTCTACTCTGGTATTGATCTCGGCGCCGCCGTGGGGCCTTTGTTATTCGGCATCTTGCTCGATGCCGGTAAGCCCAATTCACTCTTCCTGGGCGTTGCCTTTTTACAGTTACTATTGATTCTGACTGCGGTCAAAGTAGTCGCCTCCAATGCTAATGCGGGGATGCCAAAAACCCAGTAGCCACTTGCTTTTCATAATACGAAAAGCTGTTTTCATAGGCAAAATCTGCCCCTATTGATCATGTTCCACAGGCTTTCAAGCCGTGGCAAATCATTTCACATTGCAATAAATAAAATTTAAGTATCTGAATTTAATAAGATTATTTATTTTTTAGTGTCAACTAATTGCTATTGTCTCCGCTGTAAACCTCCCTATACTCTTATATAAGACATAAGACTTCGTCACTGCTTTGAGTTCAGGTGGCCCAGTCCAGTTCAACGATTTTTTTAGTCAATTGTTTTATATCTAAGGAGAGCAATATGGACAAGCGTAAAGAAGAAGCAGCAAAAATCCAGAAGGACTGGGATACCAACCCCCGTTGGAATGGCATCAAGCGTGGCTATACCGCAGAAGATGTTGTGCGTTTGCGCGGTTCGCTGCGGATTGAGTATTCCTTAGCCAAGGCTGGCGCAGAGAAGTTGTGGAATCAAGTCAACAACGAAGCCTACGTCAATTGTTTGGGCGCGCTCACGGGCGGGCAAGCAATGCAGCAGGTTAAGGCGGGCATCAAGGCGATTTATTTATCAGGCTGGCAAGTTGCTGCCGATGGTAATTCTTATGCGGCGATGTACCCCGACCAATCCCTGTATCCAGTGGACTCGGTACCGAAGATGGTAGAGCGCATCAATAACTCATTTGAGCGTGCCGACCAAATTCAGTGGGCAAAAGGCATAAATCCCGGTGACAAGGACTACATTGATTACTATGCGCCCATCGTTGCCGATGCGGAAGCCGGCTTTGGTGGCGTATTAAACGCCTACGAACTCAGTAAAGCATTAATTAAGCAGGGCGCTGCTGGTGTCCACTTTGAAGACCAACTATCGTCCGTAAAAAAATGCGGTCACTTGGGCGGTAAGGTGCTCTTGCCTACTACCGAGTCAGTACAGAAATTGGTATCAGCTCGTTTGGCAGCAGATGTCATGGGTGTGCCTACGATTATTTTGGCGCGTACCGATGCTGAGGCAGCAGACTTATTGACATCCGACTACGACGAAAACGATAAGCCATTCTTAACGGGTGAACGCACGCCAGAAGGATTCTATAAAACGCGCAAGGGCCTCGATCAAGCGATCTCGCGCGGCCTAGCTTACGCTGCTTACGCTGACATGGTGTGGTGTGAGACGGGGACGCCAGACTTGGATTTTGCGCGTAAGTTTGCAGAAGCGATTCGTGCCAAGTTCCCCGGCAAGATGTTGGCATACAACTGCTCGCCATCGTTCAATTGGAAGAAAAACCTCGACGATGCAACCATTGCTAAATTCCAGCGCGAGCTCGGTGCAATGGGTTACAAGTATCAATTTATTACCCTCGCTGGCATTCACTCGATGTGGTACAACATGTTCGACTTGGCGCAAGACTACTCCAAGCGCGGCATGACGGCGTATGTTGAGAAGGTTCAAGAACCCGAGTTTGCAGCGCGCGATCGCGGTTATACCTTTGTATCGCATCAGCAAGAAGTGGGTACTGGTTACTTTGATGACATCACCACCGTAATTCAAGGTGGTAAGTCTTCTGTAACTGCATTGACCGGCTCAACCGAAGAAGAGCAGTTCCACTAAGCATTCGCAACATACCAGTAGCGGCAGTATCGCAGCGCCAAGTTTGCCTCAGAAGGGTGACTTTGGCGCTGTTTTCGTTTACATTGGCTCAATGGTCAATTGCGTTTTATGTTCAGAAGAGGGTGGCACGCTAATTTGGCGTGGCGATGATTGCCGCGTCGTCTTGGTGGATGACCCGGATTTACCGGGATTTTGCCGCGTGATCTGGAATCGGCACATTGCTGAAATGACCCAACTCAGCTACGGTGAGCGGGACCTATTAATGCACTTGGTATTTGCGGTTGAAGGTGCAGTAGGTTCAGTCATGCGTCCAAACAAAATCAATCTAGCAGCACTCGGTAATCAAGTTCCCCACATCCACTGGCATGTGATTCCGCGCTTTGAGGATGATGCATTTTTTCCAGGATCGGCTTGGTCCAATCGCTTGCGAGATACATCGGACGCCACCTTGAAAATGCGCCGTCAGCAGGCATTAGAGTTGCCTCAGGCTATTCGCGCCGCGATTGCCACGCTGTCCTAAACTAAATCAGTTGTTTTAAGGCCAGCAGGTATTTTTCAGGGCTCAGTTGCCCACCATCCCGCTGGGATTCCCATAAGACCTGACCTAGGCACTCCATGATGCGGTGCTGCGCTTCGTGCTCCGAATCCAGTCGCTTCGCAATAACACTGGCGACGTGCCGAATGCCGGGCGGTTGATCGATTGAGATCTGTTCGCTAATCGATAAGTGCATCGATAGGTGCAGGAAGGGATTGGTTTCGCCACGCTCTGGTGTGTAATCTTGGCTTAATGCCGTATCGCTATCGCTCAGCAAGGCATGGTGCTCGGGGTGCTGCTCCATCCACTGGCCGGCCAGCGTTTCCAGTGGGGTCAAAATAGTATTGGCCTGTTTCTTCTGCCAGGTATCGCAAAAGAAACGCCGAACTTCCTCTCGGCTTGGATTAAATAGCGCCACGAATTTGTCCTTTCCCCGTTTTTTGCCGGTAGCCGCACAGCGGCTCCACTATGCATTGGGCGCATTCCGGCGATCGCGCTTTACAAACATAGCGTCCATGCAAGATAAGCCAGTGATGCGCATCCAGTAAATATTCTTTTGGAACTCGCTTGAGTAGTTGCTGCTCGACTTTCAGCACATCTTTTCCAGGAGCAAGACCGGTGCGGTTAGATACCCTGAAGATATGGGTATCGACTGCCATGGTGGGCTCACCAAATGCCGTATTTAAAATAACGTTGGCTGTTTTGCGACCTACTCCCGGCAGTGCTTCGAGTGCTTCGCGGGTGCGAGGGACTTCGCCACCATGCCGCTCTAGCAAGAGGCGGCAGGTTTCTTGTAAATGTTTGCCTTTGGTGCGAAAGAGGCCAATATGCTCGATGAAGGGCCGAACACCATCTTCGCCTAAAGCCAGTAAGGCGGCGGGCGTGTTGGCTATCTTGAATAACTGACGTGTGCCTTTATTAACGGATATGTCGGTTGCCTGCGCTGAGAGCAAGACCGCAACCAGTAACTCAAAAGGTGAGCTGTACTCAAGCTCCGTCTCCGGATTGGGATTGTTTGCTTTCAGTTGGGCAAAAAAAGCAGTGCGCTGTTCGAGATTCATTTTGTATTGTTCTTGTTTGCAGCTAACTTTGCGCGCTCAATCGCTGCTGCAATGATCGCACGTTTGCGCTCGGTCTCTCGTGCTACCGATTGGCTCGCAGCGCCATCGATCTCGTTCAGCGCCTTTAACTTGGCCTCGGCTTTTTTAGATAGGCGTAGGTTGTTATCGCGCTCCTCGCGCTCTAGGCGATCTTCACGCCCGTGGTAGCGTGCACGGGATAGAGCGGCCTGTTCGGGCGTCCATGCATCCCAGCCAGTCCGATTTTCTGTCGCCGAAACCATGCTGATGCAATCAACCGGGCAGGGCGGTACGCAAAGATCGCAACCCGTGCACCACTCGGTCAGGACAACATGCATTTGTTTGGATGCGCCCACAATCGCATCAACTGGACAGGCTTGTATGCAGAGGGTGCAACCGATGCAGGTTTTGGGATCAATTAGGGCAACTGGCCGTGGCCGCTCGATACCGCACTCGGGTTCCAGTTGAAGATGGGGTGGAAGTTGCCGTCCAGATGCCATCAAGATAGAGCTTAGGCGCTGTATTCCTTCGGCGCCTCCAGGAGGGCAGCGGTTCGGTAGGACTCCCTCATCGGCCATTGCTGCCGCATAGGATCGGCAGTCGGGGTAACCGCACTTGGTACATTGGGTTTGAGGTAGCACACCATCGAGTTGATTGCAGAGTTCAACTGGATTCATGCAGTGTTTATTAGCAATCAGTACGAACTGCGAACTTAGTCACTCGCAAAAACTGCTTTGGCCACCTTCTTTTTTGATGCCTTGGAAGTTTGCTCGTGCGCACGGATAAAGTCTTTAATGCGGGGATACACCTTCTCACGCCAGCGTCGGCCTGAAAAAATACCGTAGTGACCGGCTCCAACGACTTCGTAATGATCCTTGCGTTCCGTAGGGATGCTTTTACACAATTTATGTGCAGCGCGGGTTTGGCCGCTACCAGAAATGTCATCAAGCTCACCCTCGATAGTCAGTAGCGCCACATCGGTAATGTCATGGGGTTTGACTAACTTGCCAGAAACTTTCCAGGTACCACTGGGCAGGGCATATTCTTGAAACACGGTTTTGATGGTGTCTAAGTAGTACTTTGCATCCATATCCAAAACCGCGTTGTACTCGTCGTAAAAACGAATGTGTGCTTTAGCGTCAAGCTCATCACCGCGCACCAGATTCTGAAAATAATCCCAATGCGATTGCATGTGATTTTGGGGGTTCATGGCAATAAAGCCCGTGTGCTGTAAGAAACCAGGGTAGACACGGCGCCCAGCTCCAGCATGGGGCTGAGGCACTTCATAAATCACGTGGCTTTCGAACCACTCGTATGATTTTTTATCGGCCAAAGAATTGACTGCGGTGGGTGATTTGCGGGCATCAATTGGACCGCCCATCATGATCATGGAGGCGGGGGTTTCTTCGCCGTTCGATGCCATGAGGGAAATGGCGCCTAAGGTGGGTACCGTTGGTTGGCACACAGAGATCACGTGCAGATTTTTTGGGCCGATGGTGCGGATAAATTCTTGAATGTAATGAACGTAATCATCAAGCCCGAATTCACCTTTGTCAGCCGGCACAGTGCGTGCATCGAGCCAATCGGTGATGTAGACCTTGTGGTCCTGAAGCAGAGTTCGTACCGTGTCGCGTAATAGGGTGGAGTGATGCCCTGAGAGTGGCGCAACCACTAGAACAACCGGATCTTCTTTGAGTTTCTTGATGACTTCAAGATCATCCGAATAGCGCTTAAAGCGAATTAAATTGCAAAACGGCTTTTCAAGTGTAGTGATTTCGTGAATGGCGACATCACGACCATGCGCCTTTACAGCACGAATTCCAAATTCGGGTTTCTTATACTCTTTTCCAAGTCGGTGGAGTAATTCATAGCTTGCGGCGATGCGTTCCGCCCCAGGCATTTTTGATAATGGATTGGATGCATTCACAAACGTCTCAGATGCTGTTTGTGCCCACGAGCTCAATGGCTGCAGCAAGGCTTTTTGGAACTCGTACAGTTGATATAGCATGACGCCTCCTAGAAAACCAGTGTAACCGCCTTTACGCTAAGACGCGGGCAATTGCTTTGGCCACACGATCAATATTCTTGGTATTGAGGGCTGCAACGCAAATGCGGCCGGTGGACAGGGCGAAAATGCTGTCTTCCTTTTGCAGGCGTGCCACCTGTTCTGCAGTAAGTCCCGAATAGGAGAACATGCCGCGTTGTGACTCAATAAAACCAAAATCCTGTTTTGCGCCGTTTGCGGCCAAGCGCACAACCAGCTCATGGCGCATGGCCTTAATACGATCACGCATCAATGCAAGCTCATCCTCCCACTGCTGACGTAGCTTGGGGTTATTGAGCACCGCAGCCACAATTGCGCCACCATGGGTTGGTGGGTTGGAGTAGTTCGTACGAATCACACGCTTGAGTTGCGAGAGTACGCGCGCAGACTCATCTCGGCTTTGGGTCACGATAGACAAAGCGCCTACACGTTCGCCATACAAGGAGAATGATTTTGAAAAGGAGCTGGAAACAAAAAAGGACATACCCGATTCAGCAAATAGCCGCGCAGCAAGTCCGTCCTCTTCAATGCCTTGAGCAAAACCTTGGTAGGCCATATCTAAAAAGGGAATGAGGTCGCGCTCACGGCAGATCTCAATGACCTTGAGCCATTGTTCCTTGTTGAGGTCGGCGCCGGTGGGGTTGTGACAGCAGACATGCAATACAACCAAAGTGCGTTTTGGAAATGACTTGAGGGACTTAACCATCCCAGAAAAATCGACCCCGCGAGTTTTGCTATCAAAGTAGGTGTACTCAAGTACTTCGTAACCGGCGGCCTCAAAAACGCCGCGGTGGTTTTCCCAGCTCGGATTGCTAATAGCTGCCGGTACGTTTGGTTCAATGCGCCGCACAAAGTCGCCGCCGACGCGTAAAGCACCCGTGCCCCCAAGGCACTCTGCAGTAACGACGCGACCATCTTTAATTAATGGGGAGTCTTCGCCGAAAAGGAGTTTTTGCACGCCCATGTTGTAGGGGCTTGGACCCTCAATCGGGATGTAGCTACGGGGCGACTGTTTACCAACGATTTCTTTTTCAGCCTCAATTACGGCCTTGAGCAAAGGCACCTTGCCCTCATCGGTGTAGTAAACACCAACACCTAAATTTACCTTTTCTGGATTTTGATCGGCCACATAAGCCTCGGTCAGGCCAAAAATGGGGTCTTTAGGGGCAAGTTGTACTGAGGAAAACAGGTTCATGGGGTATTGGGCGTCTGTAAGTGGTTGAAAAGAAGGCTGGATCTTAAAGAATGGGTGATTTTTTGAGGAATGGCTGACTATCTTTAGATAAAAACGGCAAAATCAACGTTTATGTGAAATTCTCTGTGAAATGGTTTGCAGATGAAATGATAGCCGAGATGCCCCCAAAGTCCCCGAAACCAAGCCCTAAACCCATCGCTGCCAGCTTAGAGGCAGAGCTGCCGCTCAGCAGCGCGCCAGAGGGGCTGGATCAGGCTAAGTTTGTGCGTTTTCCGGACTCCCCATTTGAGTTGTATCAGCCTTTTCCTCCGGCAGGGGATCAGCCTCAAGCCATTGATCTGTTGGTCACCGGAATTGAGGACGGCCTATCCTTTCAGACCCTGTTGGGCGTGACGGGTTCGGGCAAAACCTTCACTATGGCCAATGTGATTGCCCGTATGGGTCGACCTGCCATCGTCTTTGCCCCGAACAAGACCTTAGCCGCGCAACTGTATAGCGAATTCCGGGAGTTTTTTCCGCGCAATGCGGTCGAATACTTCGTGAGCTATTACGACTATTACCAGCCCGAAGCCTACGTGCCGCATCGTGATCTTTTTATTGAAAAGGATTCGGCCATCAATGAACACATTGAACAGATGCGTTTGTCCGCCACCAAGAGTTTATTGGAGCGCCGTGACGTTGTGATTGTGGCATCGGTCTCGGCGATATACGGTATCGGTAATCCAGGGGATTACCACAGCATGGTGATGACTCTGCGGCCTGGCGACAAAATGAGCCAGCGTGAGATCGTGACCCGCTTAATTGCAATGCAATATGACCGAAATGAAATGGATTTTCAGCGGGGTGTATTTCGCGTGCGTGGCGATACCATCGATATTTTTCCTGCCGAACACAATGAGCTCGCGGTACGGGTTGAGTTATTCGATGATGTGATTGAAAGCCTGCAATTTTTTGATCCCCTCACGGGCCGCATCAAACAAAAAATTCCGCGCTTTACGGTTTACCCCAGCTCGCATTACGTCACGCCTCGGGAAACTGTGCTGAATGCCATTGAGACTATCAAAACTGAATTGCGTGATCGCTTGGCTGAGTTTGTGAAGGATGGCAAGCTAGTAGAGGCCCAGCGCCTAGAGCAGCGCACGCGCTTTGATCTCGAGATGCTCAATGAGTTAGGGTTTTGCAAAGGCATTGAAAATTACTCGCGCCATTTATCGGGCGCAAAGCCAGGCGAGTCGCCGCCGACCTTGGTCGACTATCTGCCCCAAGATGCGTTGATGTTTCTAGATGAGAGTCACGTCATGATTGGGCAGTTAAACGCCATGTACAACGGCGATCGGTCACGCAAACAGACTTTGGTGGACTTTGGCTTTCGACTGCCATCGGCGCTGGATAACCGGCCGCTGAAGTTTCCGGAGTTTGAAACCAAAATGCGCCAAGCCGTTTTTGTTTCGGCGACGCCGGCTGACTATGAGGCCAGCAAAACGGGGCAGGTGGTGGAGCAAGTAGCCAGGCCAACGGGCCTCGTGGATCCACAGATCGAAGTTTTGCCCGCAAGTTCGCAAGTGGATGATTTGCTCAATCAAATTCATGAACGCGTGAAGGTGGGTGAGCGCGTCTTGGTTACGGTGTTAACCAAACGGATGGCCGAGCAACTCACTGATTTCTTGTCTGATAACGGCGTCAAGGTGCGCTACGTGCACTCCGATATTGATACGGTAGAGCGCGTCGAAATTATTCGAGACTTACGCCTAGGCGCATTTGATGTTCTCGTTGGGATTAATTTGCTGCGAGAGGGTCTGGATATTCCGGAGGTGTCGCTGGTGGCGATTTTGGATGCGGATAAGGAGGGCTTTTTGCGCTCGGAACGCAGTCTGATTCAAACCATCGGCAGGGCAGCGCGCAATATGAATGGCAAAGCCATCTTGTATGCCGATCGCATTACGGATTCGATGCGCCGCGCGATGGATGAGACCGAGCGTCGCCGCACCAAGCAGATTGCCTTTAATAAGGACCATGGCATTGAGCCACGCGGGGTCAGCAAACGCATTAAAGACATCATTGATGGGGTTTATGACGTCAAAGAGAAGCGCTCCGAGTTTGTGGCCGCAGAAGAGCAGGCCCACTACGCCGGGATGAGTGAGCGGGCGCTCTCAGCAGAAATCAAGCGCCTAGAGAAGCAAATGAATGCAGAAGCCAAGAATCTCGAGTTTGAGAAGGCCGCCACCACCCGCGATCGCCTCAGTAAGGTCAAAGAAATGGCCTTTGGCGCCTTATCCCAAGATGCCCTATAGCCAAAATGGGTAGTACCCGAGCAAATTAGTCGGGTATCTGTTATTCTTGATCATAACGGTTGGGTATTACCCGCCCGACTGTGCGCTGTCCATAACAATCCATTACCAAGGTGCCATATGAGACTTACAACAAAAGGTCGTTTTGCAGTAACCGCCATGATTGATCTGGCGCTACGGGAGGCCCACGGCCCCGTTACCCTAGCTGGCATTAGCCAAAGGCAACATATTTCACTTTCTTACCTTGAGCAGCTGTTCGGTAAGTTACGCCGCTTTAATATCGTCGAGAGCACACGCGGCCCTGGCGGCGGTTATACCTTAGCGCGCAAGCCCGAAGAGGTTAGTGTGGCCGATATTATTGTTGCGGTGGACGAGCCCCTGGATGCAACCCAGTGTGGCGGCAAAGGCAATTGCCACGGTGATGATGAGGAACATGGCCGCTGCATGACGCACGATTTGTGGGCCAATCTCAATACCCGCATGGTGGAATACCTTGCATCGGTATCGCTCCGTGATTTAGTCGCGCAACAAGCAGACCGCGGTCAGGTTGTGCACGATTTGCGTGAGCGCAAAGTCAAAGTAGAACCAATCAAGGTCATGAAAGCAGCGCCTGCGCCGCTCGCTAAAAAAGAATCTAGCATCGCTGCTAAGCCATTACTCGTGAATTCCGTCTTTAACCTTGCTCGGCAAAGTTAAGTTTTAATACTACATCGTTTACTACTGAAGATTTATTTATGAACGCACCTGAAACCAAAGCCATCCAGCCCGTATCGCTGTTTAGCCCCAAGCATTTTCCAGTCTATATGGACTACTCTGCCACCACGCCGATTGACCCGCGCGTGGTCGACAAGATGATTCCTTATCTGCGCGAGCAGTTTGGTAATGCGGCATCGCGTAGCCATGCCTTTGGCTGGGCTGCAGAAGAGGCCGTTGAGGAGGCGCGCAATGAGGTAGCAAAGTTGGTGCATGCCGATCCCCGCGAGATTGTTTGGACCAGCGGCGCAACCGAAAGTATTAATTTGGCGGTAAAGGGAGCGGCGCACTTTTATCAAGAAAAGGGCAAGCACCTCATCACTATTAAAACCGAGCACAAGGCAACTCTCGATACCTGCCGTGAACTCGAGCGGGAAGGGTTTGAAGTCACGTACCTGGACGTATTACCCAATGGCCTGATTGATTTTGACGTCTTGCAGGCGGCCATTCGTCCCGATACGATTCTGGTGTCGGTGATGTACGTCAACAATGAGATTGGCGTGATTCAGGATATTCCCCGCATTGGCGAACTTACCCGCTCAAAAGGCATCATCCTGCACGTGGATGCAGCGCAAGCGACGGGCAAGATTGAAATTGACTTAGAAAAAATCAAAGTGGATTTGATGAGTTTTTCTGCACACAAATCCTACGGCCCTAAAGGCATTGGCGCTTTGTTCGTGCGTCGCAAGCCCCGCATCCGGATTGAAGCGCAAATTCATGGTGGCGGTCATGAGCGGGGTATGCGCTCGGGAACATTGCCGGTGCATCAAATTGTCGGCATGGGTGAAGCGTTTAAATTTGCCCGCCTCGACATGATTGAAGAAAACAAACGCATTCGTGCCTTGCGCGATCGCCTCTTAAGTGGCCTGCAGGATATTGAAGAGGTTTATGTCAATGGTGATATGGATCAACGTGTGGCACACAACCTCAACATTAGCTTTAATTACGTTGAAGGCGAATCGATGCTGATGGCTTTGAAAGACATCGCGATTTCATCGGGATCGGCGTGCACCTCGGCATCCTTGGAGCCATCCTATGTATTGCGTGCTCTAGGTCGTAATGATGAGCTGGCACACAGCTCCATTCGCTTTACCATTGGCCGGTTTACCACCGAAGAGGAAGTTGACTTTACGGTGCAATTGGTTAAAGAAAAGATCGCCAAGCTCCGCGAACTGTCGCCTTTATGGGAGATGTTCAAAGACGGCATTGATTTGAGTACGATTCAGTGGGCTGCCCACTAAACAGATTAAGACAGTAGGAGAAAGAACCATGGCATATAGCGATAAAGTAATTGATCATTATGAAAACCCCCGTAATGTGGGTTCCTTTGCAAAAACTGATGACAACGTCGGTACTGGCATGGTGGGTGCACCAGCCTGCGGCGATGTCATGAAATTGCAAATTCGGGTGAACGAGCAGGGCATTATTGAAGATGCAAAGTTCAAAACCTACGGATGCGGATCGGCGATCGCATCTTCCTCGCTCGTCACTGAGTGGGTTAAGGGCAAGACGCTCGATCAGGCTTTGGAGATTAAAAACTCCTTGATAGCCGAAGAGTTGGCCTTACCACCGGTCAAAATCCACTGCTCCATCTTGGCAGAGGACGCCATTAAGGCGGCGGTTCAAGATTACAAAGAAAAGCACCCGGGCAATTAAGTTGATCTGCACTTAGGAATCCTTATGGCAATTACACTCACTCAAAAAGCAGCTGCACACGTCAATCGCAACCTTCAGAAGCGTGGCAAAGGGTGCGGCTTGCGTCTGGGCGTTCGCACAACCGGCTGTTCTGGCCTAGCCTATCAGTTGGAGTATGTGGACGATGCCGCCCCCGAGGATCAGATGTTTGAGTCCAACGGGGTAAAGATTTTTGTTGATCCTAAAAGCTTGGCATACCTTGATGGCACTGAACTCGACTTTGTGCGAGAAGGTCTCAATGAGGGTTTTAAGTTTCAGAATCCAAACATGAAGGATGAGTGTGGTTGTGGCGAATCATTCCGCGTCTGAGGATTACTTTCAATTTTTTGGTTTAAGTCCGCAATTCAGTTTGGATCTAGCGCAGCTGGATCAGGCCTACCTCGCAATTCAAAAAGAAGTTCACCCCGACCGCCATACCCAAGGTAGCGACAGTGAGCAGCGGATTGCAATGCAAATGGCTACCTTGGCTAATACAGCACACCAAACCTTAAAGCACCCGATTCAGCGCGGCTTGTACCTGTGCAAACTGCATGGCGTAGAGGCGAACTTAGAAACCAATACCGCCATGCCAACGGCATTTCTATTGCAGCAAATGGCGTGGCGCGATAGTCTAGAGGAGAGCGCAGATGATTTTGCTGCGCTCGATGCATTGGCGACTGAAGTCGACTCGGCATATAAGGCCGCTTTAGTTGAATTGGCAGAGGCAATGGATCGGACGCATAATTACCAGCGAGCAGCCGAATTGCTGCGCGGCCTTTTGTTTATCGATAAATTTGCTACTGAATTAGATGACGCCATTGCGGCACTTGCTTGAGTTAATGATCAATGGCTTTATTACAAATTTCTGAACCCGGAATGTCGCTTGCGCCGCACCAGCGGCGTATTGCGATTGGCATTGATCTGGGCACCACGAACTCCTTGGTTGCGGTGGTGCGCGATGCCTTGCCAAAGGTCTTGGCCGATGAGCAAGGGCGCGAATTGCTTCCATCGGTTGTGCGCTATCTGCCTAGCGGCAGAACCCAAGCTGGATTTGAGGCGCTTGAGAGTGTAGTCAGCGATCCCAAGAATACGATTGTCTCCGTCAAGCGCTTTATGGGTCGCGGCCTCGGTGATGTAGATCATTTGGAAAATGCCCCGTACGACTTTGTGGATCAGCCCGGTATGCTCAAGTTGCGTACCGTTGCGGGTGACAAGAGCCCCATCGAAGTATCCGCTGAAATCTTAGCGCGCCTGCGGCAGTTGGCCGAAGATTCGGTCAACGATGACATCGTTGGTGCTGTGATTACGGTTCCAGCTTACTTTGACGATGCCCAGCGACAGGCCACGAAAGATGCCGCCAAATTAGCGGGGGTCGAGGTCTTGCGCCTGCTCAATGAACCCACTGCAGCAGCCATTGCCTATGGACTCGATAACGCATCCGAAGGCCTTTATGCAGTTTATGACTTAGGTGGCGGCACCTTTGACATCTCGATTTTGCGGATGAGCAAAGGCGTTTTCGAAGTCTTATCTACCGGCGGTGATTCGGCATTGGGCGGGGATGACTTTGATCATCGCCTTTACTGCTGGGTGATCGAACAGGCCAAGTTAGCCCCTATTTCAATTCAAGATCATCGTGCTTTGCTGATGGCTTGTAAAACGGCCAAAGAGCAGCTAAGCCATAATCCCTTGGCGCGAGTACACCAGACACTGAGTGACGGTACCGTGGTAAATGTTGGTGTTAGTCAGGCGCAATTTTTTGAGATGACTCAAAACTTGGTCGCCAAAACATTGGCAGCCGTACGCAAGGCATTGCGTGACTCTGGGTTCAAGGCAGAAGAAATCAAAGGCGTTGTCATGGTAGGTGGCGCAACGCGCATGCCGCATGTACAGCGCGCTGTGGGTGAGCTCTTTGGTACGGCGCCACTAAATAACTTGAACCCCGATCAAGTGGTTGCCATGGGCGCCGCAATGCAGGCCGACTTGCTTGCCGGCAACCAAGGCAAGAATGAGGAATGGTTGTTGCTTGATGTGATTCCGCTCTCGCTTGGCATTGAGACCATGGGCGGTTTGGTGGAAAAGATTATTCCGCGTAACACACCCATACCCGTTGCTCGGGCACAAGAATTCACGACCTTCAAGGATGGCCAAACCGCGTTGGCCTTGCATGTGGTTCAAGGTGAGCGCGAAACCTCGGCCGATTGCCGCTCACTTGGTCAGTTTGAGCTCCGCGGTATACCGCCAATGGTGGCTGGAGCGGCACGCATTCGGGTGACCTTTCAGGTGGACGCTGATGGCTTGTTATCGGTGCGCGCTACCGAGCAGGGCTCGGGCGTTGAGGCCTCGATCGATATCAAACCATCCTATGGTTTAAGTGATGCAGACATTACACGGATGCTCCAAGATGGCTTTGCGTCAGCTCAGGTAGATTTAAAAGCCAGGGCCCTGCGTGAAGAGCAAGTATCAGCCCAGCGCTTACTAGATGCAGTGCAGGCCGCCTTAAATAGTGACGGGTATTTATTAAGCGATGCTGAGCGTACTGCGGTAGATCAGGCCATGGCAACATTGCAAGGCATTCTGTCCTCCGAGGAGGATAGCGATGTGTTGCGACGCGCTGTTGATCATGCCGCCAAAGCAACCGATGATTTTGCGCAAAAGCGCATGAACGCGAGTATCCAAAAAGCCTTAACGGGAAAAAGTGTTTCCGAAATTTAATTAAACGATTGAGATCAAGTAATGACCCAAATTGTGATTTTGCCGCACACTGAATATTGCCCCGATGGTGCAGTACTCGAGGTTTCCCCTGGTACCAGCATTTGCGAGGCCTTACTGGAAAACGATATCCCGATTGAGCATGCATGCGACATGGTGTGTGCCTGTACTACCTGTCACGTGATTGTGCGTGAAGGGTTTAACAGCCTCAATGAGCCCGATGAAAACGAGGAAGATTTATTAGACCGGGCGTGGGGTTTAAATCCCTTATCCCGCCTGTCGTGTCAGGCCATTATTGCAAAAGACGACCTGGTGGTTGAGATACCTAAATACTCGATCAATCACGCCAAAGAAAATCATTAATTGCGCGTGGACTCAATGTCCCGGCGCTTTATGAAAGTGCGCTTAAGAACTGGGCTTTAATAGCGGTAGTAATGCTTTGCCTTCCATGCCGCTTACGCTCGAGTAAACCCACTTTTCTGTAAATGGTTTTTCCTGGCAAGGTATGAATACGCAGGCGCTGATCATGCTTCCAATCCACGTTGGCTAATTGCGGAATAATGGAATAGCCAAGGCCCTGTCTAACCAGTTCAATAATCGCTTCAACGGAGTTTATTTCCATACCTTCGTTCATCGCGAGCTTATTTACTTTGATGGTTTGATCAACTAAGTGACCGGTCCATGTTTTTCGCTCAAACCGAATAAAGGGCAAGTTCTTTGGGATGGTTTCATCGCTTACGGTTGATCGACTGCGTTTTTGACCGGTTTGCGGGAGTATGAGAACCATGGGCTCTTTGTATAGCTCGGTCCACATGGCGCTTTGGGGTAGGGTAAATGGCGACTCCGTCACAATGGCTGCGTCTAGCTTGCCATCCAGGACTTGATCGAGGAAGTCACTCGATAATCCGGCAATCAGTTTAATTTCCAGTTCAGGGTAGTTGCGCTTTAATTCATCCAAGGCTTTCCCAAAATGCCCCATCAGGGTTGAGACTAAAGCGCCCAGCACGATTGTCCCGCTTAGTTCATTTTTGAGGCCGCTTCCCAGAGACTCATAGCGCGCAATGATGTCCTGAATCGGCTCAATTAAGGCTCTGCCATGGTTATTTAATACCAAAGACCGTTTATTGCGATCAAATAAGGCAATACCAATTTCTGCCTCTAAGTGTTGCAATTGTTGACCAGCCGCCGCCGCAGTAAGCCCGATTTCTCGGGCAGCAGCAGCAACGCTGCCATGGCGGCTAATGGCGATGAAATTTTTAAGTACGCGGATGCTCGACATGGCCTTATTATAGTAAAGAAATACTTTATCTCGATAAAAAAACAATTCGATTTATTATTTACTATACCCCGATATAATTTTGCCATGTCTACCGTAAACCTCAAAGTCAAAGTATGGCGCGGAGCCGAGCAAGGCGAGTTTGTTGAATACCTTGTGCCGCGTAATTCCAATCAAACCGTTTTGGATGTAGTGACCTACATTCAGCGTAAATTAGATCCGACGCTTAGCTATCGTTTTGCTTGTCGAGTCGGGATGTGCGGTTCATGCGCGATGACGGTCAATGGAGTGGCCCGCTGGACCTGCCGTACCCACGTTGCAAAAATTGTGGAGGGCGATTCCCTTGAGATTGCGCCACTGAATAACTTACCCGTCATTAAAGACCTCGCAACGGATATGCGTGAGTTTTTTAATAAATGGAAAGGGGCAGTTGGGTTTTTTAAGGGTGAGCAAACGCGCCACGATGATTTTGCTATCGTCAAACCGGATTCAGAGGAGCGCCAACTAGCCAATGCAGGCATTGAATGCATAGGCTGTGCTGTCTGCTATGCATCATGCGATGTGGTGGCCAGTCGCTCTGATTATTTGGGACCAGCTGCGCTCAATCGCGCTTGGACTCTGACCAACGATGTGCGCGATACGCAACAATTGGATCGACTGCGTGCAGTGGCAGGCGATGCGGGTTGCCATACCTGCCATACCCATGGCAGTTGTACAGAGCGCTGCCCGAAGCAGCTAGAGCCGACTGCTGGTATTTCGGGATTAAAAAAGCTGGTAGCTAGGGCTGCTGTGCGTGGTACGAAGTGGGGTAAGTTGTGAGTTTGACGATTAGTAATACCGCGCTACTCCAAGCGAGACTCTGGTATGCCCAGCGCATCAGTGCCATGGTGCTCGGATTGTGTGTGGCCATTCATTTATTCATTATGTTTTACGCCATCCGTGGTGGCCTTACTGCGGGCGAAATCTTAGGCCGCACTCAGGGTAATTGGCTGTTTGCTATTTTTTATGAAGTATTTGTATTGGCATGCTTAGTGCATGCGCCGATTGGTTTGGCCAATATTTTGCGTGAGAACTTTCCGCGCTCTAGCGGATTGATCGTATTGCCCTGGATCTTGGCCGTCCTAATATTGGTATTGGGAACTACTGCTGTAATTGGTGTCTTTACGGGCGGAGTAGGGCGATGAGTAGTAGACCAAGGCTGGATCACCGCGCTAAATCGCACCTGTCGTACTTTATCTATATGGCACACCGGATTTCAGGCCTATTGCTTGCCTGTTTTTTGCCCATTCACTTCTTTTTATTGTCCCAGTCCCTGTTTGGGGCAGATGAGCTCGACCGCTACTTGAAGTTGACTGATTTTTGGGTAGTGAAATTCGGTGAGTGGGGTTTGGTGACTCTATTAACAGTTCACCTTGTAGGTGGCGTTCGCCTGCTGATGATTGAGTTTGGCACGTGGCGTGGATTACGTAAGGGCTGGATTCAGGCGGCCATCGTTATCTCGATTATTTCCGGCCTATTATTTTTAGCTTTAGCAGATTAATTGGGGGCAGTATGCAGTTACAGATGAATATGGTTGAGGATGCATGTAAAGAGCTATACATCCGCGCCTTAAAAAAATTACCAGACGATGTCAAGCAAGGCATCGATCGCTTGAACCAATCTGAGACAGATCAGCGCGCTCAGGTTGTCTTGCAAACCATGGTCACGAATATCGCTGTAGCTGAGCGGGAAGACAATTTACTCTGTCAGGATACGGGCTTACCGATCTATAACGTGAAGATTGGCCGTAATGTCGAGTTTGATGGTATGGCATTAAAAGCCGCGATTCGTAAAGGGTGTGAGCGCGCTACTACGGAGTATCCACTCCGCTCTTCGGTAGTGCATCCAATCACACGTAAGAATAACCATACATCCTGCGGCATTGATATGCCGGCAATACACCTTGATTTTTGTTCTGACAATGAGGTAGTTGAGATTGAAATGATTCCAAAGGGCAGCGGCTCAGAGAACAACTCTTATCTCAAGATGGCCATCCCTGCAGAAGGTATTTTGGGGGTGAAGGCATTTGTGATTGAGAGTGTTGTAGCCTCTGGTGGAAAGACCTGCCCACCCACCATCGTTGGGGTCGGCGTTGGCGGAACATCAGATCAGTGCGTGGCCATGGCTAAGCGGGCTGCCACACGCCCAATTGGCAGCGCCTGTGCCGATGCGGAGGGCGCAAAGCTGGAGCAAGAATTAAGTGCTGCGGTCAATCGACTTGGCATTGGCCCGCAAGGCTTGGGTGGTGACGGCACTGCGTTTGCAGTCCATGTCGAATTGGCTGCAACCCACATTACGATGAACCCAGTAGCGGTCAATATGCAATGCCATTCGGCAAGACGTGCGCGTGCCACCTTCACGCCGAATGGTGTTGAGTACGGATTTTAGGATCAGAAATGGCACATTACTATTTACCCACCCCTGTCAGCGAAGCCGATATCCGTCGCTTAAAAATCAACGATACAGTAACGCTACAAAATACCCTCTTTGGCATTCGGGACGCCACTCAGATTCATATGTTTGATCATGATCGCAAGACCAAGTTTGATCTAACTGGCCATGCCGTGATTCATACTGCGCCTAATGTTCGCAAGGTGCCAATCAGCCCTGAATTTCCAGCGGGGTATGAGCCTATTTGCATCGGTACAACCACGTCCGATCGCATGGAGCGCTTCACTCAGCCACTGATGGCTCAGAATGGTGTGCGCATGATTGTGGGTAAAGGGGGTATGCGCGAAGGCTCCTCCAAGGCATTTGCCGAGCTCGGCGGTGTGTACTTGGCGATTATTGGCGGCACTGCTGCCTTAGAAACGACTTGGATTGAGCAAATCGAAGACGTCGATATGGATGATCTCAATCCTGAGTCACTCTGGCGATTTAAGATTCGTGACTTTGGCCCACTCTTGGTGGCGATGGATAGCCACGGCGGCAGCATCTATCAAGAAGTCAAAGGTGACGTTGCGCGTAACAAGGTTGATGTACTCAAAAGCTTAGGAATCGAATCATGAATGCGCCCCTCAATATCAAGACCTTAGAAACGGATATCTTAATTTTGGGTTCCGGCGGGGCAGGTCTTTTTGCGGCCCTCCATGCCCATCAAACCAACCCCAATTTACATATTACGATTGCGGTTAAAGGCCTTTTAGGTAAATGCGGTTGTACCCGCATGGTGCAAGGTGGATATAACGTAGCCTTGGCTGAGGGTGATTCGGTGGAGCGTCATTTTATGGACACCATCGAAGGCGGTAAGTGGTTATGTGATCAAGACTTGGCATGGACTCTAGCAAGTATTTCGGTAGAGCGCATTCGGGAACTTGAGAATGAACTGGGATGCTTTTTTGATCGTAACCCCGATGGCACGATTCATCAAAAAGCCTTTGCAGGCCAGACCTTCGATCGCACTGTACACAAAGGCGACTTAACTGGCATCGAAATTATTAACCGTTTGGCCGAGCAGGTATGGGCGCGCGGCATCCATCGCCTGGAGGAATTCCGTGCGGTGGAGTTAATCCACAGTGAAGACGGGAAGTCGCTAGCAGGCGTTCTCATGCTGGATATGCAAACGGGGCAATTTACCTTGGTTCGTGCCAAAGCAGTTTTACTGGCTACCGGCGGTGGACCCACGATGTACAAATACCATACCCCATCGGGCGATAAGAGTTGCGATGGCTTGGCGATGGCACTCCGAGCAGGCTTGGTATTGCGCGATATGGAGATGGTGCAGTTTCATCCTACTGGACTTTTGGCAGGGCCTGACACCCGCATGACCGGCACCGTTCTTGAAGAGGGCTTGCGTGGGGCAGGTGGATACTTGCTGAACGGCAATAAAGAGCGCTTTATGGGCAATTACGATTCTCGGAATGAGCGTGCAACCCGCGACATTGTCTCGCGCTCGATTAATTCGGAGATTCGGGAGGGGCGAGCAACACCCAATGGTGGCGTTTACATCCAGATGAGTCACCTCGGCCCTGATAACGTGCGTAAATTATTTAAAGGAATGGTTGAGCGCTGTGCTGATAGCGGTTTTAATTTAGCTGAAGATATGGTCGAAGTTGTTCCAACTGCTCATTACATGATGGGTGGCCTCATATTCAGGCCGGATTGCAGTACCGATTTGCCTGGCTTATTTGCCGCCGGCGAAGATACGGGTGGGGTACATGGCGCTAACCGCTTGGGCGGTAATGGCGTAGCTAATTCCACTGTATTTGGCGGTATTGCCGGCGATGTCATGGCTAAGTGGGTTGTCAATCAACCCTTGGCCCAGTGCAACATGGAAGAAGTGGCTGCAAGTATCAAAGCACATGAAGCGCCGCTGGAGCGTGCGCCGGGCAATATTGAGCAAATCCGTGATGCGCTAGCCGAAGTGATGTGGGATGACGTTGGGATTTCGCGCACTAAAGAAAGTTTGTATCGGGCCCGAACAAAACTAGACGAGTTAGATCGCTCTCTAAATCAGATGGGTGTTGGAGATTTACAGCGTGCATACAATCTGACATGGCAAGACTGGATGAATTTACGCAATCTCATTTTGGTAAGCAAATCGGTGACGGAGGCTGCGATTTCCCGGGAAAACTCACGTGGCGCCCATTACCGTGAGGATTTTCCAGAACCTGGCGACTTAGATACGTCCTACTTTACCGCGGTGAAGCTATCGAATGAGCAGTTGCTGATTGAAAATAGACCGGTATTGTTTAATCGCGTAAAGCCCGGTGAAACTATTCTGGTTGAAGAGTTGATTTAATTTTCACTGAAAAAGCAGAAGGTAAATTATTTTAGAAATTCTGCAGCCCATCCCGGTAACGCTTGCGGTACTGATTATCTTTTGCGCCTATTTTATATTCGGCGTATCTGGTTTTGGCTCATCTATCGTTGCAGTTCCTTTGTTAGTTCAACTTTTTCCGTTGACTACCGTAGTCCCCATGATGGTTTTAATGGATATTTGCGCTTCTCTCTATTTGGGCAGGAAATCGTCTAACGAGGCAGATAAAAAAGAGCTACTTTGGCTTTTTCCGTTTACTTTAGTGGGTATGGTGATTGGCATCACTCTATTGATCAATGCACCAAGCGAACCGTTGCTGGTTATTCTCGGAATATTTGCCGGGGCAAATGGCTTAAGGGTGCTCACCAAGAAAAAAGTAGATCTACGTACACCGATTTCGAAGTGGTGGGCAATGCCGTTCGGATTTTTTGGCGGCATCTTTACCGCCTTATTCGCCACCGGGGGTGCAATTTATGCATCCTATCTGGAAATGCGCATGCGAGATCCGCGCATGCTCAGGGCGACTATGGCTTTTGCAATTTTAATTTTGACGGGGATGCGATTTGTATTCATGCTGGTATCGGAATTGCTCTTGCATGCAGACGTGATGTTGCTAGCGGTATGTATGCTGTTGCCAATGATTACAGGTTTGTGGGCCGGCTCAAAAGTGCATAGCAAGCTGAGTAGCTCAAGCATTCTCAAAATTTATGGCGGTATTTTGCTGTTTTCAGGGGCGATGCTATTGCTAAGGGAGCTTCCGAAGTTAGTTCGGATTTTGTAAAACGATTTTATTTGGATTCATAATGCAGTGCGGATCCAGACTGCGTTTAATCGATTGCATCAGAGTCATCTCAGTTAATGATTTACGCTCAAGTAACTCCGTCACCTTGGCTTGACCAATTCCATGTTCTGCTGAAAATGAGCCTTGGTGTAAATAGACCCGATCATGAACTAGGTGATTAATTTCATTGCGTCTGTCTGGCAACAGGCTAGATGAATCCAGGCTAAGGCCTACTAGGTTGTAGTGCAAATTACCGTCGCCAAGGTGCCCAAATACAATCACCTCGGTATCGGGCCACTTTTCCTTGAGTTTTAAATTAGTGCTATCAATAAATGCTGCCAGTTCTGAAATGGGCAAGGAAATATCATGCTTTATAACGTTCCCCAATTGCAGCTGGGCCTCTGGAATGGTTTCACGAATTTCCCACATTGATTTCGATTGCTGTATTGATTCAGCTACGATGCCTTCGACAATAAGCGAGGAGTCCATAGCATCAAGTAAGAGATTCTGAGTTTCTAATCTAATCTTGTCCTCGGAGTCCATGCTCGAGAGCTCGATTAGTACAATCCAATCTGCCGGATTTGCCAGTAGTTGCTGGGCCAATACAAATCGCTCAGATACCAACTCCATTGCTCGATTTGATATTAGTTCAAATGCCGTTAGGTCGGCACTGCACCCCTTTTGCACTTGCTGAAATAGGGCAATACTCGATGCAATATCATTTACTTTCACAAGGGCAGTGATCTTTGTTTTAGGCAGTGGGAAGACTTTTAAGGTCGCAGCGGTAATGATCCCGAGCGTCCCCTCTGATCCAATAAAGAGATCTTTTAATGAATAGCCAGTATTGTCTTTTCGAAGACTTCGTAGGCCATTCCAGATTTCGCCGCTTGCGGTAACCACCTCTAGCCCTAGAGTCAGGTCGCGCATATTTCCATACCGAAGAACTTGAACCCCGCCTGCATTGGTCGCTAGGTTGCCACCAATCGTGCAGCTGCCTTCTGCCGCTAAGCTAAGCGGAAATAAGGTGCCATGCTCTAACGCTGCATCCTGAACCTGCTTTAATATCGCCCCAGCCCCAACGGTGATAGTGGAGTTTTGAATGTCAACATCGAAAATCTGATTCAATCGATTCAATAAGATGATGACCGAATCTCCGGTGTTATCTGGCGTAGCACCACCGCACAAGCCGGTGTTACCGCCTTGCGGCACGATTGATATCCGATGCGTGTTGCAAATTTTGACAAGGCTAGCCACTTCGGCCGTATTGCCCGGCTTTAAGACAGCTAGCGCCTTGCCTGTATAACGCTTTCCCCAATCTGTTAGGTATGGATCTTTATCCTCATCTTTATCAAGCACGTATTGTTTTCCAATAGCGCTCTCAAATTCTGAAAGAACAGACTGAATGGGCATGTCTAATCTAGCTGCGTCGAATGCTTGGGGCTGGCACTCCATCGATCATGATGTTTAAGCATGACGGTAGCTTACTAGCGATTGCCCGATGCGCTGCCGGTAATACCTGTTCTTTTTCGGTGACCAGCTCTCCAAAACCACCAAAGGCAGCGCAGACTTTTTCATAATGGGTTGGTAGTAATTCACAGCCGATGACACGGGCTTGACCATACTCTCTGATTTGGATTTGATGTTCGGCGTTCCAGCACGCGTCGTTACCAACGATCAATAAGAAGGGTAGCTGATAGCGGACCGCCGTATCAATTTCCGAACTATGAAAGCCAAAGGTGCCATCACCCACAACTGCAACAACAGGGGCACCAGGCCTAGCTAAACTAGCGGCCGTAGCAAATGGCAATCCCGCACCAATCGACCCAGCAACGCCATTGATGACACGATTTGGTGCTTTTAAGCATGCTTGAGCCCACTGACCAATCTCACCGCCATCGCTCACTAAAACAGATTCGGGATGGCTATCCAAGATTGCCTGCAATGGGGCCAATGCTTGGGCTGGATGCAACTTATTTGGGCTTGAAGGGGCGCTACTCCAGGCAGCAGGGCGATAAGCAATTGCTGCATGAACCTCGGTTTGCCATTCACGCGCTACGCTAGCTGTGTGTCCATTTAATTCGATGATGGCCTGGATGGCGCTATGCACATCGGTGCATGCAGATAGTTGAAGTTTTGAGCCAACCGCTCTTTTAGTACGCTCAATCTCCGTTATTTCGGGATCGATTTGAAAAAATACGCAGTCTTGATTAAAGTTTGGCGCCTTACCAAATTTCAGAGTGAAGTCTAGCTTTTTACCTAGCAGCAAGACGCAATCGGATTGAGCGAGCACTTCAGAAAACGCTCCCAAACAAGGATCCCCAATACCTCTTGGGCTTTCCATACCGATGACCGGGATACCCAAAGAGGCCTCTAGGCTGGCTAACACTTTACGACCAGCCTGTGATTGCATCATCGGTCCTGTTAATACTAAGGGCTTCTTTGCTTTGAGTAACGCAGTAATCATTTCATTGATTACTAGTTTGTCTGCCTTCATCGGAATGGGTTCAAAATCAGCCGCCTTTGGCATTGATGTGCTGCTATCAAAGGCATTATCTAAAACATCCGAGGGGAGGCTAATGTGTACTGGACCAGGCCTACCCGACTTCGCAATTGAAACGGCTTTTGCAAAATCGCTCGGTAGTTCAGATACGCTTTTACAAACCCAAGATGCCTTTGTTAGCGGGGCGGCAATATCAACTTGCGCCATCTCTTGAAATGCGCCCATTCCCAGTTGATTGATAGGCGCATGTCCTGATAGCAGTACAAGTGGTGATTCAGCCATTCCTGCAGTGTAGAGCGCAGACACTGCATTGGCATGACCGGGACCGCCAGTAACCATGGCAATACCAATTTCTCCCGTGAGCCTTGCCCATGAGTCAGCCATATGAACTGCTGCAGCCTCATGTCGGGTATGAATCAGCTTGATTTTATGATCATATACAGCATCAAAAATAGGCATGATGTGGTTACCAGAGAGAGTGAATACATTACTTACTCCAGCAGTCTGCATCGATTCAACCAATGCATCGGCGCCACGTTTTATTTTGGTAGACATTGTTTACTCTTTAAAAATAACGACTTGATGTTCAATTTTCTTATCTGATAAAAAAGCCACGACTTTCATCGTGGCTTTGATAGTCTATTTTGCAATAATTAATTGGCAGTTAAGTTGCGTGCCTTAATTACTTTTTCCCATTTTGCAGATTCAGATGCAATCTGTGCCTCTAGTTCTTTAGTGGTGTTAAGAACAGGAGTAAGGCTATTAATTTCTAAGCTCTTCTGCATTGCTTCTGTTTTGACAGCTTTCACGGCCGCTTCGTAAATCTTATCTCTGATGATTTTTGGTGTATTGGATGGTGCCATTAAGGCAAACCAGCCGACATTTTCAAAACCTGGCAGTGATGCCTCTGAAACAGTAGGTATGTTCGGAAGCTGAGCTAAGCGTTTTGCACTAGTTACTGCTAAAGCTTGAATTTGGCCATTGCGAACGAAGCCCGTAGATGCAGGTACGTTACAAGCGCAAAAATCAATTTGCCCAGCCACTAAATCCGTTAACGCTGCTGCTTCGCCTTTATAGGGGATATGGGTTGCATTGATTCCTGCTGCTGTAATGAAATTCTCTCCAGCCAAATGGACCTGGCTGCCGATACCGGCTGATCCGAAATTGAGATTTCTAGTTTTTGCTAAGGCTATTAGCTCATTTAAGTTCTTTACGCCCAGCTTAGGATTAACAGAAATAATCATAGGGCCACTAGCTAGAGTGGTAATAGGTGAAAAATCTGTCCCATAATTAATGCTCATCTTTTTATACATGTATGGGTTGACGGTAAGCATGCTGCCAGAAGCCAGTAAAAGCGTGTAGCCGTCTGCTGGCGATCGTGCAACTGCCTCAGCTCCGATATTTCCACCGGCACCGCCGCGATTTTCAACAATCACATTTTGTCCCAATACGGTACTCATTTGCTGAGCTAAGATGCGGCCCAAAATATCGGTCGTACCACCTGCCGCAAATGGGATGATTAATTTGATTGGCTTGGTTGGCCAGCTCTGGGCTTGTGCCATTGTGCTGACGCCCGCAATTAGCATCAAACCAAACAGCTTGATGGCATTTCTTTTCATAAAACTAATCTGCTTCGTAAACATGCGGCTCTCCTATTGATTTAAATTCCAAAACTTTTATTTTTTTTGGCGCTTCTTCTTTTACTTTTAATTCAACACTTAAACGATACAAGGAAAACATAAAAAAGACTTGGGTATTGCAAGACATCTAAATCATCTATATGATGTAGATATGTCATCTATTCTCATCTCTGAGTTCATTACAAGTCAAGCCCTAGAAACCCTCCGTGCTAGCCATGAGGTTATTTATGCGCCTGAGATCTACAAGCAACGAGCAGAATTAATTTCTGCATTGCAGCATTCTGATGCCCTTATTGTTCGTAATTTGACCCAGGTCAATCAAGAGCTTTTAAATGGGGCACCAAATCTAAAAGTGGTGGGCCGCCTTGGTGTGGGTCTCGAGAATATTGAATTGCCTGCATGTGCGCAGCGCAATATAAAGGTGATTCCTGCAACGGGAGCGAATGCGGAGTCGGTCGCGGAGTACGTGATTGGTACGGCCCTCGCATTAACGCGTGGCTTTTTACCGGCCACAGCACAAACCTTAAGCGGTGGCTGGCCGCGCCCTCATTTTTCTGGATACCATGAGTTCACCGGAAAGACCTTGGGTGTTGTTGGCTTTGGCAGCATTGGTCGCGTCACAGCGCAAAAGGCACTTGCCTTTGGCTTGAAATGCCTTGCTTATGATCCCATGCTATCTGGTCAGTCGGTCGATGTTGGCGGCACCGCCGTCCCGCTGGTCACGCTTGATGCCCTATTGGCGTCCAGTGATGCAGTTACTTTGCATCTGCCCCTTTTGCCAGAAACCCGTGGCCTATTTTCAGCAGCAAGTTTAGACAATATGAAGCACGGCGCCTGCTTAATTAATACAGCGCGCGGCGGCATTGTGGATGAAAAAGCCTTAGCTGAGCGTTTGCGCTCTGGCCGCTTAGGTGGTGCAGCCTTGGATGTATTTGAAAAAGAGCCGGCGACAGACCTTTCTCACTTCGCTGGATTAAGTAACCTCATTGCAACGCCACATATTGCAGGGGTGACAAGTGAGAGTAATGATCGCGTTAGCCAGATGATTGCAGATGAGGTAATTCAGTTTTTGAGGAACAGCAAATGAAGATGACATTCGATCAGATTGTTGAGTTGGCATCATCTGGTTTGCGAGCCAGCGGCATTGATCGCAAAGCGGCAATCGAAACAGCCGAATTTTTAGCCTTAGCCGAAGCGGATGGTTTAGCATCGCATGGCTTAGCTCGGGTGGGACAGTATGCCGGGCATGCCATGAATGGCCGCATTGAGTTAAATGCAAGGCCACAGGTAAAGCGATTTAAAACCGCTGCCGCCTTAGTAGATGCATGCGATGGTCTCGCATTTCCAGCGCTTAAACTGGCGACGGATTTGTCGGTTAATTTGGCCTCCAAAAATGGCATAGGGCTTGTGGCCGTTACCAATAGCCATCATTTTGGAGTCGCAGGTCATTACACTGAGGCAGCTGCGCGCGCTGGCTATATCTCCTTGCTCTTTGGTAATACCCCCGCGGCTATGCCAATGGCGGGCGGCAGTAAAGCCATCTTTGGTACCAACCCCTTGGCGGCAGCATTTCCGGTGGCCAAAGCAAATCCGCTTGTCATTGATATGTCCTTGTCTGCTGTAGCTCGTGGCAAGCTGCTCGTTGCTGCAAAAAAGGGCGAGCCGATTCCGGAAGGGTGGGCGTTAACCATCGACGGCAAACCCACCACCGATCCGAATGAAGGTCTTAAGGGCCTCATGGTTCCAATGGGCGGAGATAAAGGCGCTTTATTAGCATTGATTGTGGAGCTGCTCGTCGTTGGACTATCGGGGAGCCGTTTTTCATATGAAGCTGATTCCTTCTTTGATGCGCAGGGCAATCGCCCCCGTATTGGCCAGCTGCTTTTAACCATTGATCCGGGCCTTGCCGGTGGGCAGGTATTTGCAAATCGTATGAGCGATTTTTTAAAGACATTGGCCACCGATGCGGGCGTTCGATTGCCAGGGCAGCGTCGCTTTAAACAGCGAGCAAATGCCTTGGATGGTGGAATTGAGGTTGCAGATGCAGTACTAGAAGAAATTCAATCCGGCATTCGTCGGAATTGGGCGAAGTAGTTTATATAACAATTTTTAAGGAGCAATAAATGATCCACTTTGTCGTGCATGAGCCAGGAGATGTTGTTGGTGTAGTGGTAGTCGAAAACATTAAAGCTGGAACAGAATTAACCGGCTGGGTAATGGAAGGCGACACTACCTTAACCATTAAGTCTGAAAGTGATATTCCAATCGGACACAAGATTGCATTAAAACCCTTGGTTGCCGGTGATACGGTAATTAAATACGGTGTAGATATCGGCAAAGTAGTTGCCCCTATCAAAAAAGGAGAGCACCTCCACGTTCAAAACGTAAAGACCAAGCGCTGGTAATCCAGTTTTTGCAACCTTATTTACTTGGAAAGATTAAAGATGATCAATTTAAAAGAAGCAACATTTATGGGCTATCGCCGTGAAAACGGACGCATGGGAATTCGCAATCACGTCGTTATCCTTCCTCTGGATGACCTATCGAATGCAGCCTGCGAGGCAGTTGCGAACAACATTAAAGGCACTATTGCAATTCCCCACCCATACGGTCGTTTGCAGTTTGGTGCCGACTTGGACCTCCATTTCCGCACGCTGATTGGCGCTGGCTGCAATCCGAACGTGGCAGCAGTGGTAGTGATTGGTATTGAAAGTCAGTGGACTGGCAAGGTAGTAGAAGGAATTAAGGCCTCTGGAAAGCCAGTTGAGGGTTTTTGGATTAGCGGCAATGGCGATACAGCAACTATTACTGCAGCCAGTAAATCTGCTTACAAAATGGTTAAGCATGCTTCAAAGCAGCAGCGTGTTTCGGCTCCGTTGTCAGAGCTCTGGGTTTCAACCAAATGCGGCGAATCCGATACAACCTCTGGCTGTGCTTCAAATCCAGCAGTAGGCAATGCATTTGATCGCTTGTATGAAATTGGCTCCACATTGGTGTTTGGTGAGACAACCGAACTAACGGGTGGCGAGCACTTAGTCGAAGCCCGCTGTCGGACTCCTGAGGTCAAAAAGAAGTTTCGTGAGATGTTTGACCGCTACCAAGGTGTGATTGAGCGTAATAAAACTAGCGATTTATCTGATTCGCAACCAACCAAAGGAAACATTGCTGGCGGCTTGACTACGATTGAAGAAAAAGCCTTAGGTAACATCCAGAAAATTGGTAAGAAATGCGTTGTGGATGGGGTGCTTGATAAGGCAGAAACGCCTACTATTCCAGGACTGCACTTTATGGACTCCTCCTCAGCTGCCGCTGAAATGGTGACTTTGTGCGCAGCTTCTGGATTTGCCGCTCATCTCTTCCCAACCGGACAAGGTAATGTGATTGGCAATGCAATCCTTCCCGTTATCAAGTTATGTGCGAATCCAAGGACGGTTCGTCTTATGTCAGAGCATATTGATGTTGATGTATCTGGTTTATTGCGCCGCGAGGAAACGCTGGATTCAGCTGGAGAGAAGCTCATCGATTCCCTGTTGCGAACTGCAAACGGCGAATTAACTGCAGCTGAAATCTTGGGCCACCGCGAGTTTGTGATGACCCGTCTGTATGAGTCTGCATAAGTCTTACTAGTATGAAGTCCCTGACCGCTTATCAAGAGGTGAAACAAAAAATCACCGAAGATTTGGTCAGGGGCCGTTTTCCGATGGGGCAGGCTCTGCCTGCTGAAAAAGATTTTGCAAAAGAATTGGATGTATCGATCGGCACGCTGCGCAAAGCAGTGGATGAGCTGGTAGCAGATGGCATTGTTACGCGGCGCCAAGGAAAAGGGACGTATGTAGTTGAGCACGACCTAAAGCGGCTCCTCTATTACTTTTTTCATGTTGTGCGTCACGATGTTGATAAAAAAGTCTATCCCAAAGTGGAGCTGGCCAGTTTTTTATCTGCATCCGCCAATAAAGAAGAGTCTCTTAAGCTTGCAATTAAAGAGGGCTCGCCCGTATGGCGTATTACGAATCGACTTTATCTGGATGGCCAGTGCGTCATGATTGATCAAATTACCTTAGACAAAATGCGTTTTAAAAAATTAACGCGTGAGGATTTTGCCGCTAGGGAAGGCAGTATTTATCAGTTGTATCAAATGCATTATGGGCAAACGGTAGTGCGGACTAATGAGCGTTTGCGCGCTGCGCTTCCGAACAAACAGTATGCCGAATGGCTAAATCTCACTCCAGGTTCCCCCGTTCTTGTCATACGACGCGTTGCGCTTGGTATACAAGATGAGCCACTGGAATGGCGTATATCGACTTTGAATACCACTAGCCATGAGTATTTCAGCGAGCTAGTGGCTTAGTGAGCTTAATAAACCCTGAGTAATTTACAGTTGTTTTTGGAGTTCTTGAGCCCATGCGTTCATCAGCTTAACTGGCGCATCGTTTTCATTCCAGCTGAGTCGTTTTGAAAAGTACCCGCGCATTTCTTGTCCAATGCCGCAGCCCCATACCCTAATCTGATTTTGATTTTCTGCCCACTTAAGGGCAAGTTTCAGGTGGTCCATCAGATAGTCTTCATCTTCATTGGCTTGCTGAGTAGCCCGATCCATGGGGCACCCATCCGATAGCAAAATAATATGATGCTTGAATTCATCGAGCGCTAAATCAGAGATGCTCAATTGGGGTTTAAACGATAAACTCCGCTTAGCAGCCCATAGCAGAGCCTCGCCATCCAGACTCTCTTTATAGATATCTGGTTTCATCATGCCTGCAATACTTAGGCGGGAATTTTTCCAGCTAGTTTTGAAGTCCTTAAAAATCCAATGCGCCTGTTCACTGAGGCGCCCAGGATTTTTGGGTTTTCCGGCAGAGTGCCATTTTTTGATGCACTGCCCGCCGTTCCAACTGGCAGTTGTATAGCCAAGCACTTCACAGGGGATATTTGCTTTATCTAAAATCCGCACCATGATATCGACCCATGCCGCCATAAACAGGCGATTTTCTTTCATCGAGCCGGAGCAATCAATTAAAAAGCTGACGGTCGAATCAGGCTTGGGCGCTGCATATTCTTTCTGATAAATGGAGGATGCATTTTGGGATGCAATCACCCTACTCAGTTGTTTTCGGTTGAGAAGTCCCTCTTCTGATGATTCCCACCCATTTCGAACCGGTTTGGAAAAGAGCGTTCCATAGGTTTTAATGAGCCGTAACCATGGGATCGACCAGCTATGAATGGTTTCATCGATTTCTTCCCGAAAGGCGATGAGTTGAGCTACCCGCATGGTATCTAGGGGCTTCATTTCAACATCAAATGATCGATCAAAAATGCGGTATTTACTGAGCGCGCGCTCGTACAATGCATTTTGCTGGCCTACGCCATTTGGATGGGGGCTGTTTTCTGCGATCGGATGCTTTTGTTCATCCGAAAATTCCCATGGAATTTGAAACTGATTTTTACTGGCGTTTCTGCGCTTGATGCGAATGCTAGGTACCGCTTGATATTCTTTGGCGACCAAGTTCGAAACTAGCTCAGCCATTTCCAAAGCGGGCTCAGCGAATTTTTCTTGGTCAAAGCGATTTTGTTTGAGCCTTTCTAGTAGAGGCCCAGTTTCGCTATAAAGCTCTGCTCGTGGTATTTCAATCGTATCTTGCATTAACTGCGGCAGGGGTGCATTGTTTAGGCGCGACCAGGCTCCACCAAATATCGCCAAGAGCAATAAGTTAATGCTGCCTTCAGTGCCGCCCTTGGCCATAAATTGCTGTAACCAAGCAACAAAGTGGCTTTGAACATTTTGTCTCGCTCCAGATAAGCCAGCAGGGCAAATGCTTTCAATGCGAATTTGTTCTAATACTTCAAAGACAAGAGAGCCGATTAAATCCAATGGCTGCATTTTGCGGTGCAGGGCTAAATCAGAGTGCGCAATACGTAAGCCTAGACCATCCAGCATGCCGCGATGATTTGACCAGGACTCAAAGAAATGAATGGGATTGAGGTGCGGTGCTAACTGACCAATCAATTCATCGTTTTGGTAAAAATTCCAATCGCGCACATTGACGTGGGGATCGCCTGAAATCGAGCGAACGATCGCCCCATAGCGCTCTTGGATTAATAGGTCTTCAGAAGAAAGGAGTTGCAAGGCGTAGAGCTCGCGCTAGTCGGAGGATGGAGCCGTAATGCTGAGGGCGCTATTAAAACAGCGTTGATAGTATTCGCCGATGAGTAATTTTTCCTCGAAATCGCATTTATTCAAGAAGGCTAAACGGAATGCGGTCTCCAGGTCACCAAAGATGGTCCAGTTTTCAGCCCACGTAATGACCGTTCTGGTTGACATGAGGGTAGATAAATCACCCGCAGCAAAGCCTTTGCGCGTAAGGTTGGCTAGTGCAATCATTTGACCAGCAATTGCCGCATGCTCTGGTGCATTTAATAGCGGTACTTTTGCTTTGATGATTCGTTCTTCAGCCTGCGGCTCGAGGTAATTGAGTGCTGCCACAATATCCCAGCGATCCATCTGCCCCTGATTTAGTAGCTGCGTTCCATGGTAAATGTTGTTCCAATTTCCTAAGCCAACCGTGTTGCTGGTTGCAAAAATTCTAAAATACGGGTGTGGCTCGATGACGCGATTTTGATCAAGCAAGGTGAGGCGGCCTTCGCGCTCCAACATGCGCTGAATCACAAACATGACATCCGGCCTACCGGCATCGTATTCATCCAGTACCAGGGCAACCGGTCTCTGCAATGCCCATGGGATGAGACCCAACTGAAAGTCGGTTACTTGCTTGCCGTCTTTTATAGTGATGATGTCTTTACCCAATAGGTCCATGCGGGTAATTTGCCCATCCAAATTAATGCGAAGGCAGGGCCAGTTTAGGCGCGCTGCCACTTGTTCAATGTGGGTCGATTTACCTGTGCCATGCATGCCTTGTAACAACACTCTGCGGTTAAATCGAAATCCAGCCAATAGCGCAATCGTTGTGTCGGCGTCTAATTGATAGTTTGGATCGACCGCTGGAACGAGATCGCTGTGCTCTGAAAAGTGTGGCACATCAAAATCGCATTTGAAATGGCATTCAGGAAAGAGTGCTTTTGCCGACAGGGAGGTATCCGGCTGTAAAGTCATGAGCTCTGCTAATTCAGGGGTGTTGGGCATGTGTTTTCCAAGTCTTTACAATCGGCAACAAAAGAATATGTTCAATTAATTGGTGAATATCATTCCACTTTTTAATTTTTTCTAAGGGATTTCCCGCAATTTAATCAAATTTTCTTTAATTGTAGAACAATTTGTTCCATTTTATTGAGAAAGTGGTAAAATTTCATTCATTATTACAGCATCACCCTGGCTTTTCTTATTTTCTAACGATACATGGAGAGTTTTATGTCGAAATCAGATCACGCAGTCGTAGTTGGCCCACAGAAGATGACGCCTTCAGAGGCTTTTGTGGAAACAATGGCCGCGAACGGCGTTACTGACACCTTCGGCATTATGGGGTCGGCATTTATGGATGCGATGGATATTTTTGCACCCGCTGGCATTCGTTTAATTCCGGTCGTGCATGAGCAGGGTGCAGCCCACATGGCTGATGGCTACTCTCGCGTAAGTGGTCGTCATGGCGTTGTTATTGCTCAAAACGGCCCAGGCATTAGCAATTGCGTCACTGCCATTGCTGCGGCTTACTGGGCTCACAGCCCAGTAGTTATGATTACTCCAGAGACTGGAACCATGGGCATGGGACTTGGTGGTTTTCAGGAAGCAAATCAATTGCCAATGTTTGAGGAATTCACGAAATATCAGGGGCATGTGAATAATCCTAAGCGGATGGCAGAGTACACCGGCCGTTGCTTTGATCGCGCTATGTCCGAAATGGGACCAACCCAATTAAATATTCCACGGGATTATTTTTACGGAGAAATTGAGGTTGAGATTCCTCAGCCGAATCGACTGGATCGCGGTCCAGGTGGCGAGAACAGCCTCAATGAAGCGGCTGAGTTGCTGGCCAAAGCAAAATTTCCAGTGATCATCTCTGGCGGCGGCGTTGTGATGGGCGATGCGGTTGAGGAGTGCAAGGCATTGGCTGAGCGCCTTGGCGCCCCGGTAGTGAATAGCTATCTCCATAATGACTCGTTCCCGGCAAGCCATCCTCTATGGTGCGGACCACTGGGATATCAAGGCTCGAAAGCCGCTATGAAGCTAATGGCGCAGGCCGATGTGGTGGTTGCCTTGGGTTCCCGCTTGGGACCGTTCGGTACATTGCCACAACATGGCATGGACTATTGGCCAAAAAATGCCAAGATTATCCAGATTGACGCCGATAACAAAATGCTGGGCCTCGTGAAGAAGATTTCCGTTGGCATTTGCGGTGACGCTAAGGCAGCAGCAATTGCATTAACGCAGCGCCTTGCAAACAAAACCTTGGTTTGCGATGCGACTAAAGCAGAGCGCGCTAAAACCATCGCGGCCGAGAAAGCGTCCTGGGAAAAAGAGCTGGATGAATGGACGCATGAGCGCGATGCATTCAGCCTTGACATGATTGAGGAGCAAAAAAAGGAGCGCACTCCTACTGGTGGAAATTACCTCAGCCCAAGACAGGTATTGCGGGAGCTCGAAAAGGCAATGCCAGCCGATGTAATGGTTTCGACTGATATTGGCAATATTAATTCGGTTGCCAACAGTTACTTGCGGTTTGAAAAACCCCGTAGCTTTTTTGCTCCCATGAGTTTTGGTAATTGCGGTTACGCTCTGCCCACAATCATTGGTGCGAAGGTTGCCGCTCCAGACCGCCCAGCAATTGCCTATGCAGGTGATGGTGCATGGGCAATGAGTATGGTTGAAATCATGACAGCAGTTCGTCACAACATCCCAGTCACAGCGGTCGTGTTCCATAACCGCCAGTGGGGCGCTGAAAAGAAAAACCAGGTTGATTTTTACAATCGCCGGTTTGTTGCTGGAGAATTAGAGAGCCCTAGTTTTGCAGGCATTGCTCAATCCATGGGCGCTGAGGGCATTGTGGTTGACCAGCTTGATCAGGTCGGTCCAGCGCTTAAAAAAGCAATTGATATGCAAATGAACGAAGGAAAAACCTGCGTACTCGAGATTATGTGTACTCGGGAATTGGGTGACCCATTCCGCCGTGATGCATTATCAAAGCCAGTTCGCTTCCTCGAGAAATACAAAGACTACGTCTAAGTGTTGTGTGCTCCCATTGCGGATCTGATCCGCTAGGGAGTTTAAAAAATCGAGTGGTATGCCGATAAGTCCGGTCGCAATCCGCTGCCGGACTTATTTTTTGAGACAGTGCCAATCGTAATAAAGCAAATTGGATATTCATCTGGCGGCAGTTTAAAAAGCTGCCTGAGGCGCTGGCTTGTGATTGCTTTGCCGCTTGATAGGCCTGATCCAAAGCCAAGCGCATGGGCTGATAAAAGAATGTTTTGAATTGCACAGCCCAAGGAGATCATCTTCTCATGTTCGCTAACGCCATCTGGAGTAATGCCGAGCTTGGCAACAGCAAGAAGCAGTAGAGGGCCACGAAGGGCCTTATCGTGTGCTTCCTGCAGTTCAATGGGGCTGGCCTGCGGATCTCTTTCCAGTAGGCATTCCTTAAAGACGGAGCCCAATCGAGAGCGGCTTGATTCACAGATTTCAATAAAGTGCCACGGCATATTGCGGCCGTGGTCTGGCGCAGCCTTTGCGGATTCGAGCATGCGTTTTTTTTGCTCTGCGCTAGGACCAGGCTCAATTAGGCGCTTTGGCGAAACATGAACCCGTCCATGAATTAAGACGTCCGCATAGTCTTCAAGCAGCATCGACTAAATACTGCCTAGGAAATCCGTTGGTAGTACAAATTTTGCGGGTGATTTGCATCTGCAAAGAAGAGAAACCGCTCTGCCATTAAGCCGCAACAATGAATCGCAAATGCGACAAAAATCCAGCCAGCCTGATCCTGGCTGATTGCGAATACAAGGGTAATCAGCGGCAGAATGTAGGCGGCGATGAGTGAAATGCGTCGCAAATTACGGATCACCAAATCGCTTTGATGATGAAAAAACTCCTTGGTATTAAAGCTCCCGCCAGTCATTCCCATGGATGTTTGGCGAACATTACTTGCTTTGAGTCCAGTAGCAGAGTTAATAGTTGAAATCGGGCGAAGATTTCGATTGCGCTTCCAAATCCAGAGCTTGATGACCATCGCTGCAGCTATCAAAATAAAGCCAACTTGGCTTAAGGCGAGGACAGATATCGTTTCGGATCCAAACCAAATGAGAAGCAGGGTAGATAGCAGCATCCAGCCCGATGCCAAACCAAGAATAATGAAATTAATGATGGTCGAGAAGTGAGCCCACTCTTGAATAAAACGAATGCATTGGTAGATTTTGGCCGTACAGACCCATAATGCAAACGATGCAGCAATGAGGGCACCCCAAACCCAGGAACTGCTCTGTCCTAGGAATGCGAAGAAGAGGGCGAGGCAAGTAATGCCGATGAAAATCGGCAGAATAATGACTTCACGTGACAGCCAAGAGGTGCGCCACATTAATACAGCGCGCCAGGCTCTTTCAGGATGGCCTAAGTGAAACATGGATGAAATTAAGCCAATCATGAGCAGAACCAATGAAATCGGCAATGCGAGCATGGCCAAGAAGTCATCCGGCAAGCCGCCTTGACCAATGCTCATGAGGCCTATAAAAACCAGCAAGCCTTGGGCCATGCCTGCCAAGGTGGTGAAGAAAATGAGAGAAAAACTAGGATGCATTATTTTCTGCCTTTACTGCATTAATGATTTCGGTAATAGAGCGTGGTAAATAGTGATTAGCTGGCTGTGTTTCCCACTCCGGCATGAGCTTGTAGCCTGAGCGCTTTTCAATTGCCTGGCTTGCCTCTGATTCAGGGTCATGAACATCGCCAAAAATACGAGCGCTGGTCGGGCAGGCGAGAACGCAAGCAGGCTTTCTTTCGCTCTCTGGCAAAGTTTCGCTGTAGATCCGATCTACGCACAAGGTACATTTAGTCATCACTTGGCGTTCTTCATCGAGTTCACGCGCGCCATAAGGACAGGCCCAAGCGCAATACTTGCAACCAATGCATTTGTCGTAATCGACGAGCACGATGCCATCTTCAGCACGTTTGTAGCTGGCGCCGGTGGGGCATACCGGTACGCAGGGAGGGTCCTCGCAGTGCAAGCATGATTTGGGGAAATGCACGGTTTCCATTTTGGGGAAGGTGCCAGACTCATACGTTTGAACCCGGTTGAAAAAAGCACCATTTGGATTCGCGCTATAGGGGTTGAGGTCGGTCAGTGGACCTGCTGAGCCGGATGTATTCCACTCTTTGCAAGAGGTGACGCAGGCATGGCAACCCACGCATACATTGAGGTCAATGACCAAAGCCAGTTGCTTGCGCTTTGGGGCTGACTTTGCAGAAGTGCTGTTATGTTGTGACATAGAAGTTCTATAGAAAAGGTTATTTAGTAATCATTCCGGGTACCCGATGAGCCTTTACTTGTGGCCATGTTTCTTCGGGTTCGTTTTCATCTGCAGCAGCCAACTTGACGCGCACGTCGTACCAGCCCGCTTGTCCTGTGATTGGATCGGAGTTGCTAACTGAAAATCCACCGAGCGAAAGTTCTTCAGAAATCAGGTGATTGAGCAAAAAGCCTTTTTTAGACTCGTCCGAACTGGGATCGAGGCTCCAGGCGGACTCTGCCTTACCAATAGCATTCCATGTCCAAACAGTGCCTGGATCAACGGCTTCGGAGTGGCGAGCCATACACTTCACCTTGCCCCATTGCGATTCAATCCACATCCAAGCGCCATCGTTAATGCCATGCTCTAGTGCGGTTTTGGTGTTGACGTACAGATAGTTATGACTATGAATTTGTCTCAGCCAGGCATTCTGAGAATCCCAAGAGTGATACATCGCCATCGGACGCTGAGTAATTGCGTTTAAGCTGTATTTTTCTAAGTCAGTAACCTCATCTTCGAGAGGTGGATACCAAAATGGCAATGGATCAAAGTATTTGAGGATGCGGGATTTGAGATGCTCGGGAGGACTTGAACCTGGCCGTTGTCCTTTTGCTGCCAAGCGAAATTTTTGCAAAATATCGGAATAAATGGCAATCATGATTGGATCATTTTTTTGGCGCAGCGCATTTGCCTTACTAAAGTCGAGATAGCCCCGATTCCAATTACGCATGTATTGATGCTCTACCGGCATTTTGTAATGAAAGACGCAATTGTTTTCAGCATAGCGTTTCCATTGATCTGGATTTGGCTCGCCGCGCAAACTCTTCTCACCATCTTTACCGCGCCATCCCGCTAAGAATCCAATGCCAGAATTGGGGGCGGTTTCAAAGCGCGTAATAAAGTCTGGGTAGTCTTTAAATTTACGGCCGCCATCTTCTGTAGTAAATGCAGGGAACTTTAAGCGTGAGGCCAATTCAATTAAAACTTCCTGGAATGGCTTGCATTCACCTGTAGTCGGCAAGACCGGAATGCGCACGGAATCAACCGGACCATCGTATTCCGAGATCGGTCGATCCAATAAGCTCATTGCATCGTGGCGCTCTAAATAAGTTGTATCGGGCAGAACGAGGTCGGCAAAATCAACCATTTCCGATTGGAAGGCATCGCACACCACCAGGAATGGGATCTTAAACTCACCATCCGCATTTTTAGAGTTCAAGAGCTCGCGCACTTCCATGGTGTTCATGGTGGAGTTCCATGACATGTTGGCCATAAAGATCATGAGCGTATCAATGGAGTAGGGGTCGCCCTTGACAGCATTGGTAATGACGTTATGCATTAAGCCGTGGGCAGCTAATGGGTGCTCCCAGGTATAGGCTTTATCGATGCGCAGGGCATTGCCTTTGGCATCGAGAGCCAAGTCTTCTGGCTGAGTGGGCCATCCGAGCGGGGCTTTTCCAAGCGGCGTATTCGGTTTGATGTCGTTTTCAGAAGAGGGCGGCTTCACGTTCGGCGGTACTTGCCGTGGGTAAGGCGCTTTATGCCTAAAGCCGCCTGGCCTATCAATCGTGCCAATCAATGACATCAACACAGCCAAGCCACGCGTTGTTTGAAAGCCATTGGAGTGAGCAGCCAATCCGCGCATGGCATGAAAGGCCACTGGCCTTGCGGTAACCGTCTGATGGGACTCACCCCAGGCGTCAGTCCACGCAACGGGCATTTCAAATGCTTGCTCAAATGCAGCTTGACCAATTTCAGTAGCTAATTTTTTAATTCGATCAGCCGGAATGCCGGTAATAGAGGAGGCCCATTCTGGCGTTGTATCTTGCACTTGCTTGCGCAGCAATTCAAATGCGGGCGCTACTTTTTTACCTTGGTGTGGGCCTGGGCCCATGATGAACTCGCCGCAGAGCGTTGGCGATACACCTTTTTCAAAGCAGGGTTTTGCGCTCTGGGTATTGGCATCCCATACGTATTTATTGTGCGGTAAATCGGCATTAATCGGATCAGAGTCGGGGTCAAACAAAAATAGACCTTCCTCGGGCCCTGCATCCAAACAGACCAGCTGACCAGAATTGCTATAGCGCTTTAGGAAGTCCGCATCGTATTGTTCGGTACGAATTAACTCGTGCATGAGGGCCATAAACAGGGCGCCATCTGTGCCTGGTTTAATCGGAATCCATTCATCGGCAATGGCAGAGTAACCGGTGCGTACGGGGTTGATGGATATAAAACGACCGCCTGCTCTTTTAAATTTTGAGAGCGCAATCTTCATTGGATTGCTATGGTGATCCTCAGCAGTACCAATCATGATGAAGAGCTTTGCGTGATCCAGATCGGGCCCACCAAATTCCCAAAAACTGCCACCAATCGTGTAAATCATTCCAGCGGCCATATTGACGGAGCAAAATCCGCCGTGCGCTGCATAATTCGGCGTGCCAAATTGGCGGGCAAATAAACCGGTCAAGGCTTGCATCTGATCGCGCCCAGTAAAGAGAGCAAACTTCTTTGGATCCGTTTCGCGGATCTTTTTTAATCGATCGGTAAGTAATTCAAATGCCTGCTCCCAGCTAATTTCATCAAACTCACCGGCGCCTCGGTCGCTCCCTTTCTTGCGCAGAAGGGGTTTGGTGATGCGCGCCGGAGACTTCTGCTTCATGATGCCGGCCGATCCCTTTGCGCAGATAACGCCTTGGTTCAAGGGGTGCTCTGGGTTGCCATCAATGTAGACCAGTTCACCGTCGCGGAGATGGGCTCGAATGCCGCAGCGGCAGGCGCACATATAGCATGTTGTTTTTTTGATTTCAGTTGCAGCTGCTTGCTTGTGAATCGGATCGTGAATTGGATCTTTGGAAAAAATCTTAAACATGGCTTGGTGGTTTCTTAAGAGGAGATTTAGTTTAGGCGAGACGCAGTGCTAATGCAGTGGATGCTACTCTGGAAAAAACGGAGTCGGAACGTGATGTGAGGATGATTGGCACGCTCGTGCCCAAGATGGCTCCAGCGCACTCAGCGCCTGCCATATAGATGAGCGACTTATACAGAATATTGCCGGCTTGAAGATCGGGGGCGAGCAAGAGATCAGGATCACCCGAGACCATGGAGTCGATCCCCTTTGTTTTGGCAGAGGTCGCTGAAATGGCATTATCAAAACCGAAGGGGCCCTCAATCAATGCCCCTGGAAAAAAAGCATCATCACGGTGTAAATCGACTAATGTCTTTGCGTCCACCGTTGCCTGCATGCTTGGATTAACGACCTCGGTTGCTGCAATGATGGCTACTTTGGCTTGATTGATTCCAATCTTGGCGAGTGCATCTAAGCTATTAAGCAAGATGTGTTTTTTATGCTCAACCGTGGGCGCAATGTTAACAACGCAGTCACTAATCCCAATGAGTTTATGGTAGCTGCTGAGCTCAAACAAAAAGAGATGGCTCGTTCTTCGCGCCGTTCTCAAACCTTCTTTGCTGACCACCGGGCCCATTAAATCCTCGGTATGCAGGGAGCCTTTCATCAGGGCGGCAAGCGCACCTGCTTTAGCCATGGCCACTGCAGTCTGCGCTGCTTCAATGGGGTTGTTCGGTGTATCAACGATTTGTATTCCGTTAATATTAGCCCCCATCTTCTTTGCCAATAGGGCAATTTGCTCCTGAGGCCCAATTAATACGGGGGCGCACAGAGACTGCTCCCTGAGCTGCGTCACGGTTTCAAGGGCAGGCTCACTGAGGGGAAAGACCACGCCAAGCGGCTTCGTTCCTTTTGACTCTTGAATGAGGGCCTCTAAGAGAGGGTATTTTGAACTCATGTTTTGATTATTAGCTCAACTAAGGGTGTTCGATATCCGCTCTGCTGCGGCGCGGAGCTGAGGGATGTACTCCATTGCTTGATTTAGCGGCAGCCGGGCTGTGGCAGCATGGATGGCAATGGCTGCAACGGCATCCCCATGTTTATCGCGTACCGGCACTGCTACGCAAGACACACCCAACACATATTCCTCGTTATCGACGGCGTACTCGGTACTCGTAATGCGATTGAGTTCAGATTCGAGCACGTCACGATCAACAATAGTGCGATGCGTAAATTGTTCAAGCGGGAGGTTGTCGAGCAGTTTTGCCCGCTCCTCGGGGGGTTTGAATGCCAAAAGCAATTTGCCGCTGGCACTGCAGTGCGGTGGCAAGACCGTTCCGGGCGGAAGATGCAGGCGCAAAGCCCAATTCGCCTCAACGCGATCGAGATAAAACAATTCGCCGCGGCGCAAAATGGCTAAGTTGCATGTTTCTTTAAGGTCGGAAACCAGTTTGCGCAATATAGAGTGCCGAACGCCGGAGACGTTGTCGTGGCATAAGGTTTCGAGGGCCAGATTCGCTAATCGATCGCCGGGTGTATAGGCTTTCCCACCAGGCTCTCGCATCACAAGGCCGGCCTCTTCAAAAATAGCGAGGGTTCGATGTAGGGATGCTTTTGGCATCCCGGTAATCTGCATGAGGTGAGCAAGGGAGGCGGGCTGACGGAGTGCCGTAAGCGCCTCTAGAATGACAATGCCCTTGAGCATCGACGAATTCTCGTTTGAGGCATCCTTTTTGGAGTTATCCAATAATTCGACCAACTCAAGCTCGGACATGGGACTTATCTCATAAAGTTACACAATTTGTTCATTTTAATAGAACATTCTTAGTTTAAAGCAAAAAAAAGTTAGTGTTTTTACTTATACGAAACAACTTGTTCAGTTAAGCTGAATAGAGTATGGTTATTGTTGGAGACTTTCAAAAATAACTTCTATAGGAGTTTGTATGAATAAGAAAATGATCATATCCTTGATATCTGGGGTTGCCGTATGCCTCTCCAGCGCCTTCATGGTTGGTGCAGCTCATGCTCAATCGTGGCCCACTAAGCCAATTAAATTTATTGTGCCTTATCCTCCTGGCGGCGGCACTGATGTGATTGCCCGAATCGTGCAGGAGCCCCTTGCAAAAGAGCTGGGTCAGCAAGTCATTATTGATAATCGCGGCGGTGCTGGCGGCTCCATTGGGTCTGCTTTAGCTGCACAATCGCCATCAGATGGATACACGGTGCTGTTCACGCTTTCATCCCACACTATCAATCCAGCTTTTTACCCACGATTACCGTTTGATACGGAGAAGGATTTTTCACCAGTAGTAACCATTGCATCCTTGCCACAAATTTTGGTTGCAAACCCAAATTTTCCTGCCAAGAATGTAAAAGAAGTGATTGAGATGGCCAAGGCAAAGCCTGGTTCAATCTCTTATGCTTCAGTTGGCAATGGTTCCCCAGGCCACCTTGCTGGAGCCATGATGGCAACAGATGCCGGCGTTGATATGGTGCATATTCCTTACCGTGGCGGTGGCCCAGCTATTACGGACGTCATTGCAGGACAAGTTCCATTGCTTTGGGTTTCGATACCGGCCGCAGCTCAGTTCGTGAAATCTGGAAAAGTAAAAGCCTTGGCAGTTTCAACCGTTAAGAGGTCTGCAGTATTTCCTGACGTGCCAACCATGGCCGAATCTGGCTTTAAGGACTTTGAAGTTGACTCGTGGTATGCCATGTTCGTTCCAGCAAGCACTCCAAAGCCAATCGTTGAGCGCTTAAATAAAGCAGCATTAAAAGTGCTTGCGCAACCCGAAGTAAAAGAAAAGTTACTCAGTCAAGGCGCAGAAGCAGTGGGTGATTCTCCATCCCAATTGGGCGCTGTAGTGAAAAAAGAGATCGCCAAGTGGAAGCAGGTTGTAAAAGCCGCCAATATTAAGGTCGACTAAGCGCATTAGTAATCATTTTTTTAAACTTTCAGCAAAGAGCATATGTCAGAAGTAGAAAACATCGTCAAGCGCGGCCGTGTTGCGCAAAAAGAGTATGAGTTGTACACGCAAGAGCAAGTTGATTTGGTAGTCTCTGCCGTGGCATGGGCCATTTTGGAGCCCGGGAGAAATGCTGAATTAGCAGAGTTAGCTGTGCGTGATACTGGGCTAGGTGATGCAGCTGATAAGTTTAAAAAGAACTTTCGGAAAACACTGGGCTTGGTGCGGGATTTGCAAAATGCCAAAACAGTTGGGGTTGTTTCGCATGATCCGGCAACTGGAATTACGGAGTATGCAAGGCCGGTAGGGGTAGTGGCTGCCATTACGCCCTCAACTAATCCTGGCGCTACACCAATCAATAAAATTTTGAATGCACTCAAGTGCCGTAATGCGGTTGTAATAGCGCCATCACCAAAAGGACTTTCCACCTGCGCGCGATTACTCCAGTTTGTGCATGCGCAGTTGGATTTAGTCAAGGCGCCACGGGATTTGGTGCAGATGTTGCCAGACCCGATCACAAAAGATGCGACGCACGAGTTGATGCGATTGGCTGATTTAGTGGTGGCTACCGGCTCACAAGCCAATATACGTTCAGCCTATACGAGCGGTACGCCGGCCTTCGGGGTGGGCGCTGGCAATGTTCTTGTGATTATTGATGAGAATGCCAACCTAGATAGCGCCGCACAAAAAATTACTCAATCCAAAACCTTTGATAACGCCACAAGCTGTTCGAGCGAAAATGGCGCCGTCTTACTGGATGCTGTTTATGATGCCGCAATCGATGCATTAGAGCGTGCCGGGGGCGTGCTCTTGGATGCTGCTGATAAGCAACGCTTGCATGATGTGATGTTTAGCAATGGGAAGCTAACATCAACCTTAACAGCGCAATCACCGGCAGTGATTGCGGAGCGGGCCAAGTTGCAGCACCCTAAAGCCAGTGGCGCCCGCTTTTTTATGGTGGAAGAAACTGGCTACGGCCCAACTGCTCCATTTTCAGGCGAAAAATTAAGTCCTATTTTGACCGTCTGGCGTGCTGCAAACTTTCAGGCTGCCAAAGAATTGGTTAGCAAAGTTTATTCCTATCAAGGTGCAGGACACTCGGTTGGCTTGCATACGGCAAGCAGTGGATCGGTGATGGAAGAGAGGGCAGCTGATTTAGCCCGTGATTTACCGGTTGCGCGCGTGATTGTGAACCAAGCACATGCGATTGCCACCGGCGGCAGCTTTGAAAATGGCCTACCTTTCTCCTTGTCTATGGGTTGTGGTACCTGGGGGAAAAATAATTTCTCCGATAACATGAACTATCGTCACTACCTCAATACCACGCGTGTGGTGCGGCCGATTACTGAAAAAGTGCCGGAGGTGGAGACCTTGTTGGCCAATTATTTCAGTCAGCATCCCAAATAGTCAGATTAACGTACTAGCAATTTATCCCCCTCAATATGGCAGAAATTCTGAACCAAGCTAGCGCTAGCATTGCCCAAGTCTTGACGAAGTGGGCCAAGCAGCAGCCCGACCATATCTTGCTGTTTGCTCCAGAGACTGAGCAGAAACTATCGTATGGGCAGATGGCGGTAGAGGCTGAGCATTTCATGGGCTGGCTGAAGGACAAGGAGATTAGTGCTGCTGGTCATGTGGGCATCTTTATGCACAATGGGCGGCAGACTACAACGGTTTTTATTGCCACCATGGTTTGTGGGCGGGTAGTGACTCCATTGAATCTGTTGGCGCCGGTAGATCAGCTGGCTTGGGTTTTGGACCATAGCGATATTGAGGTACTGTTTTATGCCCCAGAGAACAAGCCGAGCCTATTTGCGGCATTGAAAAAAACCCAACGTACCTTCGCCTTGGTGGAATTAGATCCGGATGCCGAATCCGGCCCTTTTTTGCAATCGGCCCGATTGCCCTTACCGCAAATTGATCCCAACAATCCCGCTTTGTTAATGTATACCTCGGGCACGACTGGCACGCCAAAGGGAGTGCTATTAACGCATCGAAATTTATTGCACGCAGCCAAGTCGATTAGCGAATGGCATCGACTTACTCCAGCAGATATTGTTCTGAGTTCGCTGCCCATCTACCATATCAATGGTCAAGTTATTTCAACCATTACGCCATTCTTTTCTGGTGGATCCATTGTTGCCCCCCATCATTTTTCAGTATCGACGTGGTGGAAAATGGCAATTCAATACCGCTGCACGTGGATCAATATGGTCCCGACCATCATTGCTTATTTAATTAATGCCGCGAAAAGCGGTGCCAGCAAGCCCGATATGGCTCAGCTTAAACACATCCGTTTCGGGCGCTCAGCATCGGCTCCTTTGCCGCCAGAGCACCATCGCGAGTTTGAAGCTTTATTCGGGATGCCCGTGATCGAGGCAATGGGCATGACCGAAACCTGCTCGATTGTGTTTTGCAATCCACACGACGAGCGTAGGCGCTTCGGTAGTCCCGGATTGCCCTGTGGAGTGACAGCAAAGATTGTGGACGACTCTGGCAACGTGGTACCGGATCTGGTTTCTGGGGAGATTTGCCTCAAAGGTGAGAATGTCCTGCATGCCTATTACAAAGGCGAAGCGGAAACCAAAAAGGCATTTGATGCCGAAGGGTGGATGAAAACAGGCGACCTCGGCATGCGCGATGTTGATGGCTTTTATTTCATTACCGGCAGACTAAAAGAATTGATTATTAAGGGCGGTGAAAATATTGCTCCGCGGGAAATTGATGAAGTGGTTTTGAAGCACCCCGCAGTCTTGGATGCCGCCTCGGTTGGAATACCAGATACAAACTACGGTCAAGAAATCATGGTGTGCATCATCCTTAAAGAAGGTCTAACTTGCTCTGAATCCGAGATGCGCCAGTTTTGTTTAGATAATTTAGGTAAGTTCAGAACGCCTAAGTTGATTCTATTTATGGATGATCTCCCCAGAGGCCCGTCTGGGAAGGTGCAGCGCTTGAAGTTGTTGGATTTAGTTCAATCCAAATAAGGCTGTTATTTCGTTTTCTTTTGCTTTCGTTTCAAAATCTGATGCATTACAGCAGATGAAAAAATACCAATTAGGATAGCCCATTCAAGCGCAATAGTGATTGTTCCAATCGCAGTAATCAGCATTGGTATCCATGCACCTTTACCTGCTTTGATTTCGTGGCGAATTTGCTCCAAATCAATCAACTTCCATGCGACAAGCAATAATAGCGAGGCAATGACAACATAAGGAATGTGCTTTGCCAGGGGCGATACAAAAGCCAGGATGATGATCAAGAAAAAAGCAGCGCAGATAGCAGAAAGCGGTGTTTTTGCTCCTGCAGCTAAGTTAACACCGGAGCGATTAAACGAACCGCTGGAGGGATAGGCAGAGAAAAAAGAACCCGCCACGTTAGCTAATCCTTGCCCGATGAACTCTTGATTGGCATTGAATGTATCTTTTGTTTTCAAGGCGATCGCGCGTGCAATTGCCATTGCCTCAGTAGAGGCCAGTAAAGTCATGATGAGCGTGGCAGCAAATAATTTTTGCAAGGTGGGGAGGCTTAAGTCCGGCATTGAGATCGGAGGAAATGCCCCTGGAATGCTGCTGACGCGCTTAAATGGAGTCATCTGGGGAAAGGCAAGCTCGATCAGCATTGCTGCAATAGCGCCAATAATGACCGCAATCAGCATGGACGGTATGTATTTATTGAGTGGGTTCCATAGGCGAATGATGCCAAGCGTGATCAACACCACGGCAATGGATTCCCATTGCATATCACCACTGAGCGCGAAAGTAGCAATGGCCTTAAGGGTACCAATGACATCTGTCCCTCGCGGTATGCTCATCCCCAGCAGGGTGCCAGCTTGGCTATTAATAATCAGTACAGCAGCTCCAGCGGTAAACCCAACAATCACCGAGTGCGGGACTTTTTCTACCCATTTTCCAATGCCGCTAAAACCCAATGTCAGCTGAATCACGCCCACCAGAAAGCTCAGCGTGAGAACGAATACAACGTATTGCGGTGACTCCGGTAGGGCAAGCGGAGCAATGAGTGCCATGGTCGTGAGTGATATTGCGTTTGCTGGGCCCGTCACCATCAAGCGGCTTGACCCAAATAAGGCAGCAATCAAGCAGGGCACCATAGCAGCGTAGAGGCCGTAGTGAGGCGGCATGCCCGCCAGTAACGCAAATGCAATCCCCTGGGGCAATACAACAATGGCGCCGGTTAGGCCAGCCAGAACATCAGCGCGGATCACCCCCGGTTTTTTGTATTCCGGCAGCCATTGCAAAAAAGGAAATAGTTTCATGTATGCCGGCAGATTGGTCTTGTCGATTGGCTGCCGAGGGAAGTAAAAGTCATGCCGTTATATTTTTTTGTTCAGTATGAGGTCTGCCGCTTTTTCAGCCATCATCACCGCCGGCCAATTGGTATTGCCGGATGGCAATGTCGGCATTGCAGAGCAGTCGACCACCCGTAATCCGGTTACACCCCGTACCCTCAACTCCGAATCCAATACGGCCATTGGATCTGAGTCCGTACCCATTTGGCAGGTACCTGTTGGGTGAAAAATCGTAGCACCATTATTGCGGCAAAATTCCAATAGATCGGCATCGCTCTGCGGATTATTCGGCTTAATCTCCCGAGTGATGAGCGATTTAAGCGGCTCGGTTTGTGCAATCTTGCGCGCAAACTTCACAGCAGCGACGCTAATGTCGCGATCGTGTTCTGTAGCGAGGTAATTGGCAACCATTTTCGGCGGCACTAATGGGTCTGCCGATTGAATGCGGACATAACCGCGAGACTCGGGCCTTAATTGACAAACTGACATGGTGAAGCCCGGAAAGGGGTGTACATTGCCGCCTGCCATGTCGGCTGACAGGGTTGCCATATGGAACTGGATGTCTGGCGTCTGCGATGATTCCATCACTTTAGTGAATAGTCCGCCTTGATTAATGCCAATGGAAAGGGGGCCACCCCGAAACAGTAACCAATCGAGACCAATTTTGATTTTGCCAAAAAGCGATGAGAGCTGGACATTGGTTGATATCGGTTGATTGAGTTCGTAAATTAAACGGTACTGCAGGTGGTCCTGCAGGTTTTCACCAACGCCCGGAAGATCGTGAATGATCGGAATATTAAATTCGCGCAAGAGTGCCGCTGGACCAATTCCGGATAGCTGCAAAATTTGTGGGGATTGCAGGGCACCAGCGCTCAGAATGATTTCTTTGTTGGCTCGAATGGTTTGCTTTTTGCCATGGCGAATTAATTCGACAGCCACAGCGCGGCGGCCTTCAAAGACGATGCGCATGACCTGACTATCGGTCAAGATGGTCAGATTGCTGCGGTTTTTGATCGGATTTAAATAGGCCACCGCAGTGCTACAGCGTAAGCCTTTATGGGTTGTCAGTTGGTAGTAGCCTACACCCTCTTGGGTGAGGTTATTAAAGTCATCGGTTTCTGGTACGCCCAAACTAACTGCGCTTTTAATAAATGACTCTACTAGCGGGTGTTTTTTGGGTATGGACGACGCCTTCAAGGGGCCCGTTTTTGAATGGAGTGGCTCGCCTAAGCGGTCATTGCCTTCCGCTCTTTTAAAGTAGGGCAGAACATCATCCCAGCCCCAACCGGTATTGCCAAGATTCTTCCAGCCGTCGTAATCTTCTTTTTGTCCGCGAATAAAGATTAAGCCATTGATCGAGCTTGAGCCACCCAAACACTTTCCACGGGGCCAGTAAATCTTGCGCTGATTCATTCCCGGATCAGGCTCTGTTTCAAATTTCCAATTGACCTTTGGGTCCCACATGGTTTTCCCATACCCAATCGGCAGGTGTATCCAGGGCGAACTGTCTTTTGGGCCTGCCTCAACTAAGCAAACTGAATTGGCCTCATCTTTTGACAAGCGGTTTGCTAGAACGCAACCCGATGATCCGGCGCCAACAACAATATAGTCAAACTGGCTGTCTTGCATTCGAGGTTATCCAGCCGCTCTCAGGCCTAAGATTTCACGCGCTAGCTTTCCATTTGCAACGGGACGATTGTATTTAGCAGCCAGCTCGGCAACGCGTGAGACTAATTCTGCATTGTCTTTTGCGACGCGGGTCTGATCATATTTAATATTGTCCTCTAGGCCGGTGCGAGCGTGCCCACCCATTTCAAGTGCCCATTCGTTCACGGTCAGTTGGTGCCTTGCAATGCCAGCCGCGGTCCATGTTGCGTCTGGCATGATTTCCTTTAGCTCACTTACCAGGAATTCTAAAATGCTGCGCTTTGCTGGCATGGCATTGGGTACGCCCATCACAAACTGAACATGCGCAGGCGCCTTCAGTAATCCGCGTTTGATTAAATCAGCGGCGCTGTACAGCATTGCCATATCAAATACTTCAATCTCTGGCTTGATGTCGTACTTATTCATTTCATTTGCAAGTCCGTCGACAAAAGTTGGTGGATTTTCATAAATTCCATGGGGAAAGTTGACTGATCCTGTTGCCAACGACGCCATATCCGGGCGATGAAATAACATGGCACCTCGCAATGCTTGATCTTGTCCTCTACCACCGGTAGAAAACTGAATAATCATATCTGGGCAATGTTTTTTAATACCTTCCTGGACTTTTGCAAACTGATCGGGGTCGGAGCTTGGGCTCTCATCGGGCTTGCGCACATGCAAGTGAACCAATGCTGCGCCCGCCTCATAGGCTTTGTGCGTTTCTTCGATTTGCTCGGAGACGGTCACGGGCAGGCCTGGGCAGTCCTTTTTACGAGGGATTGCGCCAGTAATAGCTACAGTGATAATGACAGGTTTATTCATAATTCGCCTAAAAGTTATGACAGCTCAATACTCCAAATTTGGAGCAGAGCATGTCTTGGATAGTGAAATAAATATCTAGATGAATGCAGTTCAATGGCTGGAAAATTAAAGGGCAACTGAAAATAGCATATTAGTTAACTGATGGTAGCCAGGTAGCTAACTGCGGGAAAACTAGGAGCAGGATGACCGCAATGATTTGTAACACCATAAATTGGGACATCCCAGCATAAATATCCGTTATCTTCCAAGAGGGTGCTACTCCTTTAAGGAAATAAGCAGATAGAGCAACCGGCGGCGAGAGCCAAGCCGTCTGGAGTGTTACTGCCACTAAGGTGCTAAACCAAATTAAATCAATACCTGCTGCTTTAATAATGGGTAAGAAGATGGGTACAACGATTAAGACAATCGGAACCCACTCCAGCGGCCATCCTAGTAAGAAAATCAAGAACAAGATTAAGATCAACATCACCATGGGTGGCAAGGGTAGGGAGGTCAGAAAGCTAGCAATTAAATCCGCACTACCGAGCCTTGAAAATACCGACCCAAACAGGTTTGAAGTAGTCACCAATAGCAGAATCATGCTTGAGACACGCAAGGTTTGCATGACACAGTTTTTGATTTTGACTAACGTCATGCGCCCAGACATAGTAGTCAGTAAGAAGGTGGCCACGCAACCAACTGCGCCTGCATCGGTTGGAGTTGCTATGCCTGCCAGAATTACGCCTAAGGTGGCAAATAAAACTACGATCACTGGCGCAATACCAATCATTAAATCAATTAAAACTGGCTTAAGTGACTTTGCACGCATTTCAACGGGCAGTGCTGGCCCCAAAGCCGGATTGATCCAGCAGCGAATCATGCACCAAGAGGCAAAGAGAAAAGCTAAAAGCAGGCCCGGTAAGACTGCAGCGGCAAATAAATCCGTTGCAGGTATCCCAACGACCGGCCCCATGACGATCAACATCACGGAGGGCGGTATCAGGATGCCCAATGTGCCGCCAGCGGTAATTGCTCCTGCGGACATGCGCACGTCATAACCACTTTTAATCATGGATGGCGCAGCCATTACGCCTAGTAAGACAACCGATGAGCCTACGATGCCTGTTGCGGCAGCAAAAATCGTGGCGGTAACAATGACTGCGAGATAGAGTGAGCCCCGAATACCGGCAAACAATTGCTGAATCGCACCAAACAAGCGCTCCATAATCCCGGACTGCTCTAGTAAAAATCCCATAAAAAGAAAGAAGGGGATTGATGCTAAGACGCTATCTTGCATAACGGACAGCGTTTGCAAGATCGCAAGATCAAATACAACGGGACCTAAGGCAATAAAACCCATGATGATGCTGAGCGCTCCGAGCGTGAACGCAATTGGAAAGCCAATAAAGATGGCGCAGAGTAAAACGCCTAAACCAACAATACCTAAAATTTGATGATCCATCTTATGCCCCTTCGCTTGTAGTATCTAAGGGCCATTCGTTTGATCGAATCGCAACTAGGCATTTGCTTACTTCGGAAAGTCCTTGAATAAAAAGCAGAAAACCGGTTAGCGGTAATGTCAGCTTAAAAGGCCAGGTAATTGCCATCCAAGGACTTGAGACAAAGCGCTCGTTGCTGGAGAAGGCTTTATAGAAATATTCCCATCCCACGATTGTAAAAATCAGCACAAAAGGGTAGAAGAGGATTAGGTAACAAGCAAGATCAACTAGGGCTTGCTTTTTTGGTGACCAATTGTCATAAAACATATCAGTACGAATATGGCCCTTGTGTTTCAGGGTATAGCTCGAGCCCAGCATAAAAAAGGCGCCGTAAAGCATAAATGTCATGTCATACGCCCAGATAGTTGGGGCGCTAAATGCATAACGCGCCACCACTTCATAAGCCAGACTAAGAATCATGGGAATCAGCATCCAACCCACAATGTTGCCTGCGATTGAAGTAATGCGATCCAGTTTTCTAGAAAATGCGATTAACTCTTGAGTTGTATTTAACACCGTTAATTCCATTTAAAAAAGGGGTGGGAATACCCACCCCTTTATGTATAGCTAAGACTTTAAATTATTTCTTCTTACTATTTACTACAGTTGCACCGATGTTGTAGTAAAGGCCATTAATTTGGGTCCAGTAAGGGACAACAATGCCTGCAAATTTACGCTGGGATTCAAGAACTTCTTTGAAGAAGGGGTTTTTCTCGGATTCGCGCGTATAAACTACGGCTGTTGCTTTTTGGAATGCAGTGAAGAACTCTTTTGGAGTGTCATGAACAGTTACGCCATGATCCTTCTTGAGTTTTTCTAAGGCAACTGCGTTGCGGTATACGTTAAATGTATATGTTTCTGCAATGGTTGCAGAAACTGCAGTTTCAACAATCACTTTAAGATCGGCAGGCAATTTATCCCAGAAGGTTTTGTTAATTAAAAGTTCTGCGACGTCAGTTGACTGATGTAAACCTTGTAGATAGTAATGCTTAAACACATTTTGGAAACCCAAAATCATATCGTCAGCTGGCCCAATCCACTCTGCGGCATCAATCACGCCACGCTGTGCTGCAGGAACAATTTCAGAGCCTGGCATCGCGACAGTAGTTAAACCCATTTCCTTAAAAATCTCCGCCGTTAATCCTGGGGGGGAGCGGTACTTCATTGGCTTCATATCCGCAATCGAATTAATAGGCTTTTTGAACCAACCAAATGGATCAGGACCCATAGGCTGAATCATGAATGGCTTGATATTGGTTTTGAGGACCTCAGTAAAAAGACGCTCATAGAGTTGGTCGCCGCCACCGTTTTTAAGCCAGGCCATGTGCGAGACCTGGTCCAAACCAACGCCTGAACCAGATGCTGGGTTGGAGAAAAGAGCTGCTGCAGAGTTTTTACCTGACCAGTAATGAGTCCAAGCAAAACCGCCGTCAACTACACCTTTATCAACCGCATCTAAAATTCCAAAAGCACCAACAACAGCACCATCGGGCAATACTTCGACTTTAAGGCGGCCATTTGACATCTTGTCAACGCGCTCTCCAAAGTTTTTCATGAGTTCAAAATAAATACTGGCAGAAGGCACGCCGGTCTGTAGCTTCATTTTGATTGGCGCTGACTGTGCAAACGTCATTCCGCATAGAGCGGCCGATAGAGCGGTAACTGCAGCCACCCGTTTTACAAATTGAATCATCATTTCAAACTCCTTATTTGAGTTAGTTACAAACTACTTTGTGTGTCAATACAAACAATACATCATTCAACTTAGCGGAACAAGATGTTTTATATTAGTAAAAACGATTAGGAATAGCACATAAAAACTTATTTTGTTCCACTCAATAGAACAAAAAATTACATTTATTCATCATTTTTGGAATATCCTCGCTACTGGCATTTGAAAACAATATCCCGTGCCAATTAATTTGCAATTTGCACATAATTGAGGACTTAAAGATGGGTGATCTTTTTGGTTTTACGTTCATCAGATACGTATTGGTGAACGGTAGTATGGATCGTATCAAGTGAGTGCGGTTGATCCGCTTTTAATAGGAATTTTGTTTTTCTCTGCCATCTTGGGTGGTTTAATACGACGCCTCAGTGGATTTGGTGGGGCGCTCATTATGTCGCCGCTGCTGATGTGGTTTTTCCCAGTTCCCTTTTTTATTCCCATTGTGATGTCGGCCGAACTGCTTGGCGGCCTCTGGCTCTCCACCCAATGGAAGGTCAATAAAGAGGACATGCCCAGCTTATATCGAATGTGGGTCTTGGCTGCAATACTGTTGCCCTTTGGTATTTTTTTGGGTGAGGCCGTTCCGATCGCCGTGCTCAAAATTACCACTGGAATTGTGGTGATTGCGTTTTCGATTTTTTTACTGGTCCGTGTCAATTTAGCTATCAAGCTCTCCGCGTTTCGGGATTCTCTTGCGGGTGGCTTGTCCGGAATACTCTTAGGCTCATGCGGCATTGGCGGCCCCCCTGTAGCGCTTTATTTGAATGCCAGTGGCCTGCAGTTTGAGCGTTCAAGGGCATTGCTGTCCCAATTTGTTTCTGGCGTCTGTTTGCTGGCAATTGTTGCCGCGAGCGTATTAGGAGGAGGGATTGCTTGGCTGCCTTGGCTCTTATTTGCGCTGCCTGCCTATTTTTTCGGTATGTACTTGGCAAAGATCTTGCTGCAGCGGCGAGATTTATCCGCCAGTTTTATTAAAACGTTTTGCCTGTATCTGCTTATTGTGAATGCAGCATTTAATTTGGCAGTGCTGGCCGTGCTATGACTGGGATACGCACTAAATACATGATCTATCTTGGCTTATCTCCATTGATCCTTAAGCGTATATCATTGGGATAATTCCTATTTTTTGTACCTTATGGCTACCTACAATACCGAAACCGTTCTCTCGATTCATCACTGGAACGACACTCTTTTTAGTTTTACGACTACCCGCCATCAAGGCCTGCGCTTTCGTAATGGCCACTTCTTAATGATTGGTCTGGAAGTCGATGGCAGGCCTTTAGCTAGAGCCTATAGCGTGGCTAGCCCCAACTATGCTGAGCACCTCGAGTTTTTAAGCATTAAGGTGCCCGATGGCCCCTTAACCTCGCGTTTGCAGCACATTAAAGTGGGCGACCCCATTTTGGTCAGCGAAAAGTCGGTAGGCACGCTAGTGATTGATGACCTTAATCCCGGCAAACACCTCTACCTCTTTAGTACCGGTACCGGCTTAGCTCCCTTTATGAGCATTATTCGGGATCCCGATACCTATGAGCGCTTTGAGAAGGTGGTGCTCATCCATGGGGTGCGCCTTGTTAGCGAACTCGCCTATGGCGAGTACATCAAGAACGAATTGACCCAAGATGAGTACATTGGTGAGCTCGTACGGAATCAGCTGATTTATTACCCCACGGTGACCCGGGAGGCATTTAAGCAAACCGGGCGCCTCACTACCGCCATTGAGACGGGCCAGCTCTTTAAAGACATTGGTTTGCCACCCCTCGACCCCAAAACCGATCGCGGCATGATTTGCGGCAGTCCTGCCATGCTTAAAGAAACCTGCGCCATGTTAGACGCTAGAGGCTTTGTGGTCTCTCCTAGCCTCGGGCAACTCGGGGATTATGTCTTTGAGCGGGCGTTTGTTGAGAAGTAGGTTGGGAGTTGTGTGCTTGGGTCTGCTGGTTCAAGTAAAGAGACTGTATTGCGATAAAAAACAGTATTAGGGGATTACTCGTATTGCATCTCTTTTATACGCTTGCTAACGTGAACTTATCTTTTAATGTTCTTACTGGAGTCATGAAATGGATAAAGATTTAAAGCGCACATTCTTAAAGCCAGCGTTACTATCGGTAGGTGCTTTGATAGCGACACTGAGTATTGGTGTGTCACAGGCCCAAACCTACCCCAACAAACCTATTACATTAGTGGCGCCTTATGCTGCCGGTGGTGATAGCGACTTCTCTGGCAGAAATCTCGCGGCATCCGTCACCAAGTTTATTGGTCAGCCAGTGGTCGTCACTAATATTCCAGGCGCTTCAGGCACGATTGGTTCACAACGGGTCAGAACTTCAGCCCCCGATGGATACACTTTATTAGTGTCACGGGGAGGTTCTCAAGCGATTACCCCGGCGCTGGATAGCAGCACACCCTATAAGTGGAACGACTTTACCTTCATCACATTATTGGATTTCAATCCTGTCGTTTGTATTGTCAAGGCCGATTCGCCATACAAAACATTTACAGACCTGATTGGCGGAATCAAAGCAAATCCAGGTAAATTAAATTACGCCACAGCTGGACCAGGAACCACTCAGCATTTAGCAGTAGAGGTTGTATTGAGTCAGCTCAATATGCCATCCACAGCCGCCATGATGATTCCCTATAAAGGTGCCGGCGAAGCTACAACCGCATTGCTGGGTGGGCAAGTTCAGTTTATCTGCAATAACCTTACTACCTTAGTCGGGCAGATCAAGGGCGGTGCTGTGCGTGCGCTCGTAACCTCGACACCAAGCCGCCTAAAGGATTTCCCAGATGTCCCCACTGCACGTGAAATGGGCGTTTCTAATCTTGAGCAAGTGATGGGGTGGAGCGGGCTTTATGGTCCGCCTGGATTACCTGCAGAAGTAGTGGCTAAATGGCAGGCTGTACTAAAACAAGTGGCTGTTGATCCAGGTTGGATACGAGGCAACGATACCGTTGGTGCGATCCCAGCAATACGCTCACCTCAGGAAACCGAAAGCTTTGCTAAAGAGCAATTTGAGCTCTACAGCAAGCTCGGCACTCAGCTTAACCTGAAAAAGTAACCTGAATTTTCTTTAGTGTGAATTGGCTCATGAGGCTAATTCACACTGAGAAAAAAGCGCAGCTAAAAAAGTCCCAAAAAAGATTTATGTAAGGCATTTCAATTTTTTATTTCTATGCTTAACAATATCAATAAAGAAATTAAAGCACCGAACGATTTTCCTATGCAAATCAGCGGCTCTAGCGTTTGGACCGGCGCTGAAATGCAACATGATCAATCGTGGAAGATAGAGTGGTCTCAAAGTCAGCTCGCTGAATTAAACCAAGCGGCTCACCATTTTTTAAGTTTGGGGAAGCCATTAGAGCAAATAACGAAAGAGGACTTTCCGCTCCCAACAATTCATACCTTAATAAATGAAATCTTAAAAGAGCTATTAGCCGGGCGTGGCTTTGTACTGCTCAGGGGAATTCCAGTTCAAGAGCTTGGCATTAAATTAGCGTCTGTGATCTATCTTGGTCTAGGCTGTCATTTGGGTAGCTTAAGAAGCAATAACGCAAAGGGGCACTTATTAGGCCATATTCGCGATCAAGGTGCTGATATTACCGATAGTAAAACCCGGTTTTATCAGACGAATAAAAAATTAGAGTTTCATACCGACTCATCGGATTTTGTTGCGCTCTTGTGTTTGCAAAAAGCGAAGAAGGGTGGCGAATCGTATCTCGCAAGCTCCATGAGCACATACAATGAAATTGCTCGAAGACGACCCGATTTAGTAGAGGCACTTTTTATGCCCTATCCCACGGACCGCCGTGGTGAGGTGCCTGCAGGCCTAAATCCCTGGTTTGATATGCCCATTTTTAGTTGGTATCAGGGCGAGTTAACCTGTGTCTATATTCGGCCCTATATAGAATCGGCTCAAACTAATTTTCCAGAGGCTCCGCGACTTACTCAAAAACAAATTGATGTCATGAATTTGCTCGATGAAATTATTGCAGAAGGTAAATTGATTCTGCCGATGAGTTTTGAGCCAGGTGACATTCAGATTATTCACAACCACCAGATTTTTCATTCACGTAGTGATTTTGAAAATTGGCCAGAGCCCGAGCGCCAGCGTCATTTACTCAGGTTATGGATATCACCCCTCGCTGGAAGACCGCTGCCCGATTATTTTGCTGCTCGATGGGGCTCTGTAAACGCCGGAGATCGTGGAGGGATTATTGTCCCTGGCACCAATTTGACTGTCGAGTTAAATTTTAACTAGTTGCATTTAAAGACTCTAATGCGCTCTTTGATGCATGTAATCTTGGGTGCGCAATCGTTTAGGAGGCCCTTCAAACGCATCTACTTGTAAGGGGATGAGACTGATTAACTCAGATCAAAGGAGGGCGCGCGCAATATTACTCAATACAATCTGCGCTATCTGAATCAAAACCAACAAGACGAGCGGCGATAAATCGAGCGGTCCCATGCTTGGTAGGATGCGCTTAATCGGCACAAGCATTGGATTTAATATCTCCGACAGCATGTATTGCGTCGGCGATCCACGGCCAACCCAGGACAAGACTACGTTGGCGATAATTAAGACGACCAGGATCGACAAAACAAGGCCAATCAGTTCCAGCACAGAGCCAATCAGCAAACTGATGATCGGCGGAATGGTCCCCAGCAGCAATCCGATCAAAAATACTTTGGCCAATACAACTAAATAGGCCCCCACTATGCAAGCGCTATCAATGCGTCCTACGCTTGGGATTATTTTGCGCAATGGCATGACCAGCCAGTTTGTCAGCGGCATCAAGTAAAGGCCGATCGGGTTGCCAGAGTGGGGTGATAAATTGAATTTCAGGTATTGCAGATAGCAGCGTAATAGGCACGCGCCACCAATGACCGTGATGGCGATTTCAGAAAGGAGATTGGCAATTTCAAGCAGCATCATGCGGTCAATCCCGTTTTATTGCTCTTCTTCGCGGCGCAAATGAGGGAACAAAATCACATCACGAATATTCGGCGCATCAGTGAGCAGCATTACTAGCCGGTCGATACCAATTCCGCAACCGCCGGTTGGAGGCATGCCGTACTCCAGTGCGCGAATAAAGTCGTGATCAAAGTACATGGCTTCTTCATTGCCCGCTTCCTTTTGCTCGACCTGCTTATGAAAGCGCTGTGCCTGGTCTTCAGCATCATTAAGCTCGGAAAAGCCATTGGCAATTTCACGGCCAGTGATGAAGAGTTCAAAGCGTTCGGTCACACCAGGGCGAGTATCGGATTCGCGAGCGAGGGGACTGACTTCAATCGGGTAGTCAATGATGTAGGTTGGCTCCCATAAATGATGTTCGGCCACCAATTCAAACAGAGCTAACTGCAAGGCGCCAATGCCCGCATTCTTTAGTGCTGGTGCATTAACATCCTCTCCGCCTTTTTTGAGTTCGGCGCGAATAAATTCAGCATCCTCGAGTTGCGCTGGGGTATAGCTCTTTTTAGATTCCGGGCCGTATTTTAGGATGGCCTCGGTAATGGTCAGGCGCTGAAATGGCTTGCTTAAGTCAAGTGGACGGCCTTGGTGGGTGAGGGTTGCAGTGCCTTGCGCATCAATCGCAGCAGCCCGAATCAAGCCTTCTGTGAAGTCCATCAACCATTTGTAATCGGTATACGCTGCATAAAACTCCATCATCGTAAATTCAGGGTTGTGGCGCGGACTGACACCCTCATTGCGGAAATTGCGATTGATTTCAAAAACGCGCTCAAAGCCGCCCACGACTAAACGCTTGAGGTAGAGCTCGGGTGCGATGCGCAAAAACATTTGCATATCGAGCGCATTGTGGTGGGTCATAAAAGGCTTTGCAGTTGCGCCACCCGGAATGGGGTGGAGCATGGGAGTCTCGACCTCCATGAAGTTGGCATCGAGCATATGGCGGCGTAAAGACGCAATGGCTTTACTGCGGGAGATAAAGGTCGCGCGGGTATCGGGGCTGACGATCAGGTCAACGTAGCGCTGGCGGTACTTGGTCTCTAAATCGGAGAGGCCGTGAAACTTATCGGGCAGGGGACGCAGCGATTTGCTGAGGAGTCGTAAGGTGCTGCACTCGACCGAGAGTTCACCCTTATTGGTTTTAAACAAGTGCCCCTCAGCTGCAATGAAGTCACCCATGTCCCAGTGCTTGAACGCATTGTGAATCTCAGCGCCGCTGATTTCATCGCTAATGTAAAACTGAATTTGCCCAGTGCGGTCTTGAATCGTCGCAAAACTGGCTTTACCCATCACGCGTTTCAGAACCATACGCCCAGCTACTTTGACCATCACCTTCTTGGCAGCCAATTCTTCTTTATTGAAGCCATCGTAGTGTGCATGCAGATCGGCTGCGTGGTGCGTCGGAACAAAGTCGTTCGGAAATGCAACGCCTTTAGCGCGCAGCTGCGCTAACTTTTCACGGCGCTCGGCGATGATGTGGTTTTCATCCACTGCTTCTGGCGCATTGTCTGGGGTTTGGGCTTTATCGTTCATGGGGTTTGAGCTAATCAGAGTAATTAAACGCCTTGCTTCAGGCTGGCTTCAATAAAAGCATCGAGATCGCCATCTAATACTTTTTGGGTATTGGAAATCTCAACGTTGGTGCGCAAATCTTTAATCCGGCTTTGATCTAAAACGTAGGATCGAATTTGATGGCCCCAACCCACATCGGTTTTATTGGCCTCTAATTTATCTTGCTCGACTCGGCGTTTTTGCATCTCGTGTTCATAGAGGCGTGACTTCAGCATGGTCATGGCCTCGGCTCGGTTGCGGTGCTGGCTACGATCATTTTGGCACTGGACCACAATGCCCGTTGGAATGTGCGTTAGTCGGACTGCAGAGTCGGTTTTATTGATGTGCTGACCACCAGCACCCGAGGCGCGGTAAGTATCGGTTCGAATGTCGGCTGGATTGACGTCAATCTCAATCGAATCATCAATTTCAGGGTAAACGTAGATGCTGGCAAAGGAGGTATGGCGACCGCCCGATGAGTCAAAGGGCGATTTACGTACTAGGCGATGCACTCCAGTCTCGGAGCGGAGGTGGCCGTAGGCATACTCCCCATCAATCTTGATGGTGGCGCTCTTAATGCCAGCAACATCGCCATCGGATTCTTCGAGGATCTCAGTTTTATAGCCTTTGCGTTCGCAGTACTTGAGGTACTGGCGAAACAGCATGCTCGCCCAGTCGCAAGCCTCAGTTCCGCCGGCGCCCGCCTGAATATCAATAAAGCAGTTGCACGGATCCATCTCATTGTGAAACATACGCCGAAACTCGAGGTCGGCAATCGTTTTGCTATATCCCTCGGTATCAAGCTCAATTGCACTTAAGGTCTCAAAATCACTTTCTTCTTTGGCCATCTCAAATAATTCGAGGGCGCCCGTGATGTTGGTATTGAGCTTGTTCAGGGTAGAGACGACCCCATCCAATAACTTTTTTTCTTTGCCGAGCGCTTGGGCCCGCTTTTGGTCATCCCAAATCGAGGGATCTTCGAGGATGGAATTGACTTCCGTTAGGCGACGTGACTTGACGTCGTAGTCAAAGATACCCCCGAAGTGCTTGCTCGCGTGTGAGCAGATCCTGAAGGGTATTGGAGATGAGGTTGAGTTGTTCGGCTTCCATGCTGCCGATTATAAAGTCAAGCTGCCTTTAGGCCTCTGTTCCGATTGATTCATCCAGGGCTTCAATCATGAGTTGTACCCGTGCTTGGCCGCCGAAGCGATCTGCAACCAAGCGGTAAGCCAAATGCACTCGTGCTGGCAGGGTTTGAGTATGGTTAAACCAGACCCCGCTGACCGGCTTTTCTCCCGGCGCACTGCCAGGCGGCTTCAGTTGCAGTCGTAGGTGTTTTTCTTTCATTAAGGCTTGGCTAATCACTTCAAATTCACCATAAAAGACCGGCTGTGGGAAGCCTTGGCCCCAGAGTTCTTCCGCCAATAGGTCGCCTATTTCTACAGTCAATTCATCGGGGCGCAGGCTGCCGTCATGAATGTATTGCCTAGCTAAGAGTCCGTCATCGAGTAATTCATCGGCAACCGCCTGAAAGCAGGCATCAAAGCGGGCAAAGCTCGCTTGATCAATCGTGAGGCCCGCTGCCATGGCATGACCACCAAATTTAAGAATGAGACCAGGCTCACGTTTAGAAACCAAATCCAATGCATCGCGCAGATGAAAGCCGCTGATCGATCGGCCTGATCCACGCAATTGCGACTGCACATCTTCGGTATCGGCTGGAGCGAATACGATGGCTGGGCGATTGAAGCGTTCCTTTAGGCGCGAGGCAACAATACCTACGACGCCTTGATGCCAGTTGGCATTCCACAGGCAGAGGGCAGAGCGGGCTGCTACAAGGCCATCCAACTGCTCTTCTGCTAAATGAGCCAAGGCCGCCTCTTGCATGCCGCCCTCAATCACCCGGCGTTCGCGGTTAATGCGATCGAGTTCTTGGGCGATGCGCAGAGCAACATCCACATCGTCTGCCAGCAGCAGCTGAATTCCTAAGGTCATATCGGCTAGGCGTCCGGCTGCGTTGAGCCTCGGGCCAATGGCAAACCCCAAATCGCCCGCCGTGGCTTTCCGAATATCGCGACCCGCGACATTAAATAAAGCAGCGATACCAGGCTGTCCAATGCCTTGGCGCATGCGTCGTAGACCGTTGGCAACCAAAATGCGGTTGTTGTAATCGAGCTGCGCAACATCAGCTACCGTTCCTAAGGCAACCAAGTCGAGCAGATTTTCAATCTTGGGTTGCGTATCTGTCGTAAACATTCCGCGCTGACGAAGTTCGGCACGCAAGGCAATCAGCAGATAAAACACCACACCAACGCCGGCCAGCGCTTTGCTGGGAAAACCACAACCCGTTTGGTTGGGGTTAACGATTGCTAGCGCACGGGGTATGCAATCACCTGGAAGGTGATGGTCTGTGACGATGACATCCATGCCTAATTCGCGGGCACGCTCGACACCCGCATCGCTGGCAATGCCGTTATCTACCGTAATCAAAATGGCAGGCTTGGGCGTTTGGGTGGCGGCAAGATCCACTACTTCGGGTGTGAGGCCGTAGCCCATCGTAAAGCGATTGGGGACTAAAAAATGAATATTCGTATTCGGTCCACCCAGTAAACGCAGGCCACGAACAGCAACGGCGCACGCGGTTGCTCCATCGCAGTCATAGTCGGCGACAACCAGCATTGGTTTATTTGCCGCAAGCGCATCGGCCAGAATGGTAGCAGTGGAAAGGCACTGGCTTAACTGGGTTGGGGAGATTAAATGCTTGAGCTCCAGAGCCAGCTCATCGGCGGTCGATACGCCGCGGGCAGCATAGAGTCTAGCCAGCAATGGGTGCAGTCCTCCCTTACTTAGGGCATCTGCCGCCTCAAGCGAAAAGTCGCGCTGCCGAAAGACGGAATCAATCATGCTGCTTTGGACCCCGTTAATTCTTGCCAGCTCAGTAATGTGGGTGCGCGCCAAAATGCCCAGGATCCTTTTTTGACATCGCTCTTTTGAATAGTGCATTTACGCAGCGCGCCGTTCGGAAAGTCAATCAGTTTGAGTTCGTCGAGCGATTCATTCAGCAAGGCGGATTGAAGTATTGGCCAAATGGCGGCCGGATCCTTCAGCCAGGCAAACCCACCGATCAGGGTATCGGCAGTGACTACGCCACTACAGGGAATAGTGAGGTGGCGGGCAATACCTTTTAAAACGGGATGGTCAGTAATGATGTAGCTTGCTGCTCTAATTTCATTCGGAGCCTGCAAATCATCGATAGAGCCGATGCCGCTGATCCAAATCGAATTAATGGCAGGCAGGCCACTGGCTTGGCGGGCCTCGTTAATCGGACTAATGTGCCACAGCATCTGAATTTCATTCTGCAATTTACGCCAAGCGCGCGCTTTACCGACTTCCGTGGTGTCACGCGGCAACCACCAATCAATATTGCGGCCGTGCGCTTGATCAACGGAGTGGGTTGCTAGGCTGACAAAGTGAGCTGGGTTGATAAACCAGTGGCATGGATCGGCAGCGATGATCTCGGCTTTGAATTCATCTTGAAATAGGGGCTTTGCTTCTTCCAGCAGGGCGGCTGACTCAGCGGCGGTGAGCGGAATGTGATCGGGGTGCATCAAGACCAAATGGTCGCGGGTGGCATGCAGGTGAATCGGCTGAATGCAGGCCAATACGGAATTGGAGTCAATGACTCCACCTTGAAGACCAAGCATTACAAATGGGGCCGCTGGCACACCATCGCCCAGCAAAAATCGCTCATGTGGCAAGCCCTGTGTGGGCACGGTCTGTAGGGAGTCAGCCACAGCATCATCACCAGACAGAAGGAGGGTAAATCGTCTTTTTGTTGTCATTCTTCTGATTTTAGGTGGCATTTACCCATTTCTCCAGCTAGGGCGTCACTATTCACTAAACTAAGGGTATGTTAAAGCTCCCCATCGAACTGGAAATTGGCCTGCGGTATACCCGCTCACGGCGCAGCAAAGCAGTGGGTAAGCGCGATGGCTTCCTGTCCTTTATCTCCGGGATATCGACTGCAGGCATCGCCCTTGGGGTTGCGGCCCTCATCGTCGTGCTATCGGTGATGAATGGTTTCCAGAAAGAAGTGCGCGATCGCATGCTTTCAGTGCTCTCCCATATTGAAATTACCGCTCCAGATGGTTTGCCGGATTGGCAAGCACTTTCAGCGAAAGTAGCCAGCCAGCCTCATGTGCTGGGTGTGGCACCGATGGTGAGCTCCCAGGGTTTACTCAGCCGCGGTGAAATTATGCGCGGCGTAGCGGTGCGCGGGGTATCCCCAGCGGAAGAGGGCGGCGTATCAGATTTGCCCAAGCAATTTGTGGCCGGTGACATTGCGGACCTGCGCCCCGGAAGTTTTGGTGTGGTGCTGGGAGCGCAGTTAGCCAATATGCTGGGTGTACGTTTAGGTGATCGCGTTAACTTGATTGTTCCCGAAGGCGATTTGACGCCAGCCGGGGTAATGCCGAGGATGCGCGCACTGAATGTGGTGGGCGTAGTCGATAGCGGCCATTATGAATACGATAGTTCCTTGGTCATCTTGCATTGGCAAGACGCAGCTGCTTTGCTGCGCTTACGCGATCCATCGGGCTTACGCGTGAAGGTCGATGACATGCAACGCGCCCCGCAAATTGCGAATCAATTGGCTAGTCTTGTGCCACAAGCGCTATGGGTAACCGACTGGTCACGCTCGAACCGCAATTGGTTTGCAGCAGTGCAGACTGAAAAGAAAATGATGTTCATTATTTTGACCCTGATTATTGCGGTCGCGGCATTTAATTTGGTGTCGACTTTAGTGATGACCGTCAATGAGAAGCAGGCGGACATTGCTATTTTGAGAACCATGGGCGCAAGTCCCGGCTTAATCCAGCGGATCTTTTTAATCCAGGGCTTGGCGATTGGTTTACTGGGTTCACTCGGTGGGGTTGGGCTGGGTTTACTAGTGGCACTCAACATCGATGTGATTGTGCCCACCATTGAAGCCATCTTCCGTGTGCAATTTTTACCGCGTGACATTTACTTTATTAGTCAGCTCCCATCCGATGTGCGCCTCAATGATGTGCTGACCGTGGGTTTGATGGCCTTCGGCCTATCTATTTTGGCCACCCTCTACCCCAGCCGCCGTGCGGCCAAAGTACAGCCTGCGGAGGCATTGCGTTATGAGTGATCACGCATTGGTTTTGAGTGCACGTGGTCTTGCCAAGACGTATGGCAAAGGCACTACCGCGGTTGAGGTATTGAAGGCGATTGATTTAGATGTAGCGCAGTCGGAGAAGGTGGCGATTGTGGGCTCATCTGGCTCTGGCAAAAGTACGCTATTGCATTTATTGGGCGGTTTAGATGCGCCAAGTGCAGGGCAAGTCACTTTGGCGGGATCTGACTTAAGTCGCCTCAGCGTTTCAGCCTTGGATCGCTTGCGTAATCAGTATCTCGGCTTTATTTATCAGTTTCATCACCTCTTAGATGAATTCACGGCGGCGGAGAACGTTGCGTTGCCCCTGCGTATCCGAGGCTTAAGCAAAGCCGAATCGCTGGAGCGAGCGCATGCGATGTTGATGGCCGTCGGACTACAAAAGCGGGTCATGCATACACCAGGTGAACTCTCTGGCGGCGAGCGCCAACGCGTTGCTGTAGCCCGCGCCTTAGTTGGTAACCCGGCCTGCGTTTTAGCGGACGAACCCACCGGCAATTTGGATACTGAAACCGCCGATAGCGTATTTGATTTGATGCTGGATGTTGCCAAAGAGCAGGGCACTGCCTTTGTGATCGTGACTCACGATCCTATAAGGGCGCGCCGCTGCGATCGCATCTTACGCTTGGACCATGGCAGCTTAAATCCGATTCCTATCGAGGCGAACTAAGGCATGTGGCTTGATACCCACTGCCATCTCGACGCCCCCGAATTCGTATCCCATTTAGGCGGAGTCATTGAGGCTGCCGCAAACAATCAGGTGCAAGGCATATTGCTGCCGGCAGTGAAGTCCAGCGATGCTGCAAATATCCGTACCCTAGTAGCCCAGTATGCACAGAAAATGCCGGGCCTCGTTTATACCCTCGGTATTCATCCGCTGTATGTCGAGCAGTCGACGCAAGCCGATCTTGATTTACTCGCTAGCGAAGTTAAGGATGCGCTGCACGACCCCCGCTTTGTTGGCATCGGTGAAATTGGTTTGGACTACTTTGTTGAAGGACTTGACCGTACCCGTCAGGCTTATTTTTTTGAGCAGCAATTGGATTTAGCGCAGGCGCATGACTTGCCAGTAGTCATGCACGTTCGTCGCTCGCAAGATGCGATCTTAAAGGCTTTGCGTCAGCGCAGTATCCGCAGTGGAATCGCCCATGCATTTAATGGCAGCATGCAGCAAGCAGAGCAATTTATTCAGCTGGGATTTAAGTTGGGCTTTGGTGGTGCCGCAACCTATACCCGCGCATTGCAAATTCGGCGCCTTGTTATGCAATTACCACTCAGTAGTTTAGTGACAGAAACCGACGCGCCCGATATACCACCGGCATGGTTGCGTGACGAAGGAATAGCCCACAACGCACCGCAATTTGTTTCACGCATTGGCACAGAACTTGCCGAATTACGGCAGATGGACGTCGCTGCTTTTGCTGCGGCAACCTGGAGTAACGCGCTGACCGCGCTGCCGCGTTGGTCGGCAACCCTCAATCCACTTAACAGTAAATAATCCTCTTGCGCTATGCAATTACGGCGTGGATCGCCGGGGGAGCGCTTCCCTTTTTGTTTTTAATACTGCCAGCCAATACGCTGCTTTTGGCTATTTCAGCATTGATAGTGACTGCATTGTTACTGCTCATTCCGGTCGCACCGCTGCGCAAAGTAGTCATCCTCTTGATGTGCGCACTTGCGGGTCTGGCATGGAGCCTGCATTTTGTTCAGCAGCGATTGCAATACGATTTTCCGAGAGAACTGGAAGGAGTCGATCTGCAGATTGAGGGGCGAGTGGATGGCTTGCCGCGCGGCGATCACCAAGGTGCGACTTTTGCTTTTGTGATTACAAACTACACGCGATTGCCGCGCGGGGTAAGCATTAATGTAGACAAACTGCCACGCCGGGTTTATCTAACCTGGTCATCTGCATGGCGTGAGTCAGAGCAGATACCAATAATTCAGCCGGGTCAGCAGTGGCGGTTACGGGTGAAGTTTAAGCGACCCCATGGCGTGATCAATCCCCATGGGTTCGATTTTGAGCAGTGGCTTTTTCATCAGGGCTATGGAGCGTACGGATCGATACGTTCAGGTACAAAGTTGGAGCAGGCAGCTCCATGGTCCTTTGCGCAATGGATCGAAAGCCATCGCTGGAATTTACGGGATAAGATTAAGCGCCTACTGCATGACAACAGACCCTATGCAGGAGTTTTGGTTGCTCTCGTGATGGGCGATCAAAATGCAATTGAACAGGTCGATTGGCGTGTCTTTAATGCAACTGGGATTGGGCACTTGATTTCGATATCGGGTCTTCATGTCACGATGCTGGCCGGAATGGGAGCACTACTGGCATCGCGCGTATGGCGCCGTGGCAGTTTGCCGCTGGCGATGCCAGTGCCGCGCGTCACAGCAGCAGCCGGTTTTATCACTGCCTTCATTTATGCCTGGATTGCGGGCTTTCAGATACCAGCGCAGCGGACTATGTATATGGTTGGAGTAGTGGCGATTGCGGTCTGGTCGGGCAGACTTCCGCGTGCCTTTGATATCTGGTGGTGGGCCTTGGCAGTGGTCTTGGTATTGGATCCCATGGCTGCTTATACCCCAGGCTTTTGGCTCTCGTTTGGCGCGGTTGCTGCCATTCTGTATGCGATGGGGGAATCCAGCGGATTAATTGGCATCCCCACCGGAAAAGAGCTTGAACTAAGTAGTCGAGAGCGATTGATTCAGGCTTTAAAAGAGGCTTGTCGCTTGCAGGCCGTTGTCACCTTAGCCTTAATTCCGTGCACGCTATATTGGTTCTACCAATTCTCGGTCGTGTCACCCTTAGCAAATGCGATTGCCATTCCGCTGGTGAGTTATGTTGTGACGCCGCTTGCCATGATTGGCGTTGTGATGCCGGATGCATTAGCGAGGCCGCTACTAATGTTGGCGCATACCGCGATGGAGTGGCTTGCAATGCTCTTAAAGTTAATGGCAGGCTGGGATTGGGCGGTGGCCTATTCACATCAGCCTAGCCTACTGCTGTTGGCTTTATCACTGATTGGTATCGCTATTGCCATTCGGCCAGGATTAATCCGCAAGACCATTCCATCGCGATTATTGGGTTGCGCCTTGTGCACCTGCTTATTTATTCCGCCAAAGACGGATTTAGCCTATGGTGAATTTCAGGCAACGGTACTCGATATTGGTCAGGGTACTGCAGTGCTGATCGAGACCCAATCAAAAAGACTGCTCTACGACACAGGCCTAATCCAAGGAAAGAAAGATGACGCGGGAGAGCGCATCATCTTGCCTTTTTTCAGGGGAGAGGGTATTCATCACATTGATCGTATGGTGATTAGTCACAGTGATAGCGATCACGTGGGCGGGGCCAAAACTCTATTGCGCGAGATTACCTTTGACTCAATGCTGGGCTCTTTGCCTGACCATAATCCATTGCTGCGGGCATTGCGTCAGAAAAGAGTTCCAGTCCTTCCATGTCGATATGGGCAATCGTGGCGCTGGGATGGAGTCGACTTTTTAGTTTGGCATCCGCATGAGGAGATAAATTTTGATGCGAGCCACTATGGCGGTAAGCCCAATGAAATGAGTTGTGTCCTCGAGGTGCGCAATCGCAGCACTTCCTTTTGGCTAACCGGCGATGCCGAGCGCGAGGCGGAGGTGGCGCTGCTAGAGCGTTTACGCCATCAACCAATCCCAAGGCAAGGGCGTAGTGTCGTCTTTATGGCGCCGCACCACGGTAGTAAAACATCCTCCTCATTAGATTTGCTTAAGGCGATCAATCCAGATTCGGCCTTTGCACAAAATGGCTACCGCAATCGCTATAACCACCCGCACCCAACCGTACGTGCCCGGTATCAGGAGTTGGGTATTCCATTTTTACAAACTCCAAATACGGGCGCCCAGTTGTGGCGTTTCGGAAATACGCCTGGACAAAAAAATACGCCTACCCTGTTGCGTGAGGATAGGCGTCGTATTTGGCATGACCGAAGTACTCAGCCATAGCGCATAAAACCGAATCGTCTTAATGCTGCTTAAGTTCTTTATTCCAATTGCGATCTTGAAAGACGGAGCGGGGCGCATCGGGATCAAGCTCCTCGACGGGAATAAATTTCTGTCTGGAGCTCGACTTGCTCGGCTTCTTGGGCTGCTCTGCAGGCACTTCAGTGACCTTGGCGTCAACGGGAGTTTCTGTTGGTGATTTCATGTTGGTTAAAAATAGAATGGGTTCTAAAAAGTGCTTCTAAAGCGCCTTAGGCGTTTTAACTTCTGCGACGGTTGCAGTAGGTGCAGAGGTTTCCAGAGATGGCAACCAAAAAATAAGCAATCATGCCGATCGCAAAGATGGCGTAGTCACCGCTGCTAATAAAAACAACCAGACCAACCACGATCGTGACTGCGCTTAATACGCTGATTAAGGTTTTGGCAAACATGTGTTCATTCCCCTTTTGCGACAAAAATTATCATTCTCAATCTAGAGGTGTCAATAGCAGCTTGCTTAATGCCCTCGGATTGCCGTAAATCAATAGAAAAAGGATACTTTCGTATCCCATTGTTCTATATCACTAAATTTGGTTGCGGGGACAGGATTTGAACCTGTGACCTTCGGGTTATGAGCCCGACGAGCTGCCAGACTGCTCCACCCCGCGTCTGAGACTCTGATTCTAGCATTTTTAAGCCTTCTCTGTCGAGCTTTATTGCTGAATTGAGCTGTTTCACGCTGAATTTATCTTCTATTTCTCGGTCATTTAGACCCCCCTAAGGAGTAACATATTGCCGTGCAACACCAATTAAGGCAGTTTCATGTCCATTAGTAATCCCGAATACTCAAGCTCAACCCTGCTCAAGCCCGTTGACCTGCATAGCAGTGGCGATGGTGGTGAGCACAAGAAGGGTTTAGGCGTTCTCATGCTGGCTGCAATTGGCGTGGTTTTCGGTGATATTGGTACTAGTCCCTTGTATGCACTCAAAGAATGCTTTGATGCCGAGCATGGCATTGCCTTTAGCCCTGAGGCCCTTTATGGAGTGATCTCCATGATGATCTGGGCCTTGATTTTGGTAGTGACCTTTAAGTATGTCCTATTCGTGATGCGCGCCGATAACAAAGGTGAGGGCGGTGTTCTATCCCTCATGGCCCTGGCACTGCGTTCCGTTAAAAGCGGTACAAAAGAATATTTTGTGTTGATGATTCTGGGCATGTTAGGTGCCTGCATGCTGATCGGCGAGTCCGTCATTACTCCAGCGATCTCCGTATTGTCTGCAGTAGAGGGTATTGAAATTGCAACACCGGCATTAAAGCAATTCATTATTCCGATTGCCGTAGTCATTCTCTTTTGCCTCTTTGTAATCCAGAAATACGGCACGGCAATGGTGGGTAATTTATTCGGGCCCGTTACATTAATTTGGTTCTTGGCGATTGCCGCATTGGGTATTTGGAATATTAGTAACGCCCCCGAAATTGCCTTGGCGTTTAATCCAATGTACGCCATGCGCTTTATTACCGACCACCCCTTAACGGCTTACATCGTGATGGGCGCTGTAGTGCTGGTAGTGACTGGAGTAGAGGCGCTCTATTTAGATATGGGCCACTTTGGTCGTAACCCCGTGCGCTTCGCTTGGCTCTTGATTGTTCTGCCTAGTCTGCTGCTTAATTATTTAGGGCAGGGCGCCTTGGTGCTCTCCAACCCCGAAGCTATTCGCAATCCCTTTTACATGATGGTGCCAGAGTGGGCTCTTTGGCCGATGGTAGGGCTTGCTACCGCAGCAACTGTGATTGCATCCCAAGCCGTGATCTCTGGCACCTTTTCCTTGGTGAGTCAGGCCATCTCGCTGGGCTTTTTGCCCCGCATGAATATTCTGCACACTTCTGATTCCGAGCGCGGGCAGATTTACATCCCAGTAGTGAATTGGGCTTTGCTCGTGATGGTGATTGTGACCATTATCGAATTTGGTGAGTCGGTTAACTTGGCTGCAGCCTATGGCCTCTCCGTTACCTCAACCATGCTGATTACTACCATCTTGCTGTCGGTTGTGATGCGGCGCGAATGGCATATCAACCCCATTTTGATCGCTTTGTTGATTGTATTTTTCTTTGCGGTTGACTTGGCTTTCTGGACCGCCACGTTGATCAAGGTTAAAGATGGCGGCTGGTATCCCTTGCTGCTAGCACTGATCTGCTTTACCTGCCTAATTACTTGGTACAAAGGCCGCAAATTGCTTCGCGATAAGTTGATCAGCAATTCCATTCCGATGGAGGCGTTTGTTAGTAGTCTGCTGGCGCATCCACCGCACCGCGTAGAAGGAACTGCGATCTTCTTAACTGCGCACATTGATTATGTGCCGGTAGCCATGCTGCACAACTTGAAGCACAACCGTGTGATGCATGAGCGGATATTCTTCTTAAAGTTGAGTACGTGGGACGTGCCCTATGTGAATGATAGCGAGCGCATCACCATGCGCGATCTGGGAGGTCAGGTGTTCCTGGTGCGTGCGGTCTATGGCTTTAAAGAAACGCCGGATATCAATTCCATCCTAACCCTGCTGGAGAAACAAGAGAACCTCACCTTTGATTTGATGGACACCTCTTTCTTTATCTCGAAAGACACCATCATTCCATCGGCATCCCCCGGAATGGCGCTGTGGCAGGAAAGCCTCTTTTCATGGATGATGCAAAACGCGGCAAAGCCTTCGGACTTTTTCAAGATCCCAACCAATCGCTTGGTTGAATTGGGCGCAAAGGTCGAGATTTGATTCGCGCATCCTCTCTTCGCGCCTGTCTTTCTGTTGCGATGGCAATTGGCCTCGCACTTGGGGTGGGTGCCGCACGCGCAACGCCGGCACAAGAAGCAGAGCTCGACAAGTTAGACAAGATCGAGGCCGAGCTGAGCCTGCAGCGTGAGTGGGCAGATTACCGATGGAAAAAAGCATCTGCTGAGTGCTACCAAAAATATTTAGTGAATCGATGTCTGAGCCAAACGCGTGCTCAATATCGTAAAGAGATCGATCCGATTCGGGCGCAAGAGGTGGAGCTTAATACGGCGCAGCGCGAGTTACGTAAGCTTCTTAAGGATGAGCGCGACGCCAAGCGTAAAGCGGAAAAAGCCGATCCCGCCAAAGCAGCAGAGCGCGCCGAAAATGTCCGCGCCTTTGAAGAAAAACAACAGGATGCCGCTAAGCGGGCTGCAGACTTAGAGGAGCGACGCAAAGATGCCCCGCGTCGCGCACAAGAAAACAAAGCTGGTACGCAGTTACAGTAAAGAACACTATTTTGGCTAAAGCAAAAACCATTTATGTATGTACTGCTTGCGGTGGCAATACGCCCCGTTGGCAAGGCCAGTGTCCTGCCTGTCAGGCTTGGAACACGCTAGAAGAGAGCCTGTCGGAATCGACCTCGACCAATGCCCGCTTTCAGGGTTTGGCGCAAGCCGTACCCCGTCAAAAGTTATCGGCTATCAAGGCCGAGGATATGCCGCGATTGCCAACTGGCGTAGACGAGTTTGATCGCGTCCTTGGCGGTGGTTTAGTGCCGGGTGGTGTCGTACTCATCGGCGGGGATCCAGGCATTGGTAAATCGACACTATTGTTGCAAGCCTTAGCAGAAATGAGCGCTGCTGGGGTCTCCGTTTTATACAGCAGCGGCGAAGAATCGGCTGCGCAGATCGCGCTGCGCGCAAAACGCATTGCATTGGCTGCGCCACAGCTGGAAGTTCTTGCGGAAATCCAACTCGAAAAGTTATTGACCACCATTGATGCTGCTCATCCCCAGGTAGTGGTGGTGGATTCGATTCAGACGGTCTACTCCGATGCCTTAACCTCTGCGCCGGGCTCAGTTGCACAGGTGCGCGAGTGTGCTGCGCAGCTCACCCGCTACGCTAAATCCACTGGCATTTGCATGCTGATGGTGGGGCATGTGACCAAAGACGGTCATCTTGCTGGTCCGCGGGTGCTCGAGCACATTGTTGATACGGTGCTGTATTTTGAGGGCGATACCCACTCGTCGTTTCGTTTGGTACGCTCGATTAAAAATCGCTTTGGCGCAGTCAACGAGCTTGGTGTATTTGCCATGACCGAAAAAGGCCTCAAGGGCGTTTCTAATCCATCGGCCATCTTTTTATCGCAGCATGCGGAGATGGTGCCGGGCGCTTGTGTGCTCGTTACACAAGAAGGTAGCCGTCCCTTATTGGTTGAAATCCAAGCTTTAGTAGATACGGCCCACATTCCCAATCCAAGGCGCTTAGCAGTGGGCCTCGAGCAGCATCGCCTCGCTATGCTGCTGGCAGTATTGCATCGCCACGCTGGCATAGCCTGCTTTGATCAGGATGTGTTTCTCAATGCCGTTGGTGGCGTGAAGATCTCTGAGCCAGCGGCTGACTTAGCTGTCCTCCTGGCAATTCAATCGTCGATTCGGAATCGCGCCTTACCAAAGGAGTTGATCGTATTTGGTGAGGTGGGTTTGGCGGGAGAAATTCGTCCTTGCCCGCGTGGCCAAGAGCGTCTCAAAGAGGCTGCCAAACTTGGCTTTACGATTGCCATCATTCCCAAAGCCAATCTCCCCAAGAGCAAAATCCCCGGCTTGCGGGTGATTCCGGTAGAGCGCATTGATCAGGCTATTTCTGCTGCAAACGAACTCAGTTAGCAATATTGTTAGCACTATTGTCAGCGCTATTGATTAGCGCGCTTTAGCGCAAGTCTTCTGCTTGGATTAGTAAGACTTGCTCGTTCCCTGCAGAGACGTCCATCCAAATCACCGGAATCTGCGGGAAGGCTTTATGAAAGTGCTCCACTTCATTGCCAATTTCCAGTACCAGTGCACCGCGCTCGCTCAGGTAGTCCGGTGCATTGGCAATGATCTTTCGAATCAGGTCCATGCCATCTTCGCCGCCAGCTAAAGCAAGGGCTGGTTCAGCGTGGTATTCAGCGGGGAGATTGCGCATGCTGGCTGCATTGACGTAGGGCGGATTGCAGATGATCAAGTCAAAGCGGTTTTCATCATTGGGGTCGGGCAAGGGGCTCCAAAGATCGCCATGGAACAACTCAACGTGAGAACTCAGGCCGTGACGATCCAAGTTACGTGCCGCCACCGCTAATGCAGGCGCGCTGATATCGCACGCACTCACATGAATATCCGGACAGGACAGGGCTAGCAAGACGGCAAGGGAGCCATTACCAGTGCATAAATCAAGTGCACGACCATCGGCAGGTAACCATGGCTCCAGTGCGCCTTCTGTAATTAGCTCCGCAATCCACGAGCGGGGAACGATACTCTGTTCATTGCAATAGAAGGGCACGCCCATTAGCCATGCCTCTTCTAAAATGTAAGCTAATGGTTTGCGCGTTTGAATGCGCTTATTGGCCACTGCCAGGGCAGCGTCATAAAGACGGTGATCGAGTGGCGCCTGCAGTTGATCTAACGTATCGCTTGGACTGATCTGGAGTTGTTTACTAATAATCCACAACGCCTCACTTTGGGCGTCGATTGCGCCGTGCCCGTAGCTGAGTTTGGCCTGATCGAGGTGTTGCGCAAGCCGATCGATCGCTTGTTCTACGGTGGCGACGGTATTGCTCTGCGACTGAGGCTCTGGATCCATGGGTTTAGGCGATCAACTGCTCAAGTACGCGCTTGTAAATGTTCTTGAGCGGGACAATGTCCTCGGCGCAAACAGACTCATTCACTTTGTGGCTGGTTGCATTAATGGGCCCAAACTCAACCACTTGAGAACAAATCTTGGCAATAAAGCGGCCATCGCTCGTACCGCCAGTAGTAGAGAGCTCGGTAACAACACCGGTTTCATCTTGAATCGCCTTACGCAGCGCGCTCGCCAAGGCTTCATCTCCAGTAATGAAGGGACTGCCCCCCAAAACCCAATCAATTGAAAACGTCAGGCCAGCTTCGGTCAGAATCGACTCGACCCGCTGACGCAATTGCTCGGGCGTGCTCTCGGTTGAAAAGCGGAAATTAAAGTCGATGGTGAGTTCACCCGGAATGACGTTATTGGCGCCAGTACCTGCGTGAATATTCGAAATCTGAAAACTCGTCGGCTGAAAGTAACGATTGCCTTGATCCCATTCGGTGCTCACTAGCGCCTGAATAGCGGGTGCAGATAAATGAATGGGGTTCTCACCGAGGTGAGGGTAGGCAATATGGGCTTGGATGCCCTTGATGTGCAATTTGCCAGACAGGGAGCCGCGTCTGCCGTTCTTAATCATGTCACCCAATTGATTGACTGAGGTAGGTTCGCCAATGACGCAGTAGTCCAGCCGTTGGCCCCGCTCTTTAAGTCGTTCGCACATGACCACCGTGCCATCGTTGGCTGGGCCTTCTTCGTCGCTGGTAATTAAAAAAGCAATCGTTCCGGCGTGCTCCGGATTAGCGGTGATGAACTCCTCCGTTGCCACTACAAAACCGGCGAGGGAGGTTTTCATATCGGCCGCGCCGCGGCCATATAAATAATCGCCGCGGATGGTGGGGGTAAATGGATCGCTCTCCCACTTTTCCAACGGGCCAGTAGGAACCACATCGGTATGGCCAGCAAACATCAATACCTTGCCAGCATCACCTTGCGTGCCTTTTTTGATGGCCCACAGATTCGTTACCTGAAAATCACTAGGACCACCCACCACACTTTCCGTATGAAAGCCCAATTCCTTTAAGCGATCAGCGATCAAATCCTGACAGCCGCCATCGGCTGGTGTAACCGAGCGGCAGGCAATCAGGGCTTTGGTTAATTCAATCGCTGCGCTCATGATTAATCGCGCAAGAGTTCGTTAATGGCGGTTTTTGCTCGCGTTTGAGCATCGACTTTCTTGACGATGATGGCAGCGTAGAGGCTGTATTTGCCATCTGCGGAGGGGAGTGAGCCAGGCACCACTACAGAACCAGCAGGCACACGACCATAATGAATTTGACCGGTTTCGCGATCATAAATCTTGGTGCTTTGGCCAATAAAGACGCCCATCGACAGAACGCTGTTTTCTTCAATCACGACGCCCTCGACTACCTCGGAGCGTGCGCCAATGAAGCAGTTATCCTCAATGATGACGGGACCAGCCTGAATCGGCTCTAAAACACCGCCAATACCAACGCCGCCGGATAAATGCACGTTCTTGCCAATTTGAGCGCAGGAACCAACGGTTGCCCAGGTATCGACCATGGTGCCTTCACCGACATATGCGCCAATGTTGACGTAAGAGGGCATCAAAACGGCATTCTTACCAATAAAAGAGCCGCGGCGTGCGACAGCTGGAGGAACGACCCGAAAGCCACCCTCGATGAAATCCGCCTCAGTCCAGTTCTCAAACTTGCTGGGTACTTTGTCGTAAAACTGGGTAAAGCCACCGGCTGGCATGACCTTATTGTCTTCGAGGCGAAAGGACAGTAAAACCGCCTTTTTAACCCACTGGTTAACTTCCCATTGCCCAACGGAACGGCGCTCAGCAACGCGAATTCGACCCCGATTGAGGCCGTCTATGACAGCGCTTACGGCATTGCGGATTTCAGTGGAAATGTCCCCTGCAGAGAGGTTTGCTCGGTTGTCCCAGGCTTGTTCGATAACGCTTTGTGGTGATTGGCTCATGCTTTTTAGATAACTATCAGATTGTTAAGGGGTTTTAGCCCTAAATGGCGAAACATCATTATATCGGCGGGGAAAATTCCGGTGTAAAGCTTTGTGAACTTGCTATCATCCTAATCACGGAATTTACCCCTTTTTTCTTGAACCAGTCAGACTTTTTTACCCCGCAAAGCGCCCTGTGCAACTCAAATCAATCAAACTTTCTGGCTTTAAGTCATTCGTCGATCCAACCCATTTTGAGATGCCAGGCCAACTGATTGGTGTGGTTGGCCCCAATGGATGCGGAAAATCCAACATTATTGATGCCGTTCGCTGGGTTTTAGGCGAATCCAGAGCCAGCGAATTGCGCGGCGAATCGATGCAAGATGTGATTTTTAATGGATCTGGATTACGTAAGCCATCGGGCCGTGCCAGTGTCGAGTTACTGTTTGATAACGCCGATGGCCGCGCACACGGACAATGGAGCACGTTTGCAGAGCTTGCAGTAAAACGGGTACTCACCCGCGATGGCAACTCCAGCTATTACGTCAACAACCAAGTAGTGCGTCGTAAAGACATTCAGGATATTTTCCTGGGCACCGGCATGGGGCCACGCGGATACGCAATTATTGGTCAAGGTACGATTAACCGTATTTTGGAATCCAAGCCAGAAGAGCTGCGAGTATTTTTAGAAGAGGCTGCAGGCGTTTCCAAATACAAAGAGCGCCGCAAAGAAACTGCCTCGCGCCTTGAAGATACCCAAGAGAATTTAGTGCGCGTACAAGACATCTTGCGCGAGCTGGAAAAGCAACTCGAGCGCCTGGAGAGCCAGGCTACGGTAGCAGAGCGCCACAATCTATTGCAAGTGGAAATGAAATCACAGCAGCAATTGCTGTGGTTCGTGCGTCAAACTGAAGCAGGCAAAGAGCAAGAGCGCCATGCCAACGGTATCCGCGATACGCAAGTCCAGCTCGAAGAACAGACTGCCAAATTACGCCATGCCGAAGCTGAGCTCGAAGCAATGCGCACGCAGCAGTACGCCTTGCAAGATAAAGTATCCGAAGCACAAGGTGAGCTCTATCAAACGAATGCCGATGTCACTCAGGTTGAAGCGGAAATTCGGTATGTGCAGGAGGCGCGTTTGCGTCTACAACAGCAAACTCAGGATCTGCAGTCGCAATTGCAGCGTTGGACCGTTCAAGAAACCGACGCAGCGCAAGCACAGCGTTCTGCAGAGCAGGAGTTAAGCCTGGCCGCAGAACAGGAAAGCAATTTACAAATTGAACTTTTAAGCCTGCAAGAGCAGTTACCTGCGCGCGAAGAGGCATACCAAGCAGCTGTTACGCAGTTAAATACAACACGTGACAGTGTTGCTGCGATTGATCAACGCTTGGCAAGCCTCGGTGAGCGCGCTAAAGCCATTGCCTTGCAACTCGAGGAATCTGGGGCGCGTCAAGCGCGCTTAGAGGCCGAATTGTCTAGCATGCGCAAGCCTGATGCGACTGCCTTGCAGATGGCACTTGATCGTCAAGTGATGGCGCAGCGTAAGGTAGAAGAAACCAAAACCCGTGCGCTTGAAATGCAGCAACGTGTGCCAGCAGCCGATGAGGCGCGTAACCAAGCGCAGCAGCAAATACAGTCAGCCAATCAAGATTTAGCTCAAACCGAAGCTAAGCTTACCGCCCTAACCGCGCTGCAAGCCAGTGTGCAGGCACAAGGCAAGATCGGGCCATGGTTGGAAAGTAAAGGCCTTAAGGAAAGCAAGCGTTTATGGCAAGACCTCAAGGTCGAGAGTGGTTGGGAAACTGCCCTTGAGTCGGTTTTGCGTGAACGTCTTGCTGCGGTCACGGGTAAAAATGCAGAAGAGGCGGTTGCTTTAGCGAAAGACGCACCGCCGAGTCGCCTAGCCATTTTATTGGCTGACGAATTGCCTGCATCGCAGATCAATGCACCCGCGGACTTCACCTTATTACTGTCGCGTATTCAGAGTGCGGGCGCGCCACGCGTCATGCAAGTATTACAAGAGTGGCTCGGCGCTGTCTTTATTGCTAATAACCTAGAGGATGCACTTCACCGCCGGGACAAGTTGCCGGTAGGCGCAACCTTAGTAACCCAAGAAGGTCATTTAGTTAGCCGGGTAGGCGTACAGCTCTATGCTGCCGATTCAGAGCAATCGGGTATGTTGGCCCGCGCTCAAGAAATGGAGAGCCTGGAGAAGCAGTTAAAGGCGCAGCGTTTAATTCAGAGCGAGTTGCAAGGTGAGCTTGATCAGTGCGCCGCCAATTACCAAGCGGCTCACCAAGCAGCCGAGCAGTCGCGCATCAATGCCGAACATGCAGTGCAGGAAGCCCATGGCTTTGAAGTAGAGCAGATGCAGCTCACGCAAGCTGAAGAGCAATACAGTCAGCGCGCTGCGCAAATTCAGTCGGAGATGGCTGAAATTAGCGGGCAGCAGCAGCAGTTCAACAGCAATGGCGCGCAGTCGCAATCTGAGTTAGATCAGGCGCAGGCCGACAAAGAGCGGTTGCATCTTGAATTAGAGAGTGCGCAAGCGAATCTAGCGCGCACCAGTGAAGAGCGCGAGACGTTGCGCACGAACTTGCGTACTGCGGAGATGGCGGCTCAAGAAGCAGCCTTTGCTACCCGTTCATTACAGCAGCGCATTGCCGATTTGCAGCGGGATCAAAGCACAGCACGCGACCAAATCATCGAGATTCAGGATAAATATGCTGCCAGCGAGCAAGAGCTTGCCGGTCTCAGCGATGAGGCAGCCCAAGAGAAGTTGCAAGGACTACTAGTGGTGCGTGCCGAGCGCGAAGCAGCCTTAGCGAATGCCCGCACTGAACAAGATGCATTGCTGCACCAGTTGCGTGAAGCGGATGAGGGGCGACTCTTAATTGAGCGCAGCTTGCAGCCGATGCGCGACAAAGTGATGGATCTGCAATTGCGTGAGCAAGCTGCTCGTCTTAACTTCGAACAGTTTGCGACCTTGCTTGCCGATGCAGAAGCAGATCTCACTAGCCTCGAAACCCGTTTCAGTAGTGACCTCAAGGTTGGGCATTTGCAAAGTGAAGTCAATCGCTTAAATAGTGAAATTCAGTCGCTGGGCCCAGTCAATATGGCCGCACTCGATGAGCTAGCCAGCTCACGTGAGCGCAAATCATTCCTGGATGCGCAATCAGCCGACTTGAATGAGGCGATGCAAACCTTAACCGACGCAATTGCGAAGATTGATGCAGAGACCCGTGATTTATTGCAGGGCACCTTCGATCAGGTCAATGGCCATTTTGGACGCCTCTTCCCTGAGCTGTTTGGCGGCGGTCACGCTGAGCTCGTGATGACCGGCGAAGAAATCTTGGATTCAGGCGTGCAAGTGATGGCACAACCACCGGGCAAGAAAAATAGCTCGATTTACTTACTTTCGGGCGGGGAAAAGGCCTTAACTGCGATTGCCCTAGTGTTCTCTTTATTCTTGCTGAACCCAGCACCATTTTGCTTGCTTGATGAGGTTGATGCGCCGCTGGATGATGCCAACACATTGCGCTATGCAGAGATGGTTGCTAGGATGTCTGCTAAGACCCAGTTTGTTTTCATCTCGCATAATAAGATCACCATGGAAATTGCCCACCAATTGATTGGCGTCACCATGCAGGAGCAGGGTGTATCGCGCATTGTGGCAGTGGATATTTCATCTGCGGTATCCATGGTCGAGGCCGCCTAAATGGGATTAGAGCAAATCGCAGCCAAGCTGGGTTTGTCGGAATTGCAATTTGCCTTAGGCCTCATTGGCATTTTGCTTTTAGTCTTGGTGGCAATCTTGAATTTGCGAAGTGCACGCGCCAAGCGCCAGGCGCACACCCAAATTGAGCCTGGATTTGCTGATGCGTCTGGACAAAACTACGCCGGCGATCGGGTAGAGCCTGGATTTTCTGAGCCCATGAATGCGGCTCCTGCCGAAACACTTCGGTTTGCAATCGACCCGCGGATTGATTGTGTGATTACCTTGCGCTTTGAAAGCCCCATTAAGGGAAGTGAAATTATCAGTGAGGTCGCAGATTGGCCGCGCTTTGGGGCACATTGGATATACGAGGGCTTGCGAGCGGATGATCATGAGGGTGAGTGGGAGCCAATTGAAATGGACGCCCATTACGCCGAACTGCAACTCGCAATACAGCTGGCCAGCCGCAAGGGTCCGATCGGGGTGCTGGAGCTCTCGGATTTTTGTTCCCGCAGCCAGGCTTTAGCCGACGTATTGGGCGCACAGATTGATATGCCCAGCGTCAGCACCATGATGGAGAACGCCAAGGAGCTGGATGCGATTGCGGCAGAAAGCGATATTCAGCTCAGCATTAATGTGGCTTTTGATGGCAAAGCAAAAACGCGCGCTGAATTGGATGCGCTGATGCTTGAGCGTCATTTTGTTTTATCTAGCAATAATCGGTCCTATGTGTTTTATTCCAACAACCAAGTCTTGTTTGTGAGTAATGGCTTGGATCCAAATCAGCCCATTACCGGAATCTCACTGTTATTAGAGGTTCCTTTAGTGGCGCAGGAGCAAATGGGATTTGAGCGCATGCTGGCCGAAGGTGTGGCTGTGGCTGAGTCGATGCAGGGTCGTATAGTTGATGACAATGGCGTTAACCTGACCGAGAATGCCGTGATCGCGATTCGCCAACACCTGGATGGTCTATATAGCCGCTTGGAGCAAAGCGGTATCGCAGCTGGCTCAGCGACTGCTGCGCGCTTATTTAATTAGGGATAGGGCATGCCGCATTCGGATCCGATGCAGTCAGCGGAGCGATACGCTTGGCTCCAATCCGAGCTGGCACGTTTAGATCACGCTTACTATGTGCTTGATACTCCCTTATTACCCGATAGTGAATACGACCGTCTGTATCGCGAGTTAATTGCGCTCGAGCAAGCCCATCCCGATTGGGTGACGCCAGACTCGCTATCGCAACGCGTCGGCGGCACCGCATTAAAAGAGTTCATGAGCGTGAAGCACGCCGTACCCATGCTCTCCCTCAATAATGCCTTTGATGATGCAGAGGTAATCAATTTTGATCGTCGCTGCCGTGAGGGATTACAACATACCCAGGTTATTTATGCCGGTGAGTTGAAGTTTGATGGCCTAGCCATTTCCCTGCGGTATGAAAATGGCCTATTAGTGCAAGCGGCAACGCGCGGCGATGGCAGTAGCGGTGAAGACGTTACGGCCAATATTAAAACCATCCGAGCAATACCTCTTCGCCTTCAAGGCAACGCTATACCAGCAGTCCTTGAGGTTCGTGGCGAGGTCTTTATGTACTTGGCTGATTTTGCCAAGATGAACCAAGAGGCAGCCCGCCTGGGTGAAAAAGAATTCGCTAATCCACGCAATGCTGCTGCAGGAAGCCTGCGTCAACTGGACTCGAAAATTACCGCAAAACGGCCTTTATCCTTTTTTGCCTATGGCGTGGGTGCATGTGAGCCACAAAGTTGGTTACCAAAATCCCACAGCGCATTACTTGATCAATACCTCAGCCTGGGTTTACCAGTGTGTGCGGAACGCAAAGTTCTGTCATCGGTGGACGATATCCTAAGCTTCTATCAGGAGATCGGTAGCAAGCGCGATCGTTTGCCCTATGACATTGATGGCGTTGTCTATAAAGTCAATGCATTTGCAGAACAAGCCGAGCTTGGCTTTGTTTCGAGGGCGCCGCGCTTTGCCCTAGCTCATAAGTATCCAGCCCAAGAAGCGCTCACAACCGTATTAGGTATCGATGTTCAAGTGGGACGTACTGGCGCCATTACGCCTGTTGCCCGCTTATCCCCAGTCGAGGTGGGCGGCGTCACCGTGACCAATGCCACGCTCCACAATGAAGATGAAGTGAAGCGTAAAGATGTACGCATTGGTGATACCGTAGTGGTGCGGCGTGCGGGCGATGTGATACCCGAAGTGGTGTCGGTGGTGCTGGAGCGTCGACCGAATGACACTAAGGCATTTGAGATGCCAAGCCGCTGCCCGGTATGCGACTCGCACATTGAGCGCGTAGCAGATGAAGCCATTGCCCGCTGCAGTGGTGGCTTATTTTGCGGCGCGCAGCGCAAACAGGCCTTAGTCCATTTTGCGCATCGCCGTGCCATGGATATTGAGGGTCTTGGAGAAAAGATTGTCGATCAGCTCGTAGACAATAATCTGGTTCGTACTCCAGCCGATTTATACCGCTTGGGATTTACGGCAGTGGCCAACCTAGAGCGCATGGGTGAGAAGTCGGCGGATAATTTAATTGAGGCGATTAATCAATCGCGAAGCACGACCTTGGCCCGCTTCATCTTTGCCTTAGGCATTCGCCATGTAGGCGAAACAACCGCAAAAGATTTAGCCAATCACTATCAAAATATGCATGCCCTCATGGACGCCACAGGCGAAGACCTGCTCACGGTTCGGGATGTTGGTCCCGTTGTGGCAGATTCAATCACGGGCTTCATGCAAGAACCCCATAACCGTGAGGTAATCGAGCAGTTGCTGGCATCGGGCATGGTACTCAGCGTTGAAGAAAAAAAGGTCAGCGCAGCCGTAGCAGGTAAAACATTTGTACTCACGGGCACGCTGCCTACCTTATCGCGGGATGAAGCAAAAGAGCGACTTGAGCGCGCCGGTGCCAAAGTAGTAGGCTCTGTTTCTAAAAAAACCGATTATGTTGTGGCAGGCGATGACGCGGGCAGCAAACTCACCAAAGCAGAAGAGCTTGGTGTAGCTGTGATTGACGAAGCAGCGATGCTGAGCTTGCTTGCGCAAGATTGAGATAGTAGTGCCCCTAGCTTAAATTGATAGGCAATTGAGTCGTCAGCCATTTCCTACAGAAGAATCAGGTCGCTCTGAGAGAATGATTTCATTACGATTCTGTGATGCCAAATACATATCTAAATTTAAATTTTTTAGTCACTCCACATGACGCCGTGGTGAGTCAAATTTTAAATTCACCAAATCCCTTTAGGCGCTCTAATTTGCATGGTCATATAACTGCTAGCGGCTTGGTTATAGAGTTTGATAAGGTTCTTTTAGTTCGTCATCCTTATTTGGGGCTTTGGATTCAACCAGGTGGTCATATTGATGAGGGTGAGACGCCAGAGTCTGCTGCTATACGCGAGACCCAAGAAGAAACTGGTGTTTTATGTGAATTAGTTTGGCAGGAGAATTCTCTTGTCGATGTTGATGTTCATACGATTCCGAATAATCCCGCCAAAAAAGAACCTGAGCATATTCATATTGATCTTTGTTTTGCTCTGAAACCATCTCGAATGGTTAATACGGTCGAGGCAATAGAGTGGAGATGGTGCGAGCAGAGTGCTGTTACGGATGTCCGAACTAAAAGGGCGGTTAAAGCTTATTACGAATTGTTACAAGCTAGTGCTAATAAGTGTTAGCTGGCCAATACATCCAGGATTTCAGTTTCAATCTGAATTTGTAGTTTTGGATTCTTGCTCAGTTCTGCGGCGTTCAGTAGCAATACATCTTCCACGCGTTCGCCTAAGGTGTTGATGCGGGCGGTGTGAATCGATACCCGGTGTTTTGCAAGGACTTGTGCCACTGCATAGATTAGCCCAGTACGATCGCTTGCCGATAGGGATAGCACGACGTACTGACCGCGATCATCGGGTTGCATATTGACCCTGGCTTGTACTGGAAAGCTGCGGGACTGTCTGGACAGACGACCCATGCTGGGCTGGGGTAGCGGATCGGTTTTTTCAAGCGCCGTCTTGAGTTCGTATTCCACTAACTGAATGAGGTCGCGGTAACTACCGGTTTCGGTTAAGCGATTCATGCCAGTGACCTGAAAGGTATCTAGGGCATAGCCATGCCGCGTTGTATGAATGCGGGCATCCCAGATAGAAAAGCCGTGGCGCTCAAAGTAGGCACAGATGCGCGCAAAGAGATCCGCTTGATCCGGCATATAGACAGCGACTTGCAAGCCTTCGCCTACGGTCGATAATCTAGCGCGTACTACGGGCTCTGAACTATCGACGCGATTAAAGAGGTGCCGAGTTAGCCAGGCAATATCGCCAGCATCTTGGCGTAAGAAAAAGGCAACATCCAATTTTTGCCATAAGTCAGCATAGGCCTCATCCTCAATGCCATTCAGGCGCAAATTACGCCGGGATTCTTCTTGGTGCTGGGCTAATTCGGATGTGGCATCGGTTTTGGCGCCACCCAGTACGCGCAAGGTGGCTCGGTAGAGATCTTCTAAGAGCTTGGCTTTCCAGGCATTCCATACCTTGGGGCTAGTGCCCCTGACATCGGCAACGGTGAGCAAATAGAGCGCAGTCAGATGACGCTCATCGCCCATCTCTTTGGCAAACTGCGCAACGACATCGGGATCGGAGATGTCTTGCTTTTGCGCCACCTGGCTCATTTTCAGATGCTTTGCAACTAGCCAAACCAAGAGCTCGGTATCGGCTTTGCTAAGGCTGTGGTCTTTAGCGAACTGCCGCATATCGCGCATGCCCAGCTCGGAATGGTCCCCGCCACGGCCTTTAGCGATGTCATGAAAGAGGGCAGCTAAAACAATGAGCCATGGTTTGTCAAAGTTGGCAATCAAGCGACTGCAGTAAGGAAACTCCTGCGTATGCTCCATGATCATGAAGCGCCGTACATTGCGCAGCACCATCAAGATGTGTTGATCTACGGTATAGACGTGAAATAAATCATGCTGCATTTGCCCGACAATTTTTCGGAAGGCAGGTAAGTAACGACCCAATACGCTGGTTCGGTTCATCAGCTGAAAGGCGCGCGTGACCCCGTCTGGCTGCTTAAGGATTTCCATGAACAGCGCGCGGTTCGCAGGATCTTTACGCCACTGGCTATCCATGCGTTTGCGCACGTTGTAGAGCGCTCTAAAAATGGTTGCAGAGAGGCCCGTTAAGGTGGGTGATTGGGTAAAGACTAAAAACGTTCTGAGAATCTGCTCGGGGTGTTTCTCGTAAAGCATGGGATCGGTGATATCGAGTAAGCCCTGGCGCTCAATAAAGAATTGGTTCTCTTCCCCCGGAATAGCGTGGGTTGTTTTTGATTCTTGCGGGAAGAGCAATGCTTCAATGTTTTGCAACAGCACATCATTGAGCTGGGTTACGGCTTTTGCGGCCCAATAATAGCGACGCATGATGGCTTCGCTTGCGGCGCGATTGCTTTCAGCCTCAATTCCCATAGCGCTTGCGAGTGGCGCCTGTAAATCAAATGCCAGCACATCTTGTCGGCGTTTTGCCAGCAAATGCAAGTGAGCGCGAATGGTTTCGAGAAGGCGCTTATTGCGCTTAATTTCGGTGAGCTCGCGCCGAGTAATGACCCCTTTTTTGTACAGATCCTGAAAGCCATTGCCAAACTGCGCCGCTTTACTGACCCAGGTAATGATTTGGATATCGCGTAAGCCGCCTGGACTCTCTTTGCAATTGGGCTCTAAGGAGTAGGGCGTATCTTGGTATTTTTGATGGCGTTGCTTGAGCTCAAGCAATTTAGCCTGGAAGAAGGCCTTGGGATCCATGGCATTCCAATAGGCTTTGGAGAATTTCGTAAATAGACTGCGATTCCCTCCTAAGAAGCGCGCTTCCAATAATGAGGTGCGCACCGTAATGTCCTGGGCTGCTTCCGATAAGCACTCGGCGCTATTGCGCACAGACGAGCCAATCTCCACTCCCGCATCCCAGCATTGCGCAATGAATTGCTCCACGCGAGTCGAGAGCGTTTCTGATTCGTGGTCAGGTAGCAAAATCAAGATGTCGACGTCGGAGTAGGGAAAGAGTTCGCTACGACCATAGCCGCCGACCGCAAGCAGGGCGGCATCATCATGCAATTCGCATTGCGACCACAAATTCATGAGCAGTACGTCACTCATATTGCTCAGTTGCTTACTTAGTTTGTCGACGCCTTGGTGGGCTTGAAACTCCGCATACGCTGCTTCACGCGCACTGCGCAACTCGGCTCCATTGCTGATTGCAACTTGATTTTGTTTGGCCGTACGCATGGATGAGGGTATGCCGTTTGTAGGGGCGTTCTATGCGCTGGGGCGGAAACGCAAGCCGGCGACGCATTCAGGGGGTGGGTTGCTGCCTTCCGACCAGGTTAGGACTTCTACACCGCTCTGGGTCACGAGTAAGGTGTGCTCCCACTGCGCTGAAAGGCTTCGATCTTTGGTTTTGACAGTCCATTGATCTGGCATCGTCCGAATATCGCGTTTGCCAGCGTTGATCATGGGCTCAATAGTGAAGGTCATACCAGCTTCTAATGTTTCGCCAGTGCCTGGCCTGCCGTAATGCAGAATTTGCGGATCTTGGTGAAAGACTTTGCCAATGCCATGACCACAGTACTCACGCACAATCGAGTAACCGGCTTTTTCAGCATGGGTTTGGATGACGTGCCCGATATCGCCGAGGCGCGCACCTGGCTTCACTTGGGCAATGCCCAGCCACATGCATTCAAAGGTAATTTGGGTTAAGCGTTTTGCCAACACTGATGGCTCGCCCACCATAAACATGCGACTTGTATCCCCAAAGTAGCCAGCAGGGGTGATCACGGTAATGTCGAGATTCACTACATCACCGGATTTCAAGATTTTGTCACCGGGGATGCCATGGCAAATGACGTCATTCACCGAGGTGCAGATCGAGGCCGGAAAGGGTGGATATCCCGGCGGTTGGTAATTAAGTGGTGCTGGAATGGTTTTTTGCACATCGCGCATATAGGTGTGGCAAATGCGATCCAGCTCGCCTGTGCTAATGCCAGGCTGCACAAAAGGCGCTACGTGGTCCAGTACTTCGCTGGCCAGCCGGCCCGCTTCGCGCATCCCTTGGATGTCGTTTTCGTCGGTAAATACACTATTCATGCTTTTATTATCAACGACTTGGCGGTTTTATGGGCAATCGAAGGCCATTTCAGGTGCTTTCAGGCAGAGGGCCTGACTAAGCTGAGATGCCCTAGTTAATTGATATGTAAGCTATAATTTTGGAATCGGTTGATTCGATGACGTCCATGTGACGGCATCTAGTGAACCGAAATTGCGGGTTAGGCCTTCCAGGGTGGCACTTTTTAGTGCAGCTAGGACCTAATCTTAGATCAAACCCTTAGGAGAATGTTATGTCAGTGACTATGCGTCAGATGCTGGAAGCCGGTTGCCATTTTGGCCACCAAACACGTTTCTGGTCCCCCAAGATGGCCCCTTATATTTTTGGCCATCGCAATAAAATTCACATCATCAATTTGGAAAAAACATTGCCCATGTTTCAGGAAGCCCTGAAAGTGGCAAAACAAATTGCAGCCAATCGCGGCACCATTTTGTTTGTTGGTACCAAGCGCCAATCCCGCGAGATCATCGCCGAAGAGGCAGCACGTGCAGGTATGCCATACATCGATAGCCGCTGGCTCGGCGGCACCCTCACCAACTTCAAAACTGTTAAAGGTTCACTGAAGCGTCTGAAAGACATGGCCGTTGCGAAAGAAGCGGGCGATTGGGAAAAACTTTCCAAGAAGGAAGCCCTCACCAATGACCGTGACCTCGACAAATTACAAAAAGCCTTGGGCGGTATTCAGGATTTGAATGGCGTTCCCGATGCGATTTTCGTCGTGGACGTCGGCTATCACAAGATTGCGATTACCGAAGCCAAGAAATTAGGCATTCCAGTGATCGCCGTTGTGGATACCAACCATTCCCCTGAGGGCGTGGATTACATCATTCCAGGCAACGATGACTCCAGCAAAGCAGTCACCCTGTATGCCCGCGGTATTGCCGATGCCATTTTGGAAGGAAAAGCCAACGCAGTTCAAGAGATTTTGACTGCCGTTAAAGAAGGCGAAGAAGAGTTCGTTGAAGAAGGGAAGGCTGAGTAATGGCTGCAATTACCGCTGCAATGGTTGGCGACCTGCGCGCCAAAACCGATGCTCCGATGATGGAGTGTAAAAAAGCATTGACCGAGGCTGATGGCGATATGGCTAAAGCAGAAGAAATTCTGCGTGTGAAGCTAGGTAGCAAAGCCAGCAAAGCTGCTTCCCGTGTTACGGCTGAAGGTGTCGTGGCTGCGTTTATCAATGGCACGACTGGTGCCTTAATCGAAGTCAATTGCGAAACCGACTTTGTGTCGAAGAACGATGATTTCTTGGCGTTTTCGGACAACTGCGCCAAGCTGGTTGCGAACAGCAACCCAGCTGACGTGACTGCCTTGGCTGCATTGCCACTCGAAGGCGAAACCGTTGAGGCCGTTCGCACCAAGTTGATTGGTCGTATTGGTGAAAACATTACCCCACGCCGTTTTCAGCGTTTTGCTGGCGACAGCAAATTGGTTTCCTATTTGCATGGAACCCGCATTGGTGTGATGGTGGAGTTCACTGGCGATGAAACAGCCGCGAAAGACGTTGCGATGCACATTGCTGCAATGAAGCCTGTTGCCTTGTCTACTGCGGATGTTCCAGCAGAAAACATCGCGACCGAGCGCAATATTGCAGAGCAAAAAGCGGCCGAATCCGGCAAGCCTGCGGATATTGTTGCCAAGATGGTTGAGGGCTCAGTGCAAAAGTACTTGAAAGAGGTATCCCTATTGAATCAACCCTTCGTGAAAAACGATAAGCAAACCGTGGAGCAAATGCTCAAGGCCGCGAACACGACGATTAAGTCATTTACGATGTTCATCGTGGGCGAGGGCATTGAGAAGCGGCAAGATGACTTTGCAGCGGAAGTGGCAGCCCAGGTTGCCGCAGCAAAAGCAAGCGCATAAATGACCATTTAAACGCAGGGGGTCATTAAGCCCTTGTATTGATTTGGTTTAGTACCCGAACAGGGCGTGGAAGCGAAAGTTTCTACGCCCTTTTCTTTGCCCTTTATAATGGGAATCAACCATTAAAAAATACATATAAATCAATAACCTAAGCAGAATAAACGACCATGCCAGCATACAAGCGCGTACTCCTAAAACTTTCTGGTGAAGCGTTAATGGGTGAGGATGCTTTTGGCATCAACCCAACCACCATCGACTCCATGGTTGCGGAAATCACCGAGGTGGTTCGCCTGGGCATTGAATTGGCGATTGTGATTGGTGGCGGTAATATTTTCCGCGGTGTTGCTGGTGGTGCTGCCGGTATGGACCGCGCCACGGCTGACTACATGGGTATGTTGGCCACCATGATGAATTCCTTAGCGCTACAAGATGCTCTCCGTCAGAAGGGCGTTGAGGCTCGCGTTCAATCGGCTTTGCGCATGGATCAAGTGGTAGAACCCTACATTCGCCCGCGGGCCATTCGGGCGATGAGCGAAGGTAAGGTCGTGATTTTCGCTGCCGGTACCGGCAATCCATTTTTTACAACTGATACTGCTGCGGCGTTACGTGGTGCCGAGATGGGCGTTGATATCATGCTTAAAGCCACCAAGGTGGATGGCATTTACAGCAGCGATCCCAATAAAGATGCGAGCGCGACGCGCTACGATTCGATTACCTTTGATGAGGCAATCATTCAAAACCTGCAAGTGATGGATGCCACTGCATTTGCCTTATGCCGCGATCGCAAATTGCCGATTAAAGTATTTTCAATCTTAAAACCGGGAGCCTTGCTGCGCGTAGTGCAGGGCGAGTCCGAAGGCACTTTAGTGCACGTTTAATAGGAGAACAGCATGTCTGCAGTTGAAATCAAAAACACGACTGAACAAAAGATGCAGAAGTCGCTCGAGTCCTTAAAGAGTGGACTGGCAAAAATTCGTTCGGGCCGTGCCAATCCTGGCATCTTGGAGCACATTCAGGTTGATTACTACGGTAACCCCACGCCCTTAGCGCAGGTGGCCAATTTGGGCTTAGCAGACGCACGTACGATCAATGTTCAGCCTTTCGAAAAAACCATGGTGGCGGTGATTGAAAAAGCCATTCGGGATTCCGACCTAGGCTTAAATCCAGCATCGCAAGGCACAATCATTCGAGTACCAATGCCGGCCCTTACGGAAGAGCGCCGACGTGAACTAACTAAGCTGGTGAAGAGTGAAGGTGAGGACGCGAAGATTGCGGTGCGTAATTTGCGCCGGGACGCCAATGAGCATTTAAAGCGCTTAACGAAAGATAAAGAAATCTCGGAGGACGAAGAGCGTCGCGCTACCGATGACATTCAGAAGATGACAGATAAAGCAGTCATCGATATCGACAAAATTGTGGTTGATAAGGAAAAGGAAATCATGACGGTGTAGTCGCCGTCACGATTCCCATTCATTCAAGTCCATGGTTCGACACGCTAGCTCCACAATTGAAATCCCCGAGGTGAGGGCGGTGCCACGCCATGTGGCGATCATTATGGATGGCAATGGGCGTTGGGCAAGTAAGCGTCACATGCCGCGCGTTGCGGGCCACTCGGAAGGCTTAGGCGCAGTTCGGAAGGTAGTCGAAGAATGCCGTCGTCAGGGCGTGGAATTTCTTACGGTGTTTGCTTTTAGTTCCGAGAATTGGCGCCGCCCGCCAGAGGAAGTTGGTTTTTTAATGAAGCTCTTTCTTAAATCCTTGCGGGGCGAAGTCGGCCGCTTGGCAGAAAATGGCATTCAACTACGTCTGATTGGCGATTTAAGTCAATTCGATCAATCGATTCAAGAGATGATTACCTTCTCCGAAGAAAAGACCGCGCACTGCAAAGACCTCACCTTGACGATTGCGGCGAATTACGGAGGTCGATGGGACATCTTGCAAGCAACGCGCGAAATGTTACGCGCTAATCCCAACATCGAAGCCGACGCAGTATCTGAAGAATTACTGCAACCCTATTTGTCGATGGCATATGCACCCGAACCGGATTTGTTCATTCGCACTGGAGGCGAGCAGCGGGTGAGTAACTTCTTGCTTTGGCAATTGGCCTATACCGAGCTGTACTTTACCGATACGCTGTGGCCAGACTTTAGTGCGACTGATTTACAAGCGGCATTTGATTGGTTTAGTCAGCGTGAGCGCCGCTTTGGTCGCACCAGCGCCCAGCTTGCTTCAGAAGCTCTTTCTCCTTCCGCTTAAGCGACCTTATGCTGAAAACCCGGGTAATTACTGCAACTGTTTTGCTAGCAGTTTTTTTACCTATCCTGTTTCTATTGCCACCGATCTACATCAATGTCCTTTTTCTGATCATGATTATCTTGGCTGCGTGGGAATGGAGTCGCTTGATTGCTCCCGGTGCGACTAGAGCAGCTTTGATTTATGCCGGGCTTTGTTTCCTTGCAATTGCAGCCTTGCTCTTCTTTTCCAATGTGGATGTGGATATCGCTCTGCTTTTATTGGCAACCGTATTTTGGATTATTGGGGCGCCACTCATCATGTCGCGCGGTACCCGGCTAACGCTATCGAAATGGCAATTCTTTTTTGCTGCGTTGGGTTTAATCGTCCTGCCGGCCACGTGGTTTGCTTTAGTGTTCTTGCGGGAAATGGGATTGCTGTGGCTGCTCACCGCAATGGCCTTGGTTTGGGTGGCTGATATCGGCGCTTATTTTGTGGGCAAGGCCTTTGGACGTCGTCGCTTAGCGCCTCAATTAAGCCCGGGCAAAACCATGGAGGGTGCTTTAGGTGGGATCGTGCTCTGCTGTTTGTTTGCGACCCTATGTGCCCTGTATTTACCGCCAACAGCAACGATCTTTGGTGCCTTTGCAGTCAGTTGGGGTTGGCTACCGATGTTTTTATTGGTGATCAGTCTAACGGTGCTCAGCATTGTGGGCGATTTGTTTGAATCGCAGCTCAAACGCCTTTCTGGGGCTAAAGATAGCAGTAATTTATTGCCGGGCCATGGCGGTGTTCTCGATCGTATCGATGCACTGTTGCCAACCATGCCGATTGTCGTATTACTGGTCGGGCTGTTGAAATGACTAGCGCTAGTAAGTCTTCTTTGCGCCGCCGCGTTGCGGTATTAGGATCTACTGGTTCAATCGGCGTCAATACCCTGGATGTGATTCGGGCGCATCCCGAACGCTTTCAGGTGGTGGCGCTAACGGCAGGTCGGCAGGTCGAGCGCTTGGCACAGCAGTGCCTGGAATTTAAGCCCCGCATTGCCGTGGTAGCCGATGCCGCTGGGGCCGCACAGTTGAGTCAATTGCTTGCAGAAAAGGGTGGTGAGCTGACGATTCTCCATGGCCCAGAGGCGTTGCTCGCTGCCGTTCTCGAATCAGATTGCGATACGGTGATGGCGGCAATTGTTGGGGCAGCCGGCTTAGCGCCTACCTTGGCTGCAGCACAAGCAGGTAAACGTATTCTGCTTGCGAATAAAGAAGCCCTCGTGATGTCGGGCGATTTATTCATGAGCGCAGTTAAAGCGGGTGGTGCAGAGCTATTGCCGATTGATAGTGAGCACAATGCGATTTTCCAATGCTTGCCGGATCGGTTTGGTTCCGTATCCAATGGAAATACATGCGACCATTTTGGCGTTGAGGAGTTGTGGCTGACTGCATCGGGCGGTCCATTTCGCGAGAAGAGTCTTGATGCCCTCAAAACCATCACCCCCGATCAGGCATGTGCGCACCCGAATTGGGTGATGGGGCGAAAGATCTCGGTCGACTCAGCAACCATGATGAATAAAGGCTTAGAGGTAATCGAGGCACACTGGTTGTTTGGATTGCCTTTGTCTCAAATACGCGTATTAATTCATCCACAGAGCGTAGTGCATTCGATGGTGCGTTATCGCGATGGTTCGGTGATTGCGCAATTGGGTCAGCCGGACATGCGCACACCGATTGCTTATGGTTTGGCTTGGCCTGATCGCATCGATGCCGGAGTGCCGCCATTAAATTTGGCGCAGATGGCCAACCTGCATTTTTCGGAACCTGATTTTGAACGTTTTCCGTGCTTGGCTCTCGCCTTTGAGGCAGCAAAAGCAGGCGGTACTGCTCCAGCTATTCTGAATGCCGCCAATGAAGTGGCAGTCGCGGCATTTTTAGAGCAACGCTTGCCTTATTTACAGATCGCTAGCGTGGTTCGCGAAACACTCTCCGCCATTCAATCTCTCCCTGCTAGTTCAATTGAGATTGTGCTGGGTGCGGATGCGCAAGCACGCCAGGTTGCCGCGCAGCTGATCTCCACACGTGCGAATTCGTAGAGGCACCCAGTGCAAGGACTTATTACTCTTTTTACCTTCGCCGTCACGATCGGGATATTGGTGGGCTTTCATGAGTATGGCCACTATGCAGCGGCGCGCATGTGTGGAGTACGAGTGCTGCGGTTTGCCATTGGTTTTGGCAAGCCCTTATTTCGCTTCACCAGTAAAAATAAAACCGAATGGGTGATTGGCTCGATTCCGCTGGGTGGCTATGTCAAATTACTCGACGGCCGCGATCCTGAACAGCAGATTGATGCAGCAAACGAGGCGAATGCCTTTGACCGCAAGCCGCTTTGGCAACGTTCCTTTATTGTGGCCGCCGGACCACTGGCCAACTTCATTTTGGCGATTGCTTTTTTGATGGTCATTTACCTTGCCGGCGCAGTCCAATTGCCGGCGCGTTTGCAGGCTCCGCCCGAGGCATCAGTTGCTGCAAAGGTGGGATTGGTTGCGGGCGACCTGGTCACGGGTTGGCGCGATATTGATTCTGCCTCTTCCGATTTTGAGCCAGTCATCAGCTGGAATCAATTGCGCTGGCAACTGCTGGATGCGATTACGGGTGAGAAGGGTTTTGTGTTGGAGTTAACAAGCCCCAGCGGCGGCCGCATTGCAGTGCCATTTCCTGCTGATGCTTTGCCGCAGATTCAGCCCAAGCAAGACCCACTTCAAGCCTTAGGCATTAGACCAGCAAGCACCAAGCCAGAGGATATGGTGATGTTGCGCTTGGGCCCGATAGATGCACTGATCTATGCCAGCGAGCGGGTTTGGCTGATTACCGTGGTTTCAGCCAAATTAATGCTCGGCCTAGTGACGGGAGAAACGTCCTTAAACCAGCTGGGTGGGCCCTTAAGCATCGCCGATATGGCAGGCAAGTCCGCGCAAGTGGGGTGGCAAGCGTTTTTTGGCTTTTTGGCCCTGATGAGCATCAGTATTGGCCTCTTGAATTTGATCCCAATCCCCATGCTTGATGGGGGTCAGCTCCTGTATGATGCATGGGAGCTCGTATCTGGAAAACGCTTACCTGTTTCAGTGCAAGAATGGCTTCATAAATTTAGCTTTATCTTATTGATTTCGTTAACACTTTTTGCTTTATTTAATGACTTACAACGGTATTTCTTATCTTGAATTTGTTCCGCCTAACCCCTCGATTTAGTCTCCGACTGCTGATTCAAACAGCTTTTGTTTTGCTGACCAGTTTTGCTATGCCATTGCAGGCTGCTGAGAGCTTTGTAGTGAAAGACATTCGGGTGGAGGGCCTGCAGCGGGTTGAGCCAGGCACCGTTTTTAGTTATTTGCCGATTCAGGTAGGCGAAACCTTCACGCCAGCAAAAGGCGCCGAATCGATTAAAGCTCTATACAGTACCGGCTTTTTCCGTGATGTCCAAATTCAGGCGCAAGGCAATGTCCTGATCGTGATCGTGGAAGAGCGGCCAACGATTTCCCGTATTGAATTTACGGGAATGAAAGAATTTGACCAGGAGGTCGTGCGTAAATCCCTCAGGGCTGTTGGCGTCGCCGAAGCTCGGTTTTACGATAAGGCGCTAATTGACAAGGCAGAGCAGGAGCTCAAACGCCAATACGTTAGCAAAGGCCTCTATGCCGCTGAGGTGGTGGCGACCGTTACTCCAGTTGAGCGCAATCAAGTCGCCATCTTTTTCAATGTGGACGAAGGTCCTGTCGCTAAGATCCAAGAGATCAACTTCATCGGCAATAAAGTCTTTAGTGAAAGCACGCTTCTCGGTGAGATGCAGCTAAAGACCGGCGGCTGGCTCTCATGGTACAGCAAAGACAATTTGTACTCTAAGCAAAAACTCACAGCCGATCTCGAAACCATTCGTTCCTACTATTTAAACCGCGGCTACCTTGAGTTTGTGATTGATTCCACTCAGGTTTCGATTACACCAGACAAGAAGGGTATTTTTCTTACGATCAGCATTAGTGAAGGCAAGAAATTCACGGTTAAGAATATGCGTCTGGCTGGCGATTTGCTTGGTAAGGAAGCGGAATTAAAGCAACTCTTGGCCCTGAAAGCGGGTGATACCTTTTCATCTGCCAAGTTGGCAGAAACCACCAAAGCCATTGCAGAGGTTTTAGGCTCTTACGGCTATGCCTTTGCGTCGATTAATCCGCAGCCCGATATTCGCCGTGATTTGGCCGAAGTTGACATTACATTAGTAGTTGATCCCGGACGACGCGTCTATGTCCGCCAAGTCAATATCACTGGCAACGCAAAAACCCGTGATGTGGTGGTTCGGCGCGAGATGCGTCAGTTTGAAAGCTCCTGGTTTGATAGCGACAAGATTCGACTCTCCAAAGAGCGTATCGGCCGTTTGGGTTATTTTACGGAGACCGATATTTCAACTGCTGACGTGCCTGGCTCACCCGATCAAGTGGATGTCAATGTTGCCGTGAAAGAAAAGCCGACGGGCGCCATTAATATTGGTGCCGGTTTCTCATCCACCGAAAAATTAATTTTGTCTGCGGGTATTAATCAAGAGAATGCCTTTGGAACGGGAACTGCGATTGGCCTTAATTTCTCCTTAGGCAAGATTAATCAAAACTTAACCTTGTCGCAATTTGATCCTTATTTCACCGATGATGGAATTAGCCGATATACCGACTTGTATTACCGCTCTGCTAAACCGCTCTACTATGTCGGTGACCCTGACTACCAAATCAAGACCGTTGGTTCCAATATCAAATTCGGCGTCCCGTACACCGAAGTCGACCGCGTCTTCTTTGGTACCGGCATTGAGATCTTCTCGATTTATGCGACAACCAATACGCCATTGCCATACCAGCAATATGTTCAGGATTTTGGCACCTCGGTCCCGGGGCGCCTCCAAACTTATAACGTACCGATTACCGCAGCGTGGGCGCGCGATGGTCGAGATAGCGCCTTGATACCCTCAAAGGGATCCTTGCAGCAGCTGTCCGCCGAAGTGGGTACCCCGGTGGGCGATTTGACCTTCTATCGCTTATTTGGCCAATATCAAAAGTACCATTCCTTCTCTAAGGGCAATATTTTGTCCTTTAACGGCGAAGTTGGTTATGGCGAGGCCTATGGCAGCAAACCCTTCCCGATCATGAAAAACTACTTCGTGGGCGGTATTGGATCGGTGCGGGGCTATGCGCCAGGATCCCTCGGCCCAGTATTCTTTAATAGCGTTACAGGTCTGTTTCAGCCTACCGGCGGGCAGTCTAAGATCGTTACCAATTTGGAGTACACCTTCCCAGTGCCTGGCTCCGGGGTTGATAAAACCCTGCGTTTATTTACCTTTGTGGACGGCGGTAATGCCTTCGGTGAGAACATTAACCTAGTTCTGCGATATTCTTATGGCTTGGGTTTATCATGGATATCACCGCTGGGCCCCTTGAAGTTTAGTTATGGTTTGCCTGTAAATGCCCAGCCAACCGATAATATCCAGCGTTTGCAGTTCCAGGTAGGTACTGCGTTTTAATTGTAAGGAACGATTTATGAAGCATCAAAACTCCATTCAGTGGGCCAAGCGCAGTTTGGTTGCCCTTATTTCTGCTGGCATGCTTGCGCCAGTTATGGCTCAGGATGTTGGAAATCGCGTTGCGGTAGTTAATTCAGAAAAAGTCTTTAACGAGTCTAACTTGGCTAAAGCCATGCAAACGCGTTTGCAGAATGAATTTACCAAACGCCAAAACGAGTTGCGTGATAGCGCACAAAAAATTAAATTGGCTGCTGAGAAGTTAGACCGTGATGCAGCAGTCATGTCTGAAGCAGAGCGCATTCGCCGTCAGCGCGAACTCGCCGATCAAGACCGTGAATTGCAGCGCAAGCAGCGTGAATTTACCGAAGATTTGAATCAACGTACCTTTGAAGAGCGCGCTAAGATTGCGGAGCGTGCCAACGTCGTCCTCAAGCAAATTGCTGAACAGCGAAAAATTGACGTCATCGTTCAAGAGGCGGCCTATGTTAGTCCTCGTGCCGATATCACCGACGATGTCATCAAGGCCCTCAATAACCTGAAGTAAGTTATGCCCACTGCCATCGAGCTGGCCAATCAATTTCAAGTCAGCTTGGTGGGTGATGGCTCTGTGTTGCTGGACTCCTTAGCACCGCTTGAGCGAGCCACAGCGCAGCAAATCTCTTTTTTATCCAACCCCCTTTACCGTCAACAGGCTGTTGACAGTGCAGCCGGCGCATTGATTGTGGGGCAGTCTGACCTAGACCATCTACAAGCAAATGTTGCCGCATCTAAAGCGGACCGCGTTTATTTTGTGTCGCGCAATCCCTACGCTACCTTTGCGCGTATGGCGCAGTATTTTGCAGCGCAAAAGCCAAATCAGCGTCAGCCCGGCGTTCATCCTCAGGCTGCAATTGATCCGAGCGCAACGGTTCCCGCATCCTGCCATATTGGCCCCTTCGTGCATATTGCGAAAGGGGCGGTACTGGGTGAGCGGGTTTCGATCATGGCCAATACAACGGTGGCCGCGGGTGCACGAATCGGTGATGACAGCCTTATTTACCCATCGGTGTCGATTTATGCCGATTGCAAAATCGGCAAGCGTTGCATTATTCACAGTGGTGCCGTGATTGGAGCAGATGGCTTTGGTTTTGCGCCTGACTTTAATGCCAGTGGCGGCGAATGGGTCAAGATTCCGCAGACGGGCGCAGTACTCATTGGGGATGATGTGGAGATTGGCGCATCTACCACCATTGACCGGGGTGCCATGAGTAATACCGTGATTGGATCCGGCTGCAAAATCGATAATCAGGTCCAAATTGGCCATAACGCAGTGATTGGTGTGTGTACTGTGATTGCAGGGTGTGCCGGTATCTCTGGGAGCACCACTATTGGCAACTATTGCGTGATTGGCGGCTACGCTAATTTTGCCGGTCATTTAACTATTGCGGACCGAACTACTGTTTCGGGTGGAACATCCATTATTCGCTCGATTACCGAGCCGGGGCAGCACTTTACGGGTGTTTACCCATCCATGCCCCATGCCGCCTGGGAGAAAAACTCCGCAATTGCGCGCGGTCTAGATAAAATACGGCAACGCTTACGCCATTTAGAGAACACAAAGACCAAACTGGATTAAGCCAACTCTTTCTGCTAGTTTGTTTGTCACTTAATTTAGCCTTTTTATTGGATTGCATTTATGACTAACGCCATTTCCATCGACATTAATCAGATTCTGAAGCTGCTTCCACATCGCTATCCTTTCTTGCTGGTCGATCGTGTTTTGGAGATAACGCCACGCGTGAGTATTAAGGCATTAAAAAATGTCACGATGAATGAGCCCTTCTTTCAGGGGCACTTTCCGGATTTTCCGGTGATGCCGGGCGTATTGATTATTGAGGCCTTGGCTCAAACTGCGGCATTGCTGACTTTTTCAGAAGCGAAGGCAGAGAATGCGATTTACTACTTTGCAGGCATCGATGGGGCGCGTTTCAAAAAGCCAGTATTGCCTGGCGATCAACTCATTATGACGGCTATCCTCGAGCGCGAAAAAGCCGGCATCTATAAATTTCAAGTCAAGGCAACGGTGAATGATGAGCTGGCAGCAGAAGCCAACATTACCTGTGCCGTTCGGACTAAGGGTGTGTAATGAGCCGGATTCATGCCACTGCGATTGTTGATAGCAAAGCCCAGTTAGCCAGTGATGTGGAGGTAGGGCCTTATTCCGTCATTGGTCCCCACGTGCAAATTGGTGCAGGTAGCAAAATTGGTTCGCATACCGTGATCGAGGGCCACACAACTTTGGGTATTGAAAATACGATTGCCCATTTCGCGGCCATCGGTGGTCCGCCACAAGACATGAAATACCGTGGTGAACCAACCCGCTTGCAGATCGGCGATCGCAATACCATTCGCGAGTTCACCACGATTCATACTGGTACGGCGCAAGATGATGGCATTACGCAGCTGGGTAACGACAATTGGATCATGGCGTATGTGCACATTGCGCACGATTGCAAGATTGGCAACAACACCATTTTTTCGAGCAATGCACAGATAGCTGGCCATGTACAAGTACATGATTGGGCCATTATGGGCGGCATGTCGGGCGTGCATCAGTTTGTTCGTATTGGCCAGCATGCCATGCTCGGCGGCGCTTCAGCCTTGGTACAAGACATCCCACCATTTGTAATTGCTGCGGGCGACAAAGCATCGCCCCACGGAATCAATGTCGAGGGCCTCAAGCGGCGCGGATTTTCACCAGAAACCATTGCAGCGTTGCGGCAAGCATACAAAGTGCTCTACAAGGATGGACTGAGTTTTGAAGAGGCCAAAGTGGCGCTTCAAAAAATGGTTCATGAGAATAGTAGCGATGCAGCCACAGCTCAAAAATTGACTGAGTTTCATGACTTTATCGCTGCGTCGACGCGCGGCATCATTCGCTAGGATTGCATTGCCTAAGTTAGCCTGCGTTGCCGGTGAGCCTTCGGGTGATTTATTGGCGGCACCGGTATTGCATGCCCTCAATCAGATACCCGAGATGGCCAGTCTTTCTGCCTATGGTGTCGGTGGACCCTTAATGCAGGCGGAAGGATTTGATTCGCGCTGGCCAATGGAGACGCTGAGTGTGCGCGGCTACGTTGAGGCATTAACCCAGCTCCCCGCCATTTTGCGTCTGCGCAAAGACCTGCTCAATACCTTAATTCAGCTAGACCGCCCCGATGTGTTTCTGGGGATTGATGCACCGGATTTTAATTTGGGCGTGGAGCTAAAGCTCCGTGCTGCTGGTATCCCGACGGTGCACTTTGTTTCGCCATCGATTTGGGCTTGGCGTGGCGGCCGGATTAAAAAAATTAAGCAAGCAGTGGATCGGATGCTGTGCATCTTTCCGTTTGAGACCGAGATCTATGCGCGTGCCGGGATTGCCGCAAGTTATGTTGGCCATCCATTGGCAAGTACTATTCCGATCGAGGTTGATCCCAAAAGCGCGCGTGATCGCTTGAGTTCGTTTCCTGAGCTTAAAAGCGCTGGCATAGAGCGTGCTGATTTAGATGGGCTTGTGATTGCTGTTTTGCCGGGCAGCCGCGGTTCTGAAATTGAATTCATTGCTCCGGTTTTTTTTGAGGCGATGGGTTTAATTGCCAACCGCCTTCAAGGGCAGTCTCTGCAATTTGTCATTCCCGTTGCAACGCCCCGGTTACGTCCTGCCTTGGAAAATCTGGCGGCACAAATGCGTGCGCAGCACCCGGATATCCAGATTCATCTGATTGATGGGAATGCCGATACGATCTTGGAGGCTGCGGATGTAGTACTGATTGCCAGCGGTACGGCAACCTTGCAGGCAGCGCTTTGGAAAAAACCGATGGTGATCTCGTATAAGGTGCCCTGGCTCACTGCGCAAATCATGAAGCGTCAGGGTTACTTGCCTTATGTTGGTTTGCCTAATATCTTGGCTGGCGAGTTTGTCGTTCCTGAATTACTGCAAGACGATGCAACGCCGGAAAAGCTGACTCAGGCCGTTTTACACTGGCTGGGTAAGCCACTAGAGTTAGCGCGCTTAAAAGAGCGCTTTGCTGTTCTGCATGAGACTTTGCGTAAACCAACAGGTTTGCTGGTAGCCCAAGCGATCACCCAAACCATCACGGAGTCGCGCCAAGGGCGTCAGATAAGCTGATGAGCGAGGTCGTCTGGATTTGCGGCGTAGATGAGGCTGGGCGAGGCCCCTTGGTTGGCGCAGTCGTTGCGGGTGCAGTGGTACTGGATCCACTCAATCCGATTTTGGGGCTTAAAGACTCGAAGCGCTTAACCCCTACGCGGCGTGAAGCCTTATATGCAGAAATCCTTCTTAAAGCTAAGGCCTGGGGCGTGGGTGAGGCTAGCCCACTCGAAATTGATCAGATCAATATTTTGCAGGCCACCATGCTGGCAATGCAAAGGGCAGTGGATGATTTGTGCATACGCCTTGGTTGCTGGCCTGATAAGGCCCTCATCGATGGCAATCGATGTCCAAACTTACCCATCCCAGCAGAAGCGATTATTAAGGGTGACAGTAAGGAGCCGGCCATCTCTGCGGCATCAATCGTGGCTAAAGTCACGCGTGACCGTCAAATGAAAGCCTTGCACGCGCGCTATCCCGACCATGGGTTTTTGCAGCACATGGGTTACCCCACACCGCTTCACCTAGCGGCGCTGCGTCAATGGGGTGCATGCCCCGAACACCGCCGTAGCTTTTCTCCGGTGCGTGCAGTGTTGGATCAAGCTACTGTATGAGCGACTTTATTTCCTCTCGCGATAATCCCTTATTTAAAGAATTAAGGGCGCTGCAGGCAACAGGCTCGAAGGGGCAAAAAGCGCGCCTCAGCTCAGGGCGGGTTTTATTAGAGGGTATTCACATCGTGCAGGCTTGGGTGTCTGATCCTGCCCTGGGCGTTTTAATCACCTCGGATATTGGCATGGCCAATCCCGAAATTGATGCCCTGGTTCGTCAGCATTGCGCTACCTGTCCGGATACGCGCGTCATTCATCTGGATATTGGTTTATGGAGCGAGCTCAGCGAGCTCGCCAATGCGCCTCAGATTGCAGGCCTGCTTTCGTTGCCGGATTCCCTCGCACAAATTAAGTCCTCAAATCAGGATGTAATCACCGGAGATGTGCTGGTGCTGGATCGTATTCAGGACGCAGGCAATGTCGGAGCCATGCTGAGAACTGCCGCCGCCGCTGGTTTTGTTGATGTCGTTGCGATGAGTGGCTGTGCCCACCTCTGGTCAAGTAAAGTATTGCGTGCTGGTATGGGCGCACATCGCACCTTACGCTTGCATGAGGGCTGGTCGACGGAGCAGGCGATTGAGTGTATTACCGTACCATTCTATTTAGCCAGTGCGCATGGTGAAACTTCTTTATACGCACTGGATCAGCAATTAAGTCAGCCGGTTGCTTGGGTTTTTGGTAGCGAGGGACAGGGCATAAGCCATGCCTTTTTAATGCATGGAAAGGCCGTATCGATCCCAATGCATTCGGAAGTAGAATCGCTGAATGTAGCTACTGCAGCAGCGGTGTGTTTGTTTGAAACCGTCCGCGTTCGCAGCAGTAGCAAAGCAATCAAGAAGAGCTGAAAAGAACAGCCGAAGCTAACCCAAGATGGTTTTATCGGAGCGGATAGTTTGCAGCACGGTTGTAGCGATTTCTTCGATGGATTTGCTGGTGGTTAAAATCCACGGTATCGACTGACGGCGCATCATCGATGTTGCTTCGTTAATTTCATAGCGGCAATTTTCTAATTTGGCGTAATTGCTGCCGGGTCGGCGCTCATTGCGAATTTCGGAGAGTCGCTCGGGATCGATCATTAGTCCAAAAATCTTCGATCGGTGGGCAATTAAATCCTTGGGCAATTGACCGCGCTCGAAATCTTCAGGAATTAGGGGGTAGTTGGCCGCCTTCAGTCCGTACTGCATGGCAAGGTAGAGGCTAGTCGGCGTTTTACCAACGCGCGATACTCCAACCAAAATGACATCGGCATCGGCTAAGTTCTGATTGGACTGCCCATCATCGTGTGCCAGGGAGTAGTTAATCGCTTCAATACGGTTCTTATAGGCCGCTGTATCGGCATTGTGGTGCAAGCGATTCATCGCATGGGTCGACTTGAGGCCTAGGGCCTGCTCCAAGGGGGCAACGAAAGTCTGGAACATATCCAAAACCAAGCCTTGGGCTTTAGAGACAATGCCATTGAGCTCGGTATTGACGAGGGTGGTGAAGACAATCGGCTGGACTTGATCGCGCTGAAATGCCTCATTAATAGCCTCTACCGCGCTCTGTGCTTTTTCTACGCTATCCGTAAAAGGGATGCGGATTAGCTTAAAAGTAAGCTCAAATTGGGCCAAAATCGACTGGCTGAAGTTCTCGGCGGTGATTCCAGTGCCGTCAGACACAATAAACACAATGCGGGTGATGTTAGACATGGTTTTTTGAGGGGAAATAGAGGGGCTAGCACTACAATAGTCTTATATAAGTATGCCGTATTTATTCGGCTGCAGCACCGGTTTCCTTATCTTTAGAGAGTATTTATGTCCAACCCAAAACACCAAGACGCTTACGTTTTACCTTTTGAAGAACTCCGCATGACCGACGTTGAATCGGTTGGCGGTAAAAATGCCTCCCTCGGCGAGATGATTTCCCAGCTTGCCTCTGCTGGGGTTCGTGTTCCTACCGGTTTTGCGACGACCTCGCTGGCATTTCGGGACTTTTTAGCCCATAACGCCCTTACCGAGCGCATCCAGCAGCGTTTAGTCAATTTAAATATTGACGATGTCCGCGCCTTAGCAGAAGCTGGGGCAGAGATTCGTGGCTGGATTGAAACGGCCCCACTGCAGCCTCGCTTAGAGCAGGAAATCCGTGCTGCATTTGCCACGTTGGATGATTCGGGCAAAGGTTCATTTGCCGTACGTTCCTCTGCAACCGCAGAAGATTTGCCAGACGCTTCATTTGCTGGTCAACAAGAGACCTTCCTGAACGTAGAGGGTATTGACGATGTGCTCAAGACCATTCGTGAAGTCTTTGCTTCGCTCTACAACGATCGGGCGATTTCTTACCGGGTGCACAAAGGTTTTGCGCATGCAGAAGTTGCACTGTCTGCGGGTATTCAGCGCATGGTACGTTCCGATTTGGGTGCAGCGGGTGTCATGTTTACCCTGGATACCGAATCGGGTTTTGAGGACGTTGTTTTCATCACGTCCAGTTACGGACTGGGTGAGACAGTAGTGCAGGGCGCTGTCAATCCTGACGAGTTTTATGTCTTTAAGACCACCTTGGCTCAAGGTAAAAAAGCCATCATTCGCCGATCATTGGGGTCCAAGTTAATCCAGATGCAATTTGCCCCTGCAGGTTCTGCAGAGCGGGTAGTCACGGTGGATGTAGCCCCAGAAATGCGCAATCGCTTTTCTTTGGAAGATGCAGACATTACCGAGTTAGCCAAGTTTGCTGTGATTATCGAAAAACACTACGGCCGTCCAATGGACATCGAGTGGGGTAAAGATGGCAAAGATGGTCGCATCTATATTCTCCAAGCCCGCCCTGAAACTGTTAAGAGTCAGGCGGCAGGGCAGGTGGAGATGCGCTACAAACTCAAAGGTAACTCCACTGTCTTGGTAAAGGGTCGCGCGATTGGTCAGAAGATTGGCGCTGGTCCTGTGCGTATCATTCGCGATCCAAGCGAGATGGATCGGGTGCAGCCAGGTGATGTATTGGTAGCAGACATGACCGACCCGAATTGGGAGCCGGTGATGAAGCGGGCCTCGGCCATTGTGACTAACCGTGGTGGCCGTACTTGCCACGCCGCCATCATTGCGCGCGAACTTGGTGTTCCTGCAGTGGTTGGTTGTGGTGATGCAACCGACAAACTGCAAGACGGCATGATGGTTACGGTGTCGTGCTCTGAAGGCGATGAAGGCAATATTTACGACGGCTTGATTGAGACCGAAGTCACTGAAGTATCGCGTGGTGACTTACCTGAAATCCCCGTCAAGATCACGATGAACATCGGCAATCCGCAATTGGCATTTGATTTTTGCCAACTGCCAAACAAAGGCGTTGGCTTGGCACGCCTGGAGTTCATTATTAACAACTACATTGGACTCCATCCCCGCGCAGTATTGGAGTATCCAAACATCGATCCGGACTTAAAGCGCGCGGTCGAGAGCGTGGCTCGGGGTTATGCGAGTCCCCGCGCGTTTTATGAAGATAAATTGGTCGAAGGCGTTGCAACCATTGGCGCAGCGTTTTATCCCAAGCCGGTGATTGTGCGTTTATCGGACTTCAAGTCAAACGAGTACAAAAAGTTGATCGGAGGTTCACGCTACGAGCCCGATGAAGAGAACCCCATGCTGGGCTTCCGCGGGGCTTCGCGCTATGTCTCTGCTGATTTTGGTGAAGCCTTTGCGCTAGAGTGTTCCGCTATGAAGCGGGTGCGCGAAGATATGGGCTTGACCAACGTCGAAATCATGGTGCCCTTTGTGCGCACGATTAAGCAAGCAGAGCGCGTGATCGACATGATGGCCAAGTTTGGACTCAAGCGCGGCGAGAATGGCTTGCGCCTCATCATGATGTGCGAGATTCCGTCGAATGCCATTCTGGCGGATCAATTCTTGGAGTACTTTGATGGCTTCTCGATTGGCTCCAACGACATGACCCAACTCACCTTGGGCCTGGATCGGGACTCCGGCATGGAGCTGCTTGCAATCGACTTTGATGAGCGAGATCCGGCCGTGCAGTTCATGATTGAGCGCTCGATCGATGCCTGCTTAAAGCAAAACAAGTACGTCGGTATTTGCGGTCAAGGCCCATCGGATCACCCCGACTTTGCACGTTGGCTCGTGAAGAAGGGCATTACCTCGATTTCCCTCAATCCGGATAGCGTTGTTGGTACCTGGGAAATGCTGGCCAAGTCGGATTTAAGCTAATTGATGGGATGACTAGGCCCAAAGCCTAGGAGTAGTAGAGAGTGGATGGAATTTGAGGAGACTCAAAACCGCCACTCTTTTATTTTGCTTTTTTATTGGAGTTTGGCTTGGATTTGCCGCGATGAATTGGCACTGGGCCTAATCGCTTTGCCGTAGCAATAATCGACTTACCGCGGCGCGCACCATTCCAGTTGGGCTCGGGAATGTCCATAAATACATTCTTTAATTTTTCGCCCCACACTTGATGAATCATTGCAAAGTAGGGGTTAGCCTCGTCGATCGTAACTACCTTATCCGATCGAAATTGATTGCGTTCGTAGACGAGGAGATCTAGAGGTAGTCCAACCGAGATATTGCTATTTAGGGTCGAGTCCATCGATATCAAGGCGCACTTTGTTGCTAGGTTCAGCGGCGTTTTAAAGTTGACGACGCGATCCAGAATGGGTTTTCCGTACTTGGACTCACCAATCTGAAAGTAGCAGGTTTCTGGGGTAGCTTCGATGAAGTTACCAGCAGAGTAGATATTAAAGAGCCTGGGTTTTTCACCTTGTACTTGACCGCCAAAAATAAGATTGCAATTAAAGTCTATGCCGGCTTTTTGCAGTGCTTTAAAGTCACGGTCATATACCTGCTTGATGGCATCCCCTACAACAACCGCAGCTTCATGGGTATTTTCTGCATTCCATAGGTTGTTGCCATTGAGTAGAGTGCCTTGTAGCAAAATCTCCTTGACCGCCTGTGTAATTGCCAGATTGCCTGCACTCATTAGTGCAAAAAAACGATCCCCTTCCTTTTGAAATAAAGTCATTTTTCGAAAGGTGCCAACTTGGTCTACGCCAGCATTGGTGCGGGTATCGGCTAAAAATACTAAGCCCTCGTCTAAGCAAAGGCCGACGCAATAAGTCATACGGATTATTCCTTGGAAATCATGAAAAAAGTACTGCTAGGATAATTGATGTATGGAAATACTGGCGCTGAGCGATTCAGTGCCGCCCCCAGAGCGAACCCCTTTAATCGGGGCTGCAGAGTAATAGTCGCGACCCACCGCGAGGCGCACATGGCGCGAGTCGATTAGGCAGGCATGGGTAATATCGACGCTAATCCATTTGCCTTTATTGATGTCGAGGCAAAAATCAATCCACGCATGGCTCGCTAGATTCGGAGACTCTTCAGCAAAAAAGTAGCCGCTGACATAGCGTGCAGGGATATTCGCAGCGCGGCAAAGACCAAGCATGATGTGGCTGTGATCTTGACATACCCCAGCTCCCATTGCGAATGATTGCGCAGCAGTAGTGGCAAAGTGGGTTTTACCGGGGGAGTAAGGTATAGCATCTTGTACAGCCGTTGCTAATTGAAGTATGGCGTCGATCTGATTTAATTTGGGCATCACCCCAGAAAAGTAGTCCAGCATGGCATCCGATGGTTCGGTCAATGGGGTCTGCTGCAAAAGGTAGAAGGGTGATACAGCATGACTGGAGTCGCCAAGCTCAAATGCATCTACCGTATCAACCTCTCCCTCTGCCTCGATCACCATCGAGGTGTAGGGCGCTTCCTGAACAAAGACATGGCAGCGGTTTTCAAATGGATCTGAGCTCTGAGTTGACTTCATGGGGGTATGCAGTTTCCATTTGCTGGTTTTTTGCCCTGCCACATCAGGCGGGGTCAGGCGTAGCTCTTGAATGGAGTAATGCACTGGTGATTCATAGCGGTATTCAGTGCGGTGGTGAATTTTTAAGTGCATATATTCAGTCAGGGCTGAGTTTAGGCAACTGCCAAAGGGATCAGATATGTTTTGCTAAACGCATCGCCAATGTGGTTAATGCGCTCCAAAAATACCTTGATGTATTGTTCAAGGCCGATTTCAAAGACCTCGTCGATGTCGGCATAATCCAGGCTAGCCTGCAGTTTGCCCAGCAGTCGCTCGATGTCTTTTGCCTGGTGATTTTTGACTTGCGCCATTAATGGTATTAATTCATTAATGCAGCATATGAGTGAGCGCGGCATTTGCCGGTTAAAAATCAGCAGCTGGGCTACTTGTTTCGGCGTAACTTGATCAGAGTAAATTTGACGGTAGATTTCAAAAGCAGAAACCGAACGAAGCAATGCAGCCCAGTGGTAATAATCAAAAAAGTCACCATCAGCGCTACCCTCGGATCGTACCGTGCCACGCATTCCATCTAATGCATCACCGTCCTCGTACTTGGTTTCTAAAATGCGGGCGGTATTGTCGGCCCGCTCAAGCAGGGTGCCAATGTTCATAAAGTAAAAAGACTCATTCTTGAGCATGGTGCCGTACATGACTCCACGAAAAAGATGGCAGCGGTACTTAACCCACTCCAAAAGTCGACTGGGATCATCTTCCCCGCGCCGCTCGAGCCACTGTTGTAACTCGAGCCAGGTCGTATTTTGTGTCTCCCATACTTCAGATGTAATGCGGCCGCGGATGACTCTGGCATTTTCGCGTGCGGCAAATAGGCAGGAGACAATACTCGATGGATTGCCGCTATCGTAAATCATAAAATCCAGCACGTTGGTGCGGTTCACCGCCTCATACCGTTGATGAAACGCGCCCTCTAACTTAGAGATGGTGAGCAGCTTTAACCAACTCTGCGCTAAAAATGATTCGGGTTGTGGCAATAAAGACGTTTGGTGATTGACATCCAGCATGCGCGCGGTATTTTCTGCTCGTTCGGTATAGCGGGCCATCCAATAAAGGCAGTCTGCGGTTCTACTCAGCATGGCTATCCCTCAAGTACCCAGGTATCTTTAGTGCCGCCCCCTTGGGACGAGTTCACTACCAAGGAGCCCTCTTTGAGGGCAACTCGGGTGAGGCCGCCAGGAACCATCTTGATTGCTTTCCCAGAAAGCACAAAGGGTCGTAAATCAATGTGCCGCGGTGCTATTCCAGCATCAACAAAGGTCGGGCAGGTTGACAGTGCTAAGGTGGGTTGTGCAATGTACTTGCTGGGATTGACAATTAGATGCCTGCGGAATTGTTCAATCTCTTCCTTGCTTGAAGCAGGGCCAACTAACATGCCGTAGCCTCCAGCGCCATGCGTTTCTTTGACGACGAGTTCGGGCAAATGTGCCAGGGTATAGGTGAGGTCCTCGGTTTTTCGGCATTGATAGGTCGGGACATTATTGAGAATTGGTTTTTCTCCTAAGTAGAACTCAATCATTTGAGGAACGTAGGGGTAGATGGATTTGTCATCGGCAATACCCGTACCGATGGCATTGGCCAGGCTAACATTACCTGCACGATATGCTGAAAGAAAGCCAGCGACACCTAAAGTGGAGTCGGAGCGCAAGGTGAGGGGGTCTAAAAAATCATCGTCTACGCGGCGGTAAATCACATCAACGCGTTCAGGCCCCTGAGTCGTGCGCATGAATACCTGTTCGTTTTTGACAAACAGATCTTTGCCTTCGACGAGCTCCACCCCCATTTGCTGGGCAAGGTAGGTATGTTCAAAATAGGCCGAGTTATACATGCCGGGGGTTAGCACTACTACAGTTGGTTTTTTAACTTCATCGGGTTTTACTGCCTTGAGGCACTCGAGTAAGAGATCGGGATAGTGCTCTACAGGGGCTACCCGATAACGTTGAAACAAATCAGGAAATAACCGCATCATCATTTTGCGGTCTTCCACCATATATGAAACCCCCGATGGAACACGCAGGTTATCTTCTAGTACGTAAAACTCACCTTCGCCGGCACGCACAATATCGATGCCTGCAATTTGGGCATAGGTGTTTTTTGGAATATCGATGTGCCGCATTTCGGGGCGGTATTGGGCGTTATTGAATATCTGCTCTGCAGGAATAATCCCAGCACGAATGATGTCTTCATCGTGGTAAACGTCGTATATGAAGCGATTGAGCGCGTTTACCCGCTGACGTAGGCCTGCTTCCAGCATAGACCACTCTGCAGCGGTAAAAATGCGCGGAATTTGATCAAATGGAATCGTTCGTTCTGAGCCGGCATCATCACCATAGACTGCAAAGGTGATGCCGACCCGCCGAAAGATTAAGTCGGCCTCGGCACGTTTGAGTGCCATTAGGGCTTCACTTTGTTGGCCAAGCCACTGGTGAAAGTCGGCATAGTGAGATCGCGCCGAACCATTCAAGTCGAACATTTCATCAAAAGGCAATTTCATGCCTCAACGCTACCTTGCACCAGTAGGGTGAGCTTCTTGTAAGTGAAGCAGTCTGGTGCAATTGTGCACCAATTTAGTGCTTACTGGAGATCGCCCCGCGCGATTCGGGCTTTTTGAATCTCCCACTCCCGCTCTTTGGTGGTGGCGCGCTTGTCGTGCTGCTTCTTGCCGCGCGCCAAGCCAATTTCACATTTGACATTGCCTTTGGAGAAATGCAGGTTCAATGGGACCAAAGTGAAGCCCTTTTGTTCCACTTTGCCAATCAATTTGCGGATTTCCACGGCATTTAGTAATAGCTTGCGGGTGCGGGTAGGGTCTGTGACCACATGGGTCGACGCAGAAATTAAGGGGGTAATGTGGGCGCCGATGAGGTATAGCTCTGCACTGCGGATGACAACATACGCTTCTTTAATTTGGGCGCGCCCCGCCCGAATGGCTTTGACTTCCCAGCCCTGCAGTACGATGCCCGCCTCAAACCGTTCCTCGATAAAATAATCGAAGAAGGCTTTTTTGTTATCGACGATACTCATTGATTAATTTGCTCCACTAACCTGATTATGGCAGACGTCCACAAGACCGTTTTAATTGGCCAATCGGCTGATCGCATGTACTCGCTCGTCACCGACGTGGCCCGCTATCCGGAGTTTTTGCCTTGGTGCGGCGGGGTGGAGATTTATGAGCAAACCGAAACGACCTTGGATGCTAAGATTAAGATCAAGTTCAAGGGCATTGAGCAGTTCTTTCATACGCGCAATACCAACACCCGGCCTACGCAAATTGATATGACCTTTGTTGATGGCCCCTTTAAGCATTTTTCTGGCCAATGGCTCTTTATTCCCTTGCGGGAGGATGCCTGCAAAATCGACTTTAAGCTGCAATGGGAGTTTAAAAGCACGATTTTGGATAAGGTCATCGGCCCCGTATTTAGCTACATTGCCGGTACTTTTGTGGACTGCTTTGTAAAGCGGGCCGAGGAAACCCCCTAATGGAATTACTGATCTGCGATGCTCGCGGGGATGAGCCTGTGCTTAGGCCTTTTACTCTGCAGGCGTGGGCGGGTCTGGTCCCAACGGTTGGCGAGGCGTTGGTGCAGGCCGGATTGGCGAGCGGGCCTGAGGACGTTGGATTTAGCCGTAAAGGGGCCTACGGCGTCTTTGGCAAGCGCAAGGAGTGGGACAGCCCAATTTACGATGGCGACCGCCTAGAGCTCTATGCACCCCTGCAAATTGACCCTAAGACGGTCCGCCGCAAGCGGGCCAACCAAAATCGGGATGCCCACCTAAAGGCCGTCGCGGCTAAGCGCAAAGCCAGGAGGCTATAATCGGTTTTTGCGACTAGGGGTTTTGTATGCGACTCATCCAAAAAGCACTCACTTTTGATGACGTGCTTCTCGTACCGGCGTATTCGTCGGTTCTCCCTCGGGATGCCAGCTTGGCATCCAAACTCACTCGGGATATTTCCATTAATACGCCATTGGTGTCTGCAGCCATGGATACCGTGACCGAAGGCCGCTTGGCAATTGCCATGGCGAGTGAAGGCGGTATTGGTATCGTCCATAAAAACCTGAAGCCGGCTGAACAGGCTCGCGAAGTCGCCAAGGTAAAGCGCTATGAGTCTGGGGTATTGCGCGATCCGATTACGATTGGTCCAGATGTCACAGTGCGTCAGGTGATGGGCCTTTCAAAAGAGCATGGCTTTTCTGGCTTTCCGGTATTGCAGGGTAAAACAGTGATTGGCATTATTACCAATCGCGATTTGCGCTTTGAAGAAGATTTGGATGCACCCGTTAAAGTCAAGATGACACCGCGCGAGCGCCTAATTACAGTTAAAGAGGGATGTACGCTCGAAGAAGCAAAACGCCTCATGAGCAAGCATCGCTTAGAGCGCGTCTTGGTGGTGAATGATGCGTTTGAGTTACGCGGCCTTATTACCGTAAAAGATATTCTGAAAGCAACCGAGCACCCCAATGCATGCAAAGACAGCGAAGGCAAGCTGCGCGTTGGCGCTGCAGTGGGTGTTGGCCCCGATAACGATGAGCGCATTGAATTATTGGTCAAGGCCGGTGTCGATGTGATTGTGGTGGATACCGCCCACGGCCACAGCCAGGGCGTACTGGATCGCGTCAAGTGGATCAAAAAACACTACCCACAAGTACAAGTGATTGGCGGCAACATTGCTACAGGTGATGCTGCACTGGCTTTGGTCGAGTACGGCGCTGATGGCGTCAAGGTGGGAATTGGCCCTGGCTCCATTTGTACTACGCGGATTGTGGCTGGTGTTGGCGTACCTCAAATTACTGCGATTGTGAATGTCGCCAATGCATTGAAAGGCACTGGCGTTCCCCTGATTGCCGATGGTGGCGTGCGTTATTCCGGGGATGTAGCAAAGGCTTTGGCTGCAGGCGCCCACTCGGTGATGATGGGCGGCATGTTTGCAGGTACGGAAGAGGCGCCTGGCGATGTATTTTTATACCAAGGCCGCTCATATAAGAGTTACCGCGGCATGGGTTCACTCGGAGCGATGACTGACGGCGCTGCAGACCGCTACTTTCAGGAAGACATTAGCGCTGCGAATGCTGAGAAGTTGGTTCCAGAGGGTATTGAGGGCCAAGTGCCTTATAAAGGCAGCGTACTGACCATCCTTCACCAGCTGATGGGTGGTGTTCGCTCCTCGATGGGCTACTGCGGTTGTAAATCGATTGCTGAATTGCATGAGAAGGCTAATTTTGTGGAAATCACCTCAGCCGGTGTGCGCGAGTCGCACGTTCACGATGTGAAGATCACCAAGGAAGCGCCCAATTACCACATTGACTAAATGAGGATGGCCCGTGCACGATAAGATCCTCATTCTTGATTTTGGCTCCCAAGTCACTCAGCTGATCGCGCGTCGTGTACGCGAAGCAAAGGTGTATTCGGAGATTCATCCCTACGACTGCGACCCCGACTTTATTCGCCGCTTCATCCAAGAAGAAGGTGGCAAGGGCATTATTCTTTCTGGCGGCCCTAATTCAGTAACGCAGGGCGAGAGCCCACGAGCACCGCAAATCGTATTTGAACTGGGTGTTCCTGTTCTTGGTATTTGCTACGGCATGCAGACCATGGCAACGCAGTTGGGCGGAGCCGTTGCTTCTGCTGAGACGCTTGGTAAAGCCCGCGAATTTGGCTACGCGGAAGTGCGTGCCCATGGCCATACCGAATTACTCAAAGGCATTCAGGATTTTGCGACGACCCAAGGCCACGGCATCCTCAAGGTGTGGATGAGCCACGGCGATTCGGTAACGACTTTGCCCGATGGTTTCAAACTGATGGCATCGACTGACTCTTGCCCGATTGCGGGCATGGCGGATGAGGCTCGGCGTTTCTATGCATTCCAGTTTCATCCGGAGGTAACCCATACCCTGCAAGGGCCGGCCATATTAGATCGCTTTGTGCGCACAATTTGCGCTTGCCGTGGCGACTGGGTCATGGGCGATTACATTAGTGAAGCCGTAGCGCGCATTCAGGAGCAGGTCGGTAGCGATGAAGTGATCCTAGGCTTATCGGGCGGCGTGGACTCTAGCGTAGCTGCCGCATTAATCCACCGCGCCATTGGCAAACAACTGACCTGCGTCTTTGTTGACCATGGTCTCTTGCGCCTCAATGAGGGCGCGATGGTCATGGAGATGTTTGCCCGCAATCTTGGAGTTAAAGTCATTAGGGTCGATGCCGAACACGACTTTATGTCGAAATTGGCTGGTGTCAGTGATCCGGAAGCCAAGCGCAAAATTATTGGTAAAGAGTTTGTCGAAGTCTTCCAGACGGAGTCGGCCAAAATTAAGAATGCCAAATGGCTTGCCCAAGGAACAATTTACCCCGATGTGATTGAGTCTGCCGGTAAAGGTAAAAAGGGCGCGCATACGATTAAGAGCCACCACAATGTTGGCGGATTGCCGGATGACATGCATTTGCAATTGCTTGAGCCCTTGCGGGAGCTGTTTAAAGATGAAGTGCGTGAGTTGGGCGTTGCCCTAGGCTTACCGCGTGAAATGGTCTATCGCCATCCTTTCCCGGGGCCTGGTTTGGGTGTGCGGATCTTGGGTGAAGTAAAGCAAGAGTTTGCTGATTTACTGCGCCGTGCCGATGCCATTTTTATTGAAGAGCTACGTAATACGATCGATGAAGCGAGCGGCCAGTCATGGTATGAGCTCACTAGCCAAGCATTTGCTGTTTTCTTGCCTGTGAAGTCGGTTGGCGTGATGGGCGATGGGCGTACCTATGAATACGTGGTTGCCTTGCGCGCCGTGCAGACCCAAGACTTTATGACGGCCCACTGGGCGCACCTGCCGCATGAGTTACTGGGCAAGGTATCGAATCGCATCATCAATGAAGTCCGCGGCATCAACCGAGTCGTCTTTGACATCAGCGGCAAGCCCCCTTCGACGATCGAGTGGGAGTAGTCGGTTTTGGGTGACCGGGCGCTGGAGCCGAAGCTAAACCTCCCTGCATTGCCAGCGGGTCGACACTATCGCTTTCATGCGATGAATAAACCTTCTGGTGCTGAGTGCAATATCGATTGCGATTACTGCTTTTATTTGCACAAGACTGACTTACTCAAACACGACGAACATGCGCGGATGAATGATTCGCAGCTCGAGCAACATATTCGGCAATATATAGAAGCGCAAACCGGTGAGCAGGTGGTCTTCTCATGGCAGGGTGGAGAGCCTACTTTAATGGGCTTGCCATTTTATGAGCGCGTCGTAGAGCTGCAGGCCAAGTATGCCAAGCCAGGGCAGCGGATTGAGAATGATCTGCAAACCAACGGTATTGCGCTTGACGATGAATGGGTTGCGTTTTTAAAAAAGCACGGCTTTCATGTGGGCTTATCGATTGATGGCCCCAGGGAACTGCACGATTACTACCGTAAAACCCGGAACGGCAAGCCTACCTTTGACTATGTCTTGAGCGCCGCTCAAAAGCTGGCTAAGGCCGAGGTGCCATTTGCTGCTTTATGTGTTGTGAATCGCCAAAATGCCAAACAGCCCGAAGCGGTTTATCGCTTCTTGACAGAAGAACTTGGCACCTGGCGAATTCAATTTAATCCGGCAGTAGAACCGCGCAGCTTTAAGCAGAGCGCCCCAGGCAAGATGGATTTTTCCTCTGCGCCAATTCAAGACTCGGAGCGAGCCAAGCCAGGCCACCCCCTCTCGGTTGTTACAGATTGGTCGGTTGATCCCGATGATTACGGCCATTTTTTATCGGTCGTCTGGGATGAATGGCTGAAAAAAGACTTTGGCCGTATTCATGTCAATTTATTTGAAACCGCCATTGCCCAAGCAGCCGGGCTACCAGCTCAAACCTGTACGCAAGCAGAGTTCTGTGGCAAGGGATTGGCGGTGGAGCACGATGGTGAAGTCTACTCATGTGATCACTTTGTCTACCCAGAATATCGATTAGGAAATATTGCAGAGACGCACTTAGGGGATATGGCGTTTTCTGCCGAACAAGAAAAGTTCGGTATGGATAAGCGCGACACCTTACCCAAGCAATGCCGTCAGTGCGATTACCTACAGCTTTGCTGGGGCGAGTGCCCCAAAAATCGCCTGATCAAAACCAAAGATGGCGAAACGCAATTAAATTACTTGTGCTCTGGCCTGTATCGCTTCTATGAGCACATCGGGCCCGATGTGATCCGCATCTTGAGGCACTTGGGGCGCCTACCCCAGTAAATTTCTTTTCAGATCTACGTTATTTATTTTGTCTGGATCGCCGGGTAAATCGTACGCCAGTCTTTTTTCATATCCACTACGAGCCAATTATTTTTTGGGGCTAGATCTAGTGCGGTATTGAGCTTGCCAATTGCCGATTGGCGATCGTAGGCAACTTCCCTTGTGCCATCCGTATGATGAATAACTCCACCCAAGCGTGGCCCTGGAGTGCCAGTAGTCCATAGCAACATGTCTTGGTCGCCATCGGAATTGCCAAAAGCAATCACAGGTCGCTTGCCAATCTGGTGTTGAATAGCGAGTGGTTTATTTGGACCATCATTAATCCATTCAATTTCTGGCAGACCAATAATGCGGTATTGGTCATTTATATTGACAAACTTTGATTTAATCGCGCTACCAATAATGCGTTCCGGCGGAATGCCATAAGCCTGTTGTGTCCACGGACGCATGAACTCTGTGCCGCCACCAGAGACGATGTAATTGGTATAGCCATTGGATTTGAGGTAGGCCAATAATTCGAGCATAGGCTGATAGACCATCTCGGTATAGGGTCGATTGGTCACGGGATGGCGTGCGGTCTTCAGCCACTCACTAACGATTGCCTGAAATGCTTCGGTACTCATGCCGGCATGCGTTGCTGCAATCAGTTCAAATAATCCTTTTTGCCCGCTAGCCTTGATCGCTTGAATATCATTTTCTAATACGGCTTTAAATGGCTGCTGCGTTCTCCATTGGGGGTTTTGTGCAGCCAGTGCTTTAATTCGGTCGATCGTGAAGGCAATCTGAACATAAATGGGCTGCTCACTCCAAAGGGTGCCGTCATTATCAAACACCGCAATGCGCTCTTCTGGCGGAATAAATTGACTTGACCCAGGTTTGGTCGTTTCTTGAAGAAAGCGAATGATGGCTTTTTTACTGGGACCATCATTCCAGGCTGGCAGGGGGTCTTGGGCTAACGCGCTGCCTGAGAAAATAAAAATCAGACTGACGAAAAACAGTTTCATCTTGAGTAAATTGTATTAAATGAGAAGTGAGTACAAAAAAAATCTGCTACCAAACGGGCAGCAGATCTAATTTTAGAGCGATTGGGTAGCTTATTTACTTTGTGATTGGGTTACCGCCTCCATCACCCGATCTAAGTTGAAGCTACCAGGCTTTTGGCGCGGCGGAAACTCTTTAAAGCTCTGCAACCATTTGCCGACATACGCACCTGCCGGGGCAATCATGAACATGCGATCGAGGTACCAGCGCTGGTAACCCATGGCGTGTTCTTGCTGAGCCCGCTCAAACGGATCCATGCGAAGGTTAGTTAAGGCGGGGGCACGCAATACAGTAAATGGCTTTTGCCATACCTCAAGACCCTCCGCCTCTTGCTTCATGAAGGTGAGTTTCCAGTTGTCATAGCGTAATGCGGCAACGCTGCCATCGTCCGTCCAGTAGATAAACTCGCGACGTGGCCACTCTTTGGCCTCACCCTTGAAGGAGGGCAGTAGGTCATAGCCATCTAAATGCACTTTATAGGACCTGTTGCCAGCCTTACGGCCTTTGAGAAGATCCTGTTTTACCGTTTTATCACCAGCAGCGGAGAGCAGGGTAGGTAGCATATCCTCGTGCGCCGCAATATCGTTAACCACTGTGCCGGGCTTAATCACGCCGGGCCATTTGATCATGGCTGGAACACGATAGCCGCCTTCCCAGTTAGTATTTTTCTCGCCGCGGAACATGGTGGTACCGCCATCGGGCCAGGTGAATGTTTCAGCGCCGTTATCCGTGGAATACATGATGATGGTGTTTTCATCGATGCCGAGCTCTTTTAACTTGGCAAGCAATGTACCGACGTGCCCGTCATGTTCAACCATGCCATCGGCATAGACGCCGAGACCGGTTTTGCCACGGGATGCTTCTTTTAGGTGGGTAAAGATGTGCATGCGGGTGGAGTTCCACCAAATAAAGAAGGGCTTATCTTCTTTTTTAGCGCGCTCCATAAAGTCAAGCGTCTTCACCATCACTTCATCATCAATGGTCTCCATGCGCTTGCGCGTGAGGGGGCCGGTGTCATTAATTTTACCGTCCGCAAAACTATGAATTACGCCGCGTGGACCAAATTTCTTTTTGAATTCTGGGTTCTTGGGGTAATCGACGTTTTCTGGCTCTTCTTCTGCGTTGAGGTGATAGAGGTTGCCAAAAAATTCATCAAAGCCATGCGCCGTTGGTAGCATGTCATCGCGATCGCCCAAATGGTTTTTGCCGAACTGACCGGTTTTATATCCACGCGCTTTTAAAAGAGTTGCGAGAGTGGGGTCTTCCTTGCGCATGCCTTCGGGTGTCCCGGGCAGGCCTACTTTAGTCAGGCCCGTACGAATGGGAGACTGGCCGGTAATAAATGCAGCGCGACCAGCGGTACTACTTTGTTGCCCATACCAATCCGTAAATAGAGCCCCTTGTTTCGCGATGCTATCGATGTTCGGTGTCTTGTAGCCCATCATGCCTTGGTTGTAGGCGCTGATGTTGAACTGGCCGATGTCGTCGCCCCACAAAATTAAAATGTTGGGCGCTTTTTGTGCCAAGGCATTAGATGAGAGCAGGGCGCCTGCCGTCATGGCAAGGGCAAGGGAGGTTTTTTTCAGTTTCAAGGGCATGGAAATCTCAAGTTGCGGTACATATAAATGAAGTTCCTATAGGAACATAAACTCCATTCTATTTATATTAGCTCTAAGGCGAATATGCTGCTGTTGGCCAAATAATGGTGAGGGGTTTTTGTTGGAATAATCAGGACTACTTTGAGCCGTTATTTTCATTTGAGTCTAGTCGCCTACCCTTCACTTTACTGATAACCCGGTTTTGCTAAGGTACTGATTTTTATGAGAATTAGGCTGTTACAATGCGTTAACCACTATTTTTTGAAGCAAATCAAATTCGCATAAAACATGCCCCCTTTTAAAATAAGTGTTTGATTTAATTGATTTTATGGACCTGCCATAGAGAACCGGACTGCATTTGAGGGGCGGTTTTAGAGTAATTGCATCTGTGTAAAGTAAATGAGAGAGCAAAGCAATATGCAAAAAACCCGCCGACTTTTTATTGCTGCTTCGGCCATAGCGCCGATTGGGTGCAGCATCCCCATTTCCCGTGACCACGGTATTCCGGTAGCAGCGCCAATGCCGATGCCACTCGTGCGTTTGCCACAGATTGGGCAGGAATGGCGCTACCTTGAGCGTGATTTCTTCAGCGGCCAAACTCGTGGCGTCGTAGTAGAAAAAATTAGCAGCATAGGAAAGACCATCACAGTAAGTCGCTCGGATGAGTATGGCTCGCCATTGCCCAGTGAAATTCAGGGGCCGCATGGCATGGTGATTACTGATCCCCATTGGGGCAAGGTGCTGAATTTCAATCCAGCGATTCCATTGTGGCCCGAAAAAATGAGTAGCAGCTGGAATAAAGAAGTATTTTCTAAGTACAGCATCAGCGGGTATCCGCAAAATAAAAACGATTGGCAGCTCTATATGAGTGCCCACGGTTGGGAAAAAATTACCGTACCGGCGGGGGATTTTATTGCGTTACGTTTTCAGAATCTCATCAACTTTGAGAATAATGATCCGAATATAATCAACTCCATTCGCCGCGAAACTATCTGGTTTGCGCCGCAAATTGGGCGCTGGGTTGCGCGCGAATCTTCTGGTTCATTCCAAATTCAAGGTCAAATTGGCGCAGTCTTGCTAGAAAACAGCACAAAGTGGGAATTACTTTCGTGGGCCTGATTTAAGTCGATGTCACTCTTATCCTTGTCTCTTTTGCAGCGTGCTCTGAAATGCATGGCATTGCTGAGTGCGCTACTGCTTACCGCGTGCTTAGGCTCGGTTTCGCACATCCCTAAGACCCCTATAACAGCGCCCATAACCATTCCTGCAGTACGTGCTCCGGCAATAGGGCAGCAATGGGTATACGAGGTTCGCAATTACTTTAATGGCGAGTTGCTTGATGTGGTGACCGAGACTGTGGTCGAGATCGGTCCTAAGGTGCGGATTGCACGCCAAGGTCAAAAATTAGGCCCGTTACCAGATGAAATCCAGGAGCCCTGGGGCATGAACTTGCAGGATCCCAACTGGACACCGCCCCAGCGCTTTATAAAGCCTGTACCGCTATGGCCTGAAAAGCTGGTACCAGGGTGGTCTGGCTTTTATCGAACTCGTTATCAAGTAGTCGGGTTTCCAGATAATGATTTTTATTGGGGTCTGAATATTGATGCCAAAGCGTGGAACCGTGTAAAGACCCAGGCGGGTGAATTTGATGCTTTGCATTATGTCAACACGGCTGATTTTTTTGAGAGCGACGATTGGTTCCGAATAGCCAGTAATCGCCGCGAAAATGCGTGGTTTGCACCGGAGGTTGGACGTTGGGTCGTGCGCGAACGGTTTGGTGAATACCTTTGGCTTGGTATGCGTGGATGGTCGGAGTCCATCAAAGAGGACTACTTGCGCTGGGAGCTAGTCTCATGGAAGTGATCAAAACCAATGTATAGCGTAAAAGAACTTTTCGCTACCCTACAAGGTGAGGGCGCGCATGCTGGCCGTGCCGCGGTTTTTTGCCGTTTTGCGGGCTGTAATTTATGGAGCGGTCGCGAAGAAGATCGTGCCAATGCCGTGTGCCAATTTTGCGATACCGACTTTGTTGGCACGGATGGCGATGGCGGTGGAAAATTTGAGACTGCGCTAGATTTGGCCGCGCAAATTGAGCTTGCTTGGCAGGCAGCGGGTGGCGCTAGCCACCATCGTTATGTCGTGTTTACTGGCGGTGAACCTTTATTGCAACTCGATGCAGATTTAATCAGCGCACTGCATGCATTGCATTTTGAAATTGCGATTGAGACCAATGGCACGCTGCCTGTACCCAAAGGAGTGGATTGGGTTTGCGTGAGTCCAAAAGCGGGTTCTGAGCTAGTGGTCTTGCAGGCAGATGAAATGAAGTTAGTAGTTCCGCAAGTAGGCCATGATGGATTGGAACAACTGCTGACGCGGTTTGAGCGAATGGACTACCGACATCGCTACATTCAGCCCATGGATGGGCTGCTGCGTTCAGAAAACACGGCATTAGCAGTGCGTATTTGCCAAAACAGGCCGCTCTGGCGGCTGAGCTTACAAACCCATAAATGGATCGGAATTCGATGAGCATCCCCACCCCAGCCATTACCATCACCCGTCGGCTTGAGTTTGATGCAGGACATCGCATTCCTCACCACGATGGCCAATGCCGTCATCTGCATGGGCATCGCTATGCGATTGAGTTAACCGTATCGGGCGATGTGCTTGAGACCCCTGGCAAGGCAGACGATGGCATGGTGCTTGACTTTGGAGACATCAAGCGCCTGGCAAATGAACATCTGGTCAGCTTATGGGATCACGCTTTTTTAGTCGCCAAAGAAGATCAGGCAGTAGTCGCATTTTTAGCCAGCATGCCGAATCACAAGACAGTGATATTGGATCGGGTGCCCACAGTCGAAAACCTCGCGCAAACTGCCTTTGCGATTTTGGAACCTATTTTTGCCGAGGCGTTTCAAGGACGGTTGCGCTTAGCCTCCATTCGTTTGTATGAAACCCCCAATTGCTGGGCTGACATAAGCCAAAACTAGACAATGCAGGCCGATATCGATCAGCAATTTATGGCGCTAGCCATAGAGCAGGCTAACTGTGCTGCTTTAGCTGGTGAAGTGCCGGTCGGCGCTGTAATAGTGCGCAATGGCCAAGTCTTAGCAAAAGCCTTTAATCAACCAATCGGTTTACATGACCCCAGCGCCCATGCTGAGATGCTGGTGTTGCGTGCCGCAGGGCAGAGTGAAGGCAATTACCGCTTGCCTGGAACGACGCTGTATGTCACTCTAGAGCCCTGCGCCATGTGTGCAGGAGCGATGCTACATGCGCGGGTAGAGCGGGTGGTTTATGGCGCGCCGGATCCGAAAACAGGTGCTGCCGGAAGTGCTCTGAATTTATTTGCCAACCAGCAAATTAATCACCAAACCCAAGCTGAGGGCGGTGTGTTAGCAGAAGAATGCGGCCACGTTTTAAAACGCTTTTTTAAGGAGCGCCGTTAATGCAAGTGCAGTTAATTGCCCCATCGGGCGCTAGTTTGGATGCGCGTAGTCCACAGGCTGGCATTTCCTGGTTAATCGGGCAGGGTGTATCTGTGCTGAATACGGAGTGCACAGAGCGCGTCCACCAGCGTTTTTCAGGTAGCGATGCAGAGCGAGTAACTGAACTAAATAGTCTTTCTGCATTGCCTGCAAGCACAACGGTGATGGCGATGCGCGGCGGCTATGGATTGCATCGCCTGCTCGGGAGTATTGAGTGGCAGGCAATTCACAAGGCAGTAAAGGCTGGCCTGCAGATTTGCGGGCACAGTGATTTCACGGCATTTCACCTAGGTTTGCTTGCAAAAACCGGCAGCATTAGCTTGGCTGGGCCCATGCTCAATTACGATTTTGGTCGGATTGACGAGAACCAGGTTGTAGCGCCTGATCCATTCATGTGGACCCACTTTCAACGTGCAGTTCAGAAGCGCAGCCTGAGTGCGCAAGTCAATACAAGTCAGCAGCTCAGCGGCTTAGGAAGCAAAACAAAAAACAGTACTGGCATGCTCTGGGGTGGCAACCTAACGGTTCTTACGAGTTTGATTGGCACGCCTTACTTTCCTGCCGAGCAACAATATCAGAATGGCATTCTTTTTCTGGAGGATGTGAATGAACACCCTTACCGGATTGAGCGCATGCTCATGCAACTGCTCGACGCTGGAATCTTAGCAAAGCAAAGCGCAATCGTAATGGGTGGATTTTCAGCTTACCGCTTGTATGACAACGATCGTGGCTACAGTTTGCAAGTGGCGTTTGAGCTAATCCGCAGCCGTTTGCCCGGTTCAATTCCAATGTTGACGGATCTACCATTCGGACACCAGCCAAATAAATTGACATTACCTGTGGGCGCTATTGTTGAAATCGAAGCAAACGATGCCGGCTATTCCTTGCAAGCCGATTGGTAATCTACTCTAGGTAGCTTCTAAGGAATGCCTTTAAGCCTCGCCGGATTGCAAGGTGTAACTAGCCCCAGAATCCAATCCCAAGGCGTTTTTCAGAATAGGTAATGCGTCTTTGAGATGATCGCGCAGAGTCCAGGGTGGATTAAACACAAACATGCCACTGGCCTGCAAGCGCCGCTCACCGGGGGCGTTTTCAACCCGTAACTCAGTACGAAGCCAACTGCGTTGATGGGCTTTCGCAATGGCCTTCAGTCGATCCGGTAGTGCAATCGATTCGCGCCGCGCAATCACGGGATACCAGATGGCATAACAGCCGGTCGCAAAACGGCCAAGGGCTTCCTCTAGGCACAACTCCAGATTGCGATAATCATTTTTGTCCTCATAGGACGGATCAATTAAGACAAGCCCACGCCGGCTCGGCGGGGGCAATAATCCTTTGAGTCGACTAAAACCATCGGCAGAATAGACATCCACTTGCTTTGCGCGATTGAGTTGATTGATATTGCTACGCAAAATATCAATTTCATTGGGATGTAGTTCAAATAAACGCAGGCGATCCTGTGGGCGCAATAAACGGGCCAAGATAAAAGGAGAGCCTGGGTAGAGTGCAGCACTTTCTGCGGCATTCTCGATGGCAACGCAGGCCAAGTAGTCAGTGATGCTGGTTGGCACATCCGCGCCAGTACTTGCCAGATAGTCTTTAAGGCGAACAATACCGCCAGCCGATTCTTGGCTAATGGCAGCAAAGCCATCCTGTAGGTTGTATAGGCCCGCGCCAGCGTGGGTATCCACAATCGACAGTGCCCCCGGCTTTTCTTGCAAGTAACGGAGCAATTGAATCGCAATTAGATGCTTCAGAATGTCCGCGTGACTGCCCGCATGAAAGGCGTGCCGATAACTAAACATGCCTTAGATACGCCTGCGGGACTGCTGCTGCAAAAAGACGGCAAGCGTGAGTAATACAAGCGCAATGCACGCATATTGCAATGGCAAATTGAATGGGTGATCTAAAGTTTGATTTAGCAAGACGTAAAGCGAGGCAAGGCCGCCGATGGCGATCAGCCTTAGCCATGGACTGCGGGGCGATAGCTGTTTGTTTGGTAATAAGCATGCCAACTTAGCGCCAATCAAGCCGCACCAGATGCCGAGTCCCGCACCAACCAGTACATCGGTTAGCCAGTGGGCTCCTATGGCATTGCGCGAAAGCCCAACAGCACTTGCTGCAATGAAAAGCAATATAAAGGGTTTGCGTTTTTCGGCAGGAACGATAAAAAAGTAGGCGCTAGCAACCGCAAATGCGGTGAGGGTATGGCCTGATGGCATCGCCTTATGAAACACCGCCTCGCCAATCCGGTAAAACTCATGCTCTTGCAAAATCCCAGCAGGGCGTGGCAGGCTAAATCCATTCTTAAGTACTGCGCTGATGATGGCGGCAACGCCACCTGCAAAGATTCCCGCGCTGAGCGCACGTGGAGCAAGGATTAATAAGGGGAATGAAAGTGCAAAGACACCCCAACCATTGCCTAAAAATGTAATCCAGGTCCAAATCCAATCCGGAGCCAAGCGGGTTACCGCATTAATCGCAAGGAATGTACTTTGTTGTGATTCCGTAAAGTAGAGCGCAGCACCGATTCCGATGGGAACCAGGGGAATGCACCAAGCAACCCAAGAGAAGCGGGCGCCCATGATTGACTTAGCGTGCGCGATCGGCAGCGTCCAACTGGACTTCTACCTTAGCAAGAACATCGGCCACCGTAATGGCCTGCATGCAGACATTATTTTGGCACGGTGTTTTACGGTGATTGGCAGCACTGACGCAGGGTGAGCACGCCAAGTTAGCCGTAATTGCAATCGAATTACCAATGGAGCCATACAGTGCTGGCGTTTCAGGTCCAAACAATACAACCGTACGCAACGGAGTTACTGCAGAAAAGTGACCTGGTCCAGAATCGTTTGTGACCATTACATCCGACAGACTGTAGAGCGCAGGCAGTTCACCAAACTTAACCTGCCCAGCGAAATTGATCGCCGCTTTTACTTCGGCAACACGGCGCACCTTCTCCACATAATCAAATTCAGCTGGAGATCCGGTAATCAAGATCAAATCAGCCGGCCAGCGGGCGTGTGCTGCGCGTATCAGCTCCGAAAAGCGCTGCTGTGACCACCGCCGCTGCGGCAATAGATCGCTGGCATTGGGATTGATCAAAATGAGGCGCTGTTGGCCATGACGATAAGGTACATCGGCATTGCGGGCCAAAGACTCAATGCGCTCCAATACCGCATTACGCACGGCCGGATCAATGACGGCCTGCGCCAGCTGAATTTCGTCATCGCGAATCTGAATTTTGCTAAATGGGATTTCGATTTCAGTGGCAAAGGCCGCATGTATTAAGGAAAAGAAATTCTTGGTAATGTGGATGTGTGGGTTGTAATGCACTTTGCGTGTCAGCATCGTGCCACGCCACAATCCCTCACCATGGAAGATGTGATAACCCACACGTCTGCGAGCGCCACATAGGCCAGTTAGCAATGCAGTAAAACGTGAGAACAGTTCCAAGTCGATTACGGTATCGATGCCACGCATGCGCGCCTTGATTAAAAAAGCGATGGTATCGACAAGCAGTGTTCTGAGGCTGGAGGCATCAATCGTGAAAATATTTTCAGGTTTGACCGTGTTCAGCAAAGTAAGGCTGGCCTGATTACTCTTGAAGATTAAGAAAAAAAGTTCTGCGCCGCGCGCTTGCGCATTGCGCATGGCGGGGTCCACCAAGATTGCGCTGCCCATTTCGGAGAGTTCAATAAAGAGGAGTTTTTTTGGCGCTTTGGAGTTGGCAGTAAAAATTCCCTTCACGAAATCAATGAGTGCTACTACTGGGCTCATCAGCGCGCAAAGTGGTACACCGACCCAATGGTCGATGGCTCGCATGGTATTGACACTAATGCTCATAAATAACTTATCTTCGCGTTAAAAAGTGGGTGCATGGCTATTTTCGCTTGAGAAGGGCATAAGCACCAGGCAAAACGCAGAAAAGGGTCATGGCGCCATAGCTAATGGAGCCCAATACGGTCAGTGAAGGGTTGATGCCCCACAAGGCCAGAACCGATACCAAGGTTGCCTCCCGCAGACCCCAGCCCGAAATACTAATCGGCAACATCAGTAATAGGCTCAGGGCAGGCAAGCCAATCATGAGTGCCTCAATCGGCACTTCGGCGCCATAAGCTTTTAAACAAAAACCCAAGGCAAAAATAGTTAGAAAATGAATGCCCATGCCAAATATTGCTTGCGCAATGTTCATCGGCCAGGCAAAAGCCATTCGCACTCCAGGCAATGCACTGCTCATCCGAAAACGATCCAGTAGTTTTTGCAGTAGCACGCGTGTTGGTCCCCACGCCAATCCAATCGCCGCAATCAAAAACGATGCGGCCATGACTGCCATGACGGCATAGCCTAGCTGATTGCCCCATGCGGCCAAGGTAGCCCCGCCCAATATGAGACCAATACCGCCGAGTAAATTGTTTCCTGCAAGTCCAAGTAAGCGATCAACGAAGGTCATTACAAATCCCAGTCGCAAGGTAGGATCGACTTGCTCGAGGCTTACTTCCTGATGCAGCTCGGTGTCGAGTTTTTTCTCTTCAGATGCGCTGCTCGCTAATTTCCCGCTGGGCTTTAGGTGGCTGCCGGTGATCGCACGGTAACTGTCGCCGCCTAAGGTGCTTGGAAGACCTTGATTAATCAGGCCGCCTGCAAAATACAGGGAAATGTAACCCGCAATGCTGCCTTGAAAGCCCACGCTGCGCATGAGCAAACCCCAGCGTAGGCCACCGCATAAAAATGCACCACTCAAGCAGAAAAAAGCCGCCACAAACCACAGGGGTTCTATTTGTAAATCAGATGCAAATAAGGCTGCCCAATCAATTCCGCTGGTTGCTTTCCATAACAGGGCAATTGACAGCACAACCCGTATGGTTGGCCAGCTGCGTTTTAGAAGGTACTTCCAGCGCGGGGACGTGCTTGCTGGGGCCGATTTTGCGCTCATAGCCGTAAGGATAAAGCAGGCGAGCGCTTAGTTCGGATCTTTTGCCATCCAGTTTTTGCACAGACTAAAGTCAAAATGGGACAGAACGCGTCCAAGATGCCTGACTTCAACCCGCTCCAAGGCTTGGCATTGGGCAAAAGCCGCTTGCAAATGGGCTTGAGTGCCTTTTACTGGCAGGGGGTACGGCATTGCAGACCAGTTGACTGTAATGGCGTCGGAGCCGGGTTTTAGACTGCCGAACCACAAGTCAAACTGGTCTTGGCGTTGATCCAAGATAAAGACAGGGGATGGTCTTGCATACCAGGCGATGCGGCTACCCAGGGTCCAGTTTTGAACTGCAATGCCAGTAACCGAGTGAGTTTTACTTAGAGCCAGTGCGGTTTTGCCTGCCTGATCCCAGCCGTATAAATCGGCAATGGGATTGCTTCTTGGGTTGCTACCGACAATGCCGCCGGATAAAACAAACCCGAAGCCAATCAAGCACAGCGCGATTTGAAGGACAAAAATAAATCGAATGAGTCGGCGCTGCTGGTTGGCCCATGCGCTGGCAATGCCGATCCCCGCAAATGGCGCCAAGCAAAACCAGGCTGGTGTAGTCCAGTGCGGCAAGCCACCACCACCTGAGAGCCATGCAAAGATTCCAAACGGGATCCAAAAAAAACCGAGTAGACAAACTAGGGCTGCTGGCGATTTAGCCCAGTAGCGCTTCAAAAAGAAAATTATGCCCACAGCAAAGAGGAATCCAAACACCAATAATTGCAAGCCAATAAAGCCTGCAAAGCGACGAAACAACCATTCACCTCCGCTGCCATGAGCCAGCTGGTACTTAAATGAAATCCAATCGTTTGCCCAGTTCCAGTAGAGCACGGGCGAGATCATTAGCAGTGCTAGCAATAAGGCGAGGTAAAAACCAGCCTGATTGATCCAATGCTTGCGTGGCGGACAGAGCAGAACGAGGAGCAAAGCAAACGCAGTGAAGGCGGCGGTGTACTTGCTCAGACCTGCAAGGCCCAGCAATGCTCCGGTGATCAGCCAGTCGCGCAAGGTAAAGTTGCGGCCTATCTGCATCCAGCGTAAAGCCATCCATAAGAGCCCCAGACTGAGTGGCGTCAAAATCGAATCAGGCAATAGGCCTACTGATAAGACATGCGGTAGTGGCGCTGCAATCACCAGTAGTACAGCAGCAAAGCTAGACGAGCCGATGGGAGGCAATGTTGGAGTGGCGATCGATGCCTTAGCTTGCAAGAAACGCTGCAATTCAGAGGTGACCATATAAACCAAGGCACACGAGATCAGCCAAAGTAGCTCTGGAACGAGTCTTAGGACGCCGGTGCTGGCATCAAGGGATACCAATGGCCACTGAATCCAGCCAACCAGAGGTGGATGATCAAAGTAGCTCAAGGCCATATGCTTGGCATAGAGCAGGTAATGAGCTTCATCCACCGAGAGCTCAAATGAAAAGCCCAGCCCCAAATGAACTAGCGCAGCGATTGCGAGGCAAATACCAGCCTTGCCTGTATACGAACAGGACTTCCAGTAGGAGCTCACTACAGAAGCCAAATTACGGCACTTCTTTGCGCAAATAAAGTTCAAACAGCGCGTGATAGCCAGTACGACCATGCCCCTGTTGCATTAGGATGTCATAGAGTTTCTTGGCTTGGGTTAGTCCGGGTAGCACGAGGCCCATGCGATCTGCCTCAGCAATAGCTAAGCCAATGTCTTTGACGAAATGCTCCAACATAAAGCCAGGCGCAAAATCCCCCTTGATCATGCGAGGGCCTTGCACATTGAGTTGTACGCCACCGGCAGCGCCGCCACCAATCACCTCTAATACGGCAAGGGGATCCAGACCCGCAGTTTTGGCGTACATCAAACCTTCGCATACACCCATGATGCTTGAGGCAATCACAATTTGATTGCATAACTTCGCGTGTTGACCTGCGCCAGCCGGCCCCAAGAGGGCAATATTTTTTCCCATCAACTGCAAGAGGGGGAGCGCCGCATCAAACGCCTGTTGATCGCCGCCCACCATGATGGATAGCTTGGCATCACGGGCGCCGATGTCGCCGCCCGATACGGGCGCATCGAGGCAAGCAATGCCGCGCTCTGATCCTATATTCGCAATCTGTTTCGCTAGTTCTGGGCTCGACGTGGTCATGTCAATCGTGATGCATCCTTTGGGCGCGTGCTGCAAAATGCCTGACTCCCCTAAGTACATCGCTTCAACGTCCTTAGGGTAGCCGATGATCGTAATGATGACTTCCGATGCTTTCGCAAGCGCAGCAGGACTATCAAACCAGTGCGCCCCGCGAGCCAGCAAGTCTTCTGCTTTGCTACGGGTGCGGTTGTAAATGGATAAGGTATGCCCAGCAGCCATTAAATGGCCTGCCATACTTTTACCCATAATGCCGGTGCCAATAAAGCCAATCTTCATCGTAAGGGTGCCTAATTAAGTTGCTGAAATGAATCAGCTAATTTTAGACTGCTTATGGAGGCCAACATTGCCTTTTGCGCCAAGCCAAATCAAGGCCAATATGATGCAGGCCAAGGGGGCAATGGAGCCCCAATTCAGCAACGCCCATCCCTGGGTTGTGATCAAAATACCGGAGCTGAGGGCCGAAAGGGCGGTAGTCAAAAAGACAAAGAAATTAATCGCGCCTTGGGCTTTATCCCGCTCTTCTGGTCGGTAGGCTTCTAGGGCTAAGGTAGTGCTGCTGGTGAATAAGAAATTCCAACCCACACCCAGTAAAAAGAGTGCGATTAAAAAATGGGTAAAGGTGACCCCGGACAAAGCAATAGCGATGCAAGCGATATACAGCAGAACGCCAATGCGCATGACCCACAACACACCCCAGCGACGAATCAAGTTCCCGGTAAAAAAGCCGGGCGCAAACATACCTATCACGTGCCACTCGAGCACTAATACCGTTTTATCAAACGGCAGCTTGCACATTTCCATCGCTAAAGGGGTTGCTGCCATGAGGAGGTTCATGACGCCATAGGAGAGGGATGCAGAGATAGCGCACACAATAAACAGGGGTTGACGCATGATCTCGGAGAGGGGCCTGCCAGTTTCTTTGGTTTCGCTAGCGGCTCGTTCCTGAAATCGAATCAGGCTGATGGCAACAAAGGCAAAGACGGCAACAGCAACTAAGGCAATGTAAGCGCCTGCAAAGGGCACGCTTAGCCAGTCACGGGTTTGGTTCGCTAAATTGGGGCCGAGAACAGCGCCAATCACGCCGCCAGCCAAAACCCATGAGACTGCCTTTTCTTTTGATGTCGGTCCGGCAATCTCGGCAGCGGTAAAGCGATACAAGAGGGCGTTGGCATTGTAAAAACCCGCAATCACAGTAGCAGCATTTAGTAACCAGAAATTACGTTCAAGCACGGCGAAGGCGCAAAGAAGTGCTGAGAAGCCGGCAACCGCCAATCCAATTTGGAAGGAGCGCTTGCGCCCCCATTGTTTTTGGGTTCGGGCCACTAGGGTGGTTGACAGTGCGCTACCGATTACATAACCCATGACTGGAAGGGTTGCTAACCACGGCAGCGGAGCAAGCATAAAACCCACTAAGCCATTGATTGCAATAAAGGTGACGTTGTTCGTCAAATACATGCCTTGCGCAAACGTCAGCAACCAGAGATTTTTATTCATGAAATATGCCTGTGAAAGCATTACGATAAAGCATCTGTATTTATCCTGACCCATTTCCTACGCTAAATGATCCATCCAGTCGACCAATTTAAGCTGCATGCGCTTCGCCGCGTTGGTATTACGCTGAGTTTGGCACTCGCTTTATCAGCATGCGCTGGTTTGTCTGATGAGGCTAGCGAGGTCAGCTCGCCGCCGACTGCAGAAATACCGGCGCAGGAGATGCTGCCTAAATTTTCTGAGCAGCCTGCCAAGTCAGTCTTACCTAGCGGTTGGAGTTTTTATCGCCTAGCGCCTTACAAAAAGAATACGGCCTATCGCCTTGAAAACTACCAAGGTAAAACCGTATTGAGTGCGAACTCTAAAAGATCAGCATCCGGTTTGGCCGTGAAGTTACAACCACAACCTGCTACTGATTTATGGCTAGAGTGGGAGTGGAAAGCGGTTGGCAAAATCCCGAAGGCAGACAATGCCATTCGCTATACCGATGATGCCCCCCTGCGCATATTGGTTGCGTTTGATGGCAATAAATCCAAGCTACCCTTAAAAGAGCAGCTCACATTTGAGGTTGCTGGAATGCTTAGTGGTCGGGAGATGCCATACGCCACCCTCATGTACATCTGGGCCGGCAACAGTCCGCTGGATAGTGTGGTGGAGAACACCTTCACTACCCGCATCAAAATGATTGCAGTGGACTCGGGCTGGCAACATACCGGGCAGTGGCGCAAGCATGCGCGCGACTTAAGTGCAGACTACCGCACCGCCTTTGGTGAAGAGCCAGGGGATGTGATTGGTGTCGCGCTCCTCACCGACACCGACAATACGAAGTCGCAGGTGAGTGCGCTGTATGGTGATATTGAGTTGGTACGCAAAGCGCTCAAACAAAAGTAATACAAAAATAGCGCAAAAGAAATACGTTATTTAGGCTTCCACAGTCCCAGTAGCAGCGCATTGCTCAGCACAAACAGACTCGATAAAGCCATCGCGCTTCCAGCAACCGCGGGCGTTAAGTAACCCAGTGCCGCTAAAGGAATGCCAACCACATTAAAGGCAAAGGCCCAAAACAAGTTTTGACGAATCTTGTTCCAAGTGCGCTTCGATACATCAATTGCAGCAGCCACCAAGGTAGGGTTCCCTTGCATTAATGTGATGCCAGCGGCTTGCATGGCCACATCGGTTCCAGTGGCCATGGCCATACCGACATCCGCCATCGCAAGTGCGGGCGCGTCATTAATGCCATCGCCCACCATGGCAACCCATTGCCGCTCACCCGCCGCATTACGCTTTAAGCGTTCAATCCAATCCGCCTTGTCTGCGGGAATGATTTGAGCATACACCGCACCAATACCAATGCGCTGACCGACGTGGTCCGCGGCAGCATGATTGTCGCCGGATAGCATCACCGTCTGTATCCCCATATTGTGTAACTGCTGCACTGCTGCAGCTGCATTGTCTTTCAGCGCATCACCAAAGGCGAAGATGGTCAGCGGTGTTGGTGACTGAGTGTCTGTGGGAGTTGCGGTTAAAGCCGAGACAGTCTGCCCGGCTAAAAATAGGGGAGTTGCTTTGAGGATTAGGTCACTGTATTGCGGATGGTCTTCGAGTGAGGCAAGACTTTGCAGTCGCAGTAATTGGCCTTGCCATTCACCAGTCAGCGGCCTGCCTTCAATCCCCACTCCGGGAATGGCCAGCATTTGGGCGCAGACAACAGGAGTGACGCCGCGTAGCTTCGCGTTTTCGAGAACTGCTTTTGCGAGCGGATGTTCGCTACCCATTTGCAGTCCCGCCGCCAAAGCAAGCACCGTCTCCTGCGTCAAACCGAGGCTTGGGTCGATTGAGAGTAGGGTAGGTTTGCCTTCGGTGAGGGTGCCGGTTTTATCAAATGCGACGAGTTGAATGCGATGGGCCAACTCCAATACCTGCGGATCTTTAATCAAGATGCCAGCGCGTGCAGCAACCCCGGTACCTGCCATGATGGCCGCCGGAGTAGCTAAGCCCAATGCACATGGACACGCAATCACCATGACCGATACCGCCCTTAAGATGGCTTCGCTAATGTCGCCGATCAGGAGCCCAGTAATCAGGCCGGTAGCGATTGCGATACCAATCACTGCGGGCACAAAGATTGCGCTGACCCGATCTACTAAGCGCTGAATTGGCGCCTTTTGCGTTTGTGCAGTCTCAACTAAATCAATGATGTTTGCCAGCATGCTATCGGTACTAGTCGCACTCACTCGAAAGACCAGCTGACCATCACCATTGAGTGAGCCGCCAATGACGGCATCGCCAAGCCCCCGTTTTACAGATTGACTCTCTCCTGTGAGTAGCGATTCATCCAGATGGCTGTTGCCAATCACGATGAAGCCATCGGCAGGTACGCGTTCACCGGGCAAAACCATGACCAGATCATTTACTAATACGTGTTCGAGTGGTACTTCAGCGTGCCGGTTGATGAGGGCTGGATTGCCGCTGATCAGGCTAAGGTCACTTGTCTTCAATACCCTTGCATGTTGTGGCCATAAGGCGTGCAGTGCACGAATAGCCTCACCGGTTTTTTGCTTGGCTCGCGCCTCAAGCCACTTACCCAAGAGCACCATACTGATAATGACTGCTGCCCCTTCAAAATAAAGAGCATGGGGGTCGCCCCATACCAACTGATAGACGCTGAGTCCGTAAGCTGCACTTGTTCCCAATGCGACCAGTAAATCCATGTTGCCAGCGCCGGATATCAGCGCCTTGAATCCAGATCTATAAAATCGCCAACCGAATACAAACTGCACCGGGCTGGCGAGCAAAAGCTGCCATAGGCTACTTGGCATCCAGTGGACCCCAAATGGCATGAGTACCATGGGGAGAACAAGGGGGGCGGATAAAGCAAAGCTGAGTATCACAGGGCCCAAGCCATCGGCCGACCAAAATGCCGATTGCTTTGTTTGCTTCAGTTGCCCAGGCGCCGCACTTTGTTTGGCGCCATAACCCGCTTTGTGAATGATCTCGATGATCTGCTCCACCACTCCAGGAACTGCTTCCTTGAGGCGAATGCGCGCCTGTTCGGTCGCTAAATTGACGGTGGCTGCCTCTATGCCTGGCGCATTGGCCAGGGCCTTTTCAACGCGGCTGACGCAGGAGGCACAGGTCATACCCTCAATATCAATCGAGATAAAGCGCGTGGCGTCTTTCGAACTTAAGTTCATACTAGGGATAATCTACTGCAAGATTGAATTTAGTGGAGGGAAATAAAATGCAAACCCTATTTGTTACGGGCATGACCTGCGGCGGCTGCACGAAAGCCGTTACCAGGGCAATTCAAATGCAGGATGCTAGTGCGACGGTTCAGGTGGACTTGGATTCCCAGAAAGTGGAAATTGACTCCAAGCTGAGCCGGGAAGCCCTGATTGCCATTGTCACGGATGCAGGCTTTCCGGTCGTGAATTAGCTCCTTATTGCCTAACCATGGCGTAATCAGGGCGCATTTCAGCAAAAAATCCCTCTTGGGATTAACCTAAGCTCTGTTTGAGGCGCGTTACCTTGTATTCTCAGGGCTCAATACAATACTAAAAGTTACGTAAATTAGAAAAGTAAGGGAGATGACATTGGCAGTCAGTATTGAGTCTGTACAGCAGACCTTAAAAACCGTTTTAGACCCAAATACCCAAATTGACCTCATGACTGCAAAAGCAGCTAAGAACATCAAGGTTGATGATGGTGCAGTTTCATTGGATGTGGTCTTGGGCTACCCTGCAAAAAGCCAAATCGATTTAATCCGAACTTTGGTTGTGAACGCCATTCGGAAATTGCCTGATGTAAAAAACGTCAGCGTGAATGTGACGAGCAGCATCGTGGCGCACGCGGTTCAGCGTGGCGTTAAGCTGATGCCGAATGTAAAAAATATTATTGCAGTAGCAAGCGGTAAGGGCGGTGTTGGTAAATCCACTACCGCAGTGAATCTCGCCCTTGCACTCGCTGCAGAAGGTGCTGAGGTTGGTATTTTGGATGCGGACATTTATGGTCCCAGCCAACCGATGATGCTCGGTATTACCGGCAGGCCCGAATCATTGCAAGAAAACACCATTGAGCCCATGGAAGGCCATGGCTTACAAGCTAGCTCGATCGGGTTTTTAATTGATGCCGATAATCCGATGGTATGGCGCGGCCCGATGGTGACATCGGCCTTGGAACAATTGCTCAAGCAGACACGCTGGCGCGATTTGGATTACCTGATTGTCGATATGCCACCGGGCACTGGCGATATTCAGTTGACCTTGTCTCAAAAAGTGCCCGTTACTGGCGCGGTGATTGTGACAACGCCCCAAGACATTGCTTTGCTGGATGCGCGCAAGGGCTTAAAGATGTTTGAAAAAGTTGGCGTGCCGATTATTGGCATCATTGAAAACATGTCAACCTACATCTGCCCGAGCTGTGGCCATGAAGAGCATGTCTTTGGTCAGGGTGGCGGTCAAAAAATGTGCACCGATTATGGCGTGGATTTCTTAGGATCATTGCCTCTCAATTTATCGATTCGTGAACAGGCTGATTCGGGCAGACCTACTGTGATTGCTGACCCGGATGGCGCTATTAGTGCAGTATATAAAAACATTGCACGTCAAGTAGCGATTCGAGTTGCCAATCTGAGTAAAGATATGAGCAGTAAGTTTCCGAACATCGTGGTTCAAAATACGTAAACCCCGATCCCTAAATGCAAACCCATTTCAACCGCTCTTCTTAAAGGCTCAGCCAAGACCATGCGCTTTGCTGTAGTGATGCGAAAGCAAGCCATCGATAACCCATGGGTCTCCCATCGGTGGATGCCAGTTGAGGTTTTTGCGGATTCAGGACAGTTTGAGGAGGATGGCGTAGCGATTACAACAAGCAATCCATTGGGTCGTTTTATTGAGCGGGATGCGGAAGGGGAGACCTGGCTATTTCGCGGCTTTAGCTTAGATCTGTTTCCGGATGAAGCTGAGGGATACTTTTTAAATGCCACAGCAGCCGAACCTTGCTGGTTTGTCATGTGGCGACTGGAAGAAGACTATCAGCGCTTTTTGGAGCCCGATAGTTTGTCCCATTGTGAGGCTGAATCCACTCTGGCTATCCCGCATCGCATTTGCTTGAGTTACAACGAAGCTGCGCGATTAATAGATGGCGGTGAATCGGTAGCCACGGTTGTGCTCGACAAAGCACACTGGCAGTGGCTGCACGATTTTGTGGGCGCGCATTACCGGCCTGAGCCAAAAAAACGGCAACGACCTGAATCGTTTAAGGGCGCACAGCGCTCGGCAGAAGATTAATGGCTGACGGATTCCTTGGCCGCTGGTCGCGTCGCAAAGCAGGTCTAGAGCCCGAAGGGCTCGATGGTTCCGCGCCGGAGTTAAAGCCGAAGACAGCACCAAATGCTGTCCCGCATGATAAGCAGACCATTGAGAGTACATCCGCCCCAGCAGAAGAAGAGATCCTGCCGCCCACCCTCGAAGATGCTGAATCGATCGACCGTTTTGCGCCGGACTTTTCAGCCTTCATGAAGCCCAATGTCGATCCAGCAGTGCAACAAGCAGCGATGAAAAAATTGTTTTCCGATCCCCATTTCAACATCATGGATCGGTTGGACATTTACATAGACGATTACTCCATTCCGGACCCGATCCCGATGGAGATGCTCAAACGCATGGTGCAGTCCGAATCCCTCGGTTTATTTAGAAAGTTTGAAGATGGGCCAGGCTCTAAGGTTCTCGCGGAGTCGAAAGAGGAAAAAGAGGAAAAAGCCCTTGAGCCAGAGCCATCTGCATCAGCTGCAGCAGCAGAGCCCGATCTCGCTGAAATCCCCGATGCTTCTGCGGGTAATGTCACAATCCCTCAAGATGAGATCAAGGTTGATGTCCCCAATTCAGATCTTGATCAAACGGTAGCATCCCTAAATATAGTGCCTGAACAGAAAATAAAATAATGACCCAAAAGCTCATTTGCGATTGCAATCGCACCATGCCACTGGATGCAAAAGCCTTAGGCACTCCTGTGCATACCGCCTTGTGTCGCCAGGAGGTGGGTTCATTTTTAAAGGCGCTGGATGGGTCGGAGTCGATTTTGGTGGCATGCACACAAGAGCGTGGTTTGTTTTCAGAGTTGGCGATGCAATCCGAAAAGCCTCTGGTTGCGCCATTGCGTTTTGTTAATATTCGAGAGCTTGCCGGCTGGACTCAAGAAGCCGAAAAATCCACTCCTAAGATCGCCGCATTATTAGCGCTCGCGGATGTGCCAGAAGCTGACCCGGTTCCGGTAGTGGACTATCAAAGCCATGGTCGTTTGATCATTATTGGACCTGGTGCCGAGGCCTTACTATGGGCTGAAAAACTACATACCCAATTAAACGTATCGGTACTGTGCACGGAGTCAGGCGCGCTGCCCAGTACGCGGGAGTATCCGATTTACAGTGGCCAGGTTAGCAAGGTGGAGGGCTACCTCGGTAACTTCACCGTCGATTGGGACTTAAAAAACCCAATCGATCCAGAGATGTGTACCCGGTGTGGTGCTTGCGTTACCGCTTGCCCAGAAAATGCGATTGACGATTCGTTTCAGATTGATATGGATCGATGCAAATCGCATCGTGCTTGTATCACTGCGTGCGCGGGCATCGGTGCAATTAATTTTGATCGAGTTGAAGTTAATCGAAGTGTCGAGTGCGATTTGATTTTAGATTTGCGCCCCGATGCGCAAATGCGTATGAGTCAAACACCGCAAGGCTACTTTGCCCCTGGCGCAGATCCCTTTGCGCAATCCTTAATTGCTAGCCAACTCATCACTATGGTCGGTGAGTTTGAGAAGCCAAAGTACTTCGCCTATAACGAGAAAATTTGCGCGCACGGTCGCAATGGCAAAGTGGGATGCAGTGCCTGCATTGATGTTTGCTCTACCGGTGCGATTGGGTCTCTATTTAAAAATGGTCAAGGTCAAGTTGAGGTTAATCCCAACTTATGCATGGGCTGCGGCGCCTGCGCTACGGTTTGCCCATCGGGTGCAATGCGTTACAACTACCCCAGCGTATCGCATCAAGGTAAACAATTAAAAGCCCTGATCACGGCATACAGTGATGCAAACAGTAAATCCAAATCGCCCCAGCTGGCACCTACACTCTTATTGCATAGCTTAGAGGCGGGCGCCGAGGTCTTGGATCGACTGGGTAGGGCGGCTCACTTAAATCCAAAACGGGTTGAGGGACTTCCTGCTTTCGTTGTTCCCATGGGCATTGAGCACATTGCATCGACGGGGCTTGATCTCTGGTTGGGCTCCCTGGCATACGGATTTGGCGAGGTCGTGTTATTGCTTAGCGGCGATGAGGACCCTTCTTACCGCGCGGCTCTAGAAGAGCAGGCCGACTTAGCGAATGCGATGTTGGCGGCGTATCAGTTTCCGGGTGCGCGCGTACAGCTGGTTGCGATGGCGAATAAAGATGATTTACCTGGCGTATCGAGTGCCATGGGACGCTTGCGTCAGCGCGGTGCTCTCCAGGCTATTGGCAAGCCAGCCGTTTTTGCGTTTTCGAACCAGAAACGCGAAACCTTAGAGGCGACCTTGGAGCACTTTCAAAAACAAGCTCCAGCACCATTGCCGGTAGAAGGTAAGCCTCTGCCTAGCTCATCGCCACTTGGCGCGATTCAAATCAATACAACGGCCTGTACCTTGTGCATATCCTGCGTTGGCGCTTGCCCAGAAGGCGCTATTTTGGATAATCCGGATGCACCGCAGCTCTCCTTTATTGAGAAGCAGTGCGTGCAGTGCGGCTTATGCGTACAAACGTGCCCAGAATCGGCCATCACCTTACAGCCCCGGATAGCAACTGTTGAGCAGCGCAAAGAAAAAGTATTGCTGAACGAAACCAAGCCCTTTCATTGCATTAGCTGCGGTAAAGCCTTTGGCACCCTCAAGTTAGTCGAGTTAATGCTAGGTAAATTGGCTTTGCACGATGCCTTTTCTGGCGAAGCCTTAGAGCGCCTCAAAATGTGTAGTGATTGCCGAGTAGTCGATATGATGAAGAAAGAACTATGAGCGATTCAATCAAGCCAAGTGCTACAGAGCAGGCGCCAACTGAGGTTGGCAATATCGGTATAGCGGAGGATTTGGCAAGAGCCGACTTGTACGGTCTCTTAGCTGCGCTTTACTTAAAAGCACCCGAGCAGGAATTCTTAGATTTAATTACTGCCTCAGCCCCCCAAGAGCAGTCCCTCAGTGAGGTCTCGCCCTTATTGGGTGTTTGGCTCAATTTAATCTCAGCAGCAAGGGACAGCACTGCGAGCGATTGGAATGCGGAATATGCATCCGAGTTCATGGGTGTGGGTAGACCCAATCTTTTTTTAAATAGCTCGTTTTATTTGGCAGGCCATTTAAACGAAAAACCCTTGGTCGAAGTAAGGCGAGCCTTGGCTGAATTTGGCCTTGAGTCTTCTGAGGATGTAACTGAAACCGAAGATCACGTATCGGCCTTGTTCGAAGTGATGCGCTACCTGATTGCAGGCGATGACGTCGAGATTTCTAACCTGACCAATCAACGGGTGTTTTTCAACGATCATATTCGGCCTTGGTATGACGATTTTTGCGATGCAATAGAAGCGAACCCAGAGACGCATTTATATCGCCCAGTTGCTGCATTGACCCGTGAATTTCTGGCGGTTGAGGGCCAAGCATTTGACATGATGTGAATTGCGCCCAGTTAGTAAGGGTATCTACTGAGCCTATATGCCTTGAGCAGGCTTCACAAAAGTCATAAAAGTACTACACTGATTAATAGAAAAAGTCGCATATACACGTCCAACCATTGGAGTTCACATGAGCACAAAAACAAAGCCACTTTCAAGTCCAGCCACAACTGCTTCACGCAGAAAATTTTTCATCAGTGCTGGTGCTACAGTCGGTGCGGTTGCCGTTGTTTCGCAAACACCCATGGGCAAAGCCATTATTCAAGAGGTGGGTAGCACGGTAGAAGGTAAGAAAGACGGCTACCAACTTACAGCCCACGTACGCAAGTATTACGAAACAACCTTAATTTAGTTTTAACCGACCCTTACTCTAAAAATATAAAACCCCTCAGGAGCATCAGATGAGTCTGATTCGTAAAAATCCAGTAAACACAACGACCCGCTCGGTACCGGTATCGAACTTAATTGGGAGTTTGTCGCGAGGTCTTAAGGCGGCAGTTCCAACTATGGATCGCCGAACCTTCTTGAAGCGCTCCGGAATTGGGGTTGGCGCTGGAATTGCAGTAAGCCAGCTAAATCTAGTGCAAAAAGCAAGCGCAGCCGACCCAAGCAAAGCAATGCTGGATGGCAAGGGCAAGATTGAAGTAAAACGAACCGTTTGTACCCATTGTTCCGTTGGCTGCGCCAGCGATGCAACGGTCGAGAATGGCGTTTGGGTTCGTCAAGACCCGGTATTTGATTCCCCCATCAATATGGGCGGCCAGTGCGCCAAGGGCGCTGCATTGCGTGAGCATGGCCATGGCGACTACCGTTTGCGTTACCCCATGAAATTGATCGACGGCAAATACCAGCGCATTACCTGGGACCAGGCCCTCGACGAAATTACCGCCAAGATGAAAGATCTTCGCGCCAAGTACACCCCTGACTCCTTGTACTTCATTGGCTCGTCCAAGTTTAATAACGAGCAAGCCTATTTGCTGCGTAAGTGGGTGTCCTTCTTCGGCACCAACAATACCGACCACCAGGCGCGTATCTGCCACTCCACCACGGTTGCTGGTGTTGCCAACACCTGGGGCTATGGTGCGATGACCAATAGCTACAACGACATGATGAACTCCAAGGCAGCGCTGTACATCGGCTCGAATGCCGCTGAAGCGCATCCTGTCTCCATGGTGCACATGCTGCACGCTAAAGAAAACGGCTGCAAGTTGATCGTGGTTGACCCACGCTATACCCGTACCGCTGCCAAGTCAGATCAATATGTTCGCATTCGTTCAGGCTCGGATATTCCATTCCTGTTTGGCGTTCTGTACCACGTATTTGCGAACGGCTGGGAAGATAAGAAGTACATCAATGACCGCGTATTCGGCATGGATGACATTCGCAAAGAGGTAATGGAAAAGTGGACTCCTGCTGCGGTTGAAGAGGCATGCGGCGTTCCTGAGGCGCAGGTATACAAAGTGGCGCAAACCATGGCCATGAATCGCCCCAGCACCATTGTCTGGTGTATGGGTCAAACTCAGCACACCATCGGTAACGCCATGGTTCGTGCATCCTGCATCTTGCAATTGGCATTAGGCAACATCGGCAAGTCCGGCGGCGGTGCAAACATTTTCCGCGGTCACGATAACGTGCAAGGTGCTACTGACGTTGGTCCTAATCCGGATTCATTGCCTGGCTACTATGGCTTGGCTGCCGGATCATGGAAGCACTACGCTACCGTCTGGGGTGTGGATTACGAGTGGATTAAAGGCCGCTACGCTCCAAACATGATGGAAAAGTCGGGTACAACTGTCTCGCGCTGGATCGATGCTGTGCTAGAAAATCCGGACATGATTGACCAAGAAACTGCAGTCAAAGGCGTGTTCTTCTGGGGTCATGCGCCAAATTCGCAGACACGCGGTTTAGACATGAAGCGCGCCATGAATAAATTGGATTTATTGGTTGTCGTTGACCCATATCCAAGTGCAACAGCGGCGATGGCTGCGATGCCAGCGGCTAAAGGCGAAGAGGTTAACAAAAACCGCGCCGTGTACTTGTTGCCAGCATGTACGCAGTTTGAAACCACCGGATCGGTTACGGCGTCCAATCGCTCGATTCAGTGGCGTGAAAAAGTTATCGATCCATTGTTTGAATCGGTACCCGACCACGTCATCATGCAAGAGTTTGCAAATCGTCTTGGCTTTGGCAAAGAACTGTCTGTTAACTACAAGGTGACCGACGCTAAGTACGCTGGAAAAAATTGGCAAGAGCCCGAAATTGAATCCATCCTCCGCGAAATCAATCGTGCTGTTTGGACCATCGGTTACACAGGACAAACACCAGAGCGTCTCAAAGCCCATATGCGGATGATGAGCGTCTTTGATCCGAAGACGCTGAAGTCGCGTGGCGGTAAAGATCCAGTTACGGGTTACGACACGACTGGCGACTATTTTGGATTGCCATGGCCATGCTTTGGTAATGCAGCCCTGAAGCACCCCGGTTCGCCCAATCTGTATGACACCAGTAAGCATGTCATGGACGGTGGCGGCAACTTCCGCGCTAACTTTGGTGTAGAAAAAGATGGCAAGAGCTTGCTGGCTGCAGATGGTTCTTACTCGAAAGGCGCTGACATTAAGACCGGCTACCCTGAGTTTGACCACGTGCTGATGAAAAAATTGGGATGGTGGAGTGAGCTTACGGAAGCTGAGCAAAAAGCAGCTGAGGGTAAAAACTGGAAGACCGATTTATCAGGCGGCATTATTCGCGTTGCCATGAAAAACCACGGTTGCCATCCCTTCGGCAATGCGAAGGCGAGGGCGGTGGTATGGAACTTCCCAGATCCAGTGCCGCAGCACCGTGAGGCGCTTTACAGTACTCGCCCTGATTTAGTGGCGAAGTACCCAGCGTCTGCTGACCGTAAAACTTTCTGGCGTTTGCCAACCCTTTACAAGTCACTTCAGGACAAGAATATTGAAGATAAATTGGCGGATAAGTTCCCAATTATTCTCACTTCAGGTCGTTTAGTTGAATATGAGGGCGGTGGTGAAGAGACCCGTTCGAATCCATGGCTGGCTGAGCTGCAACAAGAAAACTTTGTTGAGATCAATCCATCAGCAGCGGCAAAACGCGGCATTAAAAACTGGGACTACGTCTGGGTCAAATCACCTACAGGCGCCAAGATCAAGGTACGTGCAATGGTCACTGAGCGTGTTGGCCCAGATACTGCCTTTGTGCCATTCCACTTCTCTGGATGGTGGGAAGGTAAGGACTTATTGGAGTACTACCCTAAGGGCGCACATCCAATTGTTCGTGGTGAGGCTGTGAATACCGCAACAACCTACGGTTATGACAACGTAACGATGATGCAAGAAACCAAAACAACGATCTGTCAGATCGAAAAAGTGGCATAAGCCCAACCGCTAAAGTCAGGAGATCACAATGGCACGAATGAAATTTATCTGCGACGCGGAACGGTGTATTGAATGCAACGGCTGCGTTACTGCTTGTAAAAACGACAACGAAGTACCTTGGGGTGTTAATCGCCGCCGGGTTGTCACCATCAATGATGGTGTGATTGGGGCGGAGAAATCCATCTCAGTTGCCTGTATGCACTGCGCGGATGCGCCTTGCATGGCAGTTTGCCCGGTGGATTGCTTCTACCGCACCGACGAAGGTGTTGTGTTGCACGATAAGGACACTTGCATCGGTTGCGCTTACTGCTCCTATGCTTGCCCATTTGGCGCGCCACAATTCCCAAGCACCGGTACCTTTGGTTTGCGGGGCAAGATGGACAAATGCACATTCTGTTCTGGCGGCCCAGAAGCCAACGGTAGCGTCGCTGAATTTGAAAAATATGGTCGTAACCGCTTAGCTGAAGGTAAGTTGCCTTTATGCGCTGAGATGTGTTCTACCAAGGCCTTGATTGGCGGTGACGGCGACGTGATTGCCGACATCTTCCGTGCGCGTGTAGTTAAACGTCAAACCGCAGGCAAAAATGCCGGTGCTGATGTGTTTGGCTGGACTACTGCATACGGACAGCCAGATAAAGCCGGCGCGAAGGCTGCTCCAAGTGGAGGCAAATTATGAGAACCATTCGTACCGTAACTGCTGCACTGTTAGCTCTTGGCTTTTTAAGTGCCTGCAATAGCGAGCCGGGAACCTTGGCCCTGAATTCCAAACGGCCCGATATCGCTCCTTACATGGGAGCAGATAACGGCTTTATGGTTAAAGGTTGGAAACCAGGCGATGCCAAAAGTTGGCAAGAAGAAATTAATAAGCGCAATCAACAACAATCTGAGTACAGCAAAATCAAGTAATGGACTTTTTTACCCTTATTCGGAACACTAAATAACAGAATTGCTGTTGAGGAAATTCGCATGAATCAATCTATTTGCGCAACACTCCGTCCATGGGCCTTAGCCACGGGATTGCTTTGCTCGGTTTTTGCTGGCACAAGCTTAGCTCAGCAAGCACCAGCCCCTGGCCAGCCCGCTACCTTGCCACAGGTCCAATCTGCCAACATCATGGATGTGGGCCGTGCTCCTGATGCCACCATTGAAGCGCAACGCAAAGCCGCACAAAACCAACCTGGAAATAGTGCGCCGATTTGGCGTACGGTGAACAGTGATGCGGTCAATTACGTCAGTATTCCTGATAAGCAGGCGGGCGTACTGATTCAGAAATCGGGCCAGCAGTGGCGTTTGATCCGTAACGGCGTTATCACTGTTTACGGAGCTTGGCTACTTGCACTCGCCTCCGGCGGCATTTTGGCGGTCTTCGTGCTCAAAGGAAAAATCAAGCTGCATGAGCCAATGACAGGCAAGAAAATCAAGCGCTTCACCACCCTTGAGCGAGTCAATCACTGGACAATGGCATTTAGCTTTATTGCCCTTGCCATTACTGGTTTGTTGATTCTGTACGGCAAGTACTTTGCGATTGATCTATTGGGCGCTAGCGCCTTTAGTGTCTTGTTGCTCGTCAGCAAGAATATCCACAACTTTGTTGGCCCATTGTTCACGATCAGTTTGATTGCGTTTTTCCTCCAATTTGTAAAACGCAATATGCCTGAAAAAGGCGACTGGGAGTGGATCAAAACATTTGGAGGCATGTTCGGCGGCAAGCATGTACCAGCCAACTTCTTCAACCCAGGTGAAAAGTTTTGGTTTTGGTTTGGCATGGTCGTGCTCGGCGGATTAGTTTCCGCATCCGGTTGGGTTTTAGACATGATTGTTCCAGTTCCTGGCCTGGAGTACTGGCGCGGCACCATGCAGATATCGCATATCATTCATTCGGTAGGTGCATTACTTATCACCGCAATGGCTTTTGGCCACATGTACATCGGTAGCATTGGAATGCAAGGTTCAATCGACGGCATGAAAACCGGCTATGTCGATGAGACTTGGGCAAAAGAACACCACGAAGCTTGGTACCACAAAGTTAAATAAGGAATTGGCTATGAAAAAGACCATCGCACTTCTCGCTTGCGCATTCACTGCAACTGGTGTGTTTGCAAAGTTACCAGCACCGACTCCAGAGCAGGCTGCAGCAGCAGAGTTGGCAAAAGCCAAAACGGCCTACGCCGGCAAAGTCAGTGCGTATCAATTGTGTATGTCTGAAAATGCCGTGGCGAACCGCTATAAGGCTCCAGGAACGCCTGCACCTGCGGCTTGTGTACAGCCGCCCCCATTTGTAGCGCCAACAACACAAGCTGCGGCACCTGCTCCAGCAGCAGCGCCTGCTGCCGCTCCTGCGGCTGCAAAAAAGTAGGGTGATTTAATCTGCAGCGCGCTCGCGCTGCATGTACCGCTGTGCTGCCTCAGTTTGAGGCTGTGCAAAGAAGGGGGCGCAAGCCCCTTTTTCTATGATCTGTCCGCCATCGATAAAGAGGATTGAGTCAGCTAAGCGCCTGACTTGCGCTAGTTGATGTGAGCTAATCAGGACATCGCAACCCGATGCGGCAAATTCCCGAATCATAGCCTCCACTTGGGCTGTTGTAGTTGGGTCTAAATTGGCCGTTGGCTCATCGAGCAGTAGTAGATTCGGATTCTGCAGGCGAGCCCGGCCAAGACATAGCTTCTGCTTTTCCCCGGCAGAGAGTTGATGCGCCGGCTGATGTTGCAAGTGAATTAAGCCTGCTTCTTGCAGCACTTGATCAATTTCAGCTTCAGTTGGTTTGCGCACACCATTCAGGCTAATATTGCATCGAACACTGGCCTTGATCATCGGCGTATGGTGTAACACTAATGCGCTGCGAATACCATGAGCGTAGCTGAGGCTGCCGCCCGCATTGAGCTTGATTAGCCCATGCAATAACTTTAAGAACGTCGTCTTGCCAGCCCCATTGGGACCAATGCATGCAGTGATGCCGCCCAGCTGAATGTCGGCATTCGGGATATCTAAAATAGTACGCCCGTCACGCACAATTTGAATGGCCTGCAACTCAATCTGCTTCGCTTGATTTGTCATTGAATTAACCATAGCGCCGTTCTGCAATCGATCGCACTGCGAAGGTGAGTAAATTGGCTAATAGTACGATGACCAGCAGCACGATGCCGAGCGCTAGAGCGAATGGCAAATCGCCTTTGCTGGTTTCAAGAGCGATGGCAGTCGTCATCGTACGGGTGGAGTTGAGAATATTACCGCCCACAATCATGACGGCACCTACCTCCGATATCGCTCTAGCTAGACCTGCCAAGATCGCAATCGTGAGCGAGAAGCGGCAATCCCAAAGTAGCCATTTGATATAACCAAAGCGTGTGAAACGGAGGGATAAAAAGGTTTCGCGGTGAATCTGCCAGGCATCCTCTAAGACCTGCCTGCTTAGAGCAGCCACCAGCGGTGTGGTGAGCAGAAATTGAGCGACTACCATGCCTTTGACGGTAAACAGCCAGCCTAAATCCCCCAATGGCCCACTGCGCGACAAGACTAAATACACTAGCACCCCAATAATCACGGTGGGGACACCCATGAGGGTATTGATCGTAATAATCAGCGCGCGCTTACCCCGAAATTGCTCGGTTGCTAACCAGGCCCCAAGGGGGAGGCCAACCAGCGTACCCAACACCAAGGCGCTTAGGCTGACCTGCAGGGAGACCAGCACAATGCTGATCACGCCCCGATCAAATTGGGTCAATAGCGCAAAGGCGTCTTGAAAGGCAATTAACATGCCTAATTCTAGCAAGCCTCACTCGCAGCGGTGGCACAATCCAGTTATGGGGCTTTTAGTGATGAAGTACAACCGATAGCACGATTAGGTAAGCGGAATGGCAGAGGTAGTATGTGTTTGTAACGGCATAGTGGACCTGGATTTACGGGAGTATCTGGATACGCACCCCATTAATTCAATCGAAGAGTTGCGAGAGCAGGCATCGATCTGCAATAAATGCATGCAGTGCCAAGAGCTTGTCGAATCCGAGATTTATTACGCTAAAGTGCGTCGTCAAAGTGCATCCCAGTAAGATGCCGCAATCACACAATCGGGTGCGAGTTGTGACCCTCAATATGCATAAAGGCGTTTCGGCCCTGCATGCGCATTCTACGGTTTACCGTTTGAAGCAAGAAATGCGTTCACACAACCCAGATCTGATTTTCATTCAAGAGTTTCAACAAGAGCATCGGGGTCGTATCCGGCGTTTTGGGCAATGGCCCGCAAATGAGTTAAGCCACTTCTTAGCCGAAGGATTTTGGCACGACTGGCACTATGGGAAAAATGTGGAGTACCGCCAGGGACACCACGGTAATGCTATCTTCTCTAAACATCCTTTGCACAAAGGGTTTAATTACGATATCTCGGCCTATCGTTTTGAGCGCCGAGGCTTATTGCATAGCTCGATTCAGTTGCCTGGCAGTGATGTGCCAATCCACTGCTTTTGTGTTCATTTGGCATTATTTGAGCGGGGGCGTGAACGCCAGTTGGTGGAAATCATCTCGTACATTAATAGCTTGACCCAAGATGGCCCTGCAATTGTGGCAGGAGACTTTAATGATTGGCGGAACCGACTGAGCGCCCCAATGCGCGATGCTGGCTTTATAGAAGTTTTTGAGACTTTAACCGGCTCACCCGCAAAAACCTTTCCGAGTATTAAGCCGCTTCTACCGATGGATCGGATTTATGTTCGCGGCCTACAGATTCATTCTGCCGATCTGTTAGAGGAATGGTTTAGGCTATCGGATCACCTTGGTATTGCTGCTGAATTGGAACTTTTATGAATTTCATTGACATCCTGATTGGCCGTCAGGCTGATTTATCCTTTCCATGGTTTGCACTGGCGCACGCGGTATTGGTGATTTTGTTTGCGCTGCGCTTGATTTGGTTTCGGCGCCCTGTGAGCGTATCGTTTGCCTGGTTTTTAGTTGTAGTGATGCTGCCCGTCGTGGGAATTGTGTTCTATGTCATGTTGGGCGAGCGCCCGGTGGGTCGCAGCTTGACGAAGAAAATTGTGCGCATGGAGCGAGAGCACGCTAAATTACGTCGGCAAATGTGCGAGCACTATGCGGCTGATCGCGCGCTCTTGCCCATCGAGGCAAATGCATTAAGTCTGCTTGCAGAGTCGCAAAAGGGCTCGCCTGTCACTGCGGGCAACCGGATTGAGCTGTTTACGGAGTCGCTCACCATTCTGAAAACCTTTGTTCACGAAATCGATCAAGCCAAAGTCAGTTTGCATATGGAGTTTTACATTTGGGCTTTGGGTGGCGATGCCGATGCCGTGGGTGAGGCTTTGATTCGTGCCGCAAAACGCGGCGTAGCGTGCCGTGTTTTATTGGATTCTTTGGGTAGTAAGGCTTGGTTTAAATCCAGCTGGCCTAGTCGCTTTAAAGAGGCCGGCATTGCCATCACCGAGGCCTTACCGATTCAGCTGGGGCGCTTTCAGTTCCGCCGGGCTGACTTGCGCCTGCACCGCAAGATCTTTGTGATTGATGGCCGCGTTGTGTGGACCGGCAGCATGAATTTGGTCGATCCACGGACGTTTAAACAAGATTCGGGTGTGGGTGAGTGGGTCGATGCGATGGTACGCATTGAAGGGCCGGTAACCGCCCAATTTGAGCTCACTTTCTTGTTTGATTGGAGCGTTGATAATCCATCCGTTTCTCACTTCAAAGACCATCACCTAATGCCTGCTCTGGAGGACGGCAAAACCTTGGCTCAAGAATTCTCCTCTGGCCCGGTGTATCGCGACGACATCCTTTATCAAGTGCTCTTATCTGCCATTCTGGATGCGCGTGAGGAGTTAGTCATTACCACCCCATACTTTGGGCCAGACGACGGTCTTTTGCAGGCATTAATGGCAGCCTCCCACCGCGGTGTCAAGGTAACCTTAATCGTGCCCAAACGCAATGATTCCACTTTAGTTGCTTGGAGCAGTCGCAGTTTTTATGAGGACTTACTGCAAGCGGGTGTTCGGATTGCAGAATTTCATGGCGGTTTATTGCATACCAAGAGCCTTTTAATTGATCGCCAGACTGCGATATTTGGCTCGGTGAACTTTGATCAGCGCAGCCTGCGACTCAATTTTGAAATCAGCCTCATCGTATACGACACAGTGTTCTGCGCGCATTTAGAAAAGTTAATTCACAGCTACCTGAAGGATGCCGATATTGTTTCGGCGACGCAGTGGGCTAAGCGTCCGCGTTGGCGCGTCCTTCTTGAAAATTTAGCCCACCTGACTTCGCCTTTGCTTTAAATCGCCTTGGTGGCCTTCATGGCGCTGATTTGGTCTGGATTGAAGCCAATTTCAGTCAGAATGGCCTTCGTGTGTTGCCCAACAGACGGTATCGCATCCATCCGGTAATCAAATTGATCATTGGTGCCGGGTGGCAGCAAGGCCGGAATCGGTCCTGCAGGGGAGTCTACTGATACCCAGCGCTCACGTGCCGCTAATTGCGGGTGATGCCAGACTCCATTCATATCGTTTAAGCGGGCATTGGCAATCTGCGCTTGATCCAATTTAGCAATTACCTGATCACAAGTCAGTTTGCTAAAGCAGGCATCAATCAGTTTGGCCAAGGCATCGCGGTTCTCATGGCGTTTGCTGTTTTTATCAAAACGAACATCACTGGCTAATGCGGGATTATCTAAAACCACCTCGCAAAAAGCCAACCACTCCCGCTCATTTTGTAAGCCCAGCATGACCGTTGCTCCATCGCCTGCTTTAAACGGGCCATAGGGATAGATGGTGGCATGGGATGCACCGCTGCGCTGGGGTGGGCTAGCACCCTGATAGGCGTAGTACATCGGGTAACTCATCCATTCGCCAAGGGATTCCAGCATGGATACGTCAATGCTGCTTCCTACGCCGGTTTTTTGGCGCTGCAATAGTGCTGCCAAGATATTACTGTAGGCATACATTCCCGCTGCAATATCTGCAATCGAGTTGCCTGCTTTGCTGGGGACGTCGGGAGTGCCAGTAACCGACAAGAAACCTGCCTCACTTTGTATGAGTAAGTCGTATGCTTTTTTATCGCGATAGGGGCCATCATTGCCGTAGCCGGAAATATCACACAAAATGAGGCCTGGGTTATCGCGCTGTAATTCAGTCGCGGTGAGCCCCATACGTGCCGCTGCGCCAGGAGCTAAGTTTTGCACTAAGACATCGGCCGTTTTAAGCAGGGTCTTGAGAGCGCTGAGTGCTTCAGCCTGTTTTAAATCGAGAGTGAGACTTTCTTTGGAGCGGTTCACCCACACAAAGTGCGAGGCCAGACCACCAACACGTTCGTCATAGGCCCTGGCAAAATCACCTTCTCCAGGACGCTCCACCTTGATGACGCGCGCGCCTAAGTCTGCCAGTTGGCGAGTGCAAAAAGGAGCAGCAATCGCATGCTCGAGTGAGACAACGGTGATGCCATCGAGTGGCCGTACGGCAGGCTTACTACTCATATTAAAAAGACCGAGGAAGGCCGAGGACATGTTCGGCGATATAGGAATAAATCAAATTCGTGGAGATGGGGGCCACTTGATAGAGGCGGGTTTCACGAAACTTCCGCTCGACATCGTACTCACAGGCAAAGCCAAAGCCACCGTGGGTTTGTAGGCAGACGTTGGCCGCCTCCCAGGATGCTTTGGCAGCTAGGTATTTAGCCATATTCGACTCTGGACCGCATGGCTGGTGGCGATCAAATAAATCGCAAGCCTTAAAGCGCATTAAGTTAGCCGCTTCCGTTTCCATATAACTGTCCGCAATCGGAAACTGAATGCCTTGATTCTTACCAATCGGTTGATCAAATACCACTCGCTCATTGGCATAGCGCCGCGCGCGATCAATAAACCAGTAGGCATCGCCAATACACTCTGCTGCAATCAGCACACGCTCCGCATTTAAACCATCAAGGATGTATTTAAAACCACGACCTTCCTCGCCGATTAAATTTTCGGCTGGGATTTCCAAATTATCAAAAAAGACTTCATTGGTTTCGTGGTTGACCATGTTTTCAATCGGGCGTACTTCCATACCTTTGCCAATCGCATCAGCTAGGTTGACGATAAAAATCGACATGCCTTCTGACTTGCGTTTTACCTCACTCAGCGGAGTAGTGCGCGCCAATAAGATCATCAAGTCGGAATGCTGTATCCGCGAGATCCAGACTTTCTGGCCGTTGATCACATAGCGATCCCCTTTTTTAACGGCGGTCGTTTTGAGTTTGGTGGTGTCTGTGCCGGTAGTGGGCTCGGTTACGGCCATGCTCTGCAAGCGCAGTTCGCCGCTGGCAATCTTGGGAAGATAGAGCTTCTTTTGGGCCTCAGAGCCATGTCGCAGCAAGGTGCCCATGTTGTACATCTGACCATGGCAGGATCCCGAGTTGCCGCCAGAAAAGTTAATTTCTTCCATGATGACCGACGCTTCGGCCAGTCCCAGGCCGGAGCCGCCATATTCTTCTGGGATTAATGCGGCGAGCCAGCCTGCTTTCGTGACCGCATCGACAAATGCCTCGGGGTAGCCGCGTGCGTGATCGACTTTTTGCCAATAGCTGGAATCAAACTGACCGCAGAGGTCACGCAGCGCATCGCGAATGTCTTGGTATTGATCGGGTGCTGGAATGGGGTGATTCATTAATCTCTTTCAGAACAGGAATTGGTGCGTGTGCAGGGCACAATAGACCCCTAGTTTAAGCAAAAATACAAAATCTTGGAAAATACAGCTTCAGTATCAAACGACTTCCGAATGCAGGGCCTGAGAATAGACTTATGCTGTTGTAATGGGGATGAGATAAAGAGAAGGGCATAGCGGATTGGAGCACTACTTCATTGCATTTTTAGATTGGTTCGGGATGCCATCCGTTGGTCTCCCAGCAGTCTTTCTGGTCGCACTGATTTCAGCGACCTTGCTGCCGATGGGTTCCGAGCCGGTTCTATTTGCCTATGTCAGCGTGAATCCAAGCATGCTATGGCCTGCCATTGCGATTGCAACGGTGGGCAACACCATTGGCGGGATGGTGAACTGGTTTTTAGGCCTGGGTGCGCGCAATGCCTTCGAGGCCTATAAAGGGCCTACAGCAGGGCGCATGCAGCGCTGGCTTGTTAGCCTAGGCCCGAAGATGCTGTTGCTATCCTGGCTGCCGGGTATTGGTGATCCATTGTGCGCTTTAGCAGGGTGGTTACGTATGCCCTGGAAGGCTTGTTTGGTCTATATGGCGATTGGCAAGTTTTTACGCTACGTTACCTTTACGCTGGTTTTAGTAAGCATACCCAGTGAGTTTTGGCATGCCATTGGCCGTTTTATTGGGATTGGTACTTAGGGCTATCGGCTATCATTGATCTCAATCGAGGCAGCTTTAAAAGTACCTTCTATCCCCACTTCTTTAGGAATGCATGCTATGTCTAGCTTACGCGGAAAAACAGCTCTTGTTACAGGATCAACCAGTGGTATTGGCCTCGCTATGGCAGTTGCTTTGGCGAAGCAGGGCGCCAACATCATGATGAATGGCTTTGGTGAAAAAGACGCGGCTATTGCGAGTGTGAAAGCTTGCGGTGTTGAGGTCGATTACCACGGCGCCGATATGAGCAAGCCTGCTGAAATTGAGGCGATGATTGCGGCAACGGAAAAGCGCTTTGGCGCACTGGATATTTTGGTCAACAATGCAGGTATTCAGCATGTTGCCAACGTTGAAGAGTTTCCAGCGGAGCGTTGGGATGCGGTGATTGCGATCAACCTAAGCTCTGCATTTCATACGAGCCGTTTTGCCTTGCCTGGCATGAAACAGCGCAATTGGGGCCGCATCATTAATATTGCATCCGTTCATGGCTTAGTTGGATCGATGCAAAAAGCGGCTTACGTCGCAGCAAAACATGGAATTATTGGTTTAACTAAAGTGGTGGCGCTGGAGACTGCACGAACCGGTGTGACCTGCAATGCAATCTGCCCAGGCTGGGTCTTAACCCCCTTAGTCCAAAAGCAAGTGGATGCACGCGCTGAGCGGGAAGGCGTTTCCGATGAAGCCGCTAAATTAGCACTAGTTTCTGAAAAGCAACCCTCAGGAGAATTCGTTACCCCCGAACAGCTTGCTGCGTTGGCTGTATTTCTGTGTGGTGATGCTGCATCTGAAGTACGCGGTGCAGCTTGGAATATGGATGGTGGCTGGACGGCCCAATAGGGCATCCAGATCCACCATAAGACGCTGTTACGCTAAGCCGCCTTTAGCATTCGCTTTCACTACCAAGCGATAGGCATGCAGCAAGGGCTCGGTATAGCCGTTAGGCTGCTCAAGGCCCTTAAAGATCAGATCACTTGCAGCTTGGAATGCAAGAGAATCTTTATAGTTTGGCATCATTGGCTTATAAAGAGGATCGCCGGCATTTTGACCATCAACAATCGTAGCCATACGTTGCAAGGCTTCCTCTACTTCCGCTTTGGTGACAAACTTGTGCAATAACCAGTTGGCAATGTGCTGACTCGAAATCCGCAAGGTGGCACGATCTTCCATTAAGCCAACGTTGTAAATATCAGGCACCTTGGAGCAACCAACACCTTGATCAATCCAGCGAACGACATAACCCAAAATACCTTGGCAGTTGTTATGGAGGGACTCACGAATCTCCTCTTTAGTCCAATCCGGATAAAGTGCAATGGGTACCGTTAAGAGATCATCGGTTAAGGCTTCATACTCAGCTGCAGTATCTTGTTTCTCCATTTCCTCTTGGATCTTTGCCACATCGATCTGGTGATAGTGCAGTGCATGCAAGGTGGCAGCGGTAGGGGATGGGACCCAAGCGGTATTCGCTCCAGCTTGAGGGTGAGCTCCTTTTTGCTCAACCATTTCCTTCATGAGATCTGGCGCAGGCCACATTCCTTTACCAATTTGTGCACGACCACGTAGGCCGCAATCTAAGCCAGCCAATACATTGCGGCGTTCATAGGCTCCAAACCATTTCGCAATCTTCATCCTACCTTTGCGAACCATTGCGCCGCCATACATGCCGGTATGCATTTCATCGCCAGTACGGTCCAAGAATCCGGTATTAATAAATGCAACGCGAGCGCTAGCTGCAGCAATAGCAGCTTTCAGATTGACGCTCATACGGCGCTCTTCATCCATGATGCCTAATTTGACGGTGTTCTCGGGTAAGCCCAGTAACTTCTCCACCCGACCAAAGAGCTCGCTAGCAAAGGCAACTTCTTCTGCGCTGTGCATTTTTGGCTTCACAATGTAGACAGAGCCTTTGCGCGTATTACCAATCGCCTGTGTCGCTGGGCGATTGATATCGTACAAGGCAATCAACACAGTCACGACTGCATCTAAGATGCCTTCGTAGATCTCCGTTCCATTGGCAGTCAAGACGGCCGGGTTAGTCATCAGGTGACCTACGTTGCGGAGGAACAGGAGCGACCGGCCATGCAAAGTAACAACACCATCTTTCGCATTGACAGCGCCAATACCTGCGGTGTACTTGCGATCTGGATTCAGTTTGCGAGTAAATGTCTTGCCGCCTTTGCTGACTTCTTCAACTAAGGTACCTTTGAGAATGCCGAGCCAATTCTCATAAGCCAGTACTTTGTCATCGCCATCCACAACGGCTACCGAGTCTTCTAAGTCCAAAATAGTGGACAGCGCAGCCTCCAGCACCACATCATTTACTCCTGCTGGATCAGCAGCGCCAATAGTTTTCGTCTTATCAATTTGGATATCAATATGAATGCCATGATTGCGCAATAAAACAGAGGATGGTGCAGAGGCATCGCCTTGGTAACCAACAAACTGTTTCTCATCAACCAAACCCGTTGTGCTCCCATCCTTTAATTTCACGGACAGTTTTTTGTCTACAACGCTATAAGCCACTACATCACTATAGGAAGCTTTAGCCAAAGGAGCGGCCTGATCTAAAAACTGACGCGCATAGGCGACTACCTTAGCGCCACGAATTGGGTTGTATGCGCCATCTTTGCTTGCACCATCTTCTTCCGAAATCACATCTGTGCCGTAGAGAGCATCATACAAAGAGCCCCAACGCGCATTGGCAGCATTTAAGGCATAACGTGCATTGAGTACCGGAACCACCAGCTGGGGACCCGCTTGGAGAGCTAGTTCATCATCCACATTCTGAGTGGTAGCCACAACCTTGGCAGGTACATCTTCGATATAAGCAATGTCTTTTAAGTGCTTGCGATACGCAGGCATATCTTTGATTGGGCCTGGATTGGCTTTATGCCAAGCATCTAAGCTACGCTGTAGATGGGTACGCTTAGCTAGCAAGGCTGCATTTTTGGGTGATAGGTCGTTCACGATCGCATCAAAACCGGCCCAAAAATCAGCACTCTTGATATTTAGCCCAGGGAGTACCTTGTCTTCAATAAATCGATAGAGGGGAGTGGCAACTTGGAGGCTGTGGCATTGGGTACGAGCGGTCATAATAGGGGCCTTAAAAGCGGTTTTCGAAGGAAAAAACAATTGCATTGCAGTGCAATATATTTTCCCATATTTTTGTAATATATCTGTAAAAAATAGGGTAATAAATGCTGTTTTTAGCAAAAAAAGTAATGTTTCCGATTGTAAACTGAGCCTTGCACCGCAATACCTTTGCTTCTTGGCCGCCTCTGTATCTGCCAAGACGAAGGCGATAAAAATAGGATACTTTGCATGACAGCCATTTTGAATTCCCTTAGTCGCACCATCTTGGCTGGATTTGCCTTGCTGGCAGTCATTTTGCTCATTTTTGCTAACCAGGGCGCCCTGGGTTCGCCAGAATGGTTGCTGTTTTCGCTGCGCTGGCTTCATATCCTCTGTGGGGTGATGTGGCTTGGCTTGCTGTGGTATTTCAATGCGGTGCAAATTCCATCGATGCCCCAGATACCAGATGAACAAAAGCCAGCAATTAGTAAGGTCATTGCGCCCCGAGCCTTGCTATGGTTTCGGTACGCTGCGCTTGCGACGGTAGTGACAGGCGTATTGGTCGCGATCCTTGCCGGTTATGCGCATCAGGCGTTTACCCTGCAGCCCGCGTTTCGGGCGATCGGTTTGGGTATGTGGATTGCCCTCTTTATGGCATTCAATGTCTGGTTTGTGATTTGGCCCAATCAAAAACGTGCTTTGGGGATCGTCGCTGCTGAGCCAGCGGCCAAAGCAGCCTCCGCCCGCCGAGCCATGCTGGTATCACGCTTTAATACGATTTTGTCGATTCCGATGCTGTATCTGATGAGCGCCCAATCCCACGGGGGTCTGTAGGCAAAGGGGGGATAAATATGCAAAAAGTACTGCACCCGCATAAAATAGTGGCTGTGAGAACGAAACAGGTTCTCGGAACCGATTCGCATTAACAAAAACCATATTTATTAGGGAGACACGATGGAACATACATTACCGCAGTTGCCTTACGCGCTTGACGCCTTGGCCCCACACATTTCAAAAGAAACCATGGAGTTCCATTACGGTAAGCACCATCAGACTTACGTTACCAATTTGAATAACCTGATCAAGGGTACCGAGTTTGAGAACGCCAGCCTCGAAGACATTATCAAAAAATCATCCGGCGGTGTTTTTAACAACGCAGCCCAAGTATGGAACCATACCTTTTATTGGATGGGTCTTAAGCCGAATGGCGGCGGCGCTCCTACTGGCGCGCTGGCTGATGCGATTAATGCCAAATGGGGTTCGTTTGACAAGTTCAAAGAAGAGTTTGCAAAGTGTGCCGTTGGCACCTTCGGCTCAGGCTGGGCATGGCTGGTTAAAAAGCCCGATGGCTCGCTTGATCTCGTGTCCACTAGCAATGCCGCCACACCATTGACAACCGATGCAAAAGCCTTGGTGACCTGCGATGTGTGGGAGCACGCGTATTACATTGATTACCGCAATGCACGTCCTAAGTACCTTGAGGCATTTTGGAATTTAGTGAACTGGGATTTTGCTGCAAAGAACTTTGCTTAATTCCTGATTTACCGTTGCGCCATTCAAGTCACCTGAGGGTGACTTGTTTGTTTTTAGGGCTGCAAAAAATGACTTAGCCCGGCTTGTTGCGCATCCAGTCGGCAGTGGCGAAAAAAGATTCATGGAGACGCTCTTTGAGTGGTGCATCGATTGCTACTTCATCCATGGCGCGCTGCATGCAGTCCAACCACTGGTTGCGCTCGATTGAGCCAATCGGAAAGGGTAGGTGACGGGCCCGTAGTTTAGGGTGCCCATACTTTTCTTGGTAGAGATCAGGGCCACCCATCCAGCCAGTCAAAAACAAATACAACTTGTCACGGGATGTGCTTAAGTCAGCTGGGTGCAATTGCCGAATCACGGCGTATGCGGGCTCAAGCTCCATGAGATCATAAAACCGATCAACCAATTGCCGAATCGATTCTGCGCCGCCAATCCATTCATATGCAGTTGTTTGCGGGCCGTTGGTTTGATCTGCGCTCATGCTAATACAGGAGGCAGTAACTTAACCAGTGCAGCGCGTTCCGAGGTTGCTGCACCCAGTAAGGCAAAGCCCAGCAACTGACCATCGCTAGATTCAAAGCGACACACCATGCCGCCCTCGACCTTGGTATTGTTCCACTGGCCTTCTGCCCCTTTGGCTGGGGGCGAGACCACGATAGGGTGGGCGGGGGTTTTAACCATCACAGGCATGGCTGGGTACTGTAGCGTCGCCGCTTGTCCGAGTAATACGGGTGCCAACGCACGCGCTGCTTGCATGATCGGCATCACATAGGGCAGGACCAATCCTTCGGTTTCCGCACAATCACCAATGGCATAAATCGAATCCAGATTGGTTTGCAGTTGGCGATTGACTTGGATGCCCATCCCAGTGGCAATGCCTGCATCATGCGCTAATTGAATACGGGGACGTAAGCCCACAGCCGAAAGGACCACATCGGTATCGATCATGGCGCCATTGACTAGGGTAATGCGTATGGCATCACCATGCAGGTCAATGGATTCCGCGGTACTGCTAAAGTGCCAGCGTACACCCGCTGCACTGAGTTTTTCTTCTAGTGCCGTTGCTGCAGCCTCGGGTAAGAGGCGACCCAGCGCATGGGGCGCTAAATCAATGACGTCCACTGAGTAGCCGCCAAGCGTGAGGTCATTGGCGAACTCACAACCAATTAAACCAGCGCCCAGAATTGCTACACGTTTGCGACCCTCAATGGCCTTGCGAAATCGTGCATAGTCTTCTAGGTCATTCACCGTCATGACTTGATTAGCAGCGGTGCCTTGGAGGCGAAGATCAATTTGATCGGCACCCAAAGCTAACACTAGCTTGCTATAGCCTACTTCACCATTACTGGTGCGCAGTAACCGAGCCTGCGCATCAATGGAGTGCGCATCGGTGTTGCTCAATACCGTTAAGTTGAGCTGCTCTGCCATAGCGTCACTGCTGGAGCTAATGAGCTGATCAGCTGCTTTGCTATTGGCAAATGCAGTCGATAGCATTGGCTTGGAATAAAAGTAGCCAGGCTCGCGGGTGATCAGCGTGATCGGTACATCCTTATCGATCTTACGCAATTCGCGAATGACGGTATAGCCAGCTAAGCCGCTGCCAATAATGACAATCGGTAGGGCTTGATCTTGATGTTCGCTCAAAGCGGTATTCCCTTTAACAGATTGAATGACAGTACATTAATAAAGAAGCTTGATTTAAATTTGCACCATTTCAAAATCGGACTTGGACACGCCACAATCCGGGCATTCCCAGTTTGCCGGAACATCGGCCCACACAGTGCCTGGCGCGATCCCATCTTCTGGGAGGCCTTTGGCTTCGTCGTAAATAAATCCACACACAATGCATTGCCACGTTTTCATATTCATCCCTTTATTCTTAGCCAGAAATGCCATTTAGGCCTACAGAATACATGGCTTAAATGGGGCGCCTATAAATACCGGTCTTTGCTGCGGTGTGCAGATCAGCCCCATTCTTGTTACGATCAGGTTTGTTTGGTTTATTCATTTACATAAAGGAAGCATGCATGTCGACCCACTTAGAACTTCTTAGCCCTGTTTCACTCGGCTCCTTAGCGCTCAAGAATCGCTTAGTGATGGCACCACTGACACGCATGCGCGCCATCGATGGCGATGTGCCGAGTCCGCTGGCCAAGACTTACTACGGTCAGCGCGCGAGTGCCGGCATGATCATTACCGAAGCAACCCAAATCTCCCCCTTAGGCAAGGGCTACCCAGCCACGCCGGGCATTTATTCCGAAGCGCAAACGCAGGCTTGGAAAGAGATTGTTGCAGCGGTCCACGCCAAAGGAGGTTTGATTGTTTCCCAGCTCTGGCATGTTGGTCGCATTTCCCATTCCTCATTGCATGCAAACGAAGGCTTGCCTGTCGCCCCTTCAGCAATAGCACCTGCTGGCAAAACCTATGGCGCCGATTGGCAGTTGCACGAGTATGAAACCCCAAAAGCCATGAGCGAAGCCGATATTGCCCAGTTACTGCTTGATTTTCGTAATGCCGCGCTCAATGCTAAAAAGGCCGGATTTGATGGCATCGAGGTCCATGCAGCGAATGGCTATCTACTGGATCAATTCTTGCAAGATAAAACCAATCAACGCACCGATCAATACGGCGGCTCAGTTGAAAATCGCCTGCGCCTATTAATCGACGTACTAAAAACCGTCAGCGAAGTCTTCTCATATGACCGCATTGGCGTTCGCTTATCCCCCTACGGCAGTTTCAATGACATTGCCGATAGTGATCCAGTGACGCTCTTTACGGCAGTCATCGATAAGCTCAATCCATTGGGCCTCGCTTACCTCCATATGATCGAACCGCGTGCGACTACTGCAGGTGGTAATGACAAGGTTGACGCAAATGCGCCTAATGTATCGGGGCTGTTCCGTAAGGCGTTTCATGGCAAGTTCATTAGTGCCGGTGGATACACCAAAGAATCCGGTGAGGCAGCATTGGAAGCGGGCCTTGCTGATGCTATCGCTTACGGGCGGATTTACATCGCCAATCCGGATTTGGCGGAGCGCTTTGCACAAAATGCGGCACTCAACCCATACGATCGGGCCAGCTTTTATGGCGGTAACGAAAAAGGCTACACCGATTACCCTAGCTTATAACTAAGGTATTAAGGCATGGCAAACCCCATTTGGACATAAATCATGGGCATGCGTAAGAAGGGCGATCTGCCCAGCAAGGACTGTGTTTGCTGTGGCAGGCCCTTTAATTGGCGAAAAAAGTGGGAAAAAGTTTGGAATGAAGTGAAATACTGTTCCGACCGCTGTCGGCAAAATAAACAGGAAGTCAAAAAACCGACTTCTTCGTAATTGCGCGCAGTTGGCAGCATGCTTCTTTCGGTTTAGAGTGGTAGGTGAAGCTTTATAAAAATCACGACCCTCGAAAGGATCAGTAATGAACCAAAAAGACATTCAAGACTGGCAGCAAAAGAAAGCCAAAGAGCTCTTTACGCTATCCCATAAGTTGCTCGATACCGCTAAGCAGCTCAGCGAGCATCATGCCAATGAGTTGAAACACAATATGGATCACGCTCTGCGTTTTGCTAAAACGGCAGCGAAGAATGATCTCGAGAGTTTGAAGCTCTTGCAGGAGGAGGCAACACAAGCCGCCGCCGATCGTTTGCACGTTTATCATAAAAAAGTGAAAGGCATGCTGCGCGAGATGGGCGATGATGCTGCGGACGAGGCAGAAAAATATTTAGAGAAGGCCCGCGAATCCCTCTCTGGTTGGCTTGAAGATGTTGAGAAAAAAATGCCTGCTGGTGGCGAGCATTTAGCCAAAGTAGCCCGCGACTTGTCCCGCGCTGGTGAAAAGGCATTCAAGGAAGGGCGTCGCGTTATTAATGAAGCAGCTGAGGCTGCTGAAAAAAATATCAGCAGCTTATCCAGTCGCACTCAGGCTAGCAGCTCTAAGTCAGCGGCACCTAAAAAGGCAGCCGCCAAAAAGGCGCCAGCAAAACGAGCGGTCGCAAAAAAACCTGCCGCCAAAAAGGCTGCTAAAAAGAAGGCTTAAGCTTATCGTCTTTATTGCTGATCTTGAATCAGTAAGGTAATCGTCGCCACCCTAAACTTGGGGTGGCGTTTTATTTATAAGACCCAGAAATGGTGCGTGCCATCCTTGCCGAGTTGGGCAACCAAACCAAATTCCCAGTCTAGATAAGCCTGCATTGCTTCTCGCCCAATATTGGTTCCTTCATAAGGGCGTTTATAGCGGTCGCGCGCAGGTGAGGCGAGATGGGTCTCGCCCTTCTCAAGTGGGTGTCCAGCCTTGATCCATTCAGCGTTACCACCTTGCAACACAGACACCCGTTTGCCGGAATAGGCTTGCATTTCAGCGGCAGCGAACACAGCGAGTTCTGGCGGAGTGCTGGTCAGCACATAATGCTTTGCTGTTGGAAGCGACTTCAATGCTTCGCTTAATTCGGAGCGAAGGGCAAACCAGGCGCCGGGAATATGACCTCGAACATAAAACGCATGGGTACTGAAATCAACTACTAGAACATCTGCATTCGATTCTTGTAGTTGGGCGAGTGTGGCTACGTCAACGTAGTCTACTGTTGGCAAAGAGGGTAATGGGTTTTTCCACGTGCCGTGCTCGCTCAAGTCGCTGGTCTTTAAGCCATCCACGACATACACATCCCAGGCCATCTGAGCAAGCCACGATGCTGCCATGTCCGCCCGAACACCACTGGGGTCGGCTAAAACAATGCGAGCACCCCGTACTGGCGCAACCATTTCGGTCTCTTGTACAAGCTGCCCACCTGGAACAGAACGAAAGCCGGGAAGGTGTCCGGCTTCATATTCCTCTGGGGTGCGGGTGTCAAAAAAGTAAGTGGTGCGCTCACTCTGCTGTTGCCATTCCTTCACATCACTTAACTGCGCACGTTTTACTTTAGCCCGGTCGGCAACAGAACGAGCGCGCTGCGCTGCCTCTGCTGCAGTTTCAGGCTCTACATCAGAAAAGCGCCGGGTTTGGCCGACATCTAAGCTTTGTCCAGCCAACTTCCAGCCAATCGTGCCATTGCGCAGGGCGTGAACCGGGTTTGGAATGCCCGCATTAATTAAGGATTGTGTTCCTAAAATACTGCGTGTTCTACCAGCGCAATTGACAATAATCTGGGTTTTTGGATTGGGCGCAATTTCCTTCACGCGTAATACAAGCTCAGCGCCGGGGACGCTAATCCCCGTGGGGATGCTCATGGTGTTGTATTCATCAAAGCGGCGCACATCCAGTACCACCATGTCTTCCTTGGCATCAATTCGCTGCTTTACTTCCTCCGCCGAGAAGGATGGGGTGTGGCGTTTGGACTCTACGAGTTCACCAAAGGACTTGCTGGGCACATTGACGTCCCGAAACAATTCACCGCCTGCCGCATCCCAAGCCCGAATGCCGCCTTGGAATACCGATACATCGGTATACCCCAATGCAATCAGGCGGCGCGCAGCCAATTCGGCAAAACCTTCGCCCTCATCGAGGGTCACAATGGGGACATTGCGCCTGGGCAACTTTGCATAGGCATCGTATTCGATGCGAGAGAGGGGGAGATTGGCCGCAAACAGGGGGTGCTCTTCGGCATGAGGACCTTCTTCGCGCACATCTAAGAATGCAATTTCGTGACGCTGCAGAAGTGCATTGCGGACGTATTCGTAATTTTTTTGCGGGATGGTGTGATTGCTTTCAGTCATTTTTATGTCCTATTTTTAGTTATTTTAGCAACTGCCCAATATCAACGCTCAGCGGCCATCCACCTCAGTTGATTTAGCAAGGATTGCCTTATCACTAGGATCATTTTTGACCAGCAACCACATCGCAGCAATGACGATCGCCATGCCGCCAAGCTGCAGCAAGCTAACGGTTTCGGACAGGACTAGCCAGCCCATAAAAATGGTAGCAATCGGACCGACGATGCCGGCTTGCGCCACCAATGGTGAGCCAATCCGATTAATAGCAACCACGATCATCGTCATTGGAATAACAGTACAGATGCTGGCATTAATTAAGCTTAGCCCGTAAATCTCGGGAGCTTGGTTAAAAATGGAACTCGGTTCGTAAAAAAGAATTTGGATGATGCTGCACACGGCCGAAGCAGAGCTCGCAAATACGACCAAGCGAACGCTACCAATCCGGCGCACCATCTCGCCAGAGCCAATCATGTAGGCCGCATAAGCGCAGGCGCTAGCAAAAACCAGAGCCATTCCTAGCCAAGCCTCGCTACCGAGGATTGCCACATCCTGAATAAAAACCAATGTGACGCCAAGGTAGCCGGTGATCAGTGCCAACCACTGAATTCGGGAGATGCGTTTCTTGAAAACAAAAAAAGAAATCAATAAAACGAGTGTGGGCGTGAGGTACAAAATGATGCGTTCAAGCCCCACAGAAATGTATTGCAGACCCAAAAAGTCAAGGTAACTCGATAAGAAGTAGCCTAAAAATCCGAGACCACATACTTTGAAGGTATCTAGTATGGATATGGGGCTCATCGGCTTACTGCGCGCTTGCCAATAGTACAAGGCCCAAAACAGAGGTAGCGCAAAGATCATGCGTAATGCCAGTAGCGTTTCCGGCTCGGTGCCATAGGAATAGGCCAGCTTAATTAAGATCGCTTTGCCCGAAAAAAGGATTGATCCGAGTCCGGCCATGAGGATGCCGGTGAGGTAAAGGCGCCGCTGTTCTGTGCTTGAAAAAAAAGACATGCCGCTTTTATAGCAGGTCGTTGAGCACCTGTCGTAATTCCAGGATCAGCTCGCTTGGGGTCATACCAATCGGCCCACCCAGTTTTTCCCTTAATCGATCAGCTGCAAGGGCATGTACTTCAACGCCAAGGCAGGTCGCCTCCCAGGGGGTGAGCTTCTTATCCATGCCTTGAGCCACGAGGGAGGCAATGAGCCCAGTTAAAACATCACCGGTACCGCCCACTGCTAAAGCTGGATTACCCCGATTACAAACGTGCGTTGCCTGAGTAGGCGAGCCAAGTAAGGTGTGCTGTCCTTTCAGAACCACAATGTGCTTGCTCCAAGATATAAGCGCACTGAGGCTGCCTATGCGATCGACTTGAATGTCAACATTGCTTCTATGAAGCAAGCGCGCTGCCTCACCAGGGTGGGGCGTCAAGATGCAAGGTAAGGTGCAGTTCTGTAGAGCAATCCCTAAAGCATCATCTGCAGCAATTAAATTAAGCGCATCCGCATCGATAATAATTGCGCCCAGCGAAGACAGCACTGCGTAGCCCCTCAGTACTGCGCTTAGCCATGCTTTGGCGAGTAGCGAGGATCCAAGTCCGGGACCAATAGCAATCACATTGGGCTGGATCCGTTGCAAATGCAGGATGGGGTCATCTGCCAGGTTATTCACCTGAGCACTCTCAATCATGAGCTCAGGTTGCCCTGCAAGGGCATGCGCTGAATGGCTATCCAGCATATACAGCATGGTGTAACCCGCTCCACTGTGCAGCGCTGATTTAGCTGTGAGCAAAAGGGCGCCAGCCATGCCAATGGATCCGCCAATGCACAGCACTTTTCCGGAGTGCGCTTTATTGCTATCAGGGCGCCGCTGTAATTTCTTGGCCAAGGGCAATGCGTTGAGTGGCTCAGCAGTAAGATTGTTTTGGCTCATATGTAATGTCAGTGTATGCTGAAAGTACTGCTTGGTAAATGGATGCCAATGTGATTGGGTATTGAGGATTGAAGCCACATGAAGATACAGTTTTTGGGTGCTGCCGGCGAAGTCACTGGATCCAAATACCTATTAGAGATGGACCTGGCGCAACGTAGTCGACGAGTCATTGTTGATTACGGGATGTTTCAGGGTGGTCGTGAGGCGCTGGAAAAAAATCAAGGCGCATTACCCATCTTGGCATCCGAGGTGGATTGCGTCATCTTGACCCATGCCCACATAGACCATAGCGGCCTACTGCCTAGACTTTGCGCGAGTGGTTTTAAAGGCCCGATTTACTGTACTGGCGCCACCTTTGAGCTACTGAAAATTATGTTGCCTGATAGCGCGCATCTGCAACTGGCGGATAGTGAGCGCGCTGCCAAAAAAATCAAACAAGGAAAGTGGCGGGGTACTGTTCCTGAGCCCTTGTACAGCGCTAAGGAAGTGGAGATAGCCTTATCGCAGATACGCGTTGTGGAATACCACCAAACCATTGAATTGTTTTCGGGACTGCGTTTAAGTTTTTATAACGCGGGCCATATCCTCGGTTCGGCTATTGCGGTGCTGGATATTCAAGAGACGGGAGCCAAGTCAAAGCGCTGTGTTTTTTCTGGAGATCTGGGTATGCAGCGACGCCCTCTCATGCCGGATCCTGAGTTAATTGAATCAGCCGATATCGTGGTAGTGGAGTCCACCTACGGCGATCGCTTGCATCGAAGCATGGCCGATACCGAAGACGAGCTGGTTGGCGTCATTTGTAAAGTGATGGCAGAGCATGGCAATATCGTGATGCCTGCTTTTGCGGTAGGACGTACCCAGGAAGTCTTGTTTGTCTTGATTGATTTGGTGCGGCGAGGGCGACTACCTAATTTGCATGTTTGGGTTGATTCGCCGATGGCGACGGCCGCAACCCGATTGACTGAACATTTTTTTGCGCAGCTCGATCCTGAATCGCAATCCACATTTGCTTGGCTCAAAGAAAATCCAGCTGCATTGCATTTGCGTTTTATTGCCGATGTCGAAGAATCCAAGGCCCTCAATCGCGTTAAAGGCGGTGCCATTATTATTTCTGCAAGCGGGATGTGCGATGCTGGGCGTGTTTTGCATCATCTGTTATGGAACTTACCTCGCGCTCAAAATGCGGTCGTCATTACCGGGTTTCAGGCACAAGGCAGTTTAGGGCGCCGCTTGGTTGATGGGGCGGCTTCGATTCGGGTCATGCATCAAGAAGTCCCGGTTAGGGCATCCATTCACACGATTGGCGGCCTATCTGCCCATGCTGATCAGTCCGGTCTTTTAAAGTGGCTGAAGGGTTTCAAAAAAGCCCCCCAGAAAGTATTTGTAACCCATGGCGAGGAGAAGTCCTCCCATGCCCTGGCAGCCGCCATTCAGCGCGAGTTGCATTGGGCTCACGTCACCGTGCCAGTACGCAATCAGATTGAGGATTGCTCGCTTTAATCTGACTACAATGGGTTTATTCCGACTGCATTGGATTGCTTATGGGCAATACGCTCCGCCGCACTACCCCCGTTAGCATTACTGACTTAGCAAAGCTTTCTGAGCCGAGTGCTGCTGCACCAGGCTCGAGCCAAGCGCACGACTCTTACAAATTCGCATACGACGACGATGCTTTTTTATCCCGTCGCGAAACCCTGGGTATCCGTTTTGAGCTGGAGTTACTCAAGCCCGATTTATTGCTGCGTGAAATGGGCATCGAGAACACCGTCGTGGTCTTTGGCTCAACCCGCTTTTATAGTCCAGAGCGTGCTGCAGAAATGCTGCAGAAGGCAAGTGCACCCAGCGAAAAAATTGCTGCCGAAAAAGCGCAAAAGGGCACTCATTTTTATGACTCTGCACGACGCTTTGGCAGTTTAGTTGCGCAATACAATCTAAAACAAGCGAGTAATGCCGATAAGCTCGTGATCTGCACCGGCGGCGGTCCCGGCATTATGGAGGCGGCGAATCGTGGTGCTTTTGAGATGGGCGATCTATCTATTGGTTTTAACATCAGCCTGCCGCGCGAACAAACCCCTAATCCCTATTTAACACCAGGCCTGAGCATCCGCTTTCATTACTTTGCCTTGCGCAAAATGCATTTCATGATTCGGGCACGCAGCATTGTGGTGTATCCGGGCGGCTTTGGCTCTTTGGATGAATTGTTTGAAGTGGTGACGCTCATGCAAACCAATAAGGTAGAGCGCTTTCCGATTATTTTAGTCTGCAAGTCCTTTTGGGATGAGGTGTTGGGATTTCAGAAGTTAATTGATTATGGTGTGATTGATGCGGCCGATATGAAGTTAATTCATTTTGTCGATACCGCTGAAGAGGCTTGGGACTACATCGCAAATTGGTACGAACTCAATTGAGTACGAGTGCCCCATGGGATGCGATTGTTGTCGGAGGCGGTGCAGCAGGGCTCTTTTGCGCCGGCATTGCGGGTCAGCTGGGTAAAAAAGTATTGGTTTTAGACCATGCTGCTGTGCTTGGCGAGAAGATTCGGGTTAGTGGTGGCGGTCGCTGCAATTTCACGAATATCAGCAGCACTCCAGCCCATTTCTTATCCTGCAATCCGCATTTTGTGAAGGGTGCTTTAGCGCGCTATTCTTCTGCTGATTTTATTGGGCTAGTGAAACGCTACCGCATACCCCATCATGAAAAGCACCAGGGCCAACTCTTTTGCGATAACTCCGCAAAAGACATTATTGCCATGCTCTTTGCGGAATGCCAGCAGGGTGGGGTCAGTATTCGCAATCCCGTGTCTGTGGAGAAAATCCAGTCTGTTCGTGGATGCTGGGAGATTAAAACCAATCAGGGTGTAGAGCGTACGAAAGCCATCGTGATGGCTACGGGCGGACTTCCAGTGCCAGCGATTGGTGCAAGCGACTACGCATTGAACATCGCTAAGCAGTTTGATTTACCTGTTGTGCCAGTGCGCCCAGCGTTGGTACCGCTCTCCTTTACGTCCGATGAATTCACGCACTTGAGTACGCTCGCTGGTTTGAGTGTGCCGGTTCGCATTGCTGCTGGCGCTAAAGGGCAGCGCTATGGACATGGTGACTTTCAGGAAGATCTGCTCATCACCCATAAGGGCTTGTCTGGCCCTGCAGTCTTGCAAGCGAGCAGCTATTGGATTGAAGGAGAATCTATCGAAGTCAATTGGCTCGGTGCGCACGACGTCAAAGGCAAGCTGTTTAATTGCGATGCCTTATTTGATGATCCAGACAATCGACTCAAGCAAACGGAAACGATCTTAGCGATGGTATTGCCGCAGCGCTTAGCCAAAGCATTTGCAGAACAGCAGTCGCTGCTTGGTCGCAAGTGGGCAGAGGTGGGTAAAAAAGATCGGCAAGCGCTTAAAGCGGTCTTGCAGCACTGGACCGTGAAGCCTGCCGGTACTTTAGGCTGGAAAAAAGCGGAGGTGATGCTCGGTGGTGTGGATACCAAGGCGCTGGATAGTCAAACGATGATGGCTAAAGCGCATCCGGGCTTGTACTTTATCGGGGAATGCGTTGATGTGACTGGCCACCTTGGCGGCCATAACTTTCAGTGGGCGTGGTCTAGCGGCTTTGCCTGTGCCCAAGCTCTAGCGGCAGCTCGGGCCTAGCCGACCATTCGTGCCACGAGCCGATGTAATTGCGGACCTGCGGATAGCCAGCCAAACGCAGCGCCCAATAGGTATTAGCTGAACGAGCTCCACGATGGCAGTAGGGCGCTATTTCATCATCATCGTTAATCCCGCGTCTGTGCAGCAAAGCCCTAATTGCTTCTCCTGATTTAAAGCGGCCGCGCTCTAAAAATTCTGACCAATGAATCCATATTGCGCCAGGTACATGACCGCGGCGCTCACAACATGCAGTGTGATCAAGGCCATCGTGCTCCAGCTCATCGCGCACATCAATCACCGCACGCTTTGCTTGATTGAACTCAGCCATCAAGGAATCGGCCGAGACAAAACCAGCGCTACTGTATTGGATTTCAAATTGCTGTGGTGTACTCACGCAGGCTGTTGTGCTGATCGGACCGCCACATTGCTGCCATGCATTCAGACCGCCATGCAGTAAACGCACATGACGGTGCCCGAGGTATTCCAGTAACCAGCATTCTCTGGCAACGCGCACCCCGGTATCGTCGTCATAGACCAATACCGGTGTATCCAAGGTGATGCCAGCAGCACCATAAAGGGCTGCCGCTTGATTAGAAAAAGCGCGCATGCCTTCGGGTTTAGTATTGGGAACAAAGTTATCGTAGGTACTGACCGAAATGGCCCCTGGAATATGCCCGGCAGCATAGGCTTCGGGTGAGCGGGCATCAATAATCAGGCCATCGAGGGCTGCAATAGTAGCCAACAGGGTTTCGGGTTCGACCAAGAAGGCGCCCAGCAACTGATTTGCTGATGTGGTTTTGCTGGAGGAGTTCATGCCTAAGTGTACTAAGGCGAATGAATAAAAGGCCCTAAAAGGGCCTTTTGTTTGTTTATCGGCGCAGTGCCGACCGTTTGTTCCTACTTATTCTTGGCAAAAACTGGGGCTTGCCATGAACTGAGCCGCAAATTGGACGCCCATGACGCGGACATAGCGTTGCAGCATTTCCAGTGATGCGGGATCCAGCAGGTTGCTGGCAGGGATACCAGAAGCCTTGGTTTCACGAATTAGTAGGGCTACTTGGGCCCATTTATGTAGTCTTTTACGCATATTTGTCTCCTATGAGGCAAATAACGCACTGACTTTTACTTAAGTTAACAAGAATTTTTATTTATTTTGAACTTTTCTTAAAAATACGCCCAAGACTAAAAATGCACCAATTTAGTGCGCAAAGAGCCATTTGCTAAGGGGCGATCAACCGTCGGTCAAAAACCACCTACCGGATAGTAAACTGAGCTTTGGTGAGCGCTGAGCGCACATCTTTTTTAGATCCTTCATTCATTAGGAGTTCACTTGAAGAAAATTGCCCTTATCGCACTCTGCTCTACATTTGCAGCCACTAGTTTTGCCCAAGCGCCCGCTAAGCCAGCCGCCTCATCTGTTTCGATGGCGCCGGTTGCAGCAGAGGTAGTTGTCATGACTTCGACCGTTGATTCCGTTGACGTAAAAAAACGCATCGTTACCTTAAAGGATGACAAAGGCAATACCGCCACCATGACGGTAGGTAAGCAGATCAATGACCTTGAAAAAGTAAAGAAAGGCGATTTGTTTGTAGTGGAGTATGCCCAAGCGTTGGCAGTTGGATTGGCGATTGCGCCTAAAGATGCCAAGCCAGGTGTCAGTGGAACACGTACCGTTACCATTGCCGGTAAAGGTGCCAAGAAGCCATTTGAAGAAATTACCGATGTGATTGTTGCCACCGCAAAGATCACGAGCATTGATGTCGCTAAGCGTACCGCTGTTTTGACTTTGCCAAGTGGCGAGAAGCAAGCCGTGAAGGTAGATCAAAAAGTATTGGGCCTTGAGAAATTCAAGGTAAATGACGATGTGGTTGTAGAGTACATCGACGACATGGCGATTGGTTTTGTAACGCCACCAAAGAAGTAAAGATTGATGCGCGCATCGCAGTGTGCGGCGCATAAAAACAAAAGGCCCGCAGTGCGGGCCTTTTTATATGCCTAGCGCTTCATCATTTTGCGTTCGGAAAGAACAGTTGTTCACCGCCCACCTTATAGGAGGCAATCGTATCTTGCCCTTCTTTGGAAACCAGCCAGTTGATAAATGCCTGACCGTCTGCTTTTTTCACATTAGGAAACTTTTCTGAGCTAACCAGCATCACGCCATATTGGTTAAACAGCTTGGGGTCGCCTTGAACCAAAATAGCGAGATCGCCGCGATTTTTAAATGAAAGCCAAGTGCCTCGGTCAGCCAAGATATAGGCGTTCATGCCCGATGCGGTATTCAAAGCAGGGCCCATGCCCGAACCGGTTTCTTTATACCAAGGCAGGTTTGCGTTGACTTCAACGCCCGCACCTTTCCAGTAACGGAGCTCTGCTGCATGGGTGCCACTTTTATCGCCGCGCGACACAAAAGCAGAGTTGCTATCGGCAATCTTCTTGAGTGCTACTTGAATGTCTTTTCCGCCTGCGATTTTGGCAGGATCCGATTTGGGTCCCAGCAACACAAAGTCATTAAACATCACTTCTTGCCGTTTATCGGAAAACCCCTGCGATACAAATAACTCTTCTGCTGCTTTGTCATGTACAAACACCACATCAGCATCGCCGCGGCGGCCGATATCCAGTGCTTGACCAGTGCCTACTGCAACCACTTTGACGGCAATGCCGGTCTTATTGGTGAACGCTGGCAGGATGTGTCCGAATAAACCGGACTGCTCGGTTGATGTGGTGGATGAGACCAGAATACTTTTCTGAGCTTGCGATACAGCCGGCCCACTACCAATCAATAAGCCAACAGTCAGTAGGGTGGCAGCGCTTAGTGCGGAGTATTTTTTATATGGCGACATGGAATCATCCTCTTAAAAGAAGTTGTTATGATTCACGCCTTCGGTGTATAAATCAATATGCAATTAATTACATATAAGCTGATATGAATATCGTGATTAAGCCCGCCCTAATGCTGGAGTCAGGTGGCAAGAACCGTTCATCTGCTGATTTGTCAGCCATCGCTATCCTGTTGCGGGAGGTCCAGCGGGGCAAAACCATTCAATCGGCAGCAGAGGCGCTCGAAGTTTCATATCGGACTTTGTGGAATCAAATCAAGGTGGCAGAAGAGGCTTTAGGTACGCCCTTATTGCTTAGTACTAAGGGCCATGGATCCACACTCAGTCCAGCAGCAGAATCCTTTTTGAACTCCGTTACGCAAATGGAGCGACGCTTTGATCAGGTCAGCCAAGATGAGGCCAGCCGACTATCCCGCGAACTCGCATCATGGATTGATCCTCGGCCGGTGCGCTGGGTATGTTGTAGCAGTAGCGATCCATTAATTGAGCAGGTCATCGATGGGCTCACCCATATTGATTATCAAACTATGGGATCAGGTCAGGCGCTCGAGCGCTTGCTTAGCGGTGATGCTGATATTGCTGGATTTCATTTGCCTGATCAGGATAGTTTGCTCCAAGTGCAGGCCCATTTAAAAAAAGCGGGGATGGTGGCTTATCCAGTAATGCGACGTACACAAGGACTCATGGTGGCAGCTGGCAATCCCTTACGAATTAAAAAACTGGGGGATTTGGCTCGTCCTGAGGTGTGCTTTATCAATCGTCAAAAGGGTGCGGGAACACGTTTACTACTCGATACCTTGATTGAAAAAGAAGGTATTGGCAGCGACCGTATACGTGGATATCGCCATGAGGAATTTACACATACCGCCGTGGCGACCGCAATCGTGGCTGGCACCGCCGACGCGGCACTGGGCCTCAAGTACATTGCTGCGCAATTTCGTTTGGGTTTTGTTTTACTCGAAGAAGAGACGTTCTATTTGGCAATGTCACCCAAGACCCATGCTAGCAAGCCGATTCAAAAGTTCATTCAGTCCTTACAGGCTTTGGCGGCAAAGCAGGTAGGTTACCAAGCTGCGACTGCCCGGCCCCGAAAGTAGCTAAAATCGAAATACCCAATCGAGCAGACCGCTAAGGAGCCTTACCTTGAATACACCGTCCCCCGCTAGCCAAGTGAAGGTGCTGGCATTTGATGTCTTTGGTACGGTCGTTGATTGGCATGGATCGATCGTGCGTGAAGTCAGTAGCTTAGGCTTATCGGTTGACCCAGTTGATTTTGCTAGCGCATGGCGCAACGGCTATCGCCCAGCCATGGCGCGCGTTCGTTCGGGTGAACTTCCGTGGACGAAGATTGATGATCTGCATCGCCTGATCTTGGATCAGGTGTTACTGGATTTTGGAATTACCTCCCTAAGTGAGGAGCAAAAGCGCGATCTCAATTTAGTTTGGCACCGTCTCGCAGCATGGCCCGACAGTGTTTCTGGACTAACTCGCCTCAAACGTCAATTTACGATTGTGACGCTATCCAATGGTAATTTAGGTTTGTTAGCCGATATGGCGAAAAATGCCGGTTTGCCATGGGATTTGATTTTGTCGGCCGAAGTATTTCGACACTACAAGCCCGATCCAGAAACCTATCTGGGCGTTGGTCAAACCTTTGATCTGCCTCCAGAGCAAACCATGCTCGTTGCATCGCATAAAGATGATTTGGCGGCAGCCCATGCGCTGGGTCTAAAAACGGCATTTATTGAGCGTCCAGCCGAATTCGGACCTAAAAAAGCCAATCCGGATTTAGAGCGAGTGAGCTGGACTACTTTCCATGCGGCCGACTTCAATCACCTAGCGGATCAACTCGGCGCCTAATTGACGAAAGCCAAGGCAAGCTCAATACAATCAAGTCATGGATTTTATAAACACGATTGGCACGGTTGCCGCTACGCTAACGACCTTGGCCTTTTTGCCTCAGGCTTGGCGTTCATGGCGTACCCGTAATTTGGCCGGTGTGTCTTTGGCGATGTATGGCTTTTTCACGCTGGGTGTTTTTCTTTGGTTGGTATATGGCATCCTGTTAAGTCAGTGGCCCATTATTGTCGCCAATGCCATTACCTTCGTCTTGTCCTGCAGTATTCTGTTTTTAAAAATTCGGCACAAAGATGTGTCACATCACCCGCATCCCTAAGATGCAGTAAAGAAAGGTTTTTTATGAGCACCCAGTATGTGATTGACCCAGTCGTTTTGCCATCCTTGCCGGTAGCAGGCGATACCCGCCGCTTTGCGGTCAACCGCATTTATTGCGTTGGTCGAAACTACGCTGATCATGCCCGTGAAATGGGCCATGATCCAGATCGTGAGCCGCCATTCTTTTTTATGAAACCCGCTAGCGCAATCGTGACTGACGGTGCCGACATGCAATACCCCAGCCTCTCAAACGATGTACACCACGAAATCGAGATGGTGGTGGCGATTGGCAAGGGCGGTGCCAATATTGCAGCCGATAAAGCCTTGGAGCATGTATATGGTTACGGCGTTGGTCTGGATATGACGCGCCGTGATTTACAGGGGGAAGCTAAGAAAATGGGGCGACCTTGGGATACTGGCAAAGCCTTTGATCAATCCGCTCCATGCTCCGCCTTAGTCCCAGTTGCACAGTGTGGTCATCCATCGCAGGGTAGTGTTCGCTTGAGGGTCAATGGTGAAGTGCGCCAAGAGGGCGATCTTAATCAGTTGATTTGGAATGTACCCGATACGATTGCCTACCTCTCAACACTATTTACGCTGCAGCCGGGCGATTTAATCTTTTCTGGAACACCGGCAGGTGTTGGCCCCATTAAAAAAGGCGATGTGCTGGAGGGTGAGGTTGTTGGCTTGCCCCTGCTGAAGACGCGAATTATTTAAAGTAAGTTATCTTTCGCGGCGTATTGCTTCAGGGTGGCTAAATCAATTTGGTCGAGGGCTTTGATGTTCGTGCTCTCGAGTTGAATCAAGGGGGCGCACTGAGCATCGAGCGCCTCTTTCCAGCGATTGAGGCAAAGGCACCACTGGTCCCCGGGTATTAATCCTGGAAATTGCCACTCTGGTCTTGGGGTAATTAGATCATTTCCCCGTTCTAGACTGAAAACCAGAAATTCTTTTGTCATGATGGCGCAAATCAAATGACTCCCCAAATCCTGCTCATCGGTTTTGCAACAGCCGTCCCGAAAAAATCCAGTCAGAGGGTCAAATGAGCAAGGGACGATCGGCTCGCCCAGAACATTCAAGGCGATGTCATGGTCAGGGTCATATCGGTATTGATCTGCTGCCATACGCTTGGATTCGCTTTAAAAACATTGGAATGACTATTTATACGCTATTTTCCCCAAGCGATGGGGCATTTTGATGGCATGGGCATACGCTAGAATGAGCACATGTACATGTTTCTTCCTTTTGTGACCGCATTGCTTGCTACCGTGTGTATTTGGTATGAGCGGCGCATCCTGGCCTTGAGCTTGACTGGCATTACCCTGCTTATTTTGCTGGCATGGTTTCAGTTTCATGCGACCACGCATTTAAACATCAGCCTCTAATGCGAGCCCATCCTTTTTCATTTGCAGGTCTCGGTAATTTACTTGCCTTATTGGCCGTTAATGGCTCATTGAGCTATGCCTTTGTTGATCAATTGTATTTTGGAGAATTACCTTGCCCGTTGTGCCTATTACAGCGTGTTGCCTATGTATTGGTCGGTATTGCGCTCGTCCTGAACATTCGCTTTGGGGCGCACAGCGCGCATTATGGCTGGGGAATTTTAGGATGCGTGACTGGCATGGCGGTATCGTTGCGGCAAATTCTGCTACACGTACTCCCTGGAGACGCAGGCTTTGGAAATACTTTTTTAGAGCTCCACTTTTATACCTGGGCATTCGTGGGCTTTATTGGCTTAATTGCAGCCCAGGCAATTCTAATGATGCTGCCGAGTAGCGGCGTTCGCAATCACGGTTGGTTTGCTAAAACTCTGGTGATTTGGTTCATCTTGTTGGTGTTGGCCAATGTGATCTCGACATTGCTCGAGTGCGGAATTGGTCCTTGTGCCGATGATCCAGTGAGCTACGATGGATTGCAGTGGCTGCGCCAACGCTTTGGTATTTAGCATGCAGGTAGGGCGCATGGCTACTGTATCTTTTCAAAAACTAGCGCTGCTAAGCTGCTTCCTGTTTCTGACGGTCCATGCATCGGCGCAAACCAGTTCTGCTAAGAATACCGCTTGGCCAAAGCAAGCCATTCGCATTGTGGTGACTTTTCCAGCCGGGGGTGCTCCAGATATTTTGGCGCGTGTATTGGCTGAAAGTTGGCAGCCTGCCTTAAACGTTCCGGTGTTGATCGAAAACCGACCTGGGGTGGGCGGTAATATTGGCGCAGACATCGTAGCCAAAAGTAATCCAGATGGATATACCTTGCTCATCGGTACAGTGGGTATTCATGCGATTAATGGGGCGCTTTATAACAAGATGCCGTTTGATCCGATTGCTGATTTCACGCCCATCAGTTTTTTAGCCAGCACACCGAATGTGCTTGTAGTTAATAAGCAGCTCGGCGTAACCTCCTTACGTGAATTAATTGCCCTTGCTAAATCAAAACCCAATCAACTGACTTTTGGATCTTCCGGAATAGGTACGTCGCTGCACATGTCGGGCGAACTCTTTAATGAAATGGCCGGAGTGCAAATACGCCACATACCTTATAAAGGCCGGGCCCAGTCCTTGCCTGACTTATTGGGTGGTCGTATATCCATGTTGTTTGATAACTTATCTTCAGCCTTGCCCTTAATCCAGCAGCAAGAGATTGTGGCCTTGGGAGTCACCACCCTAAAACGCTCGCCTGCTGCGCCCGAGATACCAACGCTGGCAGAGCAGGGCTTGCCAAATTTTGAAGCGGTTTCCTGGTTTTCCTTGATGGCACCTGCCGGTTTGCCCAAGGACCTTCAGCAACAGCTCAATCGCTTAACAATTGAGGCTTTATCAAAACCCGAAGTGAGGCAAAAGCTGCTGATGAGCGGCCTGGAACCCAATCCGGGCACTCCGCGTGATCTCAGTAAGCTTATCCTAGAAGAATCCAGTAAATGGTCTAAGCTAATCCAAAAGGTGGGCATCTCGATTGATTAGGGTTCTGAAAGCCGCAATACCTTATAAGTCTGTCATCTTCTGCTTATGTGCCGCGTTATTACAGAAGAAGTGCTAAATTGATCCATGCACTCAGGTTTTCAATCTTCACTGCCTAACTGTTAGGGATATGCGATGACTCCATCTGCGAATACGCCTCAATTGCTTAAGAAAATCACCGGTATTTGGGTTTGTGGCGTGGCGGGCGCATTCCTTGCGATTGCTTTTTTGGCGATGCCCGCACCGGCTAGCGCCGGCGGATGGAATGTCGCTGTTGGTGTTTCGGGTGGCAATGGCTATCGCCCAATTGCCTATGGGCCCGGTTATGGAGCGCCCTATGGGCCTGAATTTAGGCGGGGCTACTGGAATGGTGGACCTTACGGATACGGCGGCTGGGGTACTGGGTGGAATGCAGCTTGGGGCAATGGATGGGGATATCCTGCTTATCCAGTTGGCTATCCATACGTGTTTAGCCCACCACCTGCAGTGTATGTTCAGCCGGTTGTGGTTGAGCCGATTGTCTTGGCGGCGCAAGCCCAGCCACCAGTTTGGTATTTTTGTGCATCCGCTGCGCAATATTTCCCGAATGTAGGAGCATGCCCTGAAGGTTGGCAGGTTCAGTCTGCGGTACCTCCGCCACAAACGCAAAGCCAACAAAAGCCTTCTAATCCTGCACGCATTAATTAGCTACCATTCCTACCGTTTTATTTGAAAGACCTACTATGACCCGTTTTCTTGTTCCATTTGTACTCATACTGACCTTAGCAGCCTGCGCATCGGCTCCGACTGGCCCAACGGTTACCGTGATGCCAAGGGAGGGTAAGCCATTTGATGTGTTCCAAAAAGAAGATCAAGAGTGCAGGACCTTTGCAGCAAAGGCAGTAGAAGATACCTCTAACGCCGCGCTGAAGCAGGGCGCTACCAGTGCATTGATTGGTGCTGCTATTGGCGCCGCTGCTGGAGCAGTCATTCAGGGGGGAAGTAGTCAGAACATTGGAACAGGAGCAGGTATTGGTCTTTTGGGCGGCTCGGCGATGGGCGCAATGGGCGCATCCAATAAAGAAGATCAAGCACAAACCCAATACAACATTGCTTATCAGCAGTGCATGTACGCCAAGGGCAATCAGGTTCCTAGCTTTAGGCCGCTGCGTTAAGCTGTTTTAGTTTTCGATGCGGTCCCAAACTGGAAAGGGGTCTTCGACTGAGTTCCAGTGGGATTGCGGCAGTGATTTTTCAGCTGCAGTAAGTTCGCATGCTTTCAGAATCGACTCAATTGTTGGGCGATCAAGGTGCTGCCCAATAAACACAATCTCATTGACGCGATCGCCATAGGGCTCTTCCCAGCTTTCTAGTATGTCCGCATATTCGGGATCATTTTTATCTGGCCACTCCGCACGCTCGGTTGCGGCCCACCAGTAACCAGCCGGCTCTACATTGGCAATATTGCCGGACCTCGAATATGCGATGGCCCATTCAGGACGGCTGGCTAACCAAACATAGCCTTTGGCCCGCAGAACACCAGTCAGTGGCAGCCCTAAGAAGGCCGCAAAGCGAACTGGATCGAGCGGCTCACGCGAGGTGTAAATAAAACTCTGGATGCCATACTCTTCGGTTTCGGGGGTGTGTTGTCCCTCCAATTCGCGGATCCAGCCTGGCATAGCGCTGGCCTGTTCAAAATCAAACAACTGCGTTCCTAAGATCGATTGCAGTGGAACGTCTCCCTGCTTCGCGAAGATTACCTTGGCACTTGGGTTGAGGGCTTTGACCACAGCCGTCACTTTTGCGAGCGCTTGCTCATCTACTAAATCAATCTTGCTAATGACGATGACGTTCGCAAACTCAATTTGCTCCGTTAGTAGACTGGCTAAACTGCGGTTATCGGTTTCATCGGCAATGGTTCCCCGATCGACTAGAAGGTCTTCGGAGTGGTAGTCCTTGAATAAATTGACGGCATCAACCACGGTCACCATCGTATCTAAATGGGCAACCTCACTGAGTGAGCTTCCTTCCTCATCCTCAAAATCAAAGGTCGCAGCAACGGGCATCGGCTCTCCAATCCCGGTGGACTCAATCAGGAGGTAGTCAAAGCGATTTTCTTGGGCTAACTTGCGTACTTCGATGAGCAAGTCTTCACGAAGCGTGCAGCAAATACAGCCATTGCTCATCTCAACCAATTTTTCATCGGTTCGAGAGAGGGCGGCCCCGGCATTGTTAGTGCCCTTAGCAATCAGAGAGGCATCAATGTTGAGCTCGCTCATATCATTTACGATTACGGCAACTTTGAGTCTTTCGCGATTAGCTAGGATTCGATTGAGTAGGGTGGTTTTACCTGCACCTAAAAATCCCGATAAAACCGTGACCGGAAGACGCTTTTCTGGATTGTGCTGCATCGGCGTGCCTTTGTTATGGGTAGTTTAGGTCAGTCATCAGGTCTTGTTAATGCAACTCAATTGCAATATGATACCAGCATCTATCGTAACTAAATGCAATAAGACCTTACTCCATGTCCTTGCTACGCAATCCAATTACAGCCGATTCCGAATGTGAGGAGTTGATCCGCTCTAAGGGTCTGCGTGCTACTCGTGCTGCTGTATCCGTTCTCAAAACTATCCATAGCTTGGATGTTCCTGTCTCCCATGACGATCTGCAGGATTATCTTAGCCAGCAAAAGCCGTCCAATGTAGTGGATTCGGTCACCTTATATCGTATTTTGGATCGACTCAGCCACGTTAAGCTGATCGACAAGGTATTGGGATCCGATCGAGTATGGCGTTATACCGGCGAGCGCGATCAGTTAAATGATTTGTACGAATGCGAATCGTGTCATCAGCACTTCAATCTGCCTCGGTCATCCCCGTTGGTCACGCTGTTGGAACAATTTAGTAATCAACTCAAGCGCAAAGGCGATGCTGCGTTTGCAATTTCATTTAATGTGCATGGGAGATGCAATGATTGTTCGTAAAGGGATTTATGTCCTCTGCTGCGCGTTGGTCTCGGTAGCAGTGACTCCTTTTGTGTTTGCCCAGCAAAAGCACAGCCATGCGCATGAGCATGGCAAAGGAAACTTAGAAATCACGCTGGATAAAAATCGCATCCTTAGCCACTTTACTTCGCCTTTACAAGCCTTGGTCGGTTTTGAGCGCCCACCCAAAAACCAGGCAGAAACAGATGCTATTAATACCCTAAATCAGCGCTTACTGAGCCCTGCCACGCTCTTTAGTGTGAACGCGGAAGCAGAATGCAAGCCAACCATTCTGGAAAATAAAATTGTTCGCGATGCTGCCAACAAACATGCTGATTTGCATTATCAGCTGGAATTTACCTGCGCCAAGCCTGCTGCCATCAAGCAAATGACGATTCATCTGTTTAAAGATACAAAGCACTTAAAAGAAGTTCGAGTGGAGTTCGTTGGCCCCAGCGGCCAAAAATCCAGTACGGCTAACGCTAAATCCAACACGGTTATATTCAATTGACGGCATTGCAATCGACGGCTGCCATACGGGCAGTAGACCTGGCGTTTGCTTGGCCTAAGCAAAAGCCCCTGTATAGCGATGTTTCCTTTGAGCTATACCCTGGCCAGAAACTATTAATCACCGGGCCTAGCGGCTGCGGTAAAAGCACTTTACTTAACTTATTGGCTGGGGTAGTAGAGCCTAGCTCGGGCTCGATCTGGATTCATGAAGAAAATATTCATGGCTTAAGCGCATCCGCTAAAGATCAGCTGCGCGGCGAGCAGATGGGTTTTATCTTTCAGCAATTCAATTTATTGCCTTACTTAAGTGTTCGCGATAACATTTTATTGCCTGCCCACTTGTTTGCTAAACGCCAAGCAGCCGCCCTTGCGCAATTTGGAAGCCTGGATCATGCTTTGCGCTACTACATGAATCACCTTGGCCTATCTACCGATCTAGAAAACCAAGCAGCACACCGCCTATCCATTGGTCAGCAGCAGCGGGTCGCTGCAGCTCGCGCATTTATGGGTAAGCCATCGATTGTGATTGCCGATGAGCCCACTTCGGCTTTGGATGAAGCAAATCAAACGCAATTGTTAAAGCTCTTTTTTGCCTTGGCAAACGAACAGCAGACAGCCTTATTGATGGTGAGTCATGATCCACGGCTATCCCCGTATTTTGATCGGCAATTGCAGCTTGCCGAGGTGAGTTCATCATGATTTGGCTGCGCCTCGCCATACAAAGCGCCCTTGCTCGTAAAGGGGCCCTATTGATCATGGTTCTATCTACCGCTATCTCGGTAGCGATTTTGCTTGGCGTATTAAAGATTCGAGACGATGCAAAAACGAGCTTTTCCAATGCCATTAGCGGTGTTGATTTAGTGCTTGGATCAAAGGGAAGTCCCGCTGAATTAATCTTATATAGCGTCTTTCATCTTGGCAAGCCCACCAATACGATTCCGGCTCGCCTTGACAGGGATATTGCTGCCATTACGGCGGTGGATTGGATTGTGCCGATTCAGTTGGGCGATAGTTACCGTAACTATCCGGTAGTCGGAACCAATACTTTATTTTTTGAGAAAGTGAAAGCCCAGGGGCGTCCCTTGGTGATTCAAACGGGTAAAGCACTAACTAGTCCAGAATCATTTGATGTGGTGCTCGGGTCGCGGGTAGCAAAGAGCTTAGGGCTGACGATTTCCAATCAAATTGCAATTGCCCATGGGTCGGGTAGTGGGCCTAAAAAAGACCATAGCGATTCGCCATTTAAAGTCGTCGGGATTTTGGCGCCAACCGGTACGCCGATTGATCAGGCTTTATACATATCGACCCAAGCATTCGATTCCTTGCATGATGCACAGGATGGTAGTCAATTGCAGTTTGCTAAGCTCGATCCCAATTCGCGGGTGAATGCCTTTTTTATTGGATTAAAGAGCCGTGGCAGTATTTTTTCTGTGCGTCGCCAAATTGATGATTTAAAAAATGCCAATCTGATGGCAGTTATGCCGGGGGTTGCCCTCGATGATTTATGGTCCACCATGGAGGTGGCAGAAAATGCCCTTATCCTGATTGCGTATGGGGTTTTACTCACGACCATTCTTGGTATTACAGCAACTTTATTGATTGCCCTCGATAACCGGCGCCGTGAGTTGGCTATTCTGCGCGCGATTGGCGCTAAACCCCCGCAGATCCTCTTGTTTATTCTGATGGAGGCTTTTTTGGTTTGTATTGTTGGCATTCTAGCGGGATGGGTGCTTTTACAAGCCTTGATTGCCGTTTATGCAGATCCGTTGCGTACCGAGTGGGGCGTGGTATCGTCGGTTGGACTGCCCAATACAGCCGACCTGATATCGCTATTGATTGTTTTATGTACCGTTTTATTATTTGCAACAATTCCAGCAGCAAAAGCCTACAAAATGGCATTGCATGATGGATTAAACCCACCATCACCATGAGACGACTCTTTTTACGCCGCTGCCTTTTATTAACTGCCGGGTTTACTGCTGGCCTAACGCATCCCTTGCTCGCTCTAGCGACCGCCTATAAAGATATCGATTGGGATGAGTTAATTCCGGACGGCTGGCGCAAACAAGTGATCTTAGAGCTAACACGGATGAAGCGTTTTACCAACGCAGAGGATGGCGACCCAAAGGCAGATGAGGCCTACGCTAAATTAAAGAAAACCTGGGATGCCGCCCCCATCGTCAAAAACATGATTGGTAAAAAAGTACGCATTCCGGGTTATGTAGTGCCACTCGATGCAGAGCGGATGCAAAGCAGTGATTTTTTGATTGTGCCGTACTTTGGTGCCTGTGTGCATTCACCGCCACCCCCAGCTAATCAAATTATTCTAATTATTCCTCCTAAAGGAACTCGAACCCGAACGATGGATGCCATTTGGGTAGAGGGAACCCTTGGCGAAGAGCGTACTTTCTCAGAAGCAGGTACGAGTGCTTACGTTATTAAGGCTGATAAAGTAACACCCTATCGTTAGCAAGGCTTGATGCTGTGGCTTACGGTATTTGATAGCCAAAGCGTCGCAATATGGCCTGCGCTTTCGGCGATTGCATAAATTGATAGAGGGCAACGGCTTCCTGAGGTGCATTTTTCATCAGAACCATGCGTTGCCGGATTGGCTCATAGAGTGCAGGATTTAAAACCAAATGCTCCGTTTCTTTTGCAACCCCTGGTGCCAGTGCCAAGGATAGGGCGGTAAAGCCAATATCGGCTGACCCGCTGGCAACAAACATCGTTGCCATGCTGATGTTATCGCCATAGACGAGTTTGTCTTTAGCTAGATCCCAGAGGCCTTCGGCTTTTAGATATTCGACTGCTGCTTTGCCATAGGGCGCTAATTCGGGTTTTGCAATGGCAATCTTATTGGCTTGTTTGATTGCCTTCGTGAGCTCTGCCTTACTACTCCGGAGCGCGATACCCGTTGATTTTTTACTGAGCAAGGCAATTTTGCCAATGGCATAGACCTTGCCTTCATCCCTTGTCATTTTCCGCTTAAAGAGCTCCAGTGGGTAGCTCTCATCTGCCGAGATAAAGAGCGAGAATGGCGCACCATTCAAAATCTGGGCGGAAATATTGCCGGATGACCCATAGACAACCCGAAAATCAGTCGTGTTATCTGTTTTGAATTCTTTCTCAATAGCAAGGAAGGCATCCTTCATATTGACTGCAACCGCTATCGTGCTGACTTGAGCGTGGACTGTAGTGCAGAGTGTGACCAAGAAAAGGCTTAGGATGAATTTGATGGGCGCCATACAGTCATCATAATCGAATCTATACACTAAAAAAATGACCCTAAACTGTCACAATTCCTTGAAATCACTACTAAATCGTCATACGATGATTCGATAGTAGTTCACTTAATTGCATGAATCGCGAGGGTATTAAAATGAGTAACACAAAGACCATTAAAAAATTAACCAAACAGCTCGATAAGCTTGAGGCAAGTAAAGCAAGTTTAATTAAAAAATTAGAAAAAGCCCGTGCCTCTAAGGCGGCCAGTGAGGCCAAAAAAGCCGCAGTAAAACAAAAAAAAGCAGCTAAAAAGGCAGCCAGCAAGAAGGTCCCCGCCAAAAAAGTGGTGGCAAGAAAAGCCCCCACTAAAAAAGCCGCAGTAAAGAGAGTACCTGCAAAAAAAGGAGCAGCAAAAAAGGCAGCAGTAAAACGCGTCGCTCCTAAAAAGGCGGCTGCCAAAAAAGCGCCTTCAAAAGTTACCGCACCGGCAGTGAGTGGTAATCCAGTGAATAAGGTCAACACTTAGTGGGTAAAAGCGCAGCCCATGATGCGGAGCCCAGGAGTTACGATCAAGAGCTGAGGCTACTGCAGATTGAGCTCGTCAAACTCCAGAAAAGCCTCATTGCAAACGGCGATCAGATCCTAGTTGTATTGGAGGGTCGCGATACGGCCGGCAAGGACGGTACGATCAAAGCAATTACCGAGCACCTAAGTCCACGCGAGACTCGGGTGGTTGCGCTGGGCAAGCCATCCGATGTGGAGTTTGACCAGTGGTACTTTCAGCGCTACATCGCTCAGTTACCCAAGCGAGGTGAATTCGTGCTCTTTAACCGGAGTTGGTATAACCGGGCTGGCGTTGAGATGGTGATGGGCTTTTGTAGCAAAAAGCAGTACGCTGAATTCATGTCTACTGTTAATCCGCTGGAATCGATCTTGATTCAGTCGGGCATCACTGTGCTGAAGTACTACTTGGATATTTCAAAGAAAGAGCAGAAAGAGCGACTTCAGTCACGTGAGCAAGACCCCCTTAAGCAATGGAAGATCAGCCCCATTGACCAGCAGGCCCAAAAGAAATGGAATGCGTACAGTAGCTACCGCAATGCCATGTTACTCAAGACCAGTACAGCAGAAGCGCCCTGGACCATCGTGCGCGCCAACAATAAAAAAGAAGCGCACCTCAATTTAATTCGGGATCTTTTATTGCGAATTGACTATGCCGGTAGAGATAAAAAAATGGCAGCGCCGGATCAGAGCATCGCGTTTCGATGGAATGGCAACGTCAGCGCTTTAGAGAAGTAGGGTGTGGGCTCCCCATTCAGGCCAAGGCAATCCCGACTAAACCAATACTGGCGGATGCGTTTTCTGAAAGCGGACCGCAGTGCGCTTGAAAAGATACAGCAGAAAGACGGCAGCAACCCCCAAGCTCAGGCTATTGGCCGCCCAAAAGCCACTCGCACCTTGCAAGGCCAATGGCACATTGCCGGTGATATTAAAACCCAGCATATAGCCGCCACCCAGCCCAACACCCCAGAGTGAGAGGGCATAAATCAGCATTGGCCAAAATGCAATGCGGTAGGCGCGCAGAATAAAAGCGGCGCTGACTTGCAGGGCGTCAAATATTTGATAGAAAGCGATAAATAAAAAGAGCGGAATAGCAAACTGCTTTACTTCCTCTGGGGGGTCGTACAAGTTAAGTAATTCGGTCCTGAAAAACCAGGCTGTGAGTCCAATGACGGCGCAGGCAGTAGTCGTAAAAAAGACCGAGGACCAGCCAATCTGCTCGGCTTTTGATTGTTGGTTGGCGCCAATCGATTGCGATACCAAGGTCATGGTCGCAATGGATAGGGATAAAGGAACCATATAGATCACGGTACCAATATTGGCCACAATTTGATGCCCAGCCAAGGTTTCTGTACCAAGACGAGCAATAAAGAGGGACATGAAGGTAAATGAGGTTACTTCAATGAGGTAACTAAAGCCAATCGGCATACCCAGTCTGAGCATGACGCCGATGCGGTGTGGATCGGGTTTACTAAATCGAGCGAATAGGGCAAAGGGCTTATAAAAACGCCCGGCGATCACAATCCATAAGGTAATGAGTAGCCAGAGCCAATTAATGATGACCGTTGCTACTGCACAGCCGGGACCTCCCATGCCTTCAATCCCAAAAGCCCCATAGATAAACAAATAGTTGAGCGGGAACTTAGCAGCTAAGCCAATCAATTGCACGATCGTAATGATGGTGGGCCGAGATACGGCATTGTGTAAGGCAACGAGTACGCGCATGACCATGCTGGCAGGCAATCCCAGCACGAGGATGTGCATGTATAAACTGGCTTTGGCGTGAATCTCGGGACTGACTTGCGAAATATCCAAGATCAAATCGGCATTCCAAAGAACCAATGCGCCAAACAGGCTGAGCAGTATTGCAAGCCAAATAGCCTGGCGAACCTCTTCACCGATTTCATCATAGCGTTTTGCTCCGAATAGTTGACCGGCAATTGGAGCCAATGCTGAAACAACACCGGTAAGCCCCACGTATACGCTAATAAAAATCGCGGAGGCCATTGCCAACGCCGCTAAATCATCTGCAGAGTAACGCGCCGTCATGGCGGTATCGAGCACCCCAAAGGTAATTACGGCAAGTTGACCCACCAGCAGTGGGCCTGCTAACTTAAGTAATGCCGGAATATCCTCGCGTAAGCGAGAGAGTCTTAGAAGCATGGGAAGTGGTTAATCAGCGACAAGAGGCCGACTGTAATGTTTGTGTTCTTCAAGGAGCTATTTTACTGCTTCGCCGATAAAGCATGTTCAGTGGTTTTTCGATCTTGCTGTGCAGGATCTAAACAAGCATATTGAATGAATCGGCTATTCAGGCGTCACGCGGTAAAGCCGCAAGCGCTCCGCACGATCGGCTGCCCGCCGATCTTCCCACAGCAGAGTAATCGTTTTTTGATTGAGGCTAGCGTAGGCCTTTGCCTCTAACTGACTGTGGGTCAATACATAAGGGCAGCTGGCATCATCCCGCAAGGGGAGTTTTGTGAAGTAACTAAAGGATGCTAGCTGCGAGGAGCCAATATTGCTAGTATCAATACAGCGCGCATCTTTTGGGGCTGCTTGTACCAATCGCTCAGCTACAAAGCGGTAGGTTTTGGCGTAATTAATGGTGGGCAGCCAAAGGGTCATGAGAAGTACCCACATTAACACCGTACCCGAAGCCGAAATAATTAAACAGCGCCAGATTACTTTGGGTGCGCGCGAAGTGCGCCAGCGAATCACTGCAATCCAAAGGCCGGTAATACCAATGGCAATCACAAAGGCGGTCAAACTAAACTGCGCCTCATAGCCTGGAATAAAGCGGGCCACATTGGCTGCGGTGCTGGCCGGAAATCCAGTGATCTTCGCCAGCCAAATGACCCAAATGGCTATACCAATAATGGTGAAACTCAGCATCGCCAGCCAATCAATAAAGCTAATCAGATTGCGTTTCAGAATCGGCAAGCTAAAAATAGCCAGAATGGCCATGGGCGGGATCAATACGATCAAATCGTGTTCGTTCGCATCAACGCGCAGAAGTACGTAGATGATTCCGCTGAGTATGAGGCCCAGTGGAATGCATAAATGGGCCGCACGCCAAGACCCCGCATTTTTTTCGCGAGCCCAATGCGCGATTGCCACGATGGCGAGCGGCCACACTGGCCAGGCATAAAGCCAGAAGTTCACGCCCAGAAAGCCAATCGATTCAGCGGAAGGACTACTCTGCATCGGCGGCACATTGATCCACGCATCCAATGCATTGGCCCGCTGAGATTCGGTTAAATCAAATAGGAACCACAGTAAGGGCCAAAGCGCAAAGCCAATCAGACCCAATACGACCGATGTGAGCGACCAGCGAAAGCGCAATCGCGCATTACTGACAAATACTGCACTCACGGTTGCCAAGATAACGAGGATGGTGAGGTATAGATTACTGGATAGTGCCAAGACCATCACGCCCAGGCCAGTCCATGCACCACCTTGCCAAGGCTTATCGAGTCCACGCACGGTGCCGTACAGCACAAAACTAATACCCATCAATTGAGCCATCATGGGGGTGGTTTCATGAGTGCGCTGAGCTAAGCCAACACATGCTAAGAATATAAGCAGAGCACCATCCGCCAAGGTCATGCCGTATGCCTTGGATTGCGGTTGACCGCCGACCGCTAGTGCCATCGGCTGTAATTCACGTCGGCGCCCTAATAGATAGGTGGCATACCAAATGGCAAGAGCAGCTGCAAAAAAACACAGGGCCGAATAAAGTCGGCTAGCGTTCGCTAGGCCAATGAGTGGTCCAAACCATTCCATCAGTAAGCCGCCAAGCCAATATGGCAGTGGCGCGCCGAGGGCAGCATCGCGCCCAGCTAAGTGAGGGATCAGCCAATCCTGGAGATTGCCTTGGTATAGCGACCACATACCGCCAAAGCCGATGGCATCCTCGTTCTTCCAAGGGTCTCGTTGGAATAGACCGGCCAAACCATAGATGAGCGTTAATGCAAAGATAACTGTGCGTGGAATCGATGCAGTAGCGGCGGCGGTGAGTTTAACCATGCAGGTGGTGATGGTGAAATTGCATTTGGGCGATATCAATTACAGCTAAGAAAAAAGGCAGCACAGGCTGCCTTTTCAGGGTTGCGGGAGAGAAGCAACTTACCCCCACAAAATCATTACGCCTTCTTGGGAGCTGCTTTTTTGGCCGCTGGTTTCTCAGCAGCTTTGGTTTCAGCAGCAGCTGCTTTTTTCTCAGCCGTTTTAGCAGCGCCATCGCCAGTTGCCTTAGCAACGGCTTTGCTACCAAACTTCTGACGGAATTTCTCAACCCGGCCAGCGGTATCCATAATCTTCTGGGTGCCGGTGTAGAAAGGATGCGACTCTGAAGAGGTCTCAATTTTGGAGAGCGGATATTCTTTGCCGTCTTCCCATTTCACGGTTTCTTTGGTGGTGATGGTCGAGCGGGTTTTAAAGCTGAAGTTGTTGGAAACATCGACAAAAACAACTTCGCGGTAATCAGGGTGAATGCCAGGTTTCATAAGTGTCCTTATTGCAGGTAGCCGTTTCAGTTCCAGTGAGAGAAGTGAAATACTTGCCCAGGTAAAAGTAAATACAACGGTGAATCAAAAAAAGCCACACCCAAGGTGTCGCAAAGACGAAATTATGCCATGAAATCAATAAGAAAGGCTAGATTTGCGATCCACCTAGCCTAGGCTTCTTAGCCTCCGCGGCGCATCAGATCGAAGAATTCCCCATTGTTCTTGGTCGATTTGAGCTTATCGACAATGAAGTTCATCGCCTCAATGTCGTCCATATCGGCCAATAACTTGCGTAAAACCCAGATTTTTTGGAGATTTTCAGGCTTGACCAACAATTCTTCACGGCGGGTGCCGGATTTATTGAGGTTAATCGCAGGATAGACTCGGCGCTCAGCCAAACGGCGCTCGAGGTGGACTTCCATATTGCCGGTGCCCTTAAATTCTTCATAAATCAGGTCATCCATGCGGCTGCCGGTTTCAATCAAGGCGGTGGCCAAAATCGTTAAGGAGCCACCTTCTTCAATATTCCGGGCTGCACCGAAGAAGCGTTTTGGGCGCTGCAAGGCATTGGCATCGACACCGCCCGACAATACTTTGCCAGACGATGGCACAACGGTGTTGTACGCGCGAGCAAGGCGAGTAATGGAGTCGAGCAAAATAATCACGTCTTTTTTCATTTCCACCAAGCGCTTGGCTTTTTCAATCACCATCTCGGCAACTTGAACGTGACGCACTGCTGGCTCATCAAAGGTAGAGGCAACGACTTCGCCGCGAACGGAGCGCTGCATTTCGGTAACCTCTTCGGGGCGCTCATCAACGAGCAGCACAATCAGAATGGCATCCGGGAAATTGGTGGAGATGGCATGGGCAATGTGCTGCATCATGACCGTCTTACCTGACTTGGGTGAAGACACGATTAAGCCGCGCTGACCAAAGCCAATCGGCGAGATCATATCGATGATGCGACCGGTTAAATTCTCTTCGGCTTTAATGTCGCGCTCTAAATGAATGGTGCGATTAGGGTGAAGGGGCGTCAAGTTCTCAAACATGATGCGGTTCTTCAGGGCCTCTGGTGCTAAGCCATTGATCTTATCGACCTTGACCAGTGCAAAGTAACGCTCACCGTCCTTTGGTGTGCGAACTTCACCTTCAACGCTATCGCCCGTATGTAGATTGAAGCGACGAATTTGGGCGGGCGAGATGTAAATGTCGTCGGGCGAAGCCATATAGGAGGCTTCGGGCGAACGTAAAAAGCCAAAGCCGTCTGGCAATACTTCGAGTACGCCATCACCGAATACGGATTCACCAGACTTGGCCCGCTTTTTCAAAATCGCAAACATCAATTCTTGTTTGCGCATCCGCTGGGTATTTTCAATTTCGAGGCTAGCTGCCATCTCGAGGAGGGCGGAAACGTGGAGTACTTTTAATTCAGTTAATTGCATTGTGTTTAGTCGTATCAGTAGAAAAGTGGGGGCTGGTTGCTGCCAGAACGGCGGCGAGCCAAAAAAGGTGCGTTACGTTAGTGGGAAGTCAAAATCAAATGGGCGCGCCAAAAAATGAGCTTGGAATCAATCAGGGAAAAAATCAAGAAACAAAGAAGAGGGGGATGTAGAGCCAGAAGTGGGGAAGCACTGAATAGTGCGTTTAAAGAATATTACACCAAAAAAGCCATTTGGCAAGATACACGGTCAAAAAAGGGTTTCCCAGCAAAAGAGGCAAGCAAAGACAGGCTCGAATAGTGAGCCTGTCTTGCGGGATACTTAAATATTGCCGTCGATGAAGGCGGCTAACTGGGACTTAGAGAGCGCGCCTACTTTTTGAGCGGCTACTGCGCCCCCTTTGAAAAGGATCAAGGTTGGAATGCCGCGAATATTAAACTGCGCTGGAACGCCTTGGTTCTCGTCTACGTTCATTTTGGCGATTTGGATTTTGTCGCCGTACTCGGTCGACAGCTCTTCCAAAATAGGACCAATCATTTTGCAAGGACCGCACCACTCTGCCCAAAAATCAAGCAAAACTGGCTTATCGGATTGGAGAACATCTTGCTCGAATGAAGCGTCACTGACGTATTTAATGCCGGCACCCATGAAAAATTCCTTATTTATTAGTATGTCGAAGCTTATATTAGCAATAAGCCAGCTTTTCTGCCTAAAACAACAGATTACCGCATAAATCCGATTGACCATGAAAACCCCCGCCGCCTTTCCGACTTTCCCTTTGCGTGATGCGCCAGGGTATGGGCAGCCGCTGGCGTGGTCTGTTCCTCCTGACCGCAACGCTTTAGAAACCCTCTCTGGCGCCATCTGGAATGTGGCCAAGCAAACCGGTCAGCGGCCGCTGGTTGTGCTCAGTACAGCTGGACCATTAATGGCCTTGCGCAGTAGCTTGGAGCGCCATCGCCCAGCCAAAATCCCACCCCAGATTGCCTTTTTGCCTGAGGTGATGAGCTTGAGTGATTGGCTGGGATCAGCTCCGCAAAGCTGGACCTTTCCCAAGGTGCAAACCCCTATAGAGCGTTGGCTGGCCGTATATGCTGCGCTTCAAGCTCACCCCAAGCTGCGTGCCTGGTTTAAGGCGGAGAGTGAGGCTGGCGCCTGGGGTTTGGCTCAAGCGATTATTGCCGCTTGCGATACCTTATCAAGCGTGGTGTTATCCCAGCCCACATTGTTGCTTGAGCCCCAGCAGGGCGGGGCATCCAGTGATGGGTGGCTAAGCCTACTTGAGAAGTTACTGGAAGAGGCCATTGAGGAGGCTTATCCAGCACTAGCCCGTAAAGTAGTCGACCGAGAGGCGGAAGTATTGCTACTCTTTTGGCGCTACCTCAGTGATGCAGGTAATCCGATTGTGCGCAAGCACCTTGCGCTCGCGGCATACCAAGAGGCTGCTAAAAAGGCACAGCATGCAAGGCCTTTCGTTTGGGTTCAAACCGCCGATGGATTGGCAAGTGAACGTGCTGTGATGCAGCGCTTTATGGATGAGTACGCAGTCCATGCCCCAGTAGTTGATATCAGCCTGAACTGGAGCGATGTGGGTTTGTGGCCCGAAGCTCTATCGGCAGGAGAGGCTGAAGCAGGCCAAGTAAGCCAAGCAAAACAAGACGCGATCCACAATGCTAAAGCCGCGTATCGAGGTCAGTGGCGTTTGCTTTCGGCCAATCGATTTGAAGAGTTGGCATGGATGGCTGCCAAAAGCGTTGAAGAGCACATCATTTCTGGCAAGAAAAACATAGCGCTGGTTGCGCAAGACCGTTTAGCAGCCCGCCGGACGCGCGCGCTATTAGCGCGTTTTGGTCCAGCGCTCGCGATTCGGGATGAAACCGGCTGGAAGTTATCGACGACACGCGCTGCAGCAGCGCTGCACAGTTGGCTCTCCCTAATCCGAGCTCCCAAAGAAGGTCCGAGCGCCGCCGACCTATTGGAGTTTTTGCAAAACCCGTTTGTCGATATCCCGGCCATCTTAGGAAAAGATCCCCAAGACTGCAACGGCTTGATTGCCGAACTGGAGGATCGCTTGATTGCCGCTCAAGCCCATTCGGGATGGGAATCCTTTTACATTGCCATGGAAGGAGTGCGCTACGGCACTGTTTTTCGTCAAGCGCCCGCCAATCCATTGCTATTGGAGTTACTGCAGTTCGTGCGCGGCCGAAGCGTTCAGTGGCGCAGTAAAAACGTGGATGTCAGTCAGGCATACCAGCAGTTGCAGGGTGACATCACCGCATTCGGTATGGCAACCACCTTGGCCGACGATTCTGCCGGCAAGCAATTGCTCGATGTACTCCTGACCTTAGAGATGCCCTTGCAGCCCAATAGCATCAAGTCAATTCAGTTGCGACTGAGTGAGTGGATCAGCCTGTTAAGCTCCGCCATTGAAGAGGCTTCGTATCAAGAGGACAGCAAAGAGGCCCATGCTAATCTCAGCATCCTGCCCTTAAGCTCTACGCGCTTACGGGAATTCGATGCCGTGGTTATGGTTGGCTGTGATGAAAATCAATTACCGGCATTTTCAGAGCCACCCCTGTTTTTTTCAGAAGCACTCAATCGATTGCTCCACGGATCGACGATTGAAAATGAATTCAAACAACAAGCGCGTGACCTCTCGCAGCTATTGGTCAGTTGCCCTGCAGTGGACCTGCTCTGGCAAAGTAAAAGCGCCAATGGCGAGCCCATTCGCGCCGCAGCATGGATTCAGCGCTTGCAAATGGCGTTACCAAAGTGGCAGACGGAAACCCAAACATCCTGCTCTGGCAGTGTAAAGCGCGTCGGCACCAGCGTGCGCATGGACGGCGCTAGCGCGACGCCCAATGCTGCATTGCCTTTGCCTTTATCGATGAGTCCAAGTTCGTATCGCACCCTACGAGATTGTCCGTATCGCTACTATGTCCGCAGCTTGCTGGGATTACGCAAGCAGCATGGCTTTGATGAGGGCATCGATGCCTCCTTGGCTGGGCAAGCGATTCATGCAGTGTTGCATCAATTTTTCCGTGCACTCAAAACCCACGAGCAAACCAATTTATCTGCGATTGCCTACGGCAGTGACAAGCGACGTGCGTGGATGACGCAGCATTTAAACCAGACATCTGAACGGATCTTTGCTCGGTTTATTGAGGGTGACGAGCGCGTGCTCGGCGTACTGCGCGATTGGCAGAAACAAATACCGAGTTTTATTGAGTGGCAATTGGAGCGTGAGTCTGCCGGCTGGCGTTACCTCGATGGTGAACTCCATGTTGGTTTTGATTTGCCGTTCACAGCCGAAGACGGAGGCCTGCGGATGATGCGGATCGAAGGGTATGTGGATCGCATCGATACCCATATTGATTCGGCAAGCGCCGCAGTGCTCGACTATAAGCACCAGACAGTTAAAAAAGTCCGCGATCGTGCCGCGAGCGTGTTAGATGATCCGCAGTTATTAATTTACGCTAGAGCAGTAACGGATGCTGACTCGAATGTACCGATGCAAGGGCGAACGGTGACGGATGCTGAGTGGGTTGCCCTGAAAGCCGATATAAAAAATCGCCATGGCAGTGCAGAGCGTTCGGTTGCTGTTGCCGACCTCGCCGATACGGCGCTCCAATCCATGGCCCAAATCACCGAGGATGTAGAACTATTGTGGGCGCGTAAAACCCTCAATGCATTTGCGCCCGATAGCGTGTGTCGCTATTGTGAATCGCGTGGCATTTGCAGGAAGGGGATGTGGTGAGCCCAATGCAATCCAATCAGCAGCGCGCGTGTGATCCAGCGCGCTCGGTTATGGTGTCTGCCTGCGCCGGTAGCGGTAAGACCTGGTTGCTGGTGGCACGTCTGGTGCGTATCTTATTGGCCGGCGCTAAACCTCATGAAATCCTCGCACTGACATTTACCCGTAAGGCTGCGCAAGAGATGCGCGAGCGCTTGTATGGCCTCTTAGAGGAGTTTGCTAGAAGCGATGATGCTGCATTGATTACAGCGCTTGCCCAGCGTGGCCTGAATGACGCCGAGGCTAGATCTGCCATACCGCACGCCCGCGCCTTATATGAAACCGTACTCGCTAGTCCGCAAGCGATTGTGATTGATACCTTCCACGGTTGGTTTGGCAAGCTCTTGGGCGCCGCTCCGGTATCGATCGGTATTCAGCCAGGATTTAGTTTGCGCGAAGACAGTAAGCGCCTCCAAGAAGAATGTTTAGCCGATTGGTGGAGTCAAGTTCCCAAGGAGCTTAAGCCGCATTACGAATCCCTTCTGCAGCAGCTTGGCGCCCATGAAACCCTGCAGTTCTTAACGGGCAGCTATAGCGCATTTAAACAGCGGGGCGCGTGGACTTTCTTTGAGGCACGCTGCGCTGAGCAAGGCATGAGCCCCATTCAGAAGCTAGAGCAAATACTGACCCAGTTCAGGGCTCCGGATGCAGTATTGCAAATGTGGAATGCCCCGAATACCCTTGCCGATTTGGAGCTCTTGGTACGCTGCTTTGCCAACAGTACGCCAACCGAAAAAAAGTACTGTGCAGTGATTGAAAGCGCAATCGAAGCCAAGAGAGCCGGATTGAATATCACGCAACAGGCTGCCCTGATTGCGGCGCTGGAAGCAATTTTTCTCACAAAAGAAAAAACGGCCCGCACCGCCAATACCAAAGTATCCGCCGATCTAAAAAAATGGCTAAGTAAAGCGGATCAGGGCATCAGTGAGTCTGGTTACATTGCCTGTAAAGAGGCCTGGGCAGATGCATTTTTGCTTAATGTTCAGCGCGATCGCGAAGCAGCCGCTTTACAACTTAATGCCGCCTGGTTCGCGATGAGCGCTGCCATGCTCGCCCATGTGCAGGCAAGTAAAGAAGCAATGCGCGTGCGTGATTTTGATGACTTGGAGATTGGGGTGAGTCAGCTGATGGCGGATTCAAGTCATGCCGCCTACCTTCAGGCCCGGCTGGATTCACGCTACCAGCATATCTTGATTGATGAGTTTCAGGATACCAATCCCTTGCAATGGCAAATCCTACGGTCGTGGCTCGAAGGGTATGGTGCCGATACAAATAAGCCCAGTATTTTTATTGTGGGCGATCCAAAGCAATCGATTTACCGCTTTCGGCGCGCCGATCCGCGCTTATTTGATGCTGCCAAAGACTTTTTGCAAAGCGAGATGGGCGCCGACTTTATTGAGCTGGATGTAACGCGCCGTAATGCACCCGCAATTAATAGCGCCGTTAATCGCACCTTTACCAGCGAACTCTTACCTGAAAGCTACCCCTATACGCTTCAAACTACAGCATGGACAGCGCCAGATTTACCTGATGCAAAAGCAAATGTGGCCAATCAGGGCGAAGCTTATTTACTTCCCTTGATTCCCCTGGAGGAACACGAGGTAAATGGGCGATCGGGTAATGCCTTTGCCAGCCCATTGCCGGATGCCAGTGAGACTGGCGCTGTGATGCAGCGCTATCGTGAGGGGCAGCGCATCGCCCAAATGATTTGCGAGGTGATGCAAACGCGGCGCGTGCTGGAGATGGTAAATGGCAAACAGGTGTGGCGTGATCCACGGCCGAGTGATTTCTTATTATTAGTAAAGCGCCGCCTGTACTTACCGCAATACGAGCGCGCCATGCGTGAAGCCGGACTGGCGTTTGAGAGTTCACGGCTTGGGGGCTTATTAAATACTCTCGAGATTGATGATCTGATCGCACTCTTAACAGTATTAGTGACGCCACGCCACGATTTACCGTTAGCACAGGTATTGCGCAGTCCTCTTTTTGGCGCAAGCGAAGACCAAATGCAGTCGCTTGCGATTGCGCTGGCAACTGAGGGCTGCCGATCCTGGTGGGATGCCTTGCAGGCCAGCTCAGATCCAGCTTTACTGAGAGCAGGGCGATACCTCGAGCACTGGCGTGTTTTGGGCGAGCACTTACCAGTACATGACTTGCTTGATCAAATCTATGCTGAAAATGATGTGCGCATGCGCTATGCGATTGCGTCCGATGATTTACTTCGGCCGCAGGTCTTAGCAAACATTGACGCCTTTTTAGAGCTTGCCCTCAATCACGATGGTGGACGCTATCCGAGTTTGGGCCGCTTTATCGCTGAGATAAAGGCGATGCGCCAAGGCGACGATGATGAAACTCCGGATGAGGGAGAGATGGATTTCGAAAGTGAGGCCGCAGAATCGATTGAGCTAGAGGATGGCGGCGGACTTTCCGATGCGGATCGCAACAAACGCGTACGTATGATGACGGTTCACGGCGCTAAAGGATTGGAAGCGCCATTTGTGGTCTTGCTTGATGCCAATCACACCACCGGCATGAATCAGCATCGCGGTATCTTGCTCGACTGGCCTCCCAATGAATCGGCGCCAATTCATTTATCAGTCTTTACCAAAGACACCATTACCAATCCCCGCACACAGATTCAGGAAGAAGAGCAGCGCATCGCTTCAAATGAAAACTGGAATGCGCTTTACGTAGCCATGACCCGCGCTAAGCAAGGCCTGTGGATTAGCGGCGTCGCAAAATCCTCCACTAAAGAAGATGGCATTGATCTCAATTCTTGGTATTACCGCATTCAATCAGCGCAGCTACCTGACTTTGCGATATCGGAGGAAGTGACTACGCCGCCGAATGATCACAAACTGACTGCCCAAAGCCAAAGCAATACAGGCATGTCATTTTCACTCGATGACTTTGTCATCGAGTGGGATGTGGCTAAATCCAGTCATGCCGTGCAATTAGCCAATATCGAGAGTGGAAATACAAAGACCAATGCAGTAGAGGATCTAACAGAGCCCGAGATCGACCCCCGCATTTTGGAGGACGGCGTGTATTTTCATGCGCTCTTGGAATGCTGCACACTCCAAAGTGGTAGCACTATCTCGGATTTGCCTAGTCTGACGCACGCCATGAATTGGCTTGGCATTGATGAGGCAAGGGCTATGTTAGCCTTATCTCGGGCGAAAGCAGTCTTAGAAACTGAGGCTTTGAAACCCTATTTGCTGAACGGTGACTGGGTTCAGGCGTGGAATGAAATCGATGTGCTGATGACCATCGATGAAAATGAATCAATGCCAGATGAACAAGGCAAGAAGACCATCCATACACGTTTTGATCGTTTAGTGGAGTTTGCCGATCGCTTGGTGATTTTGGATTACAAACTCAGTCTACCCAAGGAGGGCGATCGTAAATCGGCCCTGTATCAAAAGCAGTTGCAACAGTATGCGAGTGGTCTACAGCGCATCCGACACGATAAACCCATTGAGGCTTATTTGGTTTCAGCAGCGGGAGAGCTGCTGCAACTAGTTTGAGACTGCTCTACTAGCGAGCCTCTAAGGCTTTGCGTAAGTAAGGGTCAATGTCGCCTTGGCCGAGCAACCAGCGTTTGTAGTCGGCAGGTACATCTGCGATGGCCATCCCTTTGTGTTTGCCAAAGGGCATGACGCTGGGTGATCTGGCGTTTTCAGAGGCGAGCCAGAGTGCTTCCATGCTAGTGATCGAGCGGACTTGGCAAATGTGTTGCAGGATAACAGCGCAGATGCCGACATCAGCTAAAGCGCTATGGGCATTTTTGAGCATGTCCTTTGCATTGGTGCGATCCAGAAAATAGAGTAGGGCGCTTTGATTGTGGCTATCGAGCTCAGGCCAAATGGATCGAGCCAAGGCTAAGGTACAAATGCGCTTGATATCGGGATTGCCAATCGCCGCCCAATCAAAATCAACATTGTGACCAATCATGTACTGCGTATCTACTGGTAAAGCAAAAGAGCTGCTTGGCGGGCAATCGATCAGCTCCTCATCCAAAATATGGTGGGTTGCTAAAGCCCCCAGACTAATTGGTTTGCCTGGGTTATAGCGCTGTACCCAGGGATTGCCAGTCGTAAATGGACTCAAAGAGCTTAGCTCCAGCCATGCCGCCTCAATAATGACCGGATTGTTTTTATCGGTTGCTTCGGTATCAAAAATGATGGCATTTGGCATGGGTAATGTCTCTCTAAATTGTTTTAGTAATTAAGCCGCCAAAAGATCGCTGTAAGCAGGTATACGCGGCAGGATTTTTTTTAACTTGCGTTCTGCTTGCCATAAATCGTAGCGTGACTGCATCTCAATCCAAAGCTGCGGACCATTGCCTAAAAAAGTGCCCAATCGTAAGGCAAGCTCTGGAGAGATGGCACTTCGTTCAGACAGTACGGCATGCAAGGTTTGTCTGGATATGCCTAAGTGCCTCGCAAACTCCGATACCGAGATTTGCAGTGTTGGGTAGACATCCTCTCGTAAGATAGCCCCCGGATGCGTTGGAGGGCGCTTGCGTAATGTATTAATGGTAGTTCTCCAGGTTGATATAACAAGTGCCACTTACATAGAGCTTTAATACGCATTTTAAATTAGGGCTATATGTGTAAAGTATAACCTTACAGTAAAAAACGGTCAAGGATGCTATTTGTGTATAAGCTCCTAAAACCAAAGGCATCCTTAAGAAATAGTCCTTTCCGTATCGTCATTAATAGCACTGTCAAGAAAGAGTCACGGATTTATGCTCTAATGCGGCTCATGATTACAGTTGTTATTGCCTCGTATCGATACGGGCACCTCGCAGCACATTGCATTGAATCGCTGCTCTCGCAAAGCTGTATGCCGGAGCGTATTCTGTTCGTGGATGATGGAGCGCATGACTGTGGTCATTTGCCGATACTGTATCCCGACATCGAATACGTTCTGCGCCCACATAACTTAGGCACCGTAGCCAATTTCCAGGACATGCTTTCTCGGGTAGAGACCGAGTACGTTCTCTTTATTGGCGCTGATAACTGGCTGCGCTCCGATTCCATTGAGTTGCTTACCGCTAATGCAAGCGCCGATGTTGTGACCTATGACATCGTTGTTACGGGGGAGCTCAAAGCAGAGATCACCTTACGCGTTCCTGGCCAAACCGAGCTTCGCCAAGGCGATTTGTATTGGGATCGGCAAGGTCTGCACCATGGCTCAATGATGTATCGCACGGCTTTGGGTAAGCAAATTGGCTACCAAAAGCGCTTTGCGGATCGCTCTAATCCACAAGAGGACTGGAATCTTTGGGATAAGATGCAAGAGCAGGGGGCTTCTGTTTCTAGCATTCAAGAGGGCTTGCTCTATTACCGCCGGCATCGTGAAAACTTCTTAAAGTATGGAGTGGCAGATTACGCACCGTACCTACAAGAATTGGCATCGCAAGAGTAATCCGTTTGCTTTACTTGTTTGATGCTCGTAATTGATTCAGGGCAGTCGCATCGAGGTGAAGTTTTACGCCTAGCGATCCAGAACCATTGTGAACCGGGCTTTTGCGTAAGTTGATTTCCATGGCGATGATTTCAGAGTGGGCGGAACATGCCTGTGCGATACGGCTAATCAGCCGCTCTTGTGTTTCGTAATGACAGTCTCTTGCAAGTCGATCAATCTCTAGTATGAGCGGGTCATAGTCAAATACATGTGCCATACCGTCTGCCTCAATTAAAACAAGGCCTGTATCAATCCATAGTGCTAGATCGAGTAGATGCGCATCCGGCACAGTATCGCCTGGTTGATAGGTGCCAATATCGGTGCGAAGCCTCAGGTCCTTGAGTTCAATGCTGGCATTTGTAGTCATAGAGATTATTTAACTTAGTAGGTGAGAACTCAGCATATGCTGAACAGAAAACAGTATTCCGGCCGCCACAATAACGAGGACTGGATTGACTTTGGTGCGGACTAAGATAACAAAGGCGACAAGAGCAAGCCCGAAGGTAATGGGGCTAGTAGCCGCCGCTTTTGCGACGGCGTAGACCCCAGAGACCATTAAACCAATCGAGATTGGCTCCAGCGCATTTTGAATGGCTCTACGCCAGGAACTCTCCCCCATCTTGATCCACAGACGCCCTACAAATAAACACAAGACACTAGACGGAATAAAGAAGGATAAAAAAACCACAGCAGCGCCAAGTATTCCGGCGACTTGCAAGCCAATCACGAGCACCATCAGCATATTGGGTCCTGGCGCCAATTGGCCTAGACTGTAAATATGCACAAATCGATCGTGCGTCAAGTCAAACTCATGCAATAAGATGCTTTGCATCTCGGGCAAGACGGCGGTGCCGCCGCCTACGGCAAGCAAAGACAGCATGGCAAAGGTAAGTGCAAGGTGCAGTAATACCATTTAGCTTTTACTCTTTGGACGATAAATGAAGAGGCCAATAGGAAGCATAATTGCTAATACTTCAAGCAACTGCAACTTAACGATGCTCATCAAAATAAAGGTGGTTGCAATCAGCAAAAGGGAGATGGGCTTTTTCCAGTGAGCATCACCAATTCGATACGTAACCGCCGCCAGCAAGCCAGTAGCACCAGCTGCAATGCCCGTTAATAGTAAAACCGTAATCGCATGATCCGTTAGTGCGGTATAGACAAAACCCAGCAAGAGAACTAAGGTAGAGCCGGGCAATACTAGTCCAATTAAGGCAATGATTGATCCTTTCATGCCTCTTAAGTGGTCGCCGGTTAATACCGCTAGATTGACAGAGTTAAGGCCAGGCATCGTTTGGCTGATGGCCAGGTATGCCATAAACTGATCGGCATTAAGCCATTTACGCTTCTCGACTAATAGAATCCGCTCATAGGCAATAATGCCGCCACCAAAGCTGACTGCACCTACAATTAAAAATTGCAGAAACAGATCGACTAACGAAACGCTTAGTTTAGTAAGGTCTGCAGATGGAGTCGGTGATGAATTCAGCACGGCGCAAATTACTCCGGCTTGCCGTATACCAAAGCAGTTTTAGTGCTGCCTATTTCTAGCCAGTTTTCCAGCTCAAACTGCAGCGCACTAAAAAAGGCATCGGCGCGTTTATGGGCTTTTACTTGCGCACGATTTTCATCGGTCACTCTATAAGCAAAGGCCAGTTCGCCCACAATAGGATCGCCCACGCTGCGCATCCAGATGGCGATTTCGCAATGGGCCTGTACGCCATCACCAAAAACCAAATTACCCAATGGCAAACAGGCCTCTAAAATTTTATTGGTACTGCCGCCCACAATCCGGATCGGTGTCTTTTTTTCTAGGGATTCAATTTCGAGTTTAGGAAAAAAACGGGAAACACCTGCAAAACTACGATCAAAGACATTGTCGAGCAATACCGCATCCAGAATGGCATTGTGCGAATACAGGACGCGAGTTGAACCTAATTTATCGCCACGCAATATTTCCTCCTTTAGGCGAAGGCGGTACTTAAGGCCTTTTTTGGGGCTGGGATCGATTGCGATGGCATCTTTAATCTCATGCGATCGGTGCTTTAAAGTCACCTCACACCAGTCATCGACCCAGATATTTTGACGAGACTCACGCACCCGCAGAATAAGATTATTTTGCCGAAAATGCTCGCTAGCCGTGTCGTAAAAATAGATATTACGTAATGCCGTATTAGCATTGTCGAGATGAAAGAACCCTACCTTTTTCTTATTGCAAAAGAGGTGAATTTGCTCACTTAATTTCGTGATGCGACTTAAGCGATCCAGACCTTGCGGCTTAATTAGGAGCTTGAATTCACGATTGGTGATGCGTTTGTGCGGCTTGGTCATAAAAAGCAGGGTCTTTCATATGGCGATGCCTCCTATCCTAAAGCTACTGGGGCGCCATGACATCATCTTCGAATAAAGCTAAAAAATATCAATGTAATCAATTATTTATATGCATTCGGGTATACGCTAACGCACCAAGATAGTGAATGGCATTGAAATAGTTTAGGCTTACAAATTGAGTGGGTATTTATCCCCCGTGGCTGAAGGGTAAGCCTTCCGCTGATTTAAGTACGCGAGACGAAACCAATGCACACGAGCGCTGTGGAGACCCAAGCATTGACCGATGCCCAAGCCATTGGCTTTGCTGTGTTGCTTGCAGATCACGTCGATTCTGAAAAGCGTCTGCGTCAAACGCAGCGCTGCTTACGCCGCCTTGGCATCAATGACTTCGTTGATTGCAGCTTAAGTCTGGTTGGAAATGAACGCCATTTGCATTTTCGGGCGAGCCATCGCTTGCTTGCCTTATGCCCTGATTTCAATACTGCCAATATCCCAACTTTCTTAAGTGCACGCCAGTCAAATCGGGATCCGGCGTTGATTGGCGAGATTATCTTGGCAATGGCGCTTAGCCCCCATGTTATTTGCTTTAGCAGTGAGAGGGAGCTGAAAAGTAATCTACGCATGCGCTCCACCGTAGTGCAATTGGCCTCACGCACCGAGCTGAACTTCGACACTAGCTCAATCACTCGCCCGCAGGCATATTGGATTTACACCAAAGAGAATGGGTTTTTACTCCGCCATGGCGTTTCACTAGCGGATGGATTGGAGCGGGCCTTATGCCCCGATGTCAGCGGATATACGTATGCTTTTTCATGCCAACGTGCCTCGGAATACCTCATGCTGTATGCGGTTGTATGCGAGTTGCAGAGGGTGAATGAAACAGGCTTAAACGACGTAGAGCATCAGTGGCGCAAGCGTGCCTTAACGGGCGATGATTTTCTGTTCCGTTTTTTAGGGGAGCGAGGCACCCGTGAAAATCCCATGCCGATGCGCTATTACATTCCGGGGGATCGCATTTGGTTTAAAAATCCCGACGACCACTCGTCCGATCTCGAGGGGTTTGAGGGTTCTTGGGTTATTTATTTAGGTGGCGGGCGCTTCTGCAATTTATGGGATTGCCAGAGTCCCTATACGCTCGAAGAGAAGTGCATAGAGATTTATTATTGGAGCCAATGCGTTGAAGTAAGTCCTGCGGGCATTCCGTGGATGAATGAAGCTGTAGTCAAAGAGCGCGTTCAATTGGCCCTCGATGATCCGGCGATTAAAAAGCCAATACTGCAGAAGATGATGGTCTATCGTGACCCTGCCGGCGTGTATGCAGATGGCGGATGCATTGATTTAAGTCGCGATTCATTTAGCGCTCTGAGTAATATATCGGAGCGCATGCAATCCCTTTAATGGTATTGATTTCGCCCTGAAATCAACCTAGGTTGTGATATCACTTACACTCGCCTTCTATGGCATCCAAACTCAATAGCTTGACCCGCTGGCTTCGCGACTACCGTGTTTTATCCCGCTACCGAATCCAGTGGATATTGGCCTGCCTTTTCCTCCTATTGGCGGCAGCAGCTACCTTAGCGGTACCGCTGGCTTTTCGGGGGGTGGTTGATACTGGCCTAACCAGTGATGCAATTGATCGACAGTTCATTTACTTATTGCTATTGGCTGCGGTCCTCGCGGTGATGACAGCTAGCCGCTATTACATGATGTCCTGGTTAGGTGAGCGTGTAGTAGCCGATATCCGGCAACGCGTTTTTGAAAACGTCTTGCGTCAAAGCCCCCGTTATTTTGAAACCCTGCAAACTGGGGAAGTTCTATCGCGGTTAACGAGCGATACGACCTTAGTGCAAACCTTGGTGGGTTCGAGCATATCCATTGCATTGCGCAGCTTGGTCATGTTGATTGGTGGCATGACCATGATGCTGGTGACAAGTGCATGGCTCGCGGGTGTAATGATTGTGTTACTTGCCATCATCGTCTTGCCGCTATGGGCCTTGGGTAGACGCGTGCGAAAAATGTCGCGCATCAGCCAAGATAAAGTCGCCGATACCAGCGCCATGGCCGGGGAGGTTTTGAATGCCATCACTACGGTGCAAGCATTTACTCGAGAGCCCCATGAGCAGCAACGTTTCAATGCCGCAGTAGAGACTGCTTTTGGGGAGGCGAAGAAGCGCATCACCATGCGCTCGGTATTAACTGCCATGGCTATTGTGATGTCGTTTGGCGTGATTGTATTTGTGCTGTGGATAGGGGCCCAGCAGGTGACTGCTGGTGTCATGACTTTAGGCGAGCTAACCCAATTTGTGCTCTATGCCGTGTTGATCGCCGGATCGATTGGTGCGTTATCCGAGACCTGGGGTGATTTGCAGCGGGCTGCTGGCGCCATGGAGCGCTTGGTTGAGTTAATGCAAGCGCCGCCCGATTTGGTTTATGGCAACGCTAGCGCAAGCCAAGAACCGATCTCATCGCCGCCCCCATCCTCATCGGTAGAGCAGGTGGAGGCGGTAGCGTTCCAGGATGTTTCATTTGCGTACTCATCCCGCCCTGACTTTATGGCCATTAATCACCTTTCTTTTGCCGTACCTCAAGGCGCTCGCTACGCCCTGGTGGGTCCATCTGGTGCTGGTAAAAGTACCTTGTTTGCAATGCTCTTGCGCTTTTATGCGCCAACGGCTGGCCAGATTGCGATTTTGGGTCAGGACATAACCCACTGGCCAGTGAGCGAGCTGCGCAATCTGATCGGTATCGTTCCGCAAGAGCCGATCATCTTTGCATCGAGCGCCATGGAAAACATTCGCTATGGCAAATTGGATGCCAGTGATGAAGAGGTGATTGCTGCCGCCAAAACGGCGCATGCCGATGGATTTATTTCGGCATTGCCCGAAGGCTACGGCAGTTTTTTAGGAGAGCGCGGTGTGCGTCTCTCGGGTGGACAAAAGCAGCGCATTTCCATTGCCAGAGCGATATTGAAGAACCCACCCATCTTACTGTTGGATGAGGCAACCAGCGCCCTTGACGCAGAATCCGAACGCGAGGTGCAGTTGGCATTGGATAGCGTGCTTCCAGGAAGAACATCCCTAACGATTGCCCACCGTTTGGCGACCGTACTGCGCGCAGATTCGATCTTGGTCTTAGAGGAAGGGCGGCTCGTGGAGCAGGGTAGCCATGCTGATTTAATTCAGCAGGGCGGATTATATGCACGCTTGGCTGACTTGCAATTTGCATAAGAAACAAATTAAAACGAGCAATAAAACGATCAATCCCTTGACGCTAAATTAACCTGCTGATTTTTTGGGATTGAGCTGTCGCCACACCAGCACGCCGCCACTCGCTAGCTGAATCAAGAGAAGGCTAGTTGCTAGTGCGGATAAGGTTGTAAAGTAGGCCGCTGAAGCTGAATAGAGAACCGGAAGTCCGTCAAGCAAGGCGGCCTCGCGTAAGTAATCCATTCGGGGAATCAATATAAACGCCACGATTGCAGTCGAGATTGCCAAAACAATAGCGGGCAGGCGCAATCGTTTGTATTCCACGAGGCCCCGCTTGATCAGTAGATTGGAAATACTCAGAACAACAAAGGCGATGCCCAAAATGACGTTGGCGAAGTGCTGCGTAATGATGTCCGCCAGCATGCCACCCGCTTGAATATCGCTCGAGGCAATGCGCACCACAACAATACTAAGCAACTGGCCCAGGAGGCCGCCGCCCAGCAAAAGGCAAAGGCAGGTAATGACGCGATTGGTGGCGTTGTGCTGATCCAGTATCTCTGTTGAGGTTGGCTTATTGGATGGGTTAAGCGGCTGCATTTTAGGAATGTGTTTTTAGAAAGTAGTGCTGTCGTAAGCATCTCAAGCGTTTGCTTGGAAATGATTAAAAAAGAATGCCAAAAAAAGGCCGTACAGCACTGGTAATGCTATTTTCGTTACAAAAAAGCCCTTTTGGTAGTAGTCTTATACCTAAATTGCTATAAGGGTGCAAACTCATATCTCCTTCCTTGTGCTTGTCGGTCGCCTCTGGGCGACCCTTTTTTAATCAGTCTTGAACTGCTTTGTATTTGATTCTGCCTCTCCTTAATGGGATTAACGTATAACACTATGATTCAGATACAAATTTGGGGTGATTTTGAGTGCCCTTACTCCTATCTTCAGACGGCGGCACTGGCCAAGCTGAAAGAGCGCTATCAGGATGGCATAGAGATTATTTGGCGGGCGATTGAGCTGACGCCTACGATTGGCACGATGCCGCCATCCGATTCCTATTTAAAGAAACTGCAGCAGGCGTCAATGGAGCCGATTGTGCAAGAAGAAAAGCTGGTATTACGTACTCCCGCTTTTTTGACCTACACCTGGTTGGCACAAGAGAGCGTGTGCTTTGCCAATAAGCACGGAAAATCGTTACAACTAGCGCTGGCTATCTTTAGGTCAGTATTTAGTCAGGGCGCTAACATTAGCAATGAAGATGAAATCATTGCGCTGGCTGAGCAAGTCGGCATCGAGCCCAATGCCTTGCGTGAAGCCTTTGATGATGGGGTCGTGACTAAGCAAGTGATTGCAGACGAGGAAGAATTTAAGGCAAACGGCTTTCAGGGCGTGCCCGCCATGTTGATTGGCGAGAAAAACTTTTCACCCAAAAGCTTTATGCCGGTAACAGGCTATACCAATGTCGATGAGCTCGAAAAGTTAATTCCAATCAAATCACTTCTGGGTAGTAACTGAGTTAAATCTGGGGCATAAGCCCCGTAAATCGGCTCAGCACGGTCTGTTTGCCTACAAACAGACCAACATTGCCGAAAAGTGCTAGGATTTAGCCATGGTAAAAAGCTTGATCAGTCTCTTGCTAGTCCTATTGGTGCCCATGCAGGCCATGGCGTCCCTCGGCATGGATTTGCAAATGCAACAAATGCCGTCGATTGCTCCTGAATCAGTGCATGCCAACGCATCCGTTAATCATGCCTGCCATCTAGAGGTGAGTGCTAACGGAACACTGGAGTCCGATGGCGCTACTTTTGATAATCAACGTAACTGCAACGCTTGTCCTTTGTGTATGGCTTTTGGCCTTACAGGTGATGCAATCCTCTTGATCACTGCCGATCACCTTACGCAAAGCGTGACTCATATCACGCACGCCTTAGTCAGCGCAGACCCAACGGGATTAATTAAGCCACCCATTCTGTAACTCCTTAGGATTAGTCCGCCCATTTTTGGGCATCACTTTCTTTGGAGCCTTACATGAAAAAAACTATTATTGCTTTACTGTGTGTTTTATCGTCGTATGCCGTAATCGCTGCGGAATGGGTCAATGGGGAAATTGTCCGGATTGATACTGCACGTAACCGCATCATGATGAAGCACGAATACATTCCCAGCATCAAAATGCATGCCATGACGATGCCATTTGGCATTAGCAGTGGCCTCAATGTCGAGTCATATAAGCCGGGCGATAAGGTGCGCTTTCAGTTCAAGATAGTGGATGGGGCTTTGGACATCACTACCCTGGAAAAACTGAAATGAAATTACTCCCCAAAATCGGCGGAGTAATGCTCACGCTGTTCGGCCTCGTTGCCCAGTCACATGCTGCGCCCATGGGCTATAAAAATAGCTGGATGTTCATGGGCGATTTTAGTAAAACCTACCAAGAGTTTTCCTTTAATTACGCAACGACTGCCAATGATGCAATTGGGTTCTCGGCTGGTGCCATGCAAACCGATGATTACTCCAAGCGTCAGCAAAATGCCGAGGTGGTTTATACCCGTAAAGTGGCGCGCTGGAATCTTCCCAATGCACAGGCCAATATTTGGTTTATTGGCGGACTGGGCTCAACTACCGGCAGCACGTTTGGGGGGTCAAAAGCCATGGCCTCACCTGGCCTGCAGGTCGATTATGAAACCACCCGTTTTTACTCCATGGCATCTGCTCGGGTATACGCAGCGCAGGGGGCTACTAGCAACATCACTACCGCTCGGCTTGGGGCCTCGTTTTATGAGGTGGATTACGACCAGCCACAGCCCTGGCTTGTGATTGAGGCCAGACGCATGACCTTTGTATCGAATCAGTATGAATTTACACCCATGCTTCGGGTTATTCACAATCGCTACTTTGTTGAGCTCGGAGCCAATTTATCGGGTCAGCCGCGTTTTAATTTTATGTATAACTATTAGGATGAACATCATGAAACTATTGAACTTTGTATTTGCAATCGCATTGATGGGATTGAGTCAGGCAAGCCTTGCCAGCATGAAGGTGACTGTCAATGGCATGGTTTGCTCCTTTTGCGCCCAAGGCATTGAAAAGAGCTTACTGAAGATGGATGAGACCAAGGCCGTATTGGTGGATCTCAAAAATAAGGTGGTTGTGGTGGAAGCAAAAGAGGGCAAGACTCTCAATGAAAAAGAGATTCGTCAAGAAATTATTGACTCAGGCTATGACGTGACTAAGGTGGAAACCATCCCGCTTACCGTTGCGCAGTTTAGAGATCAGATGAAAGGCAAGAAATGAGCGCGGATGGCTCGCCCGATGTAAAAACGCCGTACATCAGTTCATGGGTTAGCCTCTTTGCTAGTACTAGCACCTTAATTTGCTGCGCACTACCAGCGCTGTTAGTCAGTTTAGGTGCTGGTGCTGCACTGGCTTCACTGGTCGCCGTGTTTCCGCAAATTGTGTGGATCAGCGAACACAAGGAGGCGATTTTTTTGGTGAGCAGCGCCTTGATGGTGGCAGGCGGATTCTTGCAATGGCGTAATCGCTATGCCCCATGCCCTATTGATCCAGACTTACGCAATGCCTGCCTCAGTACGCGCCGAATTTCATTGCGCATCTACTTATTTAGCTTGGTTTTGCTGCTAGTGGGGGGCTGGTTTGCATTCATACAGCCGCTATTGAGTTAGAAAACCCGTTTAAATGGATTAAAAAGGCTGATTTCAATCTCCGCAAACGGAAATAGCCAGTTTCCAATACGATGAAGGGATACCTTTATACCGATCTAGGCTAGTCAATCCCATGGAACACTACCAAGTTATTACGATGTCCGACAGGGTTGCGCTGTCCTTTACGAAAAGTATGCGTTTCTTTGCGGACACCTTCTTTCAGAAACGCTACGGTCATCGTGCGGTGGTACTAGAAACGGTAGCGGGTGTTCCAGGCATGGTTGCCGGTATGTGGACCCACCTGATGAGCCTGCGGCAAATGCGCCATGGCTATGGTCCTAAAATTCGTACCCTATTAGCCGAAGCTGAAAACGAGCGGATGCACTTGATGACATTCATTGAGATTGCCAAACCCAATCGCTTCGAGCGTTATTTGGTTCTGTTTGCCCAAGCTATTTTTTGGAATGTCTTTTTCATTATTTATGTCTTTTTTCCTCGCACTGCGCACCGCATTGTGGGGTACTTTGAAGAAGAGGCGGTGTATTCCTACACCGAGTATTTAAAAGAGATTGATGAGGGTAGAACGCCGAATATTCCAGCACCGCAAATCGCGATTGATTACTGGAAGCTTCCTGTCAATGCAACTCTGCGTGATGTCGTGCTGGTGGTGCGTGAAGATGAAGCGGGGCATCGTGATACGAACCATGCCTTTGCAAATGAATACGATCGGCCAAAAGCAAACTAGATTGTTCTTTAGCGGTAACTCGTGAGTGCTTTCTCTAACTCCGCCTTCACCTTGCTCTTCAGACTAGCCGGCCCCATCACCTCAACACCGGAGCCGTGCTTCAAAATATCCATGATGAGTTCGGGATCCTGGTTGTAATCAAACTCCAAGATATAAAAGCCTTCTTTATCAAAGCTGCCTACTTGTTGGCCATGCCACTTCTCAGTGGCAACCCAGCGTGCATGCTCAGGCGTAAAACGTAACTTAGCGCGTTGTGTAGCTTTCCCAGAAAAGATGCCATAGCTTTCTGCAAAATGCTCTTGCGCTTGCTTTTCAGAAATCTCATCGGCTTTGAGGTTGGTGAGCACCGCTTTACGAATGCCATCTACCGCAAAGCTGCGTAGTTCTTTACGCAAGTGGCAGTAGGCATCGAGGTACCAGTTTTCGCGGTAAAAAATTAGCCGCTGCGGGGAAACAATGCGCTGGGTTAATTCATCTTTGCCTTTGGAGTAATAGGCTACATCCAAGCGATTGCGTTTGAGCAGGGCAGCGCCAATCTCGGCAAAGTTCTCGATGCTGTTCTTGCGGCTGCCCATGCCCAATACCTTGATGCGTTTGCGCAGCTCCTTGGCGGTAGTTTCAGATTGGCCCAAGATGCCATCGATGATGGCCGTCAGAGGCTCAATGTGCGGACCAATTAAACCGCCTTGATCGAGGGACGACAGCAAGTGCTGCATCAATACGAGGGCAGTGGCTTCTTTTTCGCTAAACCACAGGCCCGGCAATTCGGTTTTCTCCGCATCTTGCGGATTTTCAAATTGATAGCCCCCTGTGTAGCGGTCATAAATAATGGAGGCATTCATGCGGCTGCGCAAATACTCTAAGTCACGCTTAAAGGTAGCGTCGGAGATTTCGAGTTCATCCAAAAAGGCCTGCTTCGGCACACTCTTTCGTGCCTGAATCATGTATTTAATGCGGTGTAATCGCTCCATGTCACTCATGACATTTCCTTAATAAATAGAACTATTAGTAATTAAAGCAGATTAAGGAGGTTGAGGCTCATATTTTGAGCCGGTGGTGGATTGTTATCCATTGGCTTGCGCAATTTGTCCACACACAAACCAAAGCTAAATTTCGAGAGGGCCATTGACAATTTCCAAAATGTATCTACAATGTAGATACAAAATAAATGGAGTTGTTATGCAGGCAACAATTAAGAAATGGGGTAATAGCCCCGCGCTACGCCTAAGCTCAAGTTTGATGCAATCGGCGCATCTGAGCTTGGATCAAGAGGTCACTATTAAGGTTGTAAAAGGTAAGCTGGTTATTCAACCGGTAAATCCCTCGGCATATACCTTGGAAAGCTTAGTTAAATCCATCACACCCGAAAACTGTCACGTAGAGGCATCTTTTGGGGCGCCCGTTGGTAAGGAAATGTTCTGATGGTAAAGGCATACACACCCGATGCTGGTGATGTGGTTTGGCTGGAGTTTGATCCTCAGGCGGGCCATGAGCAGGCTGGCCATAGGCCTGCAGCTGTTTTAAGCCCAAAAATTTATAACGGCAAGTCTGGCTTAATGCTGTGCTGCCCGATGACCACCCAGATTAAGGGCTACCCATTTGAGGTTTTGGCTACTATAGATGGCGTGCGTACCGCGATCTTGGCGGATCAAATTAAATCATTAGATTGGCGTATACGTAAGGCAAGATTTAAGTCCAAGCTGAATTATGCAAGCCTTATTGAGATAAAAGCCAAGTTGAAGCCTTTGTTGCAGATTGCTTAATCCAGGCTTCTTAATTCAGGAGTGCGTCATCACCTTGTCACAAAAGCCGTTAAAATCCCTACATGAATTCGGAAAATCAATCGCCAGAGGTTAAAAAGCTTCGCCCATTGCCGCGTTGGATCTTTATGTCCCGCTGGTTACAGGCGCCCCTTTATATTGGCCTGATTGTGGCCCAGGGGGTTTATGTCTGGCAGTTCTGGCTAGAGCTGGTCCACCTAATTAGCATGATGGCTGATAAGTCGATGACCGAAACGGCATTAATGCTGATTGTTTTGGGTCTCATTGATGTGGTGATGATCTCCAATTTATTGGTGATGGTCATCGTGGGCGGGTGGGAGACCTTTGTGTCCCGCCTCGATTTAAAGAATCACCCCGATCAGCCCGAGTGGCTCTCCCATGTGAATGCTGGGGTGCTTAAGGTAAAACTGGCAACCGCGATTATCGGCATTTCCTCGATTCATTTGCTCAAGACATTTATTAATGCCGCATCCTATGATGAGAAAACACTCCTATGGCAGACCTTAATTCATGTGACGTTTGTGTTGTCTGCGGTTGCCATTGCCTATACCGAAAAGTTGGTTAATTCAGCCCACAAGCATTAATTGGTAGCGCCCTAGGAGAACGCGCGTCAGATTGCATTCTGACGCATCACCATTCTTAGCGTATTTCAGCTAAGATGAAGTCATTCCACTACAGCAGGAGCGCTGCATATGAATTCCCAAGAAAAAGCCCAACTGGAGCAGTTCTTACAACAGCTCAATAGCACCCAGGCAGGCACAAAAGACGCCGAAGCCAATACCTTGATTGCCGAATCAATTAAGCAGCAGCCGGACGCATCCTATCTTTTAGTCCAACGCGCCATGGGCTTGGAAATGGCACTGCAAGTCGCCCAAAAACAAATGGCAGAGATGCAAGCGCAAATCGACCAAGCCAACAAACCTAACTCTGGATTTTTGAGTGGCATTAACTCCTGGGGCAGGGTAGCGCCCACTCCAACGCAAAGCACGCCAGCAAATGCCATGGCGGCAAAACCGGCGGCGGGTGCAGCACAGCCAAGCGCTTGGGGGTCCGGCATGCTGGGCGCCATCGCAACGACTGCAGTTGGTGTCGTAGCGGGCTCACTGCTTTATCAAGGTATTCAGAGCATGATGGGTCAAGGCGCCAATTCAGATGCAGGTACAGCGTTAGACCATTCGAATTCACCAACAGAATCGGGTCAGCAGGTTGCTCAAAACTACGATAACAGCGCAGTGGATTACGACAGCGACTTTGGTGACGACTTTGATGTCGATGGATTTGCATAACTTGCATTCCAATTGGTAACAAGATCTGCGCTAGGCATCGGCCTGCGAAGTAAATATGTTACGCGCCGACCCTTTTTAAGCCGCATGCCTTAATTGCTCTTAAACGGCATAAAGCCGTTTGCTTCGCTTATATGGCTCAGTGCACGGGCACGCTCAGCATTATCGCTACCTTCGCGAATCGTGCAGGGCAACTCGCTTCTTAAATCCTCTATATAATTTTGTTTTTATCGTTATAAAGTGTTGAAAACGTGAAACATTTTTTTAAATCAGTCCTTTGCCTATGCCTCTTTGCTGCTTCACTGAGCTTAAGTGCGCAATCCGTTTTACGCGTAACCACCATTCCAGAGGAGGCTGCAACCGAGCAGATGCGTAAATTTGGTCCCTTGACCAAGTATCTAGAGCGTACGGTAGGCACTAAGGTCGATTTTGTTCCGGTCAATGACTATCCTGCCGCAGTAGAAGCGCTGGTGAACAAGCAAGTTGAATTGGTATGGTTTGGTGGTTTCACATATGTACAAGCGCAAATTCGTTCTGGTGGGAAGATCGTTCCAATTGCTCAGCGTGAAGAAGATACCAAGTTTCGGTCCGTGTTTATTACCCAAACCAATTCTGGTATCAAAAGCCTTGCCGATTTAAAAGGAAAGCAAGTTAGCTTTGGCTCGCAATCGAGCACATCGGGTCATTTAATGCCGCGCTCCTTTTTATTAGAGGCTGGCATCGATCCAGACAAAGACTTTAAACGGGTGGCCTACTCTGGAGCGCACGATGCAACCATTGCGTCGGTTGTGAGCGGCCGCGTTGATGCAGCAGCGTTGGATATAACGGTATGGCGTAAATTTGTTGCAGAGAATAAGGTGGACACAAGTAAAGTCGACGTTTTTTATACAACCCCGCCATACTTTAATTACAACTGGTCGGTACACGCAGACATGCCAGCAGCGCAGCGTGAAAAAATTACTGCAGCCTTGCTTGATCTCAATATGAATAACCCAGAGGGCAAAGAAATCTTGACCCTGAATCGTGCTACCAAATACATCCCTACTAAACCAGAAAACTACAAAGGTCTGGAGAGCGCAGGACGAAGTGCTGGCTTAATTCGTTAATTGATTACGTGCAGAGTCAAGCCACTACTCGCAATGACTTTGGCATCGAGCTGAGCGATGTCACTGCTCGGCATCCCGCAGCATCTGTAAATGCTCCTCCAGCGATTCAAGAACTCAGCTTAGCAATTACGCCAGGGGAGCATGTCGCCATCATTGGCCCCTCAGGGTCGGGTAAAACCAGCTGTTTGCTCGTGATTGCTGCCGCTTTAAAGGTGCAGTCTGGAAATGTCGTTCTCAATCACCAGTCCGTTTGGAAGCTGCCCATTCGTCAGCTGCAAAAATTACGCGGCAATCTCTTTTATGCACCGCAAACCCCGCCATTACCGCCTAGGCAGCGTGTCATTACTGCGCTCCTTGCAGCAAAATTACCGGGACAGTCTTTCTTTGCCAGTCTGATGAGCTTGATTTATCCCCGAGATATAAAAGAGGCGAGTGAGGCGCTGGCTCAATTTGACCTTGCCGATAAGCTTTGGCAGCGGGTAGACCGGCTTTCTGGTGGCGAGCGCCAGCGTGTGGGATTGGCCCGTGCTTTGCTAGCACCCGCAAAGATCTGGTTAATTGACGAGCCACTTTCGGCTTTGGATCCCACCCGAGCACGACAGGCGATTGAAAGTTTAATTACGCATGCAAAGGAGCACGCGGTTACCTTAATTACAAGCTTGCACCAAGTGGATGTGGCCATCAGCCAATTTCCTCGCGTCATTGGCTTGCGTGATGGAAAGCTGGCCTTTGATCTTCCAAGCAATGAAGTTAGTAAAGAGCTGTTGGCAGATTTATATAGGCAACATGAACACGAGCTTGATCAAAGCACACCTGTCACGCTAGATAGTCTTCCTGAGCCGGCGCCGGTCAAGATTATTCACTGCCGGTAATAAAGCAGTGCCTAGCTCTTTAGCCCCACCCATTAACCCTGCGCTAAGAGATCCGGCTTGGACGGGACGCCTGTTCTGGTCTATCGCGATCATTGTTCTTCTAGTACCCGCTTTAGTAGCAACGGAGTTTAAGCCTTGGATTTTGCTGGAGTCCGAGAATCTCAAAGTAAGCTCTCGATTTCTGGCTGACTTTTTTCCTCCCAACACGCAGCCTGATTTTTTGCTACTCGTCGCCAAGGAGGCATGGCGAACTATTGCGATTGCTACCGCTGGCACCTTTTTAGCGCTGCTACTGGCAATCCCACTGACATTGATCTCAACCCGTGTATTGTCAATTTCATCCTTATCAGGACGAATGCATCATTTGCCGTTTGTACTGCGTCAACTAGTACGTTGGATATTAATCATTATTCGCAGTGTTCCCGAGTTGATTTGGGCCTTGGTATTTGTCAGGGTCGTTGGTCTCGGGCCGGCTGCAGGGGTCTTAGCAATTGGCCTAACGTACGCAGGCATGCTGGGAAAGGTCTATACCGAGATTCTCGAGAGTGGCGATCATCACGTCTCTACTAACTTAATGCGGAATGGCTCCAGCCGCTTACAAGCATTCTTTTATGGAGTCTTGCCACAGAATTTAACTGAGCTGACGAGCTACACCGTATATCGTTGGGAGTGTGCCATTCGGGCTTCGGCAGTCCTTGGTTTTGTTGGGGCAGGGGGCCTCGGGCAACAGCTTGATAATTCGATGCGGATGTTTAATGGTGGCGAAGTAGCCACTATTCTGATTGTCTTTATGCTGCTCGTTGGCTTAGCAGATCTACTCAGTGCATGGCTCAGAAAGATCCTGCAATGAATAACTCACAAGCCAATCCATGGTTTCGTTGGAACTGCTCAGTGTGCTGGGTCACACTCGGCCTATTCCTATTAACAATCCTGAGTTTTTGGACTCTAGATCTTCAGTTAGAGCGCTTATTTTCGGTCGATAGTGCCAAGCGTATGGGGCGGTTTTTAGGTGAGCTTCTATCACCTGACGTACGCCCAGCTTTTTTACATAAACTATGGATCGCTAGCGTAGAGACCCTAGCAATGTCGGCAGTTGGTACTGTCTTGGCGGCTTTCTTTGGTTTACTGCTGGCGATTCCAGCCAGTAAAAGTCATCCTGGTGATCCTGCGCATTGGCGCTTTCTGTGCCGACTAATTCTCAATGGCCTGCGCTCCATTCCCGAATTAGTATGGGCAGCATTAGTTCTGATATCGGCTGGTTTAGGGCCGTTTGCTGGCACTTTAGCATTGGCACTGCACACGACGGGTGTACTTGGCCGCTTATTTTCGGAGTCGATCGAGAATGCGCCGCAAGCAGCAGCCCATGCTTTGCGTGTACAGGGCGCATCAGAGAGTCACGTATTTTTATACGCCACCTTGCCAACGATCATTCCGCAACTGGTGTCCTATTCCCTGTATCGCTGGGAGAATAATATCCGCGCAGCTGCTGTTTTGGGTGTTGTGGGTGGGGGCGGCCTAGGACAAATGCTAGCCTTTCACATGGGGCTATTTCAAATGCAAGAGACCAGCAGCATCTTGATCGCCATGATAGTACTGGTTGTTCTGGTCGATACCGTGTCTTACACTGCTCGACGGTTGATGTCGCGCTAGCGCTAGGGATTTTGAAATAATGTATTTAGACGAGTGTATTTTTAAGGCGTAATAATCGGAATACTATGCCCCATCCTCCAGTCGCTGATCACCTCCTGTATGAGCCCTATCCGAATGCTGTGCTTTTAGATGGCTGGCTGGTAAGTACAAATAGCCTTACCCGCAGCATTCTGGAGAAAATGAGGCCGGGCGATGAATCGGTTCCGATCAATGCTAATTTAAATCCCCCGCATTGGGAGTTCGGTCACCTCACGTGGTTCCATGAGTTTTGGGTACATCGCGCTGGTCAGGTGGCTAACCCATCCCTATTGGGTGATGCGGATTATCTGTTTAATTCTTCTGAAATTGCCCATCGGGATCGATGGTCAATCCCCATTCCGCCTCTAGATGCATTGCTTGAATACAATGCCCGAGTCATACAAAAGACGCGCGAGCTTTTAGTGAAGTCGATTGATGCAGAAAAGGCCTACTTTATTCAGCTATCGATTTTTCATCAGGATATGCACAATGAAGCTTTTGCGTATATGTGGCAAACCTTAGGCTATCCAGCGCCATTTGCGCCATTTTCTCAGGCTAAATTAGATGCTAACAACGCATCTTCCTATATTCATTTTCCAGAAACCAAGGTCATGGTTGGTTCTGAGCCTAAAAGCGGTTTCATTTTTGATAATGAAAAGTGGGCTCATTCGATAACGCTACCCGCTTTTAGCATTGCGGAGCAGGCGATTCATAATTCCGATTATTTGGAGTTTATTGAATCACCTAGCAATCAAGCAGACTTAAATCCTGTAACACCGCCAATGCATTGGAAGAAAGAAAGGGGAGTGTGGTACCAGCGTTATTTTGATGAGTGGCGGAGTTTTTCAGCGTTTGAGCCTGTGCGGCACATTTCCTATAGTGATGCCAAACGCTATTGTGATTGGCGCCAATTGCGCCTACCCAACGAGCATGAGCTGAGTTTATTAATGGCTCAAAAACAACATGACTGGCAACCGTCCCATTTATGGGAGTGGACGAGCAGTCCTTTTACGCCTTTTCTGGGATTTAGCAGCGACCCTTATGCAGATTACTCTCAGCCTTGGTTTGATGGGAGCTATCAGGTCTTAAAGGGGTGGAGTATGTATACTCCAGACCGATTAAGGCGCAGTCAATTTCGTAATTTTTATGCCCCGCATCGCAAGGACCACTTTTGTGGCTTTCGCACGTGTTTACTCTAAATTGAGTAAGCTTACCGTTTATGGCATTTGCCATCGTTTAAATACTAGATAAATTCATTATGACAACTTCTTATAACGGCCGCTTGACTTCTTTATCCCATGGTGGAGGCTGTGGCTGCAAGATTGCCCCAGGAATCCTGAGTGATATTCTGAAGGCCTCACCCATGCGCAATTTGCCCGCTGCGCTACTGGCTGGATCTGACAATAATGAAGATGCAGCGGTCTATCAAATTAATGAGCATCAAGCGATCGTTGCCACAACCGATTTCTTTATGCCCATTGTGGATGATCCCTTTGAGTTTGGGCGGATCGCCGCGACCAATGCCATTTCAGATATCTATGCCATGGGTGCGCAGCCTTTGTTTGCGCTCGCACTATTAGGGATGCCGATTGCCGTTTTACCTTTAGAGGTGATTCAGCAAGTCACTGCCGGCGGAGAATCGGTCTGCAATGATGCTGGCATCATGATCGCTGGTGGCCACTCCATCGATACAGTCGAGCCAATTTATGGCCTTGTTGCCATTGGTGTAGTCGATCCAAAAAAACTCAAGCTCAATAGCGGCGCTAGGGCAGGCGATAGCATCATTTTGAGTAAGCCATTGGGTGTGGGCATACTTTCTGCCGCCCTGAAAAAAGAGCTGCTCTCAGATAGAGGGTATCAAGAGATGATTGCGCTGACGACTAAATTAAATAAACCTGGCGTTGCCCTTGCACAGTTAGAGGGAGTTCATGCCCTAACGGACGTCACTGGTTTTGGCTTGGCGGGGCATCTTCTAGAGATGGCAAGGGGATCGAAGCTAATGGCGCAGATTCAATGGGACGCTATTCCGGTCATTCAGGAAGCCATCGAGCATGTCAAAGCCGATATATATACTGGTGCCTCTACTCGCAATTGGGCTGGCTATGGCAGCGAAGTCACGCTCGCGAGTAACTTCACATTGTGGCAACAAAACCTCTTAACCGATCCGCAGACGAGTGGTGGGCTACTCATTTCCTGCGCCCCAGAGCAACAAGCAGAAGTTCTCTCGATTCTCAATGCAGGGGGCTTTGCTAGCGCAAAGAAAATAGGCCAGTTCGCTGCGGGGACAGGACTATCCGTTGTTTAGGTAGGCAATTCAGTGAAACAGACCTTGCTTGAAGAATTACATCTCAGCCTAACGGCAGATGTGCCATTTATATCCCCTAAGTTTTTCTACGATGACATCGGCTCGCATCTCTTTGATGTCATTACATTGCTCGAGGAGTACTATCCAACGCGCACAGAGCGATGGATTATGGATGCCTATCGGGCTGCAATTGCCGATGCTGTAGGCCCTTGCGACGTATTGCTTGATCTTGGGGCAGGCAATTGCGCCAAGGCAAGTCAGCTTTTCAATAGCATTAAACCAAAGCAATACCTGGCACTAGATATCTCAAAAGAATATCTGGAAGCGGCTGTGGCTGATCTTCAAAAACAGTTTCCCCACATCGCCATGAGCGCACAGGCTATTGATTTAAGCTTGCCCCTGGCGTTTCCGGATATTTCAGAACTGCGCAAGATCTTTTTCTTCCCAGGATCCTCCATTGGAAACTATGATCCCAAAAAAGCGGATCAATTTTTTACAAACATCGCAAATGAATGCCATGGCAATGGCGGTCTTTTAATCGGCGTTGACTTAGTCAAGGATATTGAAACCCTAGATCTTGCTTATAACGACTCCTTGGGGGTAACCGCATCATTTAATTTAAATATTCTTTTAAACGTTAATCGAATCACGGGTAGTAACTTTAATCTGCAAGATTGGGAGCACTACGCCTTTTTTAATGAACCCCTATCGCGCATTGAGATGCACCTCCGTGCACGATCGGATGTGGAGGTGATTCTGCCAAATGATGGCAACAAAGAGCATGTGATTCAGTTCAAGGCGGGTGATTTGATCCATACCGAAAATAGCTATAAGTACACGCAAGACGGGTTTACAGAAAAGCTCCGCCGCGCAGGTTTTGATTCCATCCATACATGGACAGATCCCAAAAAGCATTTTTTAGTGTGCTTTGCAAATACGAAAAAGCAAACGTAACTAACTCAAATTAATGCACTAACTAATTCTTGAATCGACCGTTTCTCACGCGCTGGTGTAATCAGCTCCCTGCGAAATTCAATATGCTTTTGTAGTGAAGCATAAAAAGTGGGTGTGTTTTCTGCGCGATATAAAAGAGTAGCCAGTGCAGCTTCATCCCCCACTGGGTAGTAAGCAGGGTAATCCTCGCCTAGCAAACCGCGATTGCCTGGAATGTCGGATGCGATCACTGGAATGCCGAGCGCAATCGCCTCGGAGACGACGTGTGCGCCGCCTTCCATGCGGCTGGAAATGACCATGAGGCTACTTTGAGAGAGCACCCTCAAGGCATCAGCATGACTTACTTCACCAAGCCATTGGTAGCGATCGATTGTTGCATTGAAGTTGTCGGCAAGGTCTTTCATTTGGGAGTTCATCGCCTGACCTAAATGCGTAACCGTGATTTTGGAATCGGCTGGCAATAGCAGGAGGCTACGCACAACACAAAAGGGATCCTTTTCTTCCCGCAGGTGCCCAATAATACTCACTACAAAATCGTCTTTAGTAGTCGAATCCCTATTATCAATATCAATATCAATCTCAACCGATTGGTATATTACTTGGGCTTTATATCGAAGACGAGCGGGTATCGAATCAACTGCAGCTGACTGCAAGACAACTAACTGATCTGCCATCTCCATCGATTGAGTCACTTCATTGTGGTTTGCTATGTCCCGGTAGAGATCAGTGCCTGTCAAAATCAAAACGACGGGCCTATCGGGGTATTTTTTCTTAAACTCTACTATCGAATGATGGCTGCGATAGGCATGCAGCGCTATTAATAAGCCTGTATCACCTCTAGACCAAGACTCGGTGACCGCGACCGGATAGCCAAGCTCCTCCAAAAACCCTTGCCAGCGCAGGGCAGTCATGCGGTTGCCATGCAGGCTCCCCAGTGGCGCTGGGGTCACGATTTCGATGCGGGGTTTGATATTCAGCCTTTATAAAGTGTTCTTATATTTGAAAATCATATGAAATATTAATTGAGATTTGATCAATTCGTTTATTGAGCCAATATTGCTTAAAGCTTAGTGCTTCATGCCCCTTCGTTTTGGCGTCAGCAGGGCTTGCGCTAATAGAGCCAAAATAGCGGCCGGAATTGCTCCCGCCAGCATGAGGGCATGGTCATTGACTGCAAGCCCGGCCACAATTCGATCGCCGAAGCCGCCGGCGCCAACAAGCGCTGCTAGGGTGCAGGTACCTACGCCAATGACGGTGGCGGATGCAAGGCCGGTCATGATGATCGACCTTGCGGAGGGTAGCTCAATGGACAGAAGAAGTTGCTTATTACTGCAACCCAGGGCGAGTGCAGCCTCTTTTAAATTGGCAGGTACTTCCAAGAGGCCAATATGGGTTGCATTCACAATCGGTAGCAAGCCATACAGAAATAGGGCGATAACGGCCGGAACAGCGCCAATTTGATCTAAAACGGCTATCAGAATCGTCAGTAAAGCCAGTGACGGAATGGTCTGCAAGATTCCAGCTGCACCCAGTATCCAAACAGCAAAGCGAGGGCGACGCTGCGCCAGAACGCCTAAAGGGATTCCGACGAGGAGGGCGAGAGTCGAGGAGACGGCTACTAACAGGACATGGTCCCGTAGCGCAGTAAAAAAATCAGGCCCAAACAGCAGTTTAAAAAAGCGGGAATAGCGTGATGAGCTATTCAACTGCTCTGGAGCAGCGTTCAGAAAGGTTCTTGCCACTTGTTCAAATTGAGTGCCTGCCTCAGCCTGCCCATTGAGTTTTGCCATTGTCGCTTCATTGAGTCGATTGATTAAGTTTTGCAGGGGCTTTTCATCAAAATCAGATCGCATCAGCAGTACTGCGTCGTAGCGCGGAAATGCCTGCCGATCGTCCTCCAGCAAGACGAAGTTTTGCCGTGCGATTGCTGCGTCTGTCGTGTAGGCATCGACGATATCGACATCGCCGCGTGCCAAAGCATCATAAGCTAGGCCATGCTCTAGAACCTTTTTGGGCTGGATTGTGAGCTGGTAGCCTTTGACTAGAGCAGGCCACCCATCCATCCGGGTCTTGAATTCAGGGGACAGGGCAATGCGCAGTTTCGCTTGTTGCTCCAGCGTTAACTTGGCAATGTCGCTGATTTTTTTAAGGCCCAAGGCATTCGCACGATCTGCTTTCATGGCCAAAGCGTAGGAATTATTAAAGCCCAGCGGTATTGCAACTTTAAGTCCCATGGGCGCTAGCATCGCATTGAGTTCGTCGAGCGAAACCGAGCCCTCTCGCCGCTTCAGTATCTCCCGCATAATAGTGCCGGTGTATTCAGGGTAAATATCAATTTGGCCAGTGGTTAGGGCCTTTAGGACGATTGCCGTATTGCCAAGGCCCTGACGATGCATGGATTGAACGCCGGCATCGCGCAAAGATAGATTGATGAGCTCGCCCAGCACATAACTCTCAGTAAACCGTTTTGAGCCAACCGTTACCTTGGATTCTATAGGCTGTGCCATAGCTGAGCAGCTAAATATCAACCCAAGGCAGAAGCTGATTTTGATGCAGGCCCGAAGAATATACCGATTAACAGACAAAGCGATTGGACACCCTTATTGAATAGATACCAATCATAAATTCGTTTTAATGATTGCGCTTTTTTTATCACCAGTAATGACCTTAAGGCGTTTTTAATCGACGGCTTTTGCGCGTGCGCTCAAAGAAATCATCGGGCTTAAGGCGAACCCACGCTATAAACCCCACCATATCTGCCTGGAGCCGCAGTTGCTCAATCGTGCTGTATTGCCGTGCTAGCTCAGTTTCGGTGAAGAGGGCATGGATTTGCCGATGGCAAATGCGATGTAATACAGCAGTTTGACGCCCGCCATGGGACTTTGGAATGAGGTGGTGTTCATCGCGTTGCAGCTTGGGTATTGCTCTACCGCACAGTGGGCAAATCACTTCTTCTGGCTGAGACGCCATGAAATGAGTACGTTCAGCCTGAATTTGTTTTTTCTTGATGCGTCCAGTCACGATCTAACAATCCCTGCGCTTCTAAATCAACAAATCAATCGATCAGAAATAAGAGGTTGAAAATTGAATGGATTGCCTTCTAATACTTAAGGCTTATACGGTTTTGGAAGTGGCTCCCCATCGAGCCAGGCTTCTAGTGTTTCGGTAATACCCTTGGCAAATGCAGCAATAATAGGTTCAGCCACAAAACCCAAATGCGGAGTCACTAATAGGTTTGGGGTGTTACGCATTACATCGTCTGCCGGCAGTGGCTCAACATCGAATACATCAATCGCTGCCTGCCCGGGGCTGCCTTTCGTGAGTGCGCTCACCAAGTCGGGCATCGAGATCAAGGCCGAGCGCGAGGTATTGACCAAGATGGAATCCGGGCGCATCAGCGCCAGTTGATCGGCGCCGATGATGCCTTTAGTGCCCGGCCCAGCCACTAAATGCAGGCTCACTACTTTTGAGGTGGAAAGTAATTCATCTAACGTAACGGACTTCGCATGTTCAGCAGCAGCGCGCTCCGGCGTCATGTTTGGGCTCCACGTCACTACCTCCATACCGAAAGCATGACCAACCCGCGCAACCCGACTACCAATTGCGCCTAAGCCCATGATGCCAAGGCGTTGCCCAGAGAGCATGGGCAAAACCGAATGGGAATCGCGCCAACCGCCGCTAGCAAGTAAAGAGCGCTGTTCCACTAAACGCTTTGCGGCACCCAGTATGAGTGCCCATGTTAGTTCCGCAGTGGTCTCTTTGGAGGGGCCGCCGGGGGTGCAGGCAATTGGAATGTTGCGCGAAAGTAGTGCAGCTGCATCGAGCGTGCCATTGCGCTCGCCCGTAAACATCAATAACTTCAATTTACTTAAGCGCGAAATCAATGCCTCATTAAATGGTGCGCGATCCCGCACGATCACAATCGCATCGGCATCCTTCACGGCTTCATATAGAGCTTCACCCTGAAGAGGTTCATGGTGAATGGTGATCTTGGCGCGTTGATCCAGGGTTTCCCAATGGGAGAAGCGGCGCAAGGCGCGCTCGTAATCACCCAGAATGACGATATTGGCTAATGAGGGCATATTGAGTATTGAGTGGTAATTGGATCAAGCGCGGCTGTAGTAAAACAATTATCTCCTAGATGGCGTATAGCCAATCCGATTGCCATTGTTATCAAAGTAGTTGGTCACGCCAGTAGGGGCGGTGACCTCATAGGCCAAGCGATTGCCTTTGCTGTCGTACACCCCATTTGTGGCATTAAAGTTATTGGGGCTGTTATTAAAGTTGTACGGACTGTTATTGAAGTTGTAGGGACTATTGTTAAAGTTATTGGGGCTGTTCTCAAAGTTGTAGATTGAGGCATTAAAGGGCACAACCTGAGCTACAGCCGAGCGCACAAATAAGGCGGCTTGGCTAATGAGAACGATGGCGATAAGGTATTTCATGGTGACTCCCTGTAAATGAAGTGAAAAGAGTGACTTAGTAACGCCTTCATCCTAATGACGGGGTGGTTCACTGGGTGAGCTTGGGCCAAATTTTTGCTTGGGATTATGATCAAAACAATGCCCACTATAAAAATCCCATCATTCTTACAAGTCTGCCTTGTTCTGTTGGCGGCATTGAGTACAAGTTATGCGGAATCCATAGCAAAAATAATCCCGCAAACGCAAGTAGTCAAAATCAATGGTACTTCCATAGAAGTCGATGTCTATAAACCCATAGGCCCGCAGAAGGGCGCAGCTATTCTGACTCATGGCTTTACACGCAGTCGCACCACCATGGGGGAGCATGCCCAGGCACTAGTAGCTAGAGGTGTTCTGGCGATTACGCCCGATATGCCCTGTACCTTTGACTTTCGTTGTAATGCCAGTGCGATTGCTGGTTTAGTTAATTTACTACGCAATACCGAAACCTTTGGCGCTAGTAGCCAGCGCATCATGCTTGTCGGCTTTTCAGCAGGAGGCCTCTCCAGCTTATTGGCGGCAGATACGCCTGGGGTTGTGGGATTCGTGGGGCTCGATCCATTTGATCGGGTCTTGCCCAATGAAACGGAGCGTGCTGGCATTACTGCATCCAGACTCCTTACAACGGAAGCCCTCATTTTAAGAGCCCCTGCATCCCGCTGTAATGCAAATGCGGTTGCTGCCCCATGGGGCTCTGAGATGAAAGCCCTTTGGCGTGATGAATTAATTCCCGGCGCCTCCCATTGCGACTTTGAGGCACCAAGCGATTGGAAATGCCGATGGGCCTGCGGCGATACCGATCCTGCGCTGCAATTGCAGGTTCGGCAAGGCATATTGGATGCAGCGGCTAGATGGCTGCAGTAAAGGTTTTAGATGCGCGCTAGATCGCCCCTAAATATACCTAGGTAATTACCTCAACCGTTTTATTCTTTGGATCAATCCGCAATTTGGCGCCACTTGCAATAGCCGCTGCAATGTCCACATCAAAACCACTCAGCATGGATATGCCGCCATGGGCAGCGCCTTGCGCCAAAATCGGGTTCACTGTATTGAAAATAATGGCAGACGGGCATAGGTTTCGCATCTTCATTTCATAAAGCATCCATGCGCTGGCAACACCACCCTTGGCTGTATCCAAAACAAGGATCTTATCGTTATACGACTCGCCAAAAAGTTTATGGCTTGGCCGTGAGAATGTTCCATTAATGCGATCTAAATCGTAGCGTGCAGAAAAGCCATCACTAGCGCTTAAGCAGTAACCCTCAACGACATCACCTTGGGCATGCCGCGCTTTAAATAATTTTTGGCTCATGCCAGTCTCCCTGTTTCTGCAGCATTGACGCAATCTTCCATTGAGGCGAGGATGGGGGTGTATCCATAGCCACCTAAAATATTGACCATTTTGGCGCTATTCGTGGCCAACTTTTTCCATCCATTTGCCTCGGCAATTTCACGTGCATAGGATTGATAGAAGCACATACCAGCAAAAACCGTGCCACCAGCTTCTTCAATCATGGCGGTGTATCCCATGCGGTCGGAGTCAGGCTTTACTTGTGGGCTCGTTACTGCCAAGAGGGGTTTCTTGAATTTCTTACCCTCACACAGGGCCGCAACACTCTGCATTTCAATGAGGCTCAATTGCGGCGCAGAGAAGACGACTACATCAATTTCATCGGTAATGCGGTAAGAGCTCTGCAGTGCCATCACCTCTTCTTTGGCAATGCTGATCTCAGGTAAGTGATCAAAACTAAGGTCACGCGCATGAATCGCTTCGGGCGTAACCCCCAGAATATGAAACAAAGCAGAGGAGCCAAAGCTGGCCATGGCCGCGCCAAAATGCTTTAAGGAGTCTGAGCCGGGACGGCCTTCAATGCCCTCAATGACAGGCACTGACCAGTAGTTGCCGGACTTTCTGCCAATGAGGCCGCCCAGAGCGCCCCATTCATTCAGGGACTGCGGTGTCCACGTAACTCGGTAGCGATGGGTAGGCTGACGATGCTCGTCTAAGTGATAGCCATAGCGCGGGGTGCGACCGGTAAGCCCGGCGGAGAGGGCAGAAGGGCCGCCTTCAAAATTCGAGCGGGCGCCACAGATGCTATTGGAGTAGATCACAACGCCAGTGTCACCAAAGGCCAAATGCTCACCAAATACCGGCGCCATAATGGTTTGGTAATTGATGCAGGTATCCGTCATGGATACGCCCATTTTGACAAAGGCAGCAATGGCGCGGTGCTCTAAAGAAACCATCTTATCCGTTTGACCTAATTTCTTAGCCTTACTGAAATCCGTACCACGCGGATCCGTAATAGTAGGGATTCGGACCACGCGGTCTTTGGATTTATTTTTGGCTAATGCTTCAAGCCATTCAACGCCGGACTCGCCTAAGCTTTCGGTATCGGCCATGATGTGGGCTTGCGATACCCCCACAAAATCTTTTGCGCCAAAAAAATCACCAACTTTAATTTGATGTTCAATCGCCATTTTTCGTACGGGACCAAATTCTCCGGCGAGCATGGCTTTTTCTTCTGCATTCAATTCCATTTTTTTTATTCTTCTTTACAAGTTAATCAACAGTTGCACCAGAGTCGCGGACGGTACGAGCCCATTTCGCAATCTCTTTTGTCTGAAAATCAGCCAAACTTTCTTTGAAGTCGGTGTTGGGTAAGACGCCTAAGTTACCGAGACGTTCTTTAAAGGCAGCTGAGGCAGCCACTTTTTGAGTTTCAGCGCGTAACTTATCGGTGATTGCCGCAGGCATCTTGGCTGGCCCAAACACCGCCCACCAGGCGGTGGATTCAAATTGGGGGTAGCCGAGTTCAGCAACCGTAGGTACGTTTGGTAGAAGGGGGGAGCGATTCTTACTCGTCACAGCCAGAGGACGGACCCGGCCTGAGTTGATGTGGGTGATAGCCGATTGAATGGGGTCAAACATCACGGGTATTTGGCCGCCAATTAAGTCCGTCATTGCAGGGGCGCTGCCCTTATAGGGGATGTGCTTAAGCTTAATTTTTGCGGTGGTTTCAAACAAAGCGCCGGTGAGGTGGCCGGGCGTGCCATTGCCTGCGCTACCAAAGCCGATGGAATCGGGTTTTGCTTTCGCTTCGCGCACCAAGTCTGCCAGTGTATTGATGTTGGTTGCGGGGTTGACCACGATGACTACAGGGGCACTAGCAACCAGCGCTATCGGCGTGAAATCCTTAATCGTGTCATAAGCCAGTTGCTTGTAGAGACTGCCATTAATCGCATTGGTACCTACCGTGCCCATTAATAAGGTGTAGCCATCCGGAGCGGATTTGGCGACTAAGTCTGCGCCAATCGATCCGCCTGCGCCGCCGCGGTTATCAATCACGACTTGTTGTTTGAGGTTCTCGCCCAGGAGAATGGCCAATGGCCTAGCCACAATATCCGTGGGCCCACCTGCCGGGAAGGGAACAACGAGCCTAATCGGCTTGGATGGGTAGCTTTGTGCCGAGCTTAGCCCCGGCAACAGAAGTGCGCCCAAAAGGGCAAACAACAGGGCAAACAACAGCGAAAGGGAGCGGGACGGTAAGAAGTTCATGGGGGTGGCCTCTTTAGTGCGAAAAGGACACGCTAATCCATTAAACATATAATGTAAATTAATATTTAATTAACTAATACATTAGCCTTTATTATGAATATTCATCGCATTGACTACCGCTTATTGAGAAGCTTTTTAGTCGTTGCCCGAATTGAAAATTTTGTTCGGGCGGCAGAGGCATTGAATATTACGCAATCAGCACTATCCCAACAAATGAAGGAGCTTGCCAGCCATTTCAATTCGGCTTTATTTGAACGAAAAGGCCGTAGATCCGTCTTGAGTGAATTTGGCCGAGATTTGTTAATTAAACTCGAGCCGCTGATGGGGCAGGTCGATGAGGCATTGCTGCAAAGCATGCATGACGATAAGCAGGTCGTGGGCGCTCTGCGCATTGGTGCAACGCATACCTATTCAAAGGCAATTACATTGCCAGCGAGTCTGCGGCTCTTACAAGCCTACCCAGATCTAAGAATCGATTTACGCGAGTTATCAGCAGAGCGCTTAATTGCCGACTTAATGCAAGGCGATATCGACATCGCTGTATTGCCGGAAGACTATCAACTGGTGGAGTTTTATCAGCAACCCTTACTGACGGAGCAATTTGCTCTCATCGGCAAGCCGCAAAGCATGACCAACTTACCTAAAAAACTATCGATCACGTCATTTAAAAATATCGAGCTTGCCTTACTGAATCGCCAGTTCCTCATGCGGCAGCAAATTGAAATGGAGGCGCGCAGGGAAAACATTCAACTCCATGTACGCCTAGAGGTATCCACCATGGGTGATTTGCTCGAGGTTGCACGTACAGGAAGTCTTGCAGTCATTGGCAGCCCAATCGCATGTGGGCGAGATAAAGACCTAGTATCAAGATCCATATCCGGCGAGTTTTTAAAGAGAACCGCGGCTCTCTGCTGGCGAAAAGGCAGATTCGTTACCGGTGCCATGAAAGCGTTTCAAGAAACTGCCATTGAAATTAGTGATGAGTTAAAACATAACTAAAGTAGTGTGTGTTGCCTTTAGCAAAACAAAGAGTACAGTATATAAAGCGCTGTTCCAAAGGAGCCCCCCATGAAAACCATCCTTTTTATAGTAAAAACTGTTTTTCTAGCGGCCTCATTTTCTGGAGGTCTGGCCTATGCCCAATCCAGCAGTATTGTGGATTTGGACTATGTCAAAGCCGCGCAGCAACGCGGAGTGATTCTATGGGATGTGCGTTCCACTAAAAATTACCTGGATGGGCATATTCCAGGGGCAATTAATATTGGAGAGATTGGAGCGACCTTACGGGATCCTAATCGCGAGGACTATATTGATATTGCCGATATCAATGCCATCTTTAATAAGGCCGGACTCGACATTAATAAAGAAATCATTGTGTATGGTTCAAGAGGCAATCCTTATGCCTATTTTGGCTTATTCACCATCAATTACTTTGGGGGTAAAGAGGCCAAGGTGTTTCATGATGGCATTGATGGCTGGGCTGACGCCAATCTAACCATCGAGAAAGCCCCATCAACCTTAGCGGCGGTTAATGTCAAATTAGTTCCACAAGAAAATTTAGTCGTCAGCAATGAGCAAATGCGTAAGCTATTTAACGATCAATCGGTTCAAGTGATCGACGCAAGAACCGTAAATGAGTTCAAGGGCAACGATGTGCGCGCCATCCGGGGTGGTCATATCCCGGGTGCAATTAGTATTCCGTATGAGCAAAACTGGAAAGACCCGGCAACGGGATCAAAACTCGCTAAGCGCGAAGTAAAAACAAATAGTGGCATGGCCTTAAAGTCATCCGAGGATCTTAAGGCGCTTTATTCCAAATTGGACCCCAACAAAGAGACGGTGGTGTATTGCCAAAGCGGTGTGCGCGCCGCAGAGACCGCAGTAGTGTTACAAAATCTGGGATACAAGAAGGTCAAAATTTATGATTCATCGTGGCTCGGGTGGGCTAGCCATCTCGCATCGCCGGTTGCAGACGAGACATATCTGAATGTGGGCCTGCTCAATTCCAGAATCGCCGCAATGCAAAGCAAAATCAATGAGCTCGAGGCAGAGCTTAAAGCCAGTAAGAAGTAATAGTGAGCACAGCTAACGACATTGGCAAAGGATGTGCAAGAGTAGATTTTCTTTGAGTAATAGATAAAATGCTGGCACTTTAATTACTTTGCAAGCACGTGCAACACTTCTTTTGAAAGAGTCATTGCCAACGCAGCACTGCCTATTTATAATGGAGATATTTTCCGGCATTGCCGGTTGGAGTCTTGCCAATAGTAATGTTGGGCAAGCGGCTTGAAAGAGTGATTGCAAACTGTTTCAGGCGTCTGTCAGAACCCCCTTGAGTGGGGGTTTTGCTTTTTTAAGGAGCGGGTTTGGCATTACACAATTTTCATCCGAAACAGGGTCACTACCTGATTTGTAATTTTGATTATGGTTTCGTGCTCCCTGAAATTGTCAAGCCAAGACCTGTCATAGTGATCTCAAAAACCGATTCGCATGGACCACATAAAAACCTGTGTACGGTTGTAGCGCTATCGACTACGCCGCCTCATCCTAAATTGCCATGGCACTGGATGTTAAGTTTTAATCCAAACCCCAATCGTAGTGATACACCAGTTTGGGTGAAGGGCGATATGATTTATACGGTCTCTTACTATCGGCTTGATAGGCCACACATCAAAACACATCGCCTTGGAAGAACTTATCAGAACATAAGAATCGCGAAGCCAGAAATTGAAGGCATTCTGAATGGTATCGCCCACTATTTTGGACTAGGCAAATAAAACAGCCCGCCTTTCCCGGTTGTGTACTTGCTAATACCCCGAGACCATTACAGCCGTAATGGTAGGAAAAAGCATTGAAACGTATGTGAATGTAATAAAAAGTTTGCCTATGTAAGAAAAAGTGAGCTTGCAGGGCTTGAGTAAGGTGTGTTACTGTACGGATATACAGTACTAATTCTGATTAAATGGGAATTTCTTTACCCATCTTTTTTAAGGCTCATCCCATGAGCTAGCCCCTTGGAATACTGCATCCATCGCAACAATTCAGTGGGTGGATGCATGAGTACCATTCGGCAATATCTGGTTTTCCTTACCGGGCACCGCATCGCGGCCAATGCACCAGTAGAAGAAGTAGGGAGTCTAAGCAAGATTGGCGCTGCTATTGCCTTTGCTAGCTTTCTAGCGGCCTTGCAGTTTGGCATTGCCGGCTGGTTCTTGGCGATGGATTTGCATTTAGCCTTGCAAATCGCTTTGGCGATTACCTTTGCCGTAATAGGCGCGGCGATTGTCTTGGTGCTCGATCGCAACTTCATTTTTTTAGCCGATACACGGTACGAGACCGACAAGAAACTCACCTACGTATATCTAGGCATCCGTATTTTCTTAATTACGGTGATTGGCTCGCTCAGTAGCCAATTCACCATGCCACTCTTTCTAAAGTCAGAGCTCGCCATTCATGCGCAAGATATGAAAGACGGGCGCTATACCGATGCAAAAGCGCGCTATCAAGAAAAGTATGAGTTGTCCGATAAAACTACGGCTGTCAGTAATTTAGAGCAGCGCTCCAATCAGCTTAAAAAAGAATTACAGACACTCACGCCTGAGATTATTCGGCAGCGCAATGCCTCTAGCCAGTGTTTTCAGGATTACCGCAAAAAAACCAGCATGACTTTTGCGCCAGACCTCGATGAAGGCGAGATCCTACAACTCTATGCTAAAGATAAGCGCGAGTGTGAGCGCTTAGAGGGCATCTATCGCCAAAGCTATCGAAACTATACCGACCCTCGGGAGGCGGAGCTCGCCTCAGTAGGTGAGGCGATTCCACAAGCCATAGGTGCAGTAGAAGGGGCTAAAAAAGACATTGCTGCTAATTTAGCTAAAACCAGTCAAATCGATGAGGCCTACATCAATGTGGCTTCTGCCGACGTGCTGTCATCACTTATCACCCATAGCCCAGGCGTGTTCTTTAAGTACGCCCTGATTACGCTCTTGCAGTTGTGTTTGGAGCTCATGCCAATTCTGCTCAAACTGCAAGCAGGGCAATCCGCCTTAGGTCACCGCGCTGCCTTAGCGGCGCACCAGAATAAAACCCGCGTGCTTTCTGAAATCAATCGCAGCGTAAGTCGTAGGCTGGGATCCGAAGCGGAGCTGCAATTAGCTCAGCATGAGCAGGCGCTTGTCATAAAAGGTCAGCAGGCAGAGTTGCAAGAACTGGATTTATCAATGACCAAGCAAAAGATCATGCACGATATCGCCAATCAAAAGCTGCACCAGGAGCTCGATGACCTTAGGCGCCAGGGTAGTATGTATGGCCGCTTTCAAAATCAAATGAACTACAGTTTTACCCAGGCAAGCGATCAGTTCATGAATAAAGTCGTCACGCCATCAGTAGCTGCAGCGAGCGGTGCATTCCACGGCGCCTTTACTAAACCATCCAATACAAGCCAAACCGAGAGTAATTCCGCACGGGTATTTAATTTTGACCCGAATGCACAAGGCCAACTCAAGGCAGCCTCCTAAGACGCCGCCCAAAAGTCGCCCAACACGCATGAAGTTACTCTCCTTACTATCTACGCTGATCCTGTTGCTGGGCCTAAGTGCTTGCGCGAGTAAGCCGGGCCAGTACACGGCGTACAGCGCGCCGAGCCATATCAAACAAACCCAATACAGCCAATACAGCGCCCCTAGCTACATTCCTCCGCGGCCCAGCAGTCAAACAACCCAATTCAGCCAAAGCAACCAAACTAAGCAAAACAATACAGCCCGGCCAGTTCAACGGACTGCAGCACAGACGAGCAATACGCAGCAGAGCGCAGCGCCAACCTTTGTACGCCTTACTTACGAAGACTTGGTGCGCTTTCAGGTGAATTGCGAGCAGCGTACCGAGCAAATAGCGTTGCTTGAAGAGCAGTTAAAACGTAATCGCTTCTATACGGTCGATGGGGTGGAGGGTAACGCCTCGCCAGACAAAATCAGTAAAAGTTATTACTCCTTGGCCAAGTACCGCATTTGGTCCGTGCGTTTTGCCTGTCAAGGTAGCCCTGTGGATGCGGGGTTAATTCAGGCGGATTTGCGAGCGGTTCCGAATAAGCCGCCTGAGGCAACCCCCCGTTGCTACTTTGAGGAGGTGACTGTAGCCAAAGCGGCAATCAGTCCCGTCAATCTGGTTCAGAACGATCAAACCACCACCCGAAAAGAAATCTGCACGAACTTTCCCTACGTGGCAGATCGGCCATTTATTCGGGTGGGGGATCAGATTAGCTTTACCTCAAAAGACCTGCAAGAGAGTCAAACCCGATCCAGCCTGCGCCGCTGGCGGGGCAATGTGTATCAACTGATTTCGAAAACAGAACTGATTCGAAATCAAGCAGTGCGCTTTACTTTAGTGGCCGTACGTTCAGGCAGCAATCAGTGGGTTGTAGTGGATAAATTTTAATTAATTCAACAAGGAGTATGAGATGAAAAATGCATTAATTGCGCTTCCCATTATTGGGATATTGAGCGCGTGTGGTACAAGTCCGGTGAGCAAAAATACCCAAACCGACTTGGAGTATCGCCAGCAGGCTAAGGTCGCTACTCAAGCCATCAGCCAAGCGCCGATCTGGATGACGAAGTTACCCAAAGAACCCGGCGTCATTTATGAAAACGGCACGGCAATAAGCAGTGACTTTTCAATGGCGGATCTTAAAGCCAAGACCATGGCCTACGTGAAGATCTGTACTGGCGCTGGAGGCAAGGTGCGCAGCCAAATGAAGATGTATCGCGCTGATAGCGATGCGGCTTCCATAGAGCAGTCAGAGTTAACCGTACGGAGCATATGCCCAGATGTGGATATCACCGGCGTAGAAACAGTGGAGATGAAACACGTAGCCGAAGGCAATCGCATCCGTACCTACGTGCTGGTGGCCTTGCCCATGGGCTCCAAAAACCTCATGAAATCCTCCAAGGATTTACAAAACCGTTCCCCTGAGGCGTTTAAAGAGCTCGATAGCGTAAGCAAAGAGCAGCAGGCAGCTCCTAATGCAGTTCCTCAAGCAGAGCCTGTTCAGTCCAGCAGACCGGCCCCAGCTAGGGCAGTAGAGCAGCCACAAGCACGAGCGCCAAGCCAGCCAGCGGCGATAGTTGAGCCAATTCCATTGGAGCGGATAGAGGCGCCACTGTCACCTACATCAACGATCCAGGGGATACCACCCGCAACCAAGCGCGATGGCAGTTTGCTGGAATCCGTGAGGGCCGTAGGCAACGATACGGTAGTAGTGCAATCAGCCGATGGCAGCGAGCGTCAGTTGGGTTTACTCGGTGCTAAAAACCCGGAGTATGTGGCGCGCCGTGCCCAAGCATTAAACAAACCTGGCGCGGTTATTGCTCAAGTCGCGGTGGAGTAAAAGACCTTTTTATCAACATCACATTGGAGTTTCATGGGCGATAAAAAAAGTGATTTTAAGATTATCGAGATTAATACAAAAGAGCGAAGCCTAATTCTAGAAGATGCAGCTTTAGGATATAAGGTTGAAGTTCCGCTGAAGCAAAGCAATTTGCTATCGGCTCGTCTTGTTGGACCATACGAGCTAGAAGTGCGCTACGAGGATGGCTCGGCAATGGTGATTCGGTTTTTGATTTAAGGAAACTAGTTATGACACAACAAATTGAAGCAATTGCTAGCATTAGGTTTACCGGATCAATGGGTGATCTAGTGCAATTGCATACTACCTCGATTGTCAATTACGCCAAAAGAGCCCCATGCTGACCAGCGCACTGTTACTTGCGACCATTCTTCCCTTTGAAGTCACACCCAAAGACGCCATTACCCCATCCTTAGCCAGACCCATAACGGTGGCTGCCTTTGTGGATAGCGCCAAGATACTGGGCTTACCGAGACTAAAGCTCAGGGACTCCAACGGTAATCGCTATATCCCCAATAAAGCCATGCTATTTGAGCCAGCAGCCTTAGTACACCAGCAGGCTGGCACGGTAGGCGAAAAGATCAACCCAAGGAGGGCATTTATTCAGGGATATTTAAAGCGATGAGCTTCATAATCAATCAGACAGATACTCTTAGAAGTGCATTGCAATCCCACTGACGGATATTTAAAATAGAGAAGTTATCCGGTATAGCCGGTTGGAGTCTAGTAAGCAGCAATGCTTTGCAAGCGGCCTGAAAGAGTGATTGCAAACTGTTTCAGGCGTCTGTCAGAACCCCCTTTCAGTGGGGGTTTTGCTTTTATGAGTAAATAAAAATAGCCGGTCTTTCCCGGCTGTCAGCTTGCTCGCATCCTGAAAGGAGTCCCCCATGGAATTAGGGTTTGGCAGAATGCACAAGCTGGTATGGTTTTTCAATGAAAAAGACGCCGCCCGCTAGTGCCGTCTTCTGATCTATGGGCACTCATACCTAATCCCGTTGATCACCATGCTAAAACTCGATTAATCGCTCTCAACTACCAACTCACCCACAATCTTTCCCTTGCGCACGATTGCGTAACCACGCACATCACCACTTACGCTTCGGTATAAGCCGATATGAGTGTCTTTCGGGATAAAGAAAGACCACAGCTGATCTGCTGGCTCGGTCATCTCTGCTAAGAGGCGACCCCATGCTTTATTGAGATGTCCAAAGGGTAGATTGGGTACCTTTCCTAATGGATCATGTACTTGATTAAAGACTTCAGCCTCAATGGGTGTTATTTCACTAACCAAGTTACCCATATTGCAGGTAAAGTCGTTTTCATCCTCATCATCGATTGCATCAGGCTCATCGCGTTTTTGCATGAACCACCAAACAATCACGGCAGGCCAAGCTACCAGGATGCATATTGAGGCAGCGCCATAAGCAATACTGTCTTCAATGCGTTTTTGCGTACTGGTCTTGTTATGAATGGCGAGCAACATGTCATTCACAAACTGGGAGTTGCGTTCGCGGTAAAGCTTAATTATGTTGTAAGTGACATAAGCTAGGCCGGGGAGGGTGTAGATCCCAAACCACTGCAATAGGGTGTAGTCAAAATTAATGGTCACGGTTAGTTCTTTTGCTAAAACAGACTGTCTTCAGTTGTTGGGGATTTATTGTGTTTAGCGTACTTATGAACTAGAACGCCTTGCTTAAACTCCATCATGAGGTCGTATTCATAGGTACTGGCATAGCCACCGTGCACATAATTGAGTAATTCACCTTGGGGGCAGCGCAGTTCACCGGTAAACCAATGAGCAAAGACCTTATCAAAGCCTGGAAAGAGGTCTGTAAGGCCGATTTTTTCACTGTGACTTCGATTAGCGCTCAGTTTGGCTAAGTAGAGTCGCTCGGCCCCTTCACATTCGATTACCTCCCAAGTCGCGATATAACCTCGCCAATTGGCTGTAGACCTAGAAATAAATTGAATGCCCATTTGCCTTAAATAGGGCGATAAGGGGTTTGTGCATAATGAAATTCCTTTGCCTGCATAAATCAGCCGATCTGAAGCTTGTGCGGTCATCTAGGTCCCTTACTTGGCTTTAATTGAGTAACCAGTATGAAAGGGATCAAGGTCATGGGATGAGCTTGATCGACAATAAAATGAGATTTATTAATTACAGAATTCAATAAAAAAGTCATCAAATACCCTATGCCAAACATTGATCCAAATAAACACGACTCTTTAGAGCGCTTTGTTTTAGCCCAAAACACGTGTTTTGAAGAGGTAATAAAAGAATTAGGGAGCGGCAGAAAAACGTCGCACTGGATTTGGTATGTGTTTCCGCAAATAGTCGGATTAGGTTTTAGTGAATACTCCACTTATTACGGAATTAAAGACCTTAAGGAGGCTAAAGCGTATTGGGCTAATCCTTTGTTAAAAGATCGTTATGAGGAGGTTCTGAAATTAGTCCTTCAAGCCAACAAAACAGCAGAGGCTGTATTGGGTCAAACCGATGCAAACAAGCTGCAGTCGTCTATCACCTTATTTTTGGAGGCGGACCCGAATTCCGCTCTATTAAATGAGGCACTTGAGCAGCTGTATTTTGGAAAGCCAGATTTGCGTACATTAGAGCTACTAAACAGTCGCCGATCGCCTTAAATCCAATAGCCCCCTTTGGAGTAAATGCCCGCTTGGTGATCGCGAGCATCGTAAAAATTCCCATGGGGCTGAGATCCATCCCAAGGCCCTGGGTAATCAGCTAAGCGATTAAATCCATTCGTATCAAGAGCTTCTATTGCCGCTTCACTGCTTTCAAAATCAAGTGAATCAATAATTGCGCAACGGTTTCTCAGTTGACTAAGTTTATATGGGCCCATTGATCCTACGGTTGTGCCTAGATCATGAAAAAAGTAAACGGTTACCCCTTTATCTTTAGTTTCAATCAAAGCCCAGTTGTGCTGCAGCATCCCAAGGACCTTAACCCACCAATCTGTTGATTTAATGTGAAAGAGGGGTGGGTCGTTTGGATCAAGTTTTCTGTTCATATTCTTCTATGTTGAAATTTAGGTGAATCATGACTTTTTTATTAGTAAAAAAATATCGGATTCAAATTGGCCAGAAGTAGAGTGACTTGATAATCTTTCCATTTCTATTAATCGATACTAATTTAACTCCAGTTCTTTCAATTCCAGTGGTTACTTCAGGCTCATCAAAGATATAAAAGTCATCACCTTTTTTAATCGTGCCGCTATATTCAAGCGCTAAATCCCTTGCTAGATTCAAAAAGATGGCAAGGTATTTTGAATATTCTGCAGCAAACTTCATATCGACTTTAGCTGCATTATTTAGGGGTCTAAGATTCCTTACTGTCATCCACAATAACTCTCGATGTACGTTACGATTTTTTAGTTTTTTTGCCTCATCTTTGTTCATGAGCTTTGATTTTTCGATATCAATTTCTTCGCCCGCCAATTTATTTGCCCGCGCAATATCTGCAAATGAACCAGTTTGTGGAAAATCATCAAATGCATATTGAATTCCATTGCGAAAGATTTTTGCTTTGCCCCAAACGAGTTTGGTCATAAGTTCCCCAGATTTGACGATTTATTGAAAAAACTTAGATTAATTTAATAAATCAATCGGCTTAATGCCCGTAGCCTGGAGCTTTTTCCTGAGGTTAAATCCAGCATGTCGGCTACTTCCTGCAGGGTTAAATGCATTTGCCGTGCGTCGGTTCTGGTGTGGCCGTTTGCAATCCTGATCTTACTCATGCCGTCTCCTTTTATTAACTGTGCAGAAAAAATACCCTCTATTTAAATTACCATATTCGCGTTTCACCTTATGAAATAAATCCATTTATTTTTTCTGTGGGATTGGGGCGCAGGGTCGGTATATGAGCTAGCCCCTTCGTAATCTGTAGCCAATCAAGCCCGACTTTTCCCCACCACAATTCAACCCATTGGAGTATTCATGCCCGTACTGATTGAAGGCGTCTGCGTTCTATTGAAAAAAGGTGCAATCCACCAGCGTTACGAAGGAGGCTACGGCCAATTCATCTTTGATCTAGTCGATCAATCCAAGCTCTGGTCTAGCAATGAACTGCTTAGCATTCGGTTTGAAACACATGCAGAGGCTAGGCAATACCTCGCGTTTGTTGCCGCAAAAGGCTTAAAGGTCATTCAGATCAATGAAGAAGATCCCCACAATACCGATGCCTTATTGGTCGATCAGATCTTTGGCCCCAGCTTTAAGGTGTATTGGCTTAATTTCTTGCGGGTCAAGCCCCTTGATGATGAGCAAAAAGCGCCGAGATCCAAAAAGAACCCAAATAAAGACTTTGAGCGCCTAATTCTTGTTGCCACCGACGATGAAATGGAGGCCATTGATGAAGTGAGACTGCAATGCTGGAAAAAGGATGAGATCACCTTTCCAAAAGACTGGGAATATACCCAATCCCAAACCATGGACCTAGATTTCATGCGCATGTCTGAAAACCGCAGCTACTTAGACCACTAGGAGACAGCATGGCCCAAGTAAACAGGGAGCAGCGGTTAATGAAGGCAGTGGAGCATATCGTCCCCATCTTTGAAAGGGCGGGGTATGCAGTACCGGTAGTAAAGGTATCGGTAGGATTTCCCAGTACGGGAGGGAAGGGGCGTCATTTAGGGCAGTGCTGGTCTAGTAAAGCAGCATAAGACGGCATTAACCAAATCTTCATTGTGCCACATCTACATACCCCCTTTGATTTTCTGGATACCTTAGTCCATGAGTTAGTGCACGCGGTAGATAACTGCAAAAGTGGTCATGGCGAAGGATTTAAACGGATTGCCTTGGATATCGGCCTAAAAGGACCGATGCGCAGTGCTGGAGCAGGAGAATGGCTAAAAAAGGACTTACTTGCCATTGCAGAAAGGCTAGGGGAATTCCCGCACGGCAGATTAAGCCTACCAGTCAGAACAGGCCAAAAGGCAGCCAAAAGACCAGGAGCCAAGTGCACTAAGTGCGGCTATGAGGTAGTGATGCTCAGAAAGCACCTGCTTTTAGGCCCACCCATCTGCCCGAAGGACATGGAGGGGATGGAGGAGACGGGGGGGTGGATAGGTTTTGATTGTTAAATTTAGAGATATTATAGGGCGAATGAATAATGATCTAATTAACTTAATTGCCCATAACAGTAGTATTTCGGTGCTAAAAAGTTAACTACCAGGTTAAAAATAATGCCAAGCGAAATAATCTTTCAATTGAAAGATAGATACAAAAATGGTTATGACAATATTGGCAAAGATTTGATAGGCGCTTGCTTATCTGAATGTAAGCTTTATCGTCGGGGAACTGCTTACTTTAGTAGTAGTGCGCTTATGTCATGGTCTGCGGCCATGGATCATGTCATCAACGATAAAGTAAAAATTGAAATAATTTGTAGTCCTGTCATTAGCGATAGGCATTTAGTGGAAATACTAAAAGGAAGTATTACATCAGATCAACGTAAAAAGACTATTCAACAGTTGGCTGACAATATTGTATTGACTGCGGTTGGATTTGGCATGAATAGTGAGCGTAGAGATTATCGTTCGCAGCTTTTGTCTTATTTAATAGCAACCGGTCAACTAGAGTTTAGGTTTGCCATTCCTAAAAACTATGAATTTCCTGATGAGAAGTCTGATGACAGAAATTTATACCATGTGAAAGTTGGTTATTTTGTTTTTGAGGATGATTCAATAGTTGCGTTTGAGGGCTCTATAAATGAAAGTGATTCTGCTTATCAATACAACACGGAAAGTGCGCAAGTATTTAAAAGCTGGCTTGACGAGGACCTTCGGCGGGTAAACAACCTCGTTTTGGATGTAAATACAGATTGGTCGAGGGAAAATCCTCATATTGAAGTATTCAATTTGAGTAAGGAGGCTATAGAAAAGATTGGTAAGTTATCGCCATCTGAGAGACCCAGAAAACCTAAGCCGGTAATCGCCCCAGAGCCAGAGGCACCTAAACCTGCCTCGGGGTTGAGGCCCTACCAGGAAGAGGCTTTAAATGCATGGAAGGAAAATGACTACAAAGGTATTTTAACCATGGCAACTGGAACTGGAAAAACGAAGACCTCGATTGAAGCTTTAACAAGATTTCTTAGTAGAACGGATCGTGGTCTGGCTGTAATTACAGTTCCCTATTTAGAGTTAGCAAGACAGTGGGTTCAGGAGTTAGGTGAGAAGGGTATAGCTACTGTGTCGGTCTATGACTCACAGGAAAATTGGAGTTTAAGTGCAGAAAATATAATCCAGGCTCATTTAGTCTCAAGTGATTCAAAGGCACAATTACCCGTTTTAGTCTGCGTCAATAAATCATTTAGGGACGATAAATTCCAAAATCTTTTAAAGAGGCTCAACGGAAAGCCTGGCTCAAGGATGATCATTGTTGACGAGTGCCATCACTTTAATAGACAAAATCAAATCGATTATTTGCCTACGTCATTTCGTTTTAGGTTGGGGCTATCAGCCACACCATATGAGCTTGATGAAGAAAAATATTTGGAAAGATATTTCGGAGAAATAGTTTTTGAGTTTAAGTTGAGCGAAGCTATTAAGCAGGAATATTTATGCCCATATACCTATCATCCAATACTCATTGAATTCACCGAAAATGAAGCCGCAAGATATCTTGAGATTATTAAAAAGGTAACAAATAATAAAGATCTTGATAGTTATGGCGAGTTAGATCATTTGCTCGAGACAATGGTTAGTAAATTAACAAAGCTTGAAGATGTTTTAAAAGAGAATTCATCCAAGACGTTTTCTTTATTTTACTGCGGAGAGGGTTATGTCGAGTTTGAAAATGGCGAAAGAATTAGGCAGGTAGATTCATTGACCATGTTGCTTCAAAAATTAGGATGGCGTGTAGGGCGAATCACCTCAGCAGATACTCCATCAGAAAGAAGGGGGACGATTGCTAACTTACGCGCACAAAATATAGATGCAATTGCTTCTATGAGAATTTTAGATGAGGGTATCGATATACCGGATTGTCGTAGAGCCTTTATTCTCGCAAGTCAGCGTCAGGAAAGGCAGGGCATTCAGAGGCGCGGTAGAGTTTTAAGAAAATCGCCTGGAAAAGAGTCTGCAGAGTTATTTGATTTTATCTTGGTTGGCCCTAAATTAACCAATCAAGATTTAGACAAGCTCTATAACCGTGAAATGAAGCGGGCAAGAATGTTTGCATCGGATGCGCTAAATAAAGACGAGTGCGAAAAAATATTAGACGGAGTTTAATTATGAGTGATATTGCCAATAAAAATGAATCAAATAAAGATTCTCAGCTTGAAAAATTAACGCAATCATTTTTAAGAAAGATTAAGGAGCTCGAGGCAAGCCGTCCGCAGCGAGATAATTTAAAAGAAGAAATTAGAGAGTTAATTAGTAAAGAGAAATTCTAAATGTTTATTAAAAAAATCACTCTAGAAAATTTTCGAACATTCTATGGGCATCATGAGATTAACTTCTCAACTGATGAGGAAAAGCCAGTCACAATTTTAATTGGAGACAATGGTGCTGGAAAAACAAACTTGTTAAATGCTGTGTATTGGGCATTTACAGGTGACTTTACGAAGCAATTCAATAAACTTGATCCTATTATTAACAAAACTGCTATTGGCGAAAAGAAAAAGACGTGTTCAGTAGAAATAGAGTTTACTAATAACAATAAGAGCTACCTGCTTCGAAGAATTTATACACAAGGCCTATCTGAAACAGAAATTTCAGTAAACGAATATAGAAGCACTGGCTCTTTAACTCCAATGAATGATGAGTTGGCTAAGACATTCATTGAGCAATTAATTCCAAGAAAGTTGGCTAGTTGGTTCATATTTGATGGTGAGGCCATAGGGCAGCTTCATCTGGACGGTGATTCGAAATTTAGGACAGATATTCGCCAAACATTTGGGTTTTCAGCTCTCGAGAGATTGTTGAGCACTCTTACTGAGATTGAGCGAGGCTATATCCGGAAGGAAAGTGACTCTGGAGATAACGAGGAACTTAATGGTCTGACCTCTCTTATTGAAAGGCACGAAGAAGACTTGCAGCGTTATGAGGCTAACGTTGTAAAACTTAAAGAAACAATACATCTAAATGAAAAAAAGAGGGCTGATGCGAATTCACGGCTTTCTCAATATGCGCAGGCTGAACCAATTCAGGGGCGAAAAGAACGAGCGGAAAGAAAGCTTTCTGAGGCTGAGTCTAGACGAAAACAGAGCATAAAAAGAAGAAATGAATACTTTATTGAGGCAATGCCAAAAGTTCTTTTAGAGGGGCGACTTGAGGGTCTGATAGATGTATTGAATCAAAAGGAAGAGGAGCAAACGTTACCATCACCTTTTGGCACCAAGCTTATAGAAGATATAAAGCAATTAAAAAAATGTATTTGTGGAACCTCTGTTCTTCCAGGCTCCGCTGAAGAAAAGCATTTGGATGATTTATGTGAGAAAGCTTCAACAAGTCAGCTATTGCAAAAGATATTCTCTTTTAGAGCAGAAATTGGTGAGTATGCAAAGCAAGCAAAAAAATTCGACCCATCAATAGCTTTTCATGATGAGGAGATTGGAAAATGCGAGACTGATATCGCAGAACAAAAACAAATTATCAAAAGAGCTAATGAGGAAATTGATGGTATTGATAACACGGAAGTCAGAAAGTTAAAACAAGAAATTGCTGAAGCCGAGGGAATATTAAGCAATGCGAATCAAGAGTGGGGCTCTGCAAGAACAAATATAGATCGATTGAAGGGCAAAATACCAGAGTTACGAATTCAGCAAGACAATATACTTGCCCAACAAAAACAAACAGCTAGCTTAAGAGCTGAAAGGCAAAAAGTAAGCAAGCTAAAAACTTACGTTGCGGGCCAATTTCAGCGCCAAGAAAGCGAAGTATTGGATGCTCTAAATAAGGAGATTTCGGGTGTTTTAGAGGCCTATTTAACAAAAAACTTTACTGCAAAAGTTGAGCCAGATACCTATGCCGTCAAGGTTTATGACTCGGATGGAAAGATAGCATCTTTAAGTACTGGAGAGTCAAATGTGCTTAAATTTGCTGTAATTGCTGCGATTGTTGGAATGGCAGGAAGACGAACAAAAATTAGTCAGGTTGAGTGGATATCTGAGCCTATTATTGCCCCTCTAATATTTGATGCTCCATTTTCAGTTGTGGACAGTGAATATCGCTCTGGCATTACAAAAAATTTATCTGAGCTGGCAAGTCAGCTGGTACTTATGTTCGACGGTGATAAGTGGGGAGATAAACTATCGTCAATATTAGAATCTAAAATTGGAAAATCATATCTCTTGGTTTCACGTGCTAAAGGCCCTAAAAAATCGATTTCAAAGACTATTGATATTCACGGAAAGCTTTTTGCGCTCAATGAATATGGCGATCGCGATGAATCAGTTATTAAGGAGGTCGCGCTATGACCAGCATGCTTAATCAAAAAACCCTTTTTTCATTTGACCATACTGTCTATTGGCCTGAAAAGTATGAGCGTGTTGTTGAGTACTTAAAGAATGGAGTGGGACAAGGAGAAAATTCCCAATCACTTTATAAGTTAAATGTAGAAGTCTTAGTTTTAGCAGCCTGTGTTGGACTCGAGGCTGGAAACGCAATTGATTTGCCTCCACAAACAAAAGAAATTGCATTATCTACATTTACATCGCAGTCGCTAAGCGTCTATCTTTACCTCATTCCTATGCTGGCAGAAAAAGATACGACTATAGATTTCTTTAGAAATAAAGAAGGTGAAGCTAAAGCTGTATCTATTTTTGAGAAATATGCGGCAGGTGGCTTGGAAATACTAAATGAAAAACTCATGTCAAATACGCTAGATTCCCCATATTTCTTTACCTCAAACCTACGGCAGGATAAGGGTGATGACGTACGTGATTTAGAAATCGATATTTTTTAATTGATTGGAATTAATAAATATGGAGTACTTGGGCATTGATTTTGGAACCACTAATACATTGGCAGGAATAATCGACCATAACAAAAAATTGCAGCTAGTACCTTTAGAGGGTGAATCTCATGAAATGCCATCGGCGATTTTTTTAAAAATTGGAAATAAGGAGCGCTTAGTCCTTAATGAGGATACTTTAACTAGGAGGGTGGGTGAGGCAATTAAGCGTGATAAAAACCGCTTCGATGATTCTTTTAGCTCTATTCCAAGTAAGTTGGAGGATTTTCGAAGGGTCAATCGTCCTCGTCTCAAGGCGCCAAAGCCTTATGATTTTGTGAATTCTGATAAATATAATAAGGCTTTAAATGCCTACCTTCGTGACAGGGATGATTACGATAGGATTTTGCAGAACTTTGAGAACACCAAAGTCGCGGAAGAAGAAAAAAAGCTTAGGCTATCTATTCAGCCCTTAAAAAATATTGACTCCATTAGAAGCGAGGTAAGGGCGAAAATGGAGCAGGAGTTAATGGACGAGGAAATGGAGTCCATGGAGGGTAAAACATTCTTTACGGCCCTGAATGACCCCGAAACAGTCCGTTTTTTTGGCCAGAGCGCTATAGATGAATATAAAAGTAACCCAATGAATGGTTTTTTTATGCGCTCCCCCAAGGCTTTTTTGGGCATCTCGCTTCATGATGTTCACAAGCAATTATTTGTTCAAATAGTTGCATTAGTTTTAACGGAAATCAAAAGACGTTCCGAAGTATATTTTGGCAAAGAATTTGCTGGCGTAGTTTTGGGACGCCCTGTTAATTATATGGGCGCTCAATCGAGTGGCGATAATGAACAAGCCTTAGGAATTATGAGGAAAGCAGCGCAATTAGCTGGCTTTACTGATATTCATTTTGTTATTGAGCCAATGGCGGCATCTTTAGTTATTTCTAGGGCAATGTTCGATTCTAGTGCGCCAGCTGTTGTTATAGATGTCGGCGGTGGTACGACCGACATAATTTTATTGAATGTCAATTCCGAGGCTGATGAAAAGCTAAATGTATTGAATGCAGTTGGTGAGCGAGTAGGGGGAAATGATTTCGATGAAATTTTAGCTAAAAAGAAGTTTGCCCCTTTTCTTGGCGCAAATTCAGAATCAAGAGATGGCAAAAAGCTTCCTAATCAGCTAATAATGGATGCCCTCAGTACCAGAGATATTCATAAACAGGCAAATTTTCGAAAACGTGGCATTGAAATTCATGAATATATTAGCCAAGCTGACGAATCATTACCGCTCGAAAGACTTTATCAGCTGTTTCGGATGCAACTTCAGCATCAGATTTTATTAATTTCAGAGGATGCAAAGAAGGCTTTAAGTGATATCGATAACTATGAAGCTCAGTTCCCATTTTTTGATCATCCTTTTAAGGTGGATTTGAGAAAAAATGATTTAGCGGACATTTACGAAAATGAATTAAATATTATTAAGCGTAATGTTTTGAGTGTTTTTAAAGGACATTTAGCGGATGGTCAGGCCTACAGAGTATTTTTGACGGGCGGTATGTCTAGATGTACAACTTTAATTGAATCAATTAAAGAGCTCATTCCAGCTGGCGTCGTCATTAATCGTATTTCAGCTCTGCAAAGTGTTGGCGCTGGTTTGGCTGTCGTCGCAAGGCAATTAGCACTTTCAGACGACGCCTATGCTGAGAATTTTTCTGTCAGGGGCATACCTGTAACTAGATAATTGGCGGCCTTTAATAGTTATTTAATTAAACTTGCCAATAAATTTTCAATTGAATCTGATGACGAGCCATTTAGATACGAGATACCGCGATGCAGGTGAAGCTTAAAATAATTATTTAGCTCCACCTTTTCTAGGGAAACTCCATTTTTCTTGGCATTTGAAATCAGCAAGGCCATATAAAGATTTTCAAGTCCTCCAGTAAATGTTCTCCAAGTCATCTCCACCGAACTATCTGCGATGACATTTTCAAAGGGGGGTGGCGTCGTCTCTCTTAGTGAGAGGCAAAAGGCCCATCTACATAAAACATTCCAGTTTTGTATTCCGGTTCGCCTTTTAAGGGTAATTAATTGAATTTTTGCTTTTTCTGAGATTCGAACATTTTCAATCATTTAGGTCCTCGCAGTCTCAAAATATCCTTTGCTGAATACAGAGGATTCAGTAGATTCATCGTAATTAATGGTGTATTCAAGCGCTATGTGACCTTTGAGTGATTCGTAATGTTCATTTGTAATTTCTTCATCTGTTGAAAAAATCAAAACTTGACTTCCGGCCTTGGGGAAATAGTTTGAGATCAATTTCTGTCTATGCGGACCGTCTAGTCGACCAAGCGGGGTATCAATAACAGTTGGTAGAGTTTTTCCAGAGGATTTGGCTAATGCCCAAAGTATTGCAACAGCCAGAAGTTGTCGCTCCCCAGCTGAGAGAGACTTGGCCGGAACAACCTCTCCGGATGGCTTTACTATTAATAGATTAAAGTCATCTTTATTAATCTCGAATCTGAGGCCAAACTTGGACTTTCTGTGAAGAAGTTGAAAGCACTTGGATATTTCATCACTTAGCGAAATGAGGTGCTTGGATATAAGTTCATCTTTAAATTTAGAAAGCGTATTCTTTGCCTTTTGTGCATGATTAAGTACCCGTTGATTCACAATTTGGCTTGTTTCTAAATCTGCAATTTGGGCTAATTTATTAGTAATTTCTTTGGTGATGCGCTCCAACTGGGTATTAATAGATCTTATTTCATCAGCTAGAACTTCTGTCTTTAGTTCAAGTTTAGTTTTCTCTTTCTGCTTTTCGGTAAGATTTTTGACAATATCCGCTACTTTTTCTTCAGACGGAACGGCTTGGAGGCTTTTATTTAAGACATCAATTTCATTCTCAATAACTTCAAATTCCTTAAGCTTTGATTCAATAGACTTTTTAAGTCCAGAAAGTTCATCTATTGAAGGTAGCTGAGCTTCATCAATATCGGTAGAGAAGCTAGATACCTCAGCCAATACTTGTGCAAGTCTTCTATCAAACAGCTGAAATACTGAATCTTTGCTAACTTTATCTAATTCTTTTAATAAAGTTATTTGTTGCTTAAATGTTGAGATTTCATCCTCAAAAGCCTTAGCAGATTTTAAGTTATGACCTGAAGCTTTGCTGAGCCCTTGTCGTATTTCAGCAATTTGCTTCGATAAAAGAAGAAGGGGTGCCATACCTGAGGCGAGCTCTAGAAGCTCATTCGTTAATCTCTTTCTTCTCTCTTTGAGGACTTCAAGGTTTTCTTGTAAGGCATGTCTATTTGCCAAAAGATCGGCACCAGAGATTTTCATCTCATCTTCAGTTCTGGCAATCTCAATAGTTAATCTATCTAGTTGATTTGCAATCCCGGCTTTTTCTTGACCAATAAGCTCTTTTCTTGAGTTTAATTCCTTAGCAGAAGCTTCCTCTGAGTCTATAGAAATGCTTCCCGATTCCTTGGTAATTTCTAGCGCCTTTCTCTTTTCAATTTGCGTGAGACTTTTTGCTAGGCTTTCTATGGAATTAATGCCGAGAAGGGAGTAAATACCACTTCTTAATATTGCTGAGGACCTTAGGGGGTCAGCAAGACCTTCAATCTTTTCGCCATCAAAAAAGAATAGTTCAGAGATTTCTGATGGCATAAACTCTTCAACAAATTCATGCCAGCGCTCGGACGCTGTTCCATCAAAAATGCCGTCTCTAGTAATCTCGCAAACCTCTTTAATATTAGATGGGCTTGATTCAAACCAATTTCTAGAAACTTCTATTATTTCCTTTTTCCCATTTTGTTTAGTGGTAAATGTAAGCTTTAAACCAGCGCCATTTTTTGGTGAAACATCGCGGTTGATTAAGCTTTTTAAGTATTCCTCATAAGGACCCTTTCCTCTTGACGAGGTCTTTGCCGTCTTGCCGTATAAGACAAGCTGTAATGCATCAAGAAAGGTCGTTTTTCCTGAGCCGTTAAATGCCCCAAACAAAATAATGGGTTTTTTTGAAGTCGGAGTTAGCTCAACGGTATGCTCACCTTTGTAGATGCCAAAGTTAACTAGAGTTAGCTCATTTAAAATCACGCCTTGCTCCCATCTTCATCAAGGGGAAATAGGTCTGAGACTTCAAATGTAGCCGATGGTTCCATCATATTTCTTACTTGTTCTTCGTCGTCAGTTGTGGTTTGTGATTTCTTAAGGGCAAATTGATATGCCTCATCCTTATTCTCAAATCCGCCGTTTATAAGTGCTTTTTCCAAGTTTTCATAGATCCCAACTCTTCTAGTGGCTGTGGAGTAGTTTCTTTCAATATTGAGCAAGTTTCTTACCAGTTGGTAGTGAAGATCGTCTGGTGAATTGTCTTTTGAGGCAAGTTCTCTAAGTAAGGCAATATCATTCCTATTGAATAGGGCGCCTTCATCCACGCTCTCAAATGGGTAATCTCTTCCGGTTGCCTCTTTGTAAATTTCCGGAACTCTATCCTCAATTTCATTCTTATCTTTAACCCATATACGCCTAATTTCTTCTAACTCTTCTTCAGTAATTAGTTGAAATTTTTCAGTTCCTTCGCTACCGCTTGCTCTTACTTGTTCTTGGGCAATTAAAAGCTCTAGTAATAGTTTTTCACGATAACTTTGGAGGTAGGGGCCGTGCACAAGTTTTTTGCCACCAGTATCCTTGTCATCCATTAGGGTAAGCCTGCCATCCATCCTTCTAAAGTCGCGCTTATCAAAGTCTGTTATTCCAATATCTAGGAAGTTATCCCGAAAATGAGAAAGAGGGGCCATCCACTTTTTCTCATCATCATTCTTAATCATCGCTTGCATTGATTTATCTTTGTCAACCAAGGTACAAACAAAGCAGCCAAAACGACTATCACCACAGCTAGGTGTTGACGTGTCAACTACTAGAGGGCACTCGTTATCTTGAGTTGCCCCGCGGTACATATTTAGAAGCTGGCTATTGTCATAACCCCATGGGTTTTTGTAGGTTACCAAGTACTCCCAGACATCATCATTTGACCAGCTAACTATTGGCGGGTAAATCCAGACCCTATCTAGCTTTGGATTTCCATTTCTGCTCAATAAATCACGAGTAGAGCCTTCGTACCCTTCCATAACCTTTTTTCTTGTCGAGCTCTCGGCCTTACGTGTGCCTAAAACAAGGATGGCTTCACCATTTTTCGCAACTACATCAAGAATGAAGCTATTTGAAGGATTAATTTTTAATCTGCTGGTGCACCATCTAAACATGGGCCTGGGGGCCGGATACCCTTTACCAATTAAATTAACCCAAAATCTATCTTGTAGCTCCGGGGTCAAACGCTTAGGTTCAATTGGCATTCTTTGTTGGATTGCTTCAAGTCTCATCTTCTCAAGAGAAACTTCAACCCACATTGCAACGACTGGATTCTCAACTAATGTATCTGTACTGATGACATATATAGGCTTTGAGCGCTGAGACTCTTCAAGCTCTTTAATTGCATACCAAATTAATTGAAGGCATGCAGTGGAATCCTTGCCGCCGCTATATCCAATTACCCAAGGCAGAGCGTCGCTTAAGTAAAGTCTTTTAATATCGGCTTTAATTGTTTCTACTTCTGAATCAATCCCATCTGCATCAAACGACGACTTTTGATAGCCATTGACTATATTTATTTTTTTCTCAACCATCTTAGCCTCGTTTATATGCTTCTTCTGTTCGTTTTTCTTCAGGGGATAGTTTTAACCCCAACTTTTGTTTTATTAAATTAGTTGTTAACGTTACGTTATTGTAAGTTTTTGATACTTTTCCGCCCACAAGTGCTCGACCCTCCCAGACTTTGGCATTGCTACGAGACCAGTCAATATTTTTGAGGGCTGCGAGTTTTTGCTTCCAATCTTTCGGGTGCTCGCTTAGTAGCTGACTGCCTGCAATCCCGATAGATTGAATTGCTATTCCATGCGAATGGAGGAGCTCTTTACGTATCTCACCTGCGGTAAGCCTGCTTTTTTGAACCATTTCCCATTCTGGGATGTGCTTTGAAACTTCATCCCAAAATGTGATGCAAAGCTTTGAGGCATTGTTTTCATCAGATAGCTCTTTCGCATCCAATAGTGCGTGACAGCCCGTATAGATAGCGCTTAGAGTAAATAACTTTCTAGAGCGCTCGGAAAGTGTACTTCTCTCCATTTCTACTAGCCCCTTAAAGGCAATTGACTTTAGGGCAACTAGTTTTGCAATTTTTGACATGTCATTGCGATGATCGTAAAGTAAGCCTAGTGAACGACTAGGCCGTATTGCATGCCTATTTAAGTCGGCAAACATTTGCTGGCTACGCTCTAACCCTCTGTCAATGAAGAAAACCACGGCGATAGATTCACTCGACAGTGATGAGTCCTCCTTAATCGCCATTTCTATGGCGGCTCTTCTATGTTGACCATCGTTGACGATTATTTTTGAATTCATATCTATTCGAAGGAATCCATTTCGCTGGGCTTCGGGGGTATTGTTGATGGTTGTGAACTTAACATCCCCATCGATTGAAGCAGTGATTGCTGAAAAAACGTAGTTATCTGGATTGCTTGTTATATACCTGGCAATTTCAGGTACTCTAGATTTATTAAGAATTCTTTGGGCTCTTAATTCGGGACTAAGCTCCTCTTCGTCAAACTTGAAAATTTTATGAACCAAGCCAAGTGGGCACATTGATACAAAATATTCCCTCCCAGCCTGAATTCCACGTATTGCTGGAAAAGTGAAGTGGTGGTCTGTTGTATTTGACATGTATGTATGTATGTTTGTTTGTCAAAATATTAACAAACACGTCAATTGTTTGTCAAGTATTTAACAAACACTTTACAGCCCTATGTAACCCAATGATCCAAATAAATTTTTTTGTTTCGTACTAACAGTGATGGGGATAGGGGGCTTTAAAAAGTCTAAATTACGATAAGAATCTAAGCCAAATAAACCTTTAGCGCCGCTGAAGTTAACTTTCCGTCTTGTCCGCTTTCAGCCATCAAAGGATCTGAAATGTTTTGTCAATCAGCTGCTTTAGTCTTGGTGTTTCAGCAGCAGATTTGCCTGTAAAGCCAAGGCAATTCTTCCTTAATTGTGCTTTTAAAATAGCCTTCGGATCTTGGGACTTGAATTCGAAAAGTTGGCTTTTGCATATTTCGACATAAATTTCATCTGCTGATAGCGGTTTGTTTGCTGTTTTAAGCACAGTCAAAGCTGCGTCAATAATCGTGGCCATCTTTTTTTCCTTAATTTTTGATTATTTAAAGTCTACCTAAGCTTACTAAGTCTCCATTCTAATGACTCTATCTTTGGTTCGTATGTAGATTCTTTTGGGAGTATTAACGGCAATCCCTCTAGGCTTGTGAAGATCTGTAAATCAGGTATGCGTCGATCAATTGACTTGCTCACATGCCATTTTTTATCTGGGCCGGGGCTTATGATGTTTTTATCCATTGCCCAATGCATATTTGGTGTTAAAGCCAGCCCATTTCTTGGGTCATCATCGCCTGCAACGGAAAAGGGATGGATGTGTGCGGCTTCGACAAGCGCTTCTCCGCTGGGAAGAATAATTCGAGAACCAGTTGCAGCGCAGCGATAGTCATAAATTTCTATAATTACTTTTCTAAATGCTGGATTTCGAATGAATTCGGATGGGTTGCGTGAAGATTTGGTGGTAGCCCCTTGTCGAATTGCATTTTCGTATTGGCTAATTCGATTATTTTTTTCTACAATTGAATGCAAATCTTCATCCGTCCTATCAAACCAAAAGTCTGATAATGCCGCTTCTAAAGCCTTGATGCTTTTTGACTGCTGAATTAGCGCGAAAAGATCATCATTCAAATATGCATATTCAACATTTTCTTTTATGTAATTAAATTCCGATCCACTTTTCATCGGAATAGTTGTGTCAATTTTTTTTAAATGCCAAAAACTTGGCTCCCCATTATTTAAATTTCCAGATAGGTATACGAATGGGTATTGTGGATTTGGCTTATCTTTATTTGCTTTTGTGCTAAGAAAGTAAGAAAGATACCTCTCCAGTAGAGTCGGTGCAAAATAAATTTTATTTACCTTTAGTCCGCCTGCATTGGCAAGGTCAAGCATCGCCAGGAGCATGCAAATTTTATGCGGCGATCGCCTTCCTTCACGTACATGAACCTTGATATCTTTAAATTGCTCTATGTATTTATTGAGGACAATCATTCCCAATACTTTGCCTTACCCGGAATAATCCACCGCACACCACCTTTGGGATCTTCTAAATCTCCCTTGTAACGAGGAATAAGGTGTATATGAAGGTGAGGTACGGTTTGTCCTGCTATAGGCCCATCATTAATACCAATGTTGTAGCCGTCGGGCTTAAATTCCTCTTCTAATACTGCTTTGGCTCTCTCTAAAAGATTAAGCATCGCGCTTTGCTCTTCAGGGGTGATTTCAAACCAAGATCCAATGTGTTGTTTCGGAATGATCAGGGTGTGTCCAGGTGAAACTGGGTAGCCATCTCGAATCACAAGAGCCAAATCATTGGAGTCAATGATGCGCTCTTGGGGCAGGGTACAAAACGGGCAGGGCTTAGTCATCAAATAGCTACTGAATGGCTGCTTGTCATTTATGGAATTTATATACTATTCCAAATAAATGGCTCACAGCATGAGCGCCCAGTCTTATCCTACCGAAACTCATCCATTTCCTACACCTAAATAATCCTTTTCCCCTGTTTTTATGCCTTGCATCTCTCTAAGCTGAACGCTTTATGACCAAGGGAGGCAGCGATGTACGTAATGATTGAGTGTGGCCACAAACGATTACGCCTATTTAAGCTCATGCTGGATATCCGCACCGTCGCCGTCTTTGGAGGATTAATCCTGCTCTATATAGGCTATCGCTATCTGATATCCCTCAACTGGTAGGCTAAGGGGAGCTGAAAGCTAAAAAGGGAGCTGCTAGCAGGGGGGGGTAGAACCAAGGGGGAAGTGGACGAGCCAAACCCCCGGCACTGGCAGTACTTGGGTTTGGCTGCTTCGTTCCCGACCTGACCAGGTTGCCAAGCCACCATGCGAGGAGGCCCGTCCACAATCATTTTAGCCCTTGTTAGAATAGACGCATGACAACATTGGCACTGGCCCGTTCGTGGCGCCCCAAAACCTTCCCTGAACTCTTGGGCCAAGACCACGTTGTCAAGGCCTTGACCCACGCCCTGGATCAAGGACGCCTACACCACGCATGGCTCTTTACTGGAACAAGGGGGGTGGGTAAAACCACTATCGCCCGCATTCTGGCAAAAGCGCTTAATTGCATCGGACCCGATGGCCAAGGCCAAATGACCTCCCAGCCCTGCGGCAAATGTGCCGCTTGCCTGGAAATCGATGCCGGGCGCTACGTTGACTATATTGAAATGGATGCCGCCAGTAACCGCGGCGTCGATGAGATGGCCCAGCTATTAGAGAAGGCGTCCTACGCCCCCAGCAATGGTCGTTATAAGGTCTACATGATTGACGAAGTGCACATGCTGACCAACCATGCCTTTAATGCCATGCTCAAGACCTTAGAAGAACCGCCTGAGCATGTGAAGTTCATACTGGCGACCACCGATCCACAAAAAATACCAGTCACCATATTGTCGCGTTGCTTGCAGTTCAACCTCAAGCAAATGCCAGTGCCATTAATCGTAGAGCACCTGCAAACCGTCCTGGCCGCTGAAAAAGTCGAATCCGAAATCGGTGCACTGCGCGTATTAGCAAAAGCAGCCCAAGGCTCGATGCGCGATGCACTCTCCCTTACCGATCAAGCGATTGCCTACGCAGCCGGCACCGTAACCCAAGCATCGGTACGCAATATGCTGGGCACGCTCGATGATGCCTATTTAATTCAGGTACTCGATGCATTGGCCAATAAGAATGGCGCTGCTCTTGTAGCCGTTGCGCAAGAGATGGGCGAGCGCAGCATGTCTTTCTCTTTAGCACTACAAGATTTAGCCAGCCTCATACAAAAGATAGCAAGCGCCCAAGTTGTCCCGGAATCCGTTCTAGATGATTGGCCCGAAGCAGCGGAAATACGCCGCTTAGCAACGGTCTTTAGCAAAGAAGAAGCCCAGCTCTTCTATCAAATCGCCATTACCAGCCGTCCTGATTTATCGCTCGCTCCGGATGAGCAAACCGGTTTCTCGATGGCACTTCTGCGCATGCTGGCCTTTCGGCCGGGCAGTGCAGGTTCAGGACCCAGTCAAAGTGCAGGTAGCGTAAGCAATGGTGCAGCTTCCACTGCTACCAAGCCAGCAGCAGCCAAGCCGGCTTCAGCAGCACCTTCAGCGGCTCCTGCATCTGCAGCTGCGCCTAAATCAATAACATCGGCAGCAACATCAGCACCAGCGCCGAAATCAACAACATCGGCAGCAACATCGGCAGCATCCCCCGCAACCGCGTCGACTAGCGACCGTCCGGATTGGCATAGCCTGATGCGCGCCTTGCCGGTGCGTGGTTTAGTACAGCAACTCGCCCATCAAACAGAATTGCAAGACTGGGTGGATTCAGCGCAAGGGGTTAAGGCAACGGTGATTACAAGCTTGCCGCAGTTAGCTAGTGCCGATTGCGTTGGCCGCTTAAGTGAAGCGCTGAGCGTTCATTACGGAAAAAAAGTGCAGATCGAAGTAGTGGAAGGCGCTGTTGAAAAGACCGTAGCCAAAATCGATGCGCAAGTACAGCAAGAGAAACGCCAAAATGCCGAAGAGCGGATTGCAGCCGATCCATTTGTGCAGCAACTCGAGCGCGAGTTTGGTGCCAAGGTCGTGAGCGGCTCCGTAAGACCTGCCTAAACTAAATCTACCAAAACCCAAATTAAGCCAAATTAATTTATACATATTGAATAGAGGGAACACAAAATGATGAAAGGCAATATTGCTGGCCTCATGAAGCAAGCCCAGCAGATGCAAGAAAACATGAAGCGGGCGCAAGCTGAGCTGGCTAGTATGGAAGTGACTGGCCAAGCTGGTAATGGCCTCATTCAGGTGACGGTATCGGGCAAGTACGAACTTAAGCGCGTGCAAATTGCTGAAGGCGCAATGGAAGACCGCGAGATGCTGGAAGACCTGATGGTCGTAGCCTACGCTGATGCATTCAAGCAAGTGGAAGCTGCCAGTGAAAAACTGATGTCGGGCGCTACGGCTGGTATGCCTATGCCCCCTGGTTTTAAGTTACCGTTTTAATGGCACGAAACGATGTTCCCCAGGATGCGTTGCAGCGCTTAGTTGAAGCGCTGCGCGTTCTGCCTGGAGTAGGACCGAAGTCGGCGCAGCGGATGGCTTTTTATTTGCTGCAACACGATCGCAATGGCGCTGCATTGCTCGCCCAGTCTTTGGGTGAAGCAGTTGAAAAAGTAGGGCACTGCAGCCGCTGCAATACCTTTTCCGAAACAGCGATTTGTTCTACGTGTTCGGATGGCAGGCGCGATCCTTCGATGCTCTGCATCGTGGAGACCCCCGCCGACCAAGTGATGGTCGAGCAGACACTCAGCTTCAAAGGCAATTACTTTGTACTGATGGGCCGCATCTCGCCGCTCGACGGTATGGGCCCCACGGAAATTCATTTTGATCGGCTCTTGGCGCGCATTGAGAACCCCGATACCGGTCTTGCGGTGCGCGAAGTCGTATTGGCAACGAACTTCACGAGCGAAGGCGAGGCCACTGCCCATTACATTGGGGAAGTTCTCAAATCCAAGGGCATCAAGGTCACTCGCATTGCCAGGGGCATACCGGTAGGGGGTGAGCTAGAGTATGTTGATGCCGGCACCTTAGCCCGGGCCCTCATGGATCGGCGTACGGTCGGCTAGTCTTATTTAGTAAATTCAGTACATCTATTCGTATTTGTGGCATTTCTTTAAATCGCCACATGCCTATGCTAGGGTTGCGGTATTCCTGAATGATTGCACCCATGTATTTTCTAAACCGCCCCATTTACGCCAGGCTGATTCTGTGCTGCTGTATTAGCGCAGGGACCAGTGCCTTTGCGATTGCGCCGGTCGACAGTGAACCTGTAGTGGATAGCAAGGTCCCGCTGATGGGAGAGACGGAACGCTGGAGCATTCATGGGCAAGCGACCTACATGCTGCAGCAACGCAATAACTTTAATTCCCCTTACTCTGGACAAAATAGCTTATTGAATAAATCGGCCAGTCCTGCCGAGAGTTATTCCTTGAGCGCGACTGCATTTGTTGGCACAAGACTGTGGCAAGGCGCCGAGGTGTATTGGAATGGCGAAATGTTCCAAGGCGCGCCGTTTGATGGGAAGCTGACTGGAGTCGGCGGTGTGTATAACGGCGAGCTGCAAAAAGGAGCCTATGCGCAACCCGTTTTTTATACCGCCCGGGCTTTTCTGCGCCAAACGATTGGCCTCGGCGGTGGTCAAGAACACATTGCGGGCGAAGCCAATCAATTAGCAGGTAATTTGGATAAGAATCGATTGGTTCTGAGCTACGGCAAGATCGCTACGCTGGATTACTTTGATGACAATGCCTACAGCCATGATCCGCGTACGCAGTTTCAGAATGCGTCGATCTTTTCCATGGGCGCCTATGGCTATGCAGCGGACACCAAGGGATACACCTACGGCGCCGTAGCCGAGTGGTATCAGGCTAATTACATTTTGAAGGCAGCCCGTCTGGCCTTGCCAACCGTACCGAATACCGCCCAGCTCGATTACACCTTATCCAAAGACTATAGCAATCAAGTAGAACTCACGCGTACTCATGAGATCTATGGACGGGCGGGTGCCGTGCGGGGATTGTTCTTTCAGCAGCACGCCTTTATGGGCACGTATCAAAATGCCCTGAATCGCGCGCAGCAAACGAGCACGTATCCACCGAATATCACCAATGTGCGGCAAGCCTCCACGAATACCTGGGGCTATGGTCTTAATTTCGATCAAGCGCTCAGTCAAGACATTGGCATTTTTGGTCGTTGGAGTTGGAACCCCGGCGCCGCTGAAACTCAGACTCTGGACATCAGCAAATCGCTTTCAGGTGGGGTGAGCGTGAAGGGCGCCTCGTGGTCTAGACCCGGCGACACCCTGGGGATTGGCTTTGCTGTGAATGGCATTTCATCGGCGCAAATTAGCTATTTGCAAGACGGCGGTATGACGACCTTTATTGGCGACGGCAAGCTCAGTTACAAGCCAGAACAGGTGTTAGAAACCTATTACAGCGCTAAAGCCTATAAAGAGCTGTTTATTTCCCTGAACTACCAGCGGATCGCCAATCCTGCCTATAACGCAGCGCGTGGCCCCGTCAATATCATCGGCGTTCGGGCTAACGTAAGTATTTAGGCTGTAATACAGTCCTCAAGCCCTCCATTTTTGCCCTTTTCAGCCTCTTAAGAAGGGCGTACCCCCTATAATCAAATACCCATTTTTTATCGGGTAATAGGGGGCAAGACAGCAATTGAAGATTGTGGTAATAAATTTTAGAAGCATGCGCTTGCCTCTCGCAGGGGTGCTTTTCTGTTGCGCTGCTATTTCGGTTTCGCATGCGCAGGCACCAGCACTTGCGCGAGAAGCGTCGGTGACCGTTGCCCCCGCAAAAAATATTGCCCCTAGTTCTGCTGCTAGCCCCAGCATCAATCCCAGCGCCAAAGCAACCGCGCCCACTGAACTCGATTTACGTCAGCTGTGGTCAGAGCTCAAGCTTAATAATCCGCAACTCGCTGCGCTGCGTGAGTCCTACTTTGCTGCCAAAGCCACCGTCCCGCAAATCGCGGCGCCCGCTAATCCACAAGTGGGATTGGTTTGGTCGGGTATGCCTGCAAACTCGCCATTTGCCCTAGGCGGAGCCAATCCACCTAATGTCCCCAATTCGCAATACCCCAATGGGGTTAGCAGTAACAACGCCATCTCCTTTTCTCAGCCATTTCAGTTTCCGGGTAAGAAAAGCCTTGCTGCCGATATTGCCGATACCAATGCAGAAGCCCTCTTGGCCCAAAGCGAATCGACCTACCTGCAATTGGGGGCGCAATTATCCAGTTTGTATTACAGCGCCTTAGCATCGCAAAAGCAGTTGACGGTGTTACGGGAATCAGTCACCCGGTTGGAGATGATCAAGAACGTAGCCAAAGCCCGTTACGCCAATAATGCAGCAGCCTATGTGGAGTTTTTAAATGCTCAGGTGGCACAAAGTGCGGCTGAAGCAGATCAGTTTGCGCTTGATCGCCAGTTGCAAGTGGCGCTAAGGGGGATCAACGCCTTAATTGGCCGCCATTCGCGTGAGCAATTGCTGCTGCGGGGCGATGCGCGCCTCACCTTGAATACCGTACCCAGCTTGCTGGAGCTGGAAGACTATGCGGAAAGCAGCCATCCACTCTTAAAGAGTTCTGCCTTACAACTGGAGGCTGCTAAAAAAGGAGTCAGCCTAGCCAAGAAAGCTTACTTGCCGGATTTTCAGGTGATTGGATCTTCCTATACTCCGCGTGGCCCGTTTGCTGCGAATAACGGGACTCTGTTTTATCAGTTCGAGCTGGACATTGTGATTCCACTGTATTTCTTTACCAAAGAAAAGTATGGGGTAGAACAAGCCAGGCGTAATCAAGCCTCGCTCGAAGCCAGCAATATTGCTAGTCGCCAACAAGTGGTATTGGCCGTCAATACGGCATACGCCAATTACGAGCAGGCCAGAAATCAGGTGCAGTTTTTACGTGATCGCCAAGTACCGCAGGCCGATGCAGCGTACAAGGTGGGACTGAACCAATATGCCAATAATGGCCAAGGATTTAATGATGTACTCACAGCGCAAGCGCAATTGCGTTTATTGGAAATTCAATTGGCGTTAGCGCAAAGCGCGCTACTCCAAAGTCAGGCGACTGTATTGGCAGCCGCCGGTAAAGAACCGTTTTAAGGATATCGCTTGAAAGATCAATTTCGCTCCGGAACAAAAAAGGTGGCAGAGCAGTTAAGCCAGCTCCAGCAGAAGCTCGGTCAGCAGTTTGCGCATCTGCGTGGTAACCTCGCCGACCTCTATTGGAATCGCTCACCCGAGCAGCGCCAACGGATTCGCTTAGCTGCGTTTGCCTTTGCGATTTTGTCGCTGGGCATTGTGCTCGGACGGCTGACAGACATCAATCGCGCAGTGCAAATTGATAAGTCGGACAAGACATTGAAGGTGGAAAAGAGTGGCACCTTAGAGCTCAAGTTGCCCGGCGTTACCCTCAATCCTGAAATTTATGTTTTTAAAGAAGCAAAAACTACCGAAGTGCCGATTGAAATAAAAGTGCCAGGGCGACTTGCCTTTAATGCGGAAAAATCCAAAGTGATATCCGCGCGGGTAGCAGGACGGGTAGAGCGCATCTTTGCCTTTGATGGCGCCGCTGTTAATCAAGGCTCGCCCATTTTAGAAATGTACAGCCCAGAATTTAATTCAGCCCAGCAAGAGTACTTGCTGGCGAGTAAAACAGCGAGCATTCTCGGAAAAAATCAGGCCATGGGCGATCTGATGCAGGACGCCAAAATGACCCAAGATGCAGCGTCCAATCGCCTGCGCAATATCGGCGTATCGGATCAGGAGATCGCGCAGCTCGGCACTAATCAAAAAACGCAGGCGAATTTGCTGATTCGCTCACCCATTCAGGGGGTTGTGATCAAGCGCAATACCGAACCGGGCGCTTTTGTAAATAGCGGCGATGTGCTTGCTAGTCTGGCTGATCCAAAGGCCTTGTGGTTTTTGGGCAATGTATTTGAAAAAGACATCCGTCTGTTATCGAGTGGCCAGCAACTCATTCTAAAAACCGAAGCGTATCCCGATCGCGAGTTTATTGCCCAAACCAATTACGTTGCTCCCAGCGTTGATCCAGAGACGCGGGCATTGCTGATTCGTGCCGACGTCAATAACGACGACGGTTTGCTGCGCCCCGATATGTTTATGTCAGCCAAGCTTTTGGTTGGCAAAGGTCTTGCTGTGGTGGTGCCGCAATCGGCGATTGTGCGTATACGTGAGATGCGCTACGCGATTGTGCGGGTAGCGCCCGATACCTTTCGCCGGCTTCCGGTCAAAGGCTATGACTTAGACGGCAAACGTTTTGCTATTACGGACGGCCTGGGCGCTGGCTTAATGGTGCTGACGGATGGTGCAGTCTTACTCAACGATCGCTTTGCTAAGTTAGAAGACTAAGTTAGAAGACTAGGTTAGAACACTAAATGAGCCAATTTACTTCCTTCATTCGGGGCGTTTTAGAAAAACGCGTCTTGGTGATCGTGGGCTCCATCGTGCTCTTGGGTCTCGGCATGAATAGTCTGAGTAAATTACCCATACAGCCATACCCTGGTGTTGCCCCTTTAACGATTCAAGCCATTTCGCAGTGGCCGGGCAGAAGTACGACTGAGGTCGAGCAGCAAGTCACCATTCCGGTTGAAAATGCCTTGGCTGGTATTCCGGGGTTGCAGGCCTTTCGCTCAGTCTCGCTCTTTGGCTTATCGGTTGTCACCCTGAAGTTCAATGACACCGCCGATCCGTTTAAAGCCCGCCAAACCTTCATTGCTAATTTAGCCAACGCCAATTTACCCGCTGGCGTTGTCTCCAGTATTAGTCCAGACTCGGATGCGACTGGAGAGATCATGCGCTACGAGGTGCACTCCGACTACGCATCTTCGGCTGAACTCAAAACACTGCAAAACTACGAGATCTATAAAGAACTAAAGCAAACCCGTGGCGTTGCGGATGTCTCCTCTTTTGGTGGCAAGGTACGCCAATACCAAGTGATTGTGACGCCAGAGAGCCTGCAATCGAAGGGCATTTCCATTGCCCAGTTGATAGCCGCCATTACCAGTTCCAATAGCAATATGGGTGGCGGCTTATTGCCCAGTGGCGAGCAGCAGTTTGTGGTGCGTGGTGTGGGCTTGCTGAAGAACATCGACGACATTAAGCAAGTTGTCATCACCACCAACAATGGCGTTCCAGTTCGGGTAGGTGATGTGGCCACAGTTCAAATTGGTAATGCGCCGCGCCTAGGTTTATTTCAGTTCAATGAGAACCCAGATTCCGTCGAAGGCATCATTTATTTGCGCCGCGGCGAAAACGCCACCGAAGTATTAGCGCGAGTACGTGAGACCGTTAATAACATTAATAAGCAAATTCTGCCGCCCGGCATTGAAGTGCGGCCTTTTTATGATCGCCAGGTATTGCTCGACATTACCGTCGGCACGGTGAAACACACCTTGTTTTTTGGTATCACCTTAGTTCTTGCCATTCTCTATATCTTTTTGGGAAATCTGCGCGCCGCTGCGGTGGTGGCTGCGGTGATTCCATTGGCACTGTGCGTGGCCTTTATTCAGATGCACATTTGGAGCGTACCTGCCAATCTCATCTCCTTGGGGGCCATCGACTTTGGTGTGATTGTGGATGCTGCCGTCATTTTGACGGAGAATGTGATGCGGCATTTGGAGAAGGGCGGTAAGCGCTTAAACCAAAGCATCATCCTGGCAACGAGTGAAGTGCAGCGGGCAATGATCTATTCGACGGGCATCATTATTGTGGCCTACTCGCCGCTGTTCTTTATGGGCGGAGTCGAGGGCATCATCTTCAAGCCCATGGCCTTTACGATGGGCTTTGCCTTAATTGCTGCGGTGATTTTGAGCCTGACCTTTTTGCCGGCCATGATCTCCTTGATATTTGGCGAGACCATGGGGCACAAGCCACCGAGTTTTATCACTCGTTTGATTGAGGGCTATAAGCCTTTGCTCCGCCGCTGGATGGATCGCCCCAGAACGATTGTGGCAGTCGCGGTCTTTATTCTCGGACTCACGCTGCTCAGCGTAACCCGTTTAGGCACCGCTTTTTTACCCACCCTTGAAGAAAATAACATTTGGTTACGGGTCACGCTCCCCAACACGGTTGACCTCGACTACTCGATTAAGGTCGCCAACCAATTGCGCGAGAACTTCATTAAACAGCCTGAAATCGAAAAGGTCGCGGTACAAATTGGTCGACCCGATGACGGCACCGACTCTACTGGGGTATTTAATATCGAGTTTGGTCTTTATCTCAAATCACCCGATAAGCTCCCAAAGGGAAGCAGTAAGAAACAATTGATTCAGAAGCTGGAAGGCGTTCTAAATCAAATCCCGGGTGCCAATTACAGTTTTTCACAATACATTCAGGACAACGTCAATGAGGCGCTCTCCGGTGTGAAGGGCGAGAATTCGGTCAAAATCTACGGCGCCGATTTAGAAGTGCTCGATGCTAAAGCCAAAGAAGTACTGGAGCAGATTAAACACGTCCGCGGCGTAGCCGACGAAGGCATTCTTAAGGAATTAGGCCAGCCCACACTGAACATTCAGATTGATCGTGAGCGAGCAGCGCGGTATGGCATTAATGTCAGCGATATTCAGACGGTGGTTGCGAACGCCATTGGCGGCGCTGCAATCACGAACTTATTGGAAGACGAAAAGACCTTTGGTATTGCCGTACGCCTCAGTGAAGCGAGTCGCAATGATGTATCCGACATATCGCAACTATTGGTTGATGCCCCTGGCGGAAAAAGAATACCCCTTTCGATGGTGGCCAAAATTGAACTCAGTGATGGGCCTTTCTTTATCTACCGCGAAGCCGGTAAGCGCTACATTGCGATTAAATTCAGTGTGCGCGGACGCGACTTGGGTAGTGCAGTTGAGGATGCTCAATTCTTAGTTGAACAAAATGTCGTATTGCCAGCAAATTACTCGATCAGCTGGGATGGCCAATTTAATCAAATGAAACAGGCGCAGAGTAAGCTGATGGTGATCGTGCCCTTAGCATTGCTTGGGATCTTCCTACTACTCGTGAGTGCCTTTGGTAATTTCCGGGATGCGGTGATTGTCATGATCAACGTACCCTTTGCTGCGATAGGCGGGGTAATCGCACTGCACTTGGCGGGCGAGACCCTCAGCATTTCTGCATTCTTTGGCTTTTTATCGCTCTTTGGTATTGCTATTCAGGACGGGGTGATCCTCATCTCCTTTATCAATAAAACCGTAGCCAATGAACATGGCGCCATGAAGGATTCGATGGTGGAGGGCGCCGCTTTGCGTGTCAGACCCGTATTGATGACTGCCATGCTCTCGGGCTTTGGATTGCTGCCCGCCGCGCTCTCGACCTCCATTGGCTCCGAGGCGCAGCGCCCCTTGGCCCTCGTGATTGTGGGCGGCATGGTAACCACCACCATTCTGACCCTACTGGTGCTACCGGTCATTTACGGCTGGTTCCGTTGCCGGAGTCTGCCAGCCCCCGTCAAAGTCTCGGTATGATGCGGTATGGCTACTTCTTTTCCTTCCGGCGACACGGCTTTGCCCCACATTCTGATCTCCAATGACGATGGCTATTTAGCGCCCGGCTTATTGGCTTTAGTCAATGCTATTCGCCCCTTGGGCCGCATTACGGTAATCGCCCCAGAGCAAAACCACAGCGGTGCCTCCAATTCTTTAACGCTGTCGCGTCCGCTGTCGATTCACCGGATTGCTGGCGGAGAGCGCGATGGCTTTGTCTTTATTAATGGCACACCAACCGATTGCGTACACATTGCCATGACGGGTTATTTAGACCATCGCCCTGACTTAGTCGTATCTGGCATTAATCAAGGTGAGAACCTGGGCGAAGACGTACTCTATTCGGGTACGGTTGCCGCAGCGATTGAAGGTGTGATGTTTGGCGTTCCGGGGATTGCGTTCTCGCAAACCGATCGAGGCTGGGCCCGTATTGACGATGCAGCGCAAGCAGCGCACGACATTGTCAAGCAAATGCTGTCCCACCCCATGCCAAAACACCCCCAGCAGGCCGATGGCATTGCTTCTTTACTGAACGTCAATATTCCGAATCGTCCCTACGAAGAACTCAAACGCTGGCGCGTCACGCGCTTAGGTAATCGCCACCACTCACAGCCCGTCGTTGTGCAAAACAATCCACGCGGCGACAAGATTTACTGGATTGGCGCAGCGGGCGATGCGAAGGATGCTTCTTCTGGTACGGATTTTCATGCGATCAATGAGGGCTGTATATCGATTACGCCAATGCAGCTGGATCTTACTCACCACGCTCAGCAAAAAGCGATGGCTGCAGACGGTTGGAACCGCGATTGAAGTCGGCAACTGCTGATCGGTTTGCCGGGCACCGGCAGGCGCTTGCTACGAAGGTAGCGATGGCTGGCGTGAAGCATGCCAAAACCTTAGATGCCATTGCAACAGTGCCACGCCACGCTTTTATGGATGCAGGTCTGCATCCCCAAGCTTACGAGGATTCCGCCTTACCAATTGGGCATCAGCAAACCATCTCGAAGCCATCGGTGGTGGCGCGCATGATTGAGGTCCTGCATAAATCCAAACAGCCGCTGAATAAAGTCTTAGAGATCGGCACGGGTTGCGGATACCAAGCCGCCGTATTGAGTCTGCTAGCCGATGAGGTGTATTCCATTGAACGTATTCGGCCATTGCATGATTTAGCCCGCGATAATTTAAGGCCATTTCGGATTAAAAACCTCCGACTGATTTATGGGGATGGCATTTTGGGGCTTCCCCAAGCCGCTCCGTTTGACTCGATTATTTTGGCCGCCGCTGGTTTAGGTATTCCGGATGCCTTGCTAGATCAGCTCGCCATTGGCGGCCGTTTGGTTGCCCCGGTGGCGCGCAATGCAAAAGAGCAGCAATTGCTCCTGATTGAGCGGGTGAGCTCCCACCGCTACCAGCGTACAGCCCTAGACGAGGTCTTTTTTGTGCCTTTACAATCAGGGGTAGTATGAACACAAGCTCCTTATCGCACATGAACCGCCTCTCCAGTCAAACCCCATCCATTCGGGTTTTGCTGCTACTTACTGCTGCAGTTGCCGCTCTTTCTGCTTGCTCTACGCCGCGCACCACACCGGCTACCGTAGTGGATCGTTCGCGTATTGATGCCCCAACATCCACTGCAACCGTACCAACCCCGCCCGGGTATTACCGTGTGAAACGGGGTGATACCGTATTGCGGATCGCGCTGGATCAAGGGCAGTCTTATCGCGATATCGTGCGCTGGAATAACCTCACTGATCCCAACCTAATTGAGGTCGATCAGTTGTTGCTGGTGCGCCCACCGGCTGGCAAGATGACCGTCAAGCCCTTGACATCTGCCGCTACCGCAGCAACACCACCGAAAATGGCAGATCAGCGTATGGCAGAGCCTGCTCCAGAACCCAAATTAGAGGCGGTCAAGCCCGATGCGCCGCCGCCCGGTATTCGTTTGTCGTGGCCAGCCAAAGGCAAGGTGGTAGAGGATTTCATTGATGGCAAGAACAAGGGTATTGATATCGCCGGCAAATTGGGTGATCCGATTCAGGCTGCGGGCGATGGCCGCGTAGTGTATGCCGGCAACAGCCTGCGCGGTTACGGTAATTTAGTGATCGTCAAGCATGACAATACTTACCTTACCGCCTATGCCCACAATCGTAATTTATTAGTGAAAGAGGGCGATACGGTTCGCAAAGGTCAGAAGATCGCAGAAATGGGCGACACCGATGCCAATTCTGTGCGCCTGCATTTTGAGCTTCGCGTGAATGGCAAGCCCGTCGATCCGCTGCCCTTCCTGCAGTAACCTAAGGCGGCATGACAACCGTTCTGGTATTTGATATTGAGACCATTCCAGATGTAGTGGGTCTGCGCCGGCTGGAGGATTTTCCGGCGAGCATGACGGATAGCGATGTAGCGCAGCAAGTCATGCAACTGCGTTTAGATAAAACCGGCAGCGATTTTTTACCCCTCTACCTGCAACGCATCGTTGCAATCTCCTGTGTGATTCGGCGCACGACCAAAGAAGGCTTGCCGCAAATCAAAGTCGGGTCCCTTGGCAATCCAGATGATTCTGAAAGGGTATTGATTCAGGCATTTTTTGATTTGATCGAAAAATACACGCCGCAATTGGTATCGTGGAATGGCAGTGGTTTTGATTTACCGGTCTTGCACTACCGCGCCTTAATCAATCAAGTGCATGCGCCGCGCTACTGGGAAATGGGCGAGAGCCAAGACAGCGATAGCCGCGAGTTCAAGTGGAACAACTACATTAGCCGCTACCACATGCGGCATTTAGACTTAATGGATTTGCTGGCGAAGTTCAATGGCCGCGCTAATGCCCCTTTGGATGCCTTAGCGAAACTGTGCGGCTTTCCAGGCAAGCTGGGCATGGATGGCAGTCAAGTCTGGCCAGCCTACCAAGACGGCAAGATAGCGGACATTCGGCGCTATTGCGAAACCGATGTGGTCAATACCTATCTCATGTATTGCCGTTACCAGCTCCTGCGGGGTGGGGTGACGCAAGCCGAGCACGATGAAGAGTTGGACTTTGTGAAGCGCTATTTAGAGCAAGAGGCCAAAGAGCCAAACGGCCAAGCCTGGCAAGAATACCTCGCTGGTTTTGCAGGCGATGCCTAGGCGACCACGCGCACGCGCAGCGCCAGAAATCCACGCTGTATCCGATCCGATCGTAGTCGAGGGCTTAGATCTCGATGCGCAAGGCATTGCGCGCTTAGCGCCCACCGAGGAAGCGGCCGCCCGGGGCGAGAGTGGCAAAGTCATCTTCATTCGGGGCGCTTTGCCAACCGAGGTAGTGCGCTACCAAATTACCCGTGATAAATCCCGCTTCTCTAAAGCCAAAGTAATCGACATTCTCAAAGAAGCCGTCTTTCGGGCTAAGCCCGCCTGCGAATATTTTGGAGTGTGTGGCGGCTGCACCATGCAGCACTTGGATATCCGCGCACAAATCGCGATCAAGCAACGTGTACTAGAAGATGACCTGCTGCACATCGGGCAGCTACGACCGCAAGAGGTGTTGCGACCCATGGCTGGGCCCACTTGGCACTACCGCCACCGAGCTCGTTTTAGCGTGGTCAATCGCTCGATTAAAAAAGGCACGGTGCTGGTGGGTTTTCATGAGCACCAAAGTGCGTATGTGGCCGACATGCTGTCATGTCAAATATTGCCCAAGCATGTATCCGATTTGCTAGAACCGATGCGCGGGCTCATCATGTCGCTCAGCGATCCGAGCCGAGTACCGCAAATTGAACTCGCTGTAGGCGAGGGTGAGCAAATCGGTAGTCAAGTTACGGCTTTAGCGATTCGGCATTTAGAGCCGCTCACAGACGCAGATCAAGCAGCTATTAGGGCATTTGCCGATCAGCATGGTGTGTGGATTTGGCTACAACCCAGCGGCTTGCAAAGCTTGGCTCCCTTTCATCCGCCAACGGGAAGACTCTGTTATCGCCTGCCGGAGTTTGGCATTGAGATGCCGTTTAAGCCGGCCGACTTCACCCAGGTCAACCACCTGATGAATCGCTCCCTAGTTAGCCGCGCCTTGCGACTCTTGGAAGTGCAAGCGGATGACCGGGTGCTCGATCTCTTTTGCGGTATCGGTAATTTCAGCTTGCCATTGGCTCGCACAGCCAGTAGCGTATTGGGAATCGAAGGCCTTGCTAGCTTAGTTGAGCGCGCTACAGAAAATGCAGTACACAATCAGCTCAGCCATAAAGCCCGTTTCATGCAGAGCGATCTATTTGAAGTCAGTATCGACACCATTGTTTCGTGGGGCAAGGCCGAGCGCTGGTTAATTGATCCGCCTAGAGAGGGTGCCATGGCCATCTGCCAAGCGCTAGCCAACATTGTTCAAGCAAGTGCAGTCGGGCAGCACGAGTGGGATGCTTTTTTGCCAAAACGCATCGTCTACGTATCGTGTAATCCAAAAACCTTGGCGCGGGATGCGGCTATATTGGCGCACCAAGCCGGTTACCAGTTACGCTCTGCCGGCATCATTAATATGTTTCCCCACACATCGCATGTGGAATCGATTGCGGTGTTTGAGCTTACAGGGCAGCGCATTCTAAATACGCCAGCCCTTAAAAAGGATTTAACTGCCGCGTTAGCTTGGGCACAAAAAACACCCGCTAAAGCAAGCGATCTTTCTGAACTAAAAATGACTAAAGCGTATGGTACGAAAAGTAAAGCCTGAGCCATCAGTCGAACTTAATTTTAATGCCCTGTTTTTCAATCTGCCTTGAGTGATTTAGAGCGAGTTAAGCATAATTCGAATGTGCGTTCATAGCCTTAACTAAATGTTTTGGATAAGGTCTTTACAAATATATCTGCTTGATTTACAGCCCAAGCAGCATCTTCTAGCATAACAGTATCGCCTTTGTAGTCAGCCATCAAGCGGAGGTCCTCGACCTTATTCAATGATTTGCCAAGCTCCACAGAAACTTGACCTGATTTAACCAGCTGCAAACTGAATTTTGAAATAAGGCCGCTATGGGTTTTGGTATTTACCGCTGCCTCATCTAGGCCTGATGCCAAAAGGGCTGCTCTTGCGGCATCAAACATGGCATAGTAAGCACGGTTACAAGCGCCATCAACGTCACCAGCATCTAACAAAATTTGAGCTGAGCTTGCTGCAATTAGCGCCTTACCAAATAGCTCTTTAGCATTCAAAGTACAAGGCCTTCATTTCGAATGTTTTTCAATAAGCCTGGGTTTGAGTAGCTCTCTGGATGGTCCCACTCCGCTTGCCAAATAGGCAAAGGCTGGATCCGAATTCCTGTATCTAACAACACATCGTAAGCCAGATCATCCATGGCGAACTTCGTGGTCATAAAAGGCCCTGAGTTGCCTCGCAATAAGATCGCTATGTCAGCATCGCTTTCACTGTGGTGGGCATTGCGAGCGCGGCTACCAAAAAGTAGCACCTGGCTTACATCATATTGATGGGCGATTTTTTCCATAAATGCTCGAGCTGCATTTTGGGTTGCTGGATCAATAGCGGGCTTATTCATTATGGTCAATTATCCTAATAAATAGCACTTTGGGCAACAAGCACCTCAATATGGCTCGCATCAGTGCAATTTAATTAAAAATAGGTATTCAAGCTATTTTGGCCTGCCCAGCTCAACAGGTCTTTACTTCCAAAGTAACTCCTCTATCTATTTGTAAAATACATAGAACAAGTCACGGAGCATGCCATGCGCGTTATTCAATTTTCAGATGCGAGAACGCAGTTTAAGCAAGTGATTGATCAGGTCGTTGCGGATCAGGATGTTGTGATTATTTCTCGACGGGATGCAGAGGATACTGTACTGATGTCCTTGGATACCTATAACAGTTTGATGGAAACATTCCACTTATTAAAATCTACTGCCAACGTAAAACATCTGGAGAAATCATTAAAGCAATATCGCCGAGGGAAAACAAAGGCGCATCATTAATTGCCATTATTACTATTAATGTTTTGCCGGGTTTAGCGATTTGGTTCAGACGGGTAGGTGGTATGCCAATCAGCATCGTTAGACATCTTTAATGCTTTAGATAGGGCAGCATACTTATCCTCAAGTGCATCCCACGCAGCCTTAAATTCAGGTTTTGAAAATAGCAGTGCATCATCATCTGCTGTGTGTGGGACAGGCTGGAATTGGTCTTTATTGAATGCAGTCATCTTATTTGCTTGAGAGGGGGTACCAGCAATTTTATTCCTCAAAAGCCTTTCTACCAAAGAAAAAGCGCCCCGCAGGGCGCTTCTCTTTCATGCGGATTACGACTTAGTCTCGATCGCCACCCATGATCCCGAAGAGGGCCAAGAGGTTGCTGAAGATGTTGTAGACGTTTAAGTAAATAGCCAGTGTGGCCATCACGTAATTGGTCTCACCACCATTGACGATGCGCTGTACATCCACCAGGATGAAGGCCGAGAAAATACCGATCGCCAACACCATTAAGGTCAACATCAAAGCAGGCATTTGCAGCCACATATTGGCAACCATCGCCACGATGAGCAGCAATACACCAATCATCAAAAACTTACTCATGCCCGTAAAGTCACGCTTGCTGACGGTAGCAATGCTGGCCATTACCGTGAAGATCAAGGCGGTACCGCCGAATGCACCCATGATCAGGGTGGCACCGTTGGTGTAGCTATTGAGGGTGAGGCCAATCAAGCGCGACAGCATGACTCCCATAAAGAGGGTGAAGGCCAACAGCAGGACTACGCCCAAGCCGCTGTCCTTGTTGCGGTCAATTGCCCAGAAAAAACCAAAGGCCGCTGCCATAAAGACAACAAAGCCCATGAAGGGGCTGCCTTCAAATAGCTTGAAGCCCATTGCAACACCCAGCCAAGCGCCGATGACGGTTGGAACCATGGAAAGTGCTAGCAGGGCATAGGTATTGCGTAGGACGCGGTTGCGGACCTGTGCATTTGCAACTGAGCCTGTTTGCCCAAAGCCGAACGAGTTCAAATCACTCATATTGACTCCTTTAATGTAATAACGTGAGTCCACCACGGGACTTTGATAGCAAGTATAGACAAAATTGATTAAATCAAGGGGTTAGGCCAATAAGAATAGACAAAATAGGGTTATACCCAGCAAATTCAATGGCTTAGGGTGGCGGACATGGGGGTAAATACGGATGAAGCAATGTATAATCAGCGGGCGTTGGAATGAACGCGTAATACCCGCATCGGCAGCCGATACCTTACAAATTTTGGTTAAAAATGGCTGTTTTTTTATTACTATTGAATTAATCACTGGAGTTTTGCATGGCAATGGAGCGCACCCTTTCTATTATTAAACCGGATGCAGTAGCTAAAAATGTAATCGGACAGATTTATTCTCGTTTTGAGCAAGCCGGCCTCAAAGTCATCGCATCCAAAATGGCGCATTTGTCGCAGTCAGAAGCGGAGCAGTTTTATGCCGTGCATGCCGCTCGCCCATTCTTTAAAGATTTAGTGAGCTTCATGATTTCTGGTCCAGTCATGATTCAGGTATTGCAGGGCGATAACGCCATTGCAAAAAACCGTGAACTCATGGGTGCAACCGATCCAAAGAAAGCAGACAAAGGTACTATCCGCGCTGACTTCGCAGACAGCATTGATGCCAATGCAGTGCATGGCTCCGATGCGCCAGAAACTGCTGCTGTGGAAATCGCTTTCTTTTTCCCAGGCATGAACATCTTTTCGCGTTAATTGATTGACTACCCCGCGCACAAATCTCCTGGATTTTGACGCTGCCGGCATGGCAGCGTATGTCGCGGGTCTAAATGAAAAACCATTTCGGGCCAAGCAGCTCCTGAATTGGGTTCACCAGCGTGGCGTGTCGGATATCGCCGCGATGAGTGATTTGGCAAAAACCTTTCGCACCTCTTTAGCTGACCGAGCTGAAATCAAACCGCTACCCGTCATACGGGATGAGCAGGCCCAAGACGGCACACGCAAGTGGCTGATCGATGTGGGTGCCAAAGATGCGGTGGAGATGGTCTTCATACCGGAAGATGACCGCGGTACCTTGTGTATCTCATCGCAGGCTGGCTGCGCCGTGAACTGCCGCTTTTGCTCGACTGGGTATCAAGGTTTCTCACGCAATCTCACTGCCGGTGAAATCATCGGCCAACTTTGGTATGCCGAGCACGAGTTAAAGAAAGACCCGAACGCCATCTTGCGTTTGGAGCAGTACCCAACTCCAGGTTACGTTTACAGCGGCCGTGTGGTTTCTAACGTAGTGCTGATGGGCATGGGCGAGCCTCTGCTCAATTACGACAATGTACTGACTGCCTTGCGCTTGATGCTCGATGACAATGCCTACGGTTTGTCACGTCGCCGCGTAACTGTCTCTACTTCTGGCGTGGTACCGATGATGGATCGCTTATCGCAAGATTGCCCCGTCGCTTTGGCCGTGTCCTTGCATGCGCCCAATGATGCGCTGCGTGACCAGCTGGTTCCCTTAAATATTAAATACCCGCTGCGCGAATTACTGGCAGCGTGTGAGCGCTATTTAGAATTTGCGCCCCGTGATTTTTTAACCTTCGAATACTGCATGCTCGAGAATGTGAACGACAGCGATGCGCAGGCCAAAGAGTTAATTCGCTTGCTGAGCGGCATTAAATGCAAGGTCAACCTGATTCCATTTAATCCCTTCCCTGAATCAGGCCTGACACGCTCCTTGCCGCAGCGCGTTCAGGCATTTATGCATTTATTACAAGATGCCGGCATGATTGCCACCGTGCGTAAAACCCGCGGTGATGATATTGCCGCGGCATGTGGCCAACTCGCTGGTGATGTGGTTGATCGCACGCGTGTGCGTGAGCGCGCGCTTTACGAACAACCCATCGAATGGGTCAACCGTTAATATTGCATATACCAATGACAGAGCCGACTAAAACCATGTCAAATTGCCTACCCCCATTACCCCTTGGTCCATCCCCTAAGCGCGCTTCTCGTCAATCCGAGGTAGTTTGGGAAAGTGCCCGGATTACAGTCGGCGGTAATGCACCGGTCCGCGTGCAGTCGATGACCAATACCGATACCGAAGACGCGATTGCAACTGCAATCCAAGTCAAAGAATTGGCGCGTGCCGGCTCTGAAATGGTGCGCATTACCGTCAACACGCCGGCTGCTGCCGCTGCTGTTCCCTATATTCGGGAGCAGCTCGATAAGATGGGCGTGCACGTGCCGCTCATTGGTGACTTTCATTACAACGGCCACACCTTGCTCAAAGAGCATCCCGAGTGCGCTAGAACCCTATCGAAATACCGCATCAATCCAGGCAACGTAGGCAAGGGCGCAAAGCGTGATCCCCAGTTTGCGCAAATGATTGAAGCTGCTTGCGAATACCGCAAACCGATTCGCATCGGTGTGAATTGGGGCAGTCTGGATCAAGACTTACTTGCTAGCATCATGGATGCCAATGCAGCATTGCCTGTGCCAAAGTCAGCACAAGAAGTGATGATCGAGGCCTTGATTCAGTCGGCCCTGCAATCCGCGGAGAAAGCGGAAGAGCTGGGCATGGATCCCAATCAAATTACGCTCTCCTGCAAAGTGAGTAACGTACAAGATTTAGTAGCGGTGTACCGCGACCTTGCGCGCCGCTGTGACTACCCATTGCATCTTGGCTTAACTGAAGCGGGTATGGGTAGCAAAGGCATTGTGGCATCGACTGCAGCTTTAGCTATCCTATTGCAAGAGGGTATCGGCGATACGATTCGTATTTCACTGACGCCCGATCCGGGCGCTCCCCGCGAAAACGAAGTGATTGTGGGCCAAGAGATATTACAAACCATGGGCCTGCGTAATTTCACGCCGATGGTGATTGCATGTCCTGGTTGTGGTCGCACGACAAGCACGACGTTCCAGGAATTAGCCGCCAATATTCAATCGTATTTACGTCAGCAAATGCCGGTGTGGAAAAAAACCCATCCGGGTGTTGAAGAAATGAACGTCGCTGTGATGGGCTGCATTGTCAATGGCCCGGGCGAAAGTAAGCACGCCAATATTGGCATTTCATTACCGGGTACGGGCGAGACGCCGGCTGCTCCGGTATTTGTCGATGGCGTCAAAGTAAAGACGCTCCGCGGTGAATCGATTGCGCAGGACTTTCAGGTAATTGTTGAAGAGTACGTCAAAACCCGTTACGGCAGTAAGCAAGCATGAGTAATCCCAAGTTGCAAAAAATAAATGGCGTGCGGGGCATGAATGACCTGCTGCCTGCCGATGCCCAGCAGTGGACGCATTTGGAAAATGCCGTGCGTGATCTTACGCGCGCCTATGGATACGAATTACTCAAAACGCCGATTGTGGAATCCACGCCCGTCTTCCAGCGCGGCATTGGCGAAGTAACTGACATTGTTGAGAAGGAGATGTATTCCTTTGAAGATCGTTTAAATGGCGAGCAGTTAACGCTCAGGCCCGAAGGCACCGCTGCACTGGTGCGCGCCGTGATTGAACACAATTTGCTTTATGACGGCCCCAAGCGCCTTTGGTATACCGGCCCGATGTTTCGGCATGAGCGGCCACAGCGCGGACGCTATCGCCAGTTTCACCAGTTTGGTATTGAGGCATTGGGCTTTGCCGGTCCCGATATCGATGCAGAAATCATTTTGATGGGTCAACGCCTGTGGGACGAACTGGGCTTACGCGGCGTGCGCTTAGAAATCAACTCCCTGGGTCAAGCCGATGAGCGTGCTCAGCACCGCACTGCCTTAATTGCCTACTTTGAGCAACACGCCAATGCGCTGGATGCTGATTCACAGCGCCGCCTCAAATCCAATCCACTGCGTATATTGGATTCGAAAAATCCTGAGATGCAAGCCTTGATTGAAGGCGCACCGCGCTTACTCGATTTTCTGGGACCCGAATCGCTGGCGCATTTTGAAGCAGTGCAAGCTTTACTGAAAGCCAATAACGTACCGTGCAAAATCAATCCGCGCTTAGTGCGGGGTTTAGATTATTACAACTTGACGGTATTTGAGTGGGTGACTGACGCTCTTGGAGCCCAAGGCACGATTGCCGGTGGCGGTCGTTACGATCCCTTAATCGAGCGCATGGGTGGTAAATCAGCACCAGCATGTGGTTGGGCGATGGGCATGGAACGGGTACTCGAACTCATGAAGGTGTCCGAGTCATTGCCCGAGCCGACAAATTTGTGCGATGTCTTTGTGTTGCACCAGGGCGGCGAGACCTTGCGTACCGCTTTGGTCGCTGCTGAGGAAATGCGCAGTGCCGGGATTGACGTTGTCTTGTTTTGTGCTCCGGACGGTCAAACAGCCAGTTTTAAGTCCCAAATGAAGAAGGCCGACGCTAGCGGCGCAGCGTATGCAGTGATTATTGGCCCCGATGAATTAGCACGCAATGAGGCACAGCTCAAAGATTTGCGTGGCGGTGAGCAGCAGCGGGCTATTCCGTTGGATGGCTTGCTCGGCACGGTAATTGATGCCTTAGTAGCGACATCCGAATAGAATGACGCATTCGTATCGTATTTAATAGCCTGGATCGTTATGCCTTTAGACCTTGAAGAACAAGAACAACTCGATAGCTTAAAAGCCTTTTGGGAGAAATACCGCTCCGTCATTATGGGCCTCGTTACGGCTGTTTTATTTGTATTTGCCGCCTACAACGGTTGGCAATGGTGGAAGAATAGTCAAGCAACTGAAGCCGGTAAGCTCTATGAAACCATGATGGGCTCGATTGAAAAGGGCAATAAAGAACAAAGCATGCAGGCAGCAGACGACTTACAAAAGCAATTTGCCGGCACCAGCTATGCCCCCATGGCGAGTTTGATTGCAGCAAAACTGGCTGCCGATGCCGGTGATGCTGCTAAATCCCAAGCCTACCTGCGCTGGGTTTCTGAAAAAGCAGCAAACGATGGCTATAAAGCCTTAGGAAAGTTGCGCTTAGCAACGACCTTGATGGATGAGGGTAGCGCGAAGTCCCTCGCGGAAGCCGATGCCATTTTGAAGGGCAAACCCACTCCTGGGTTTGAGCCTTTGTGGCTTGAGCGCCGTGGTGATTGGTATTTGGTACAGGATAAAAATGCCGATGCAAGGGCTAGTTATTTGCAGGCATGGAAGTTATTGGAAAAATCCAAAGAGTTTCCACAAGAGGCGCGCAGTCTTTTAAAAGTAAAACTCGATGCCGTTGGAGGCATTGAATGAAACGGCTTCTAGGTGCTGCCGTTGTTGCCGTATTGGCGGTAAGCCTGGTGGCTTGCTCCGGTAAGGCACGGGTGCGCCAGCCTGCTGAGTTAGTCAAAGTCAGCAACCAGTTTGATTTAGCGCCAGTATGGTCGCTCAGCATTGGCTCATCAGAACCCTTTAACTTTCACCCGGCAGTAGCGGGTGATGCAGTCTATGCCGCATCGCGTCGGGGCAGTCTGCGCAAAATTGATTTACAAAGTGGCAAGACAGTATGGGATGTGACTGTTCCCGAAAAACTCAGCATTGGTCCCGGCTCGGATGGCAAAGTCACTGCAGTAGTGACTACAGAAGGCGATGTATTTGCCTACGACGACAGCGGCAAAAACATTTGGAAGTTTCACATTGGCGGGGAAGTATTGACTGCCCCGGTTGTAGCCGGAGGCGTGGTGGTGATTCGGGGCTTAGATAATCGCTTTGTGGGTTTGGATGCAGCAACCGGTAAACGCCGCTGGATATACCAGCGCCAACAATCGGCACTGTCCTTGCGCGTCGGTTACGGCATGTTATCGATTGGTGATGAAGTGATCGTGACTGGCTTTGCAGGTGGGCGCTTTGGCATGATTGGCATTGCCAATGGTGGACTCGTTTGGGAAACCCCGATTTCCTTTCCGAAAGGCTTCTCCGAAATCGAGCGCCTGAATGATGTCAGTGCCAAGCCGAGCATGGAAGGTGAGCGGATTTGTGCTGTGTCCTATCAGGGGCGCATCGGTTGTGCGCAAGCGCGTACTGGTACCTTGACATGGTTTAAAGATTTTTCTAGCTTTACTGGTACCACGCAAAGCACTGAGTTTGTTTTTGCTGCCAATGAAAAATCCCACGTCACTGCATTTCGAAGCAGTGACGGCGTGCAGGTATGGGAGAACACCCAACTGACCTGGCGCGATGTCGGCGAGCCATTAGCAATTGGACGCGTTGTTCTCATGGGCGACAAGCAAGGCTACATTCATGCGATGTCGCAGTCGGGCGGAGAGATGCTCGCGCGTGTTCGCCATGACACCACGCCAGTAACGGCAGCACCGATTGCAGTAGGCGGCTTGATTCTGGTTCAGTCTCAAGGCGGTAAGCTAACAGCGTATAGCCCCAAATGAAACCAGTCATCACCATTGTTGGCCGACCAAACGTCGGCAAATCCACTTTGTTCAATCGCTTAACGCGTTCACGCGATGCCTTGGTTGCGGACTTTTCTGGCTTAACCCGGGATCGCCATTACGGCAATAGCCGCATTACCTCACGTGAGTTTATTTGCGTGGATACCGGCGGCTTTGAGCCGGTGGCAAAAACCGGCATCGTGGCTGAGATGGCCAAGCAAACCAAGCAAGCTGTTGCCGAATCGGACTTGATTATTTTCTTGGTGGATGGCCGCCTGGGTATGGCACCACAAGATCGCGTGATTGCCGACTTTTTACGCAAGACCGGTCGCCCCGTTGTGTTGGCCGTCAATAAAACTGAAGGCATGTCGCAGGGCGTAGTGACGGCCGATTTCCATGAGCTCGGATTGGGTGAGCCATTTGCCATTTCGTCCGCGCATGGTGATGGCGTTAAAACACTGATTGAAGATGCGCTGGATGAGCTCGGTATACCTGAGCCCGATGACAATGCGGATGCTGATCCCTTAACGCCGCGCGCCATGAAAATCGCCGTCGTTGGTCGTCCCAATGTAGGCAAGTCAACGCTGATCAATAAACTCATCGGTGAAGAACGCGTCATTGCATTTGATATGCCGGGCACCACTCGGGATGCGATTGAGGTTCCGTTTGAGCGGAACGGCAAGCCCTATATCTTGATTGATACTGCTGGTTTGCGTCGCCGTGGCAAAGTGTTTGAAGCAATTGAAAAGTTCTCGGTAGTGAAAACCTTGCAGGCCATTGCGGATGCCAATGTCGTGATCTTGATGCTCGATGCCCAGCAAGATATTTCAGAGCAAGACGCACACATTGCTGGATTTATTTTGGAAGCAGGCCGCGCACTGGTTCTTGCCATTAATAAGTGGGATGGCGTGGATCACTACGTTAAAGAGCGCTGCCGAGTTGAGATTGGACAAAAGCTACGCTTCTTGGATTTTGCGAACGTGCATCCCATCTCAGCAATCAAGGGCACTGGTCTTAAGGAGCTCTTCAAAGACGTCGACTTAGCTTACGCCGCAGCCATGGCTAAATTGCCAACCCCCAGACTGACGCGTATCTTGGCCGAGGCAGTAGAGCATCAACAGCCCAAGCGCGTAGGTATGGGTCGTCCGAAATTACGTTATGCCCACCAGGGCGGCATGAACCCGCCAATTGTGGTGATTCATGGCAGTGCGCTGAGCGGTGTGACGGATAGCTATAAGCGCTACCTCGAAGGGCGCTTTCGGGAGGCGTTTAAGCTGCGGGGAACCCCACTGCGGATCGAAATGCGCACCAATAAAAACCCTTACGTGGACGCAGATAAGGGCAAAAAACGCTAATTTAGCGCCTTCTAATCCAACGCTATTTCAGGTTTGGCAAAAGTTTGGCAGGCGGTATATATTAATAACAATAGGGCGAAGTTCGATTGTTGCGCCTGCCCCTGCAGCACCAGAATAAAAGCAAGACTCCCACACATCCAATAATGAACAAGGAGCAGTATGAATAGCAATAAGACCCAATTACTTCAGGATCCCTTCCTGAATACCTTGCGCAAAGAGCACGTTCCGGTATCGATTTACTTGGTCAACGGCATTAAGTTGCAAGGCAATATTGAATCCTTCGATCAGTACGTCGTTTTGTTGCGCAACACCGTCACGCAGATGGTCTACAAACACGCTATTTCCACCATCGTGCCGGCCCGTGCAGTCACGTTCCGTGCGGATGAGGACGAGCCTTCTGCATAAAACCGGCATTGATCCCGTTCGCGCGGTCCTAGTAGGAGTCGATTCGGGGCGAGAGGATTTCCCCGACAGCATGGCTGAACTTAGTCTGCTGGCGGATAGCGCAGGCTCCATTCCCGTCGCGAGCGTGGTGGCGCGCAAAGGTCGCACCGATCCTGCCTTGTTTGTCGGCTCAGGTAAGGCCAATGAAATCAAACGGGCCTTAGAAGACAACGACGCTGAACTCGTTATCTTCAATCACCCCTTATCCCCAAGCCAGCAGCGCAATTTAGAGCGCCACCTCGGCCACCATGTGATGGACCGTACCGGCTTGATATTAGATATTTTTTCGCAGCGCGCTCAAAGCCACATTGGTAAAACCCAGGTTGAGTTGGCGCAAGTGCGCTATCGCATGTCGCGCTTAGTGCGCGCCTGGAGCCATTTGGAACGTCAAAAGGGCGGTATTGGTTTGCGTGGCGGCCCTGGCGAAACCCAGATGGAGCTGGATCGACGCATGCTGGCGACCAAAGCCAAGCGCCTTGAGCTTGAACTCGAGAAATTGCAACGCCAACAGCGCACCCAGCGTCGGTCTCGCAGCCGTAAGGACGTCTTCTCGGTTTCCTTGGTGGGCTACACCAATGCGGGCAAATCGACCTTGTTTAACGCCTTAACCAAGGCCGATACCTATGCAGCTGATCAGCTTTTTGCTACCTTGGATACCACCTCCCGGCGGGTGTTTTTGCCTGAAGTGGGCTCGATTGTGGTCTCCGATACAGTTGGATTTATCCGGGATTTGCCCCATCAGCTGGTGGAAGCCTTTCGGGCGACCTTGGATGAGACCATCCATGCCGACCTAATACTCCATGTGATTGACGCCTGTAGCCCTGTAGCCAAGGAGCAGCAAGCCCAGGTTGAGGCGGTTCTGGCTGAAATTGGGGCCGATTCCATCCCCCGGCTTGAGGTGATGAACAAGATCGACCTGATGCCCCAGACCTTTACCAAAGGGCCCATGGTTGTGAGGGATATTGAGGGTCAGCCAAGCCGCATTTATCTGTCGGCGCAAACGGGGCTGGGCCTTGATTTACTGAGGGAAACTCTCGCTCAAAGCGCTGTAATGACTGATAGAATTAGGGATCAACACAACCGACCCAAGTCGCAATTGACTACGGAGGAGTTGTTGGCCCCTATGACAGAACGACCTGATTCCGCTGAATTTAACCCAATTCCACTAAAACACTATTTACCCCATGATGCGTAGACTGCTTTCGATTTTTTCGGTAAATGACCCTGGCTGGGGTAATTCGCCACGTCCAAATGACAATAAAGGCGATGCCGCTGGGTCTAAGGATGGTAATGCTGGCAATGAGGGTGCGCCCCCAGCAGAAGAGCAGGGTGCCTCGGCCAACCCGCCTTCGAGTAAACCTGACACCGATCGCAAACCGGTAGGCAATGGCCCGCCCGACCTCGATGAACTCTGGCGCGACTTTAATGATCGCCTGAGCAACCTCTTTGGCGGCAAAAAAGGTCCTAGTCGACCCAGTGGTGGCTGGGATGGCAAACCCAATCCCAACCCCAACAATGGCCGAGGCGGTCCTCCCGGCGGTTCCCGTCCACCGATTTTCTCGGGCGGCATGCCGTTTTCCTCTAAGAATGGCATTTTGGCTGCCGTTGGTGGCGTCTTCTTCATTTGGATTGCCAGTGGCTTTTTTATGATCCAAGAGGGTCAGGCTGGAGTGGTTCTAACCTTTGGTAAATACGATTACACCGCAGGACCTGGTATTAACTGGCGCATGCCGTATCCGTTTCAAACTACTGAAGTCGTGAATATTTCAGCGGTACGCTCGGTCGAAATTGGTCGCTCAGTCGTAATTAAGGCAACCAACCAAAAAGACTCTTCGATGTTGACTGAAGACGAGAACATTATTGATGTACGTTTTGCTGTGCAGTACCGACTCAAAGACCCAACCGAATACCTCTTCAATAACCGTGATCCGGATTTTGCCGTAGTGCAAGCAGCCGAAACGGCCGTACGTGAAATCGTTGCGCGTAGCACCATGGATAACGTGCTCTACGAAGGGCGTGAAAAGATTGCGATTGACTTAACCGCATCGATTCAGCGCATCTTAGATAGCTACAAGGCAGGTATCTTTATCACCAGCGTCACGGTGCAAAATGTGCAACCCCCTGAGCAAGTGCAGGCGGCCTTTGATGACGCTGTAAAAGCGGGCCAAGACCAAGAGCGCTTGAAGAGTGAAGGTCAGGCCTATGCCAATGACATTGTCCCGCGTGCCAAAGGTACTGCAGCGCGATTAATCGAAGAGGCCGAAGGCTACAAGGCCCGTGTCATTGCAACTGCAGAAGGTGATGCGATGCGCTTTAAGCAAATCTTGGTGGAGTATGCGAAAGCACCGCAAGTCACCCGCGATCGGATGTATGTAGACACCATGCGTGAGGTGTATACCAACGTCTCGAAGATTTTGGTTGATACTGCAAAAGGCAACAATATGCTTTATTTACCGCTCGATAAGATCGTGTCGCAAGTGACTGCAGAAAGCAATCAAGCAGCAAGCCAAGCCACTGGCTCTGTTACGGTTGCCCCCGCCGCTGATGTACCCACTACCAGAGCGCCCGAGCGCGTTCCAGATCGCCGTGATGGCGGTTTACGTAGCCGAGATCGGGACGCACGATAATGAATATGAATCCGAACCGCATTATTACAACCGTTGTTGGTCTGGTGCTGATTGGCATCGTCCTTTCCTCCAGCATTTTCGTAGTGGATCAGCGTAAGTACGCTGTGGTTTTTGCTTTCGGTCAGTTTGTCCGAACAGCGGATGAGCCCGGCCTGCACTTTAAGCTGCCAGCACCATTTCAAAACATACGTTTCTTTGATCGTCGCATCATGACGATTGATAACCCAGAAGCAGAACGCTATATCACTGCTGAAAAGAAAAACTTGCTGGTTGACTCGTATGTGAAGTGGCGCATTATTGATCCGCGTAAATTCTTCATCAGCTTTAAGGGTGATGAGCGGATGGCTTCTGATCGCTTGACGCAGCTGGTGCGTTCCGCGCTGAATGAAGAGTTCACCAAACGCACGATCCGGGAAATTATTTCTGAGCAGCGCGATGAAGTGATGCAAAACATTCGCAAAAAAGTAGAGGTAGATGCTGCTGATATTGGCGTTGAGATTGTCGATGTCCGTTTAAAGCGGGTTGATCTCTTGGCCGAGATTAGTGACTCGGTCTATCGCCGCATGGAAGCAGAGCGTAAGCGCGTAGCCAATGAATTGCGCTCAACCGGTGCTGCTGAGTCCGACAAGATTCGTGCGGATGCAGAGCGTCAGCGGGACGTGATTTTGGCGGAAGCCTACCGTGACGCGCAGCGCATCAAAGGTGCCGGCGACGCACGCGCAACGGCCTTGTATTCCGAGGCTTTTGGTCGCGACCCGCAGTTTGCGCAGTTTTACCGCAGCCTAGAAGCCTATCGGAGCTCATTCAAAGATAAGCGCGATATTATGGTGATTGAACCCAATAATGAGTTCTTTAAGCACCTTAATAAGAAATAAGAAGCGCGTATCGTGAATCGTTGGTTACTGCCTGAAGACATCGCCGATGTCTTGCCTGCTAAGGCGCGTAAAGTGGAGCAGCTGCGCCGCAGCTTGCTGGACCTTTATCGCTCCTACGGCTACGAGCTGGTTGCCCCGCCGTTACTCGAGTTTTTAGATTCCCTTCTCACGGGCACCGGCTCAGACCTCAATTTACAAACCTTTAAATTGGTTGACCAGCTTTCGGGCAGAACGCTAGGGCTGCGCGCCGATATGACGCCGCAGGTCGCTCGTATTGATGCGCACCTACTCAACCGTACTGGCGTAACGCGGCTTTGTTACGCAGGATCGATTGCCCACACCCGTACACCCATTGGCTGCTCTTCGCGCGAAGAGTTGCAGCTGGGTGCAGAGATTTATGGCCACGCTGGCTGGGAAGCTGACTTAGAGGCGCTGACGCTGCTATTGCAAACATTGCAAACCGCTGGCCTCTCGCAGGTTTATCTTGATCTATCGCATGCCGGCATATTGACTGGCATCGTAGCGGATCAGGCCGTCGCAAAAGAAGAGATGGAGACCCTCTACGGACTTTTGCAAAGCAAGGACCGTAGCGGCCTAGCAAACTGGTCTCGCAATTTGCCGCAGTCCGTTGGTCAAGCCTTAATGGCATTAACTGAACTGAGTGGCCCGGCTGCTGAAGTCCTTGTGCGAGCGCGGACGGCTTTGCCAAACCATGCTCTGGTCAGCGATGCCTTAGCGCTGCTGGAGCGACTAAGCAATGCCATTGGTTTGATGCCATCGGCGCCCGAAGTCAGCATTGATTTAGCTGATTTGCGTGGCTATCAATATCACAGTGGCATGATGTTTACCGCGTATGTGGATGCATTACCCCAGCCGATTGCGCGGGGCGGTCGTTACGATCATGTGGGACAGGCTTTTGGCCGTGCCCGACCAGCCACGGGTTTTTCGATTGATTTGCTCACCTTAGCCGGCTTGTCCACTGACCTGGAGGAGGGTTCGGCGATTGTGGCCCCTTGGATCAGCGATGCGGGGTTGAATGCGGCTATACAGGCCCTGCGTAGTGCGGGTGAGATTGTGGTTCAGCTAGCGCCTGGCGATGCTGGACTCAGTGCAGAATATCGACTGGATCGTGTTTTAGTTGAGCAGGGCGGCACTTGGAAAGTGCAGCCAAAGAGCGCTGGCAAGAGTAGCTAGTACCCTGCAATGTCTTTTTGATTGATTTGTTTATTACTGGATTAAATATGCCTCAACAACAACAAACTCGTGGCCGCAATGTGGTCGTTATTGGCACGCAGTGGGGCGATGAAGGTAAAGGCAAAGTCGTCGACTGGTTAACCGACCATGCGCAAGCGGTTGTGCGCTTTCAGGGTGGACACAATGCGGGACACACCCTCATTATTGGTGATAAGAAAACCATTCTGCGTTTAATTCCGTCCGGCATCATGCACAAGCAAGTGATTTGCTATATCGGCAATGGTGTTGTGCTCTCACCTGAAGCGCTCTTTAAAGAAATTGGTGAGCTCGAGGCGGCTGGTTTAGATGTCTGTTCCCGTTTACGTATCTCGGAAGCGGCTACTTTAATTTTGCCGTACCACGTGGCGATTGATCATGCCCGTGAGAAAAAACGCGGCGAAGCCAAGATTGGTACCACTGGCCGCGGTATTGGACCTGCCTATGAAGACAAGGTAGCGCGCCGTGCATTGCGAGTGCAGGATCTGTTTTACCCCGAGAAGTTTGCTGAGCAGTTGCGCGAGAACTTGGAATATCACAATTTCATGTTGACGCAGTATTACGGCGCGAGCCCAGTGGATTACAAAGCGACCCTCGATGAAGCCATGTCCTATGCAGCGCGCATCAAGCCCATGGTAGTGGATGTTTCGAGTGCACTCTATGCAGCAGGGCAAGCAGGTCAATCGCTCTTGTTTGAGGGCGCTCAAGGCACCTTGCTCGACATTGATCACGGCACTTACCCCTATGTCACCTCCAGCAATTGCGTAGCAGGCAATGCCGCAGCCGGATCCGGCGTTGGCCCCGAGTCCTTGCAGTACATCTTGGGCATTACCAAAGCATATTGCACGCGCGTAGGTGCAGGTCCTTTCCCAAGCGAACTCTATGACCACGACAACCCGGCCAAGCAAGATCCAGTCGGCATTCGGTTGGCAGAAGTCGGTAAAGAATTTGGTTCGGTGACGGGCCGTCCGCGTCGTACTGGTTGGCTCGATGCCGCCGCTTTAAAGCGCTCGATTCAGATTAATGGCCTCAGTGGTCTCTGCATTACTAAGCTGGACGTACTCGATGGATTTGAAACCATTCGCTTGTGCGTGGGTTATCACTTGGATGGTCAGCGCTTGGATGTTCTTCCCCGCGGCGCAGAAGCGGTTGCGCGTTGCGAGCCGATTTATGAGGATTTCCCGGGCTGGAAAGGCACGACCTACGGTATTCGGGAGTGGGATAAGTTGCCACCAGAGGCGCAAACATTTTTGCGCCGGATCGAAGCCGTTGCGGGCAAACCGATTGCAATGGTTTCTACAGGGCCGGAGCGCGATGAAACCATACTCCTGCAGCACCCATTTGAGGCTTAAGGCAAACGCAGTTCAGCTCTGCACAATGCTAGGGGGCAATGCGCTAAAAATGCACAACCCCATTTGGAATGATGGTGCCCAGAAGAGGACTCGAACCTCCACAACCTTTCGATCGCCAGCACCTGAAGCTGGTGCGTCTACCAATTTCGCCATCTGGGCATTGGGCTCTATTATAGGGCTAGCGGCCATTTTGGCTTATATCCACCGGAATTCTCACCAAATGAATGAAAGCCATGCGTAAATCTGTGCCCCTAGTACCGCGTGAATCCGATCGCCTCGGCACGATTCAGGGGCATCGCGATGGTTTCGGCTTTGTGGTTCCAGACGATGCGGGCGAGGACATCTTTCTCTCCGAGCGGGAAATGTCCCGGGTAATGCATGGCGACCGAGTCAAGGTTCGGGTCATGGGAACCGATCGGCGTGGACGTCCTGAAGGCCAAATTGTCGAGGTGATCACCCATGTGAATCGCCTTGTGATTGGTCGTTTGTTAAATGAGAACGGCGTTCTCATTGTGGCGCCTGAAGATAAGCGCATCGGCCATGACATATTGATACCACCCAAAGGGCAGCTCAATGCCAAACTAGGTCAAGTGGTGAGCGTAGAAATCATCGACTACCCTGACAGTTACCGCCAAGCAGTAGGCCGAGTAGTTGAAGTGCTGGGTGAGATCGATGATCCTGGCATGGAAATTGAGATTGCCGTTCGCAAGTACGGCGTGCCCCATGAATTTTCCGCGGCCACCATGAAAGAGGCTGCTGCACTGCCAGACGGGGTGACTCAGGCTGACTTAGAAGGGCGAGTAGATTTACGGGATGTGCCCCTTGTCACCATTGACGGCGCCGATGCCCGCGACTTTGACGATGCCGTCTATTGCGAGCCCACTATGTTTGGCAAGGTCAAGGCCTGGCGCTTGATTGTGGCGATTGCGGATGTGTCGCATTACGTTAAGCCCGGTAACGCCTTGGACGAAGAAGGATTGCTGCGGGCAACTTCAGTGTACTTTCCGCGTCGCGTGATTCCGATGCTGCCAGAAAAGATTTCTAATGGCCTGTGTTCTTTAAATCCGGGTGTAGATCGCCTCTGCATGGTGTGCGACTCAGTCATTGATGTCCATGGTGAAATCCTAGCCTATCAGTTTTATCCGGCGGTCATGCACTCGGCGCAGCGCTTTACTTACGACGCAGTATGGGAAGTCATCAGCAACTCCAACGGCCCCGATGCGGCGCGTTTTGCGCAGTTCCGCCCATTGCTGAGTAATTTGTATGGCTTATTCAAAATCTTATTGTCTGCGCGCGAGAAGCGGGGTGCCTTGGATTTTGAAACTACCGAGACCCAAATTATTTCAAATGAGCTTGGCAAGATTTTGCGCATTGAGCCACGCACGCGTAACGACGCACATCGCTTAATTGAAGAGTGCATGTTGACCGCCAACGTATGTGCTGCTGATTTTTTACAAAAAAATAAGCACTTGGGTTTGTACCGGGTTCATGCCGAGCCATCGGAAGAGAAAATCATGACGCTGCGGCAGGTCCTGCGCACCGCATCACTGAGTCTTGGCGGTAATGAAAAGCCACAGCCCAAAGACTTTGCCAAGCTGATTAAAGAAATTAAGCCCCGTCCCGATGCAACGATGTTGCAAACCGTGGTGCTCCGATCAATGCAGCAAGCGGTCTATCAGCCTGAAAATGTCGGGCATTTTGGTTTGTCGTATCCTGCCTATGCCCACTTCACCAGCCCGATTCGGCGTTACCCTGACTTATTGGTGCACCGGGCGATTAAAGCTATCCTGCAAAAGAAGCCGTATTACCCCAGCTTGCCTGAGCGTGTTCCACTGAACCTTACCTTGCCACGCAAGGGGCAAGCACGCACCAATGCGTCGGAAGCGAAAAAGTCCCAGAGCGCGAGTAAAGCAGCTGGACCACAAAAGGGCAAAGGGGCAGCAGCGAGCGGCGCACTCGCGGTATGGGGTCAGCTGGGTGTGCATTGCTCATCGAATGAAAGGCGTGCTGACGAGGCATCGCGTGATGTCGAGGCCTGGCTCAAGTGCTATTACATGCGGGATCACCTCGGCCAAGAATATGCCGGCACGATTACCGGAGTGGCGAGTTTTGGACTCTTTATTCAACTGGAAAATCTCTTTGTTGAGGGTATGGTCCACGTTACTGAACTCGGCGGCGACTACTACCAATACGACGAAGCCCGTCAGGAATTACGCGGTGAGCGCACCGGCATGCGCCACCGTCTGGGCGACCGCCTGCACGTCCTCGTTAGCCGAGTCGATTTAGATGCGCGCAAGATTGAGTTCTCTTTAGTTAAGTCTGTAATTAGTGAGCGCGATGGTGTGCGTAGCCGCACCCTCGTGCTCGCGAGTGATACCGGTAAGCCCAATAAAAAAGCAGCATCCAAAAAGTCGCGGCCCTCGAGTAAAGCGCCCAAGAAAAGCGCAGGCATTAATGTCAATGCAGCCAAAACAGCCGGCAAGCAAGGCGCCAAGCAATCCAAGTCAGCCAAAGCATCGCGTGGCAAGTCGGCAGCCATTCGTGCCCCAGGAAAGCCTGCCGGTAGCAAACCCCCCGTTCGAAAAGGGAAGCGTTAATGAAGCAAATTATGCTCGGCTTTCATGCGATTCAGGCGCGCTTGCGCCTTGATCCCGATAGCCTCAAGGCGGTCTATTTTGATCCAGCGCGGCGCGATCGCCGCATGGGTGATTTTTTAAAACAAGCCGAATCAATTTTGGGCGACCGACTCCACTCTGCGGATTCAGAGCGCTTGCATAAATTAGCCGGCCACGATCGCCATCAGGGCGTTGTTGCCTTGGCGGAAAAAATGACGGTGGCCCGGACCTTAGCTGAGCTGGTTGATGGCATTGAAGGCAAGCCTCTTCTACTGGTACTCGATGGAGTGACCGACCCGCATAATCTGGGTGCTTGCTTGCGTGTGGCGGATGGTGCTGGAGTGCATGGAGTGGTGGTTCCAAAGGATCGCTCCGCGCACATTAATGCGACGGTAAGTAAAGTCTCCAGCGGCGCTTCTGAAGTGATGCCTTTAATCACCGTAACGAATCTCGCGCGTAGCATGCGTGAGATGCAAGAGCTCGGCATCTGGTTGATTGGCACCGACGATCAGGCAGAGAAGTCAATTTATGACTTGGATTTAACCGGACCGATTGCTTTAGTCATGGGCGCAGAAGGCGAGGGGATGCGGCGCTTAACGCGTGAGCATTGCGATCAGCTCGTGCGCATCCCAATGCATGGCGTGGTTGAAAGCCTCAATGTCTCGGTAGCTAGCGGCGTTTGCTTGTATGAGGCATTGCGTCAACGCAGCCTGAAGTAGGCTACTGAATACTTTAAGCAACGCTTGTAAAATTTTTCTTTAAGTTTCGCATCGCAGGCTAACCTGGCCTGCGCAAAGGCGTCCCACTAAACAATATCACCAGAATTGCGGAGCTTGCATTTCTGGCTCATCCAAATAATGCGTCGCGCAAAACAACTTTGCCCTTTGGTAAGCGTTTGGCAGCATCCTTGCGTAATGCTAAAACCTCTTTTGCTGTTAAGGGGCCATCATCAGCAGCATAAGTAGACAAAACATCTGTGGCGGACCTCGACAAGGCGATATGGATAACCTGCATTTCATTTATCCCTAATTCTTTTGCTATTGCACTAACTGTTGCTCGTGTCATACCAAATGGTGTGTCCCTAGATTGGAATTTCACTAATAAGCTATCGTTTACAGCCTTCATCATTACAAATCTATCGTTTCATTTTTAAATCAGTTAGCGCGCGTTTGAGTACGCCTTTTGGAAAGTACCGCATATCGCACGTATTCATTGGCAAGTGAGGTAAGTACTCTTGCAATATGGCAACCACCATTAGTGCTTGATTGAGATCTCGCTGTTTTTTTACTGGCTCGCGGTCTACTTGATGGGACAGCCAGGCTTTATGGATAGCAAATGCCCTGGGGTCCGGTACCGGCATCATGACAGGTGCCCCATTGCTGGCAATGACAACCTGTTCTACTCGCGGCGAGTTTGCTAGCCATTCTAAATTTGGTATTTCTACGAGCTCTAGATCATTCTTGGCCATGGGGCTTGGCTTTGCAAATAGCATTCCTTTGTCTTGCCCAATTAAATCAACCATGAAACCATCTTTATTGATTGCTCTAAATTGCTCTGTTGAGGATAGTTCAAAGGTCTTGTCTGCTTTTTTAAGCAATCCCAGGAGTCCTTCGCCATCCAGTTTTTTTGTAATCAGGGAAACTGGTTGGCGCACATCGTATAGAAGATCAACGTCACCCGATGCTAGTAGTTCCATTTTTAGCTCGACTGCAGCCATCGATTCGTAAGCGAAGATCGCATGCGTTCCGACCACCCTCAACTCGGAGAGGGCTTGCACTTGATCTAGTTTTTTTAAGATGTCCCCAATAATTTTGGGCATTCTGCCAAGACGTACCGCTCTATTGAGCCTGGATTGAGTCTCTAGCGCGGTATTTAAACCCTGGTATTTTTCTTCGGTAAGTTCTTTCCTGGCCTTAAATTGGTCATAAATGAGTTCAGTTTTTGGACTTCTTGCGCCAAGCGACTTGCTATTACCGCTTGCGGTCGTCATCCTCAACAGGTAATCAGTGCCGTTGACATTTTTCCAGCGCATGCCATATTTGTGCTCATTGTGGCGCCAAGCAACCTCCCGCCAAGCCCGATAGAGTTGGTCTGATTCCACTAAAAAGAGCCGCTGTTGATCTGAGAGGGGTATCATGTTTTTACCTGTAAAAACCGTTATTTACAATTTACAGGTAAAAGTACATCAGGTCAAGCTAGTTTGAGCTTTTCAATAAGGCTTCTAATTTGACAATATCGCCACAGAAAGCCCGTATGCCTTCGGCTAGTTTTTCCGTTGCCATGGCATCGTCATTGAGCTGCAAGCGAAAGGCTGACTGAGTAACATTCAGTTCTTTCATCTCTTTGCCTTGCGTCGCCTTGGGATCGAGCTTTCGTGTAACCACCTCAGAACTGCTTTGCAGTTCGGCGAGCAACTCCGGGCTAATGGTCAATAAATCACAGCCCGCCAATTGCATAATCTGATTGGTATTGCGAAAGCTAGCCCCCATGATCTCAGTAGCGACCCCAAAATGCTTGTAGTAGCCGTAAATTCCTTTGACGGATTGCACGCCTGGATCATGTTCACCTCCATGCTGGGCGTCATTCCAATTGCTACCCAGCTTGGCTTTATTCCAATCGGTGATCCGGCCCACAAAGGGTGAGATGAGTTTTGCTTTGGCCTTGCCGCACGCCGCCGCCTGCACTAAAGAAAACAGCAGGGTCATATTGCAATGAATGCCTTCGGCTTCCAGCACTTTTGCAGCCTCGATTCCTTCCCAGGTGCTGGCTAACTTGATTAAGACGCGATTCCGATCAACGCCTTGGGCCGCGTACAGGGCAATTAACTCCCTGGCTTTGGCGATGGTGGCTGCGGTATCAAAAGACAAGCGTGCATCGACCTCGGTAGAGACTCTGCCAGGGACGATCTTGAGGATTTCTAAGCCAAAGGCAATCAAGATGCGGTCCATCAATGCCGATACACTGGCCTGTGGGTTTGCGGCCCGTACTGATTGCACGAGCTGCTGGTAGCTGGGCTGCTGAACGGCTTTTAAAATCAAGGATGGATTGGTAGTGGCATCCTGCGGCGCAAACTGCTTCATCCGCTCAAAATCACCGGTATCGGCTACTACGGTCGTAAAGGCTTTTAGCTGGTCTAAAGCCGTATTTGCGGTTGTCATGGGTATGCCTGTTTCCAATCCAAAATGGGACACCGTTATAGTGTCGTACAGTGAGTAGCATAAATGACTTCTGAGATAGGCCTCCTATGGATCAAGATCAACTAAAGCGCCTGGTGGCGGAAGCAGCACGCGATGCGGTATTGGCACTGGCCCCCGGTCAGGTTCTCGGTATTGGCACCGGCTCTACTGCCAACTGGTTTATTGATGTACTGGCCCCGCATAAAGCACACTTTTCAGGGGTGGTGTCGAGCTCTGTTGCCAGTACGCAGCGATTACTAAAACACGGTTTTTACGTGATTGATGCCAATCAGGTGGAAACCTTGCCTGCCTATGTCGACGGCGCCGATGAGATTGATCCCAGCGGCCACATGATCAAAGGCGGCGGCGGGGCGCTCACCCGCGAGAAGATTGTGGCATCTCTGGCAAAACAGTTCATTTGCATTTGCGATGATTCAAAGCAAGTAGCAACTTTAGGCCGCTTTCCGTTGCCGCTGGAGGTGATTCCATTATCAGAAGCATCTGTGTCTAGAGCGATGCAGGCATTGGGCGGCAGTCCACGCTTGCGACTGATGGCGGGCACTTCGGATCCTTTTGTGACTGACAATGGCGGCTGGATTATCGATGTGGCCGGCCTCAGCATTAACGACCCAGTTGAATTGGAATCCGAGATCAACCAAATTCCAGGTGTAATAACCGTCGGCTTATTTGCGCGTCAAAAGGCAGATGTGCTGTTTGTTGGCGGCGCGAATGGTGTTAAGCGCATCGATTTTTCGTGAGCATTTAGATAATCAACAAGTCAGTCAATAAAAAAAGGACCGCTGAGCGGTCCTTTTGCAATCGAAGCGGTCTTACTTAGGTAGCTTAGGCAGCTTAGGCGCTGGGTGGTACGTAGCCCGTAGCAGCATCGGCCCCGCCTTCGTAGAAGTATTTTTCCACTTGCTTTAACAGGTACTGGCGCGCACGAGGATCGGCCATATTGAGGCGGTTCTCATTGATCAACATGGTTTGGTGTTTTAACCAGCCAGCCCATGCCTCTTTAGAGACTTCCTGCCAGAGTTTTTTGCCCAGATCGCCTGGAAGGGGTGCAAAGTCCATTCCCTCGGCTTCTTTATTGAGCTTAATACATTGAACCATCCGTGCCATTGCGTAAACCTTTCTAAATGCAATCAGTGAATACTAAAAAGTTGAACTTGCATTATGTCAAGTTTTTGGTCAAGACCATCGACTTGCGATCCCAGTTATAAATTTGTTTGCGCTCTTCGGGCAAATCATCCACGCTGGAGCGCATGAAGCCGCGCTTTAAAAACCAATGTTCGGTACGGGTTGTCAGAACAAACAGTTTTTTAATGCCTTCTTTTTTTGCCCTGGCTTCAATGCGCTTGAGCAAACGCTCGCCATCGCCCGAGCCTTGTACGTCTGGATCAACTACTAAGCAGGCGAGCTCACCAATCCCGTTAGGGAAGGGGAACAGAGCGGCGCAACCGAATAGCACCCGGTCATGCTCGATGACGGAGAAGCGATCGATGTCACGCTCAATCACGTCTTGACCACGGGCAGCGAGTATTCCTTCTTCTTCGAGGGGCATGGTTAATTGCAAAATGCCGCCGACATCGTCCTGGTTTGCTTCGCGCAAATTCTCAATGCCGGAAGAGGCAAGCATCATGCCAACGCCATCGTGGGTAAAGAGTTCTTCGAGCAATGCGCCATCGCGGTTGCAGGGCAAGAAGTGCACGCGGCTGACGCCAGCCTTAATTGCTTTTCCGGACAAGGTCAGCAAAGCTTTCATGCCCGAAGGGATTTCGGGATGGCTGCTGATGTATTCCTGCATCTGCGCCAAGGACAGCTCGGTAATTAAGTCGCCGGCTTCATCATGAAGGCCTGAGTAGGGTGTTAAGAACACAATCTTATCTGCTTTGAGGGCAGCAGCCGTGGAAACGGCAACGTCCTCAAAAGACAGATTGAATGCCTGCCCCGTTGGTGAAAAGCCCAATGGGGAGAGCAAGACAATCTTATTGCTATCGAGCGAGAGTTTGATGGAGACTGAGTCAACCTTGCGGACGAGACCGGTGTGAACAAAATCCACCCCATCGACTACGCCAAAGGGCATGGCCGTAATGAAGTTTCCCGAGATCACTGAAATACGCGAGCCCGCCATTGGGGTATTCGGGAGGCCGCGACTAAAGGCAGCCTCAATATCCAGGCGCAGTTCACCAGCCGCCTCTTTGACGCACTCGAGTGCGGCTGCATCCGTAATGCGGTAGCCGTTCATGTGGCCCTGCCCAAACTGACTCTTGATCTGGCGTAGGGTCAGCTGCTCTTCAATCTGGGGACGAATGCCATGAACCAAGACGATCCGCATGCCCATGGCATGCAACATAGCAATGTCTTCAATGATCCGCTCTAAGCCAATTTCCTGAACCAGTTCGCCCGCAAAGGCGATCACAAAGGTCTTTTCTCGAAAGCTATGAATGTAGGGGGCGACGTCTCTGAGCCAGCCCACAAAAGGGAAGTTGCCTGGAGTTTCGCTCTCGGGGGGCGATTTTGCGGGGGAGTTCGGTGTGCTAGCTGCCATAGTGAGAAAATTATAGGGTGATGCCGCCGATAAACCAATCAAAATCCGATGCTGTGCCTGCTTCCAACACAATTAGTGGCGGCTCTAGGCGGATCGCGATCCGCTTTCCGGAGGAATTGCCGGTCTCGGGTCAGCGTGAAGTCATTATGGAGGCGCTGCGCTCTAATCAGGTGGTGATCGTTTGCGGCGAGACTGGTTCGGGCAAAACCACGCAGTTACCGAAGATTTGTTTGGAGCTCGGCCGCGGGATCATGAATGGCGGCCGCTTGATTGGCCACACCCAGCCCCGACGTATTGCCGCTACGGCAACCGCCAAGCGCATCGCCCATGAGCTCGGAACGCCCATGGGTCAGGATGTGGGTTATCAAATCCGCTTTGCAGATAAGACGACCACAAGCGCCTCGATCAAACTCATGACCGATGGCATCTTGCTGGCGCAAACCCAGCGCGACCCACTGCTCAAGGCCTATGACACCATCATCATTGATGAGGCCCATGAACGCAGCCTCAACATTGATTTTTTACTCGGCTATCTGCGCCAACTATTGCCCAAGCGTCCTGATCTGAAGATCATCATCACCTCAGCCACGATTGATGCGCAGCGTTTTTCGCAGCACTTTACGATTGGCTCTAAACCAGTGCCGGTGATTGAGGTGAGTGGCCGGCTGTTTCCGGTGGAGCAGCGCTATGCACCACTCGAGTTAGACGCAAAAAAAGAAGCGATGGATTTGCCCGATGCAGTGGCGCAGGCAGTGACGCAAGTCTGGAGTGTGGGCGCCTCTGGTTCGGGTGATGTGTTGGTTTTCTTGCCGGGGGAGCGGGAGATTCGGGATTGTGCCGAGACCCTCAGAAAAGATTCTGTTTTGCAAAGCCGCTTTCATCCCGATGTACTTACGCTCTTTGCGCGTCAGTCGGTTGCGGAGCAAGAACGGGTGTTTCAGCCGGGTAATGGCCGCCGCATTATTTTGACCACCAACGTTGCTGAAACTTCATTGACTGTTCCTAATATTCGCTATGTGATTGATAGCGGCCTAGCACGCGTGAAGCGCTACTCGTATCGCAATAAGGTCGAGCAGTTACAAATTGAGCCGATTTCACAAGCGGCTGCCAATCAAAGGGCGGGGCGCTGCGGCCGGGTTTCGGATGGCATTTGCATCCGGCTCTATAGCCAAGCCGATTTTGAAGCACGACCCCGCTTTACTGATCCTGAGATTCTGCGCAGCTCATTGGCTGCCGTCCTCTTGCGAATGAGTGCACTGCGCCTCTCGAATATTCAAGACTTTCCATTCATTGATCGGCCGCTGGGTCGTGCAATCGCCGACGGCATTCAATTGCTCGATGAGCTTGGCGCGATTGATACCGAAGGGGAAAACAATACCTTTACCTTAACGAATACGGGTAAGGCGCTGGCTGATTTGCCGCTAGATCCGCGTATTGGTCGAATCTTGCTGGCGGCGCGCGAGCATCATGCTTTGCGCGAAGTAACGATTATTGCTGCTGCTTTGGCTACCCAAGATCCGCGCGAGCGCCCCATGGATCAAGCGGCCGCAGCCGATCAAGCCCATCTCCTCTTTAAAGACGAGAAGTCTGAGTTTCTGAGTTTTGTAAAACTCTGGGATTGGTATCACGATGCGTTAACGCATAAGCAAAGCAATCGCCAGCTCGAAAATCGCTGCCGCAGTCAGTTTTTATCACCACGGCGACTGCGTGAGTGGCGCGATGTACATGGGCAGCTACACACTATGCTTGGCGAAAAAGGCTGGAAAGAAAACGGCCTGCCTGCTACCTATGAGCAAATTCACTTGGCTTTGCTGACCGGCTTACTGGGTCATGTGGCAAAGAAAGAAGAGGAAGAGCGTGGCCCGCATGCCGGCTCCTATTTAGGCGCGCGCGGTATTCGTCCCCATATTTGGCCGGGCTCCACCTTAGGCAAAAAAGCGGGCGCCTGGATTTTGGCAGGGGAGTTGCAGGAGACCAGCCGTTTGTATGCACGAACGATTGCGAAAATCGAACCCCAATGGGTTGAGAAGGTTGCTGCGCACCGCTTAGTTAAATCCTTGAGCGATCCATTTTGGGATAACCGCCAGGGTGAGATCATGGCGTTTGAGCGGGGCACCCTGTATGGATTGCCGATTTACCATGGCCGAAAAGTGCGCTTTGCACCCCATGATGCGCTGGAAGCCCGCCAGTTATTTATCCAGCAGGCCTTGGTGGGCGCCGAGCTATTTGGCCGTATGGAAACCCTCGCTCAAGAAAAAGAGTTAGAGGCGCTCAGTAAAAAAACCTACCCCAGTTGCTTTGGGTTCTTTTGGCATAACCGCAAGTTAATTCGGGAGATTGAGGCCTTAGAGCATCGTTCCCGCCGCCCCGATGTATTGGTGGATGAGCAGCTACTTTTTGCTTTTTATGAAAGTCGCTTACCCAGTGATGTATTTAGTCGATCAGGTATGCAGGCTTGGCTGCAAAAGACAGCGGATGCAGAAGCAAGCTTACGCTTAGATAAAGCCGATTTAATGCGCCACGAGGCTGCCGGCATTACAGTTGATCGCTATCCAAAAACCCTAAGCATGGGCGGCAGCAACCTCAGCCTTACTTACCATTTTGAGCCGGGTAGCGTGAAAGATGGCGTGACCTTAGTGATTCCCTTGACGGTACTGAATCAAATTGATGGTCGCCGCTGCGAGTGGCTCGTCCCCGGCATGTGTGAGGAAAAAACCCTCTTATTACTTAAATCCCTGCCTCAAAAACTGCGACGTCACTGCGTACCCTTGCCCGATTACGCCAAAGGCTTTATGCAGCGCGTAACGGATGCCAAGCAATTTGGTGTGGGTGATTACATGGATGCCTTGATTACGGATTTACGCAAGGAGAATGGCCTGGAATTCAAGCGGACCGACTTTCGTCCCGAGGCATTGCCGGCCCACTGTGCCATGAACTTTCGCTTGGTGGATGAGCACGGGCGTCAACTCGAGCTGGAGCGTAATTTATCGCGCTTGCGCGCCGAGTATGGTCAAGAGGCCCGCAGTGCCTTTCAGGCAGTAGCACAAGAAACCGTGACGTCCGAGGTGATGCAGGCGGACAGCAAAAAGACCAATGCGCCCTCGAGCAATGCCCCTGCAACCGCAGTCACTGGCGGTTATCGCCAATGGGGTTTTGGCCCCTTGCCCGAGACGCTAGAGATTCAAAAGGGAAACAAAACCTTGTTTGGCTATCCCGCTTTAGTAGATCGCGGTGATGCAGTCGACCTTGAGGTATTTGATGATTTGATTGAAGCACGTAAGGTGCATTGGCAGGGTTTACGTCGCTTGTTCGCCATTAGTCAAAAAGATACGCTGAAGGCCTTGCAAAAACAGATGCCAGGCATCCGGGAAATTGGCTTACTGTTTATCAATATTGGCCAGGTGGATCAATTCATTGAGCAGATACTGCAGCTGGCATTGGAGCGCGCCTTCATGCAAGATCCGCTACCAAGCAGTGCCGAGGAGTTCGCGGAGCGGGTCAGCAGTGGGAAGCCGCGCTTGACCTTAATTGCCCATGAAATCGCTCGCCACACTTTGGCCGCGCTAGAGGCCCATGCCGAGACGCAGAAAAAAATGGCACAGGCAAAGGCTATTTCGCAAACTGCTCATGCGGATATGAGCGAGCAAATTCAGGGTCTGATTTTCCCGAAAATGTTGGTGGAAATTCCCTATGCGCAGCTGGTGCATTTGCCAAGGTACCTCAAGGCGATTGCACTGCGCATTGAAAAGATGCGTACGAACCCAGCACGGGATGCGCAGTGCCAGCGCGACTGGGAGTCGCTGGCTAGGCCATGGCAAAAGCGCCTCCACGGCAATAAGGGCGCATCCTATGCAATGCAGGATGATCCGGGCTTGCGGGATTTTCGTTGGCAACTGGAGGAGCTCCGTGTGGCCCTGTTTGCGCAGGAGCTCAAAACCCCAACCCCGATGTCTTTAAAGCGCCTCGAAAAGGTCTTTGCAAGCCTGCGTTAAGCCACAAACTGCTTACAATAGAGGGTATATCCAACTTTCTTAGTAAACAGGCCATTGACGTGCAAATACCCGTATTTTTTCAAGCTACTTTGAGGTCAGCAGTCGCTTTTATGGCCACTTCCCTGTTGTTCGGAGTGGCTCAGGCCTCCAAGCCGGCTGAGCCCACGCTAGCGGTTGTATTAAATTCGGGGGATGCTAGTGTGAGTCTAGTCGACATGAAAACCCGCACGGTTACCAAAACCATACCCATCGGCAAGGAACCGCATCACGTCATGTTGACGCCAGACGAAAAAACCTTGCTCGTTGCTAACGCAGTCGGGAATGATATTGCCTTGATGAATCCATTGACCGGCGAGGTCACCGGACGTATTCCGAAAATTATCGATCCGTATCACATTGGTTACTCTCCCGATAACCGCTGGTTCATTACTGCAGCAAACCGTTTAGACCGCGTTGATATCTATGCTGCGAACGGAGCTGATTTAAAGTTAGCCAAAACGATTGCTGTTGGCAAAACACCAAGTCACATTGCATTCACCGCGGATAGCAAGCTCGCATTTGTGACGATGCAGGATTCTAACGATCTTGCCGTGATCGATTTAGTTAATCAGACCTTGTTATGGAAGATACCAACCGGGCCAGCTCCTGCTGGACTGTGGATGACGCCAGGAGATCAATACCTTTTAGTGGGTATTACCGGCGGTGACTATGTGCAAGTGATCGACTGGCGTAATCGCCGCGAAGTGAAAAAGATCTTTACCGGCAAAGGCGCGCATAACTTTAGGCCGCAAGGCGATCGCAAGCACGTTTTTGTGACAAACCGCATTGCTTCCAGCATTTCGCTGATTAATATGCAGACCCTGGAAAAGGTGGGCGATATCACTGGCTTGCCAGCGGGGCCGGACGATATGGAATTAACGCCCGATGGTAAGCAATTGTGGGTCACCTTTCGATTTGCGCGCAAAGCCGGTGTGATTGATGTGCCAACCATGAAATTAGTCAGCGTCATCCCCGTTGGTAAATCTCCCCATGGTATTTTCTTTCACCCACGCGCGCCTTGGGAGTAATGCATCGCATGCGCTTCTCGACTAGGCCCCTTTTTTGTTTATCGTTTGCCGTAGCCTCTCTATTGGGAGCGAGCCTTGCTCAGGCAAAGGTCTGTCAAAAGCCGATTTATCTTACCTTTGATACTGGCAATATGGCAGTAGCCGAAACGGTGGCTGCAATTTTGAATCGGCAACAAGTCAAAGCTACCTTCTTTTTGGCCAATGAAAAAACCTTTCGCGGCGACTACTCATTGGATGATGGCTGGAAATCCTTTTGGCAAGAGCGAGTCAAAGAAGGGCACCGCTTTGGTAGCCATACCTATGATCATGTTTATTTTTTGAAGGATGTCCCAGAGAATGCATCTGGCGATGCCCGGGTGCAAATGAAACCGGAGTTCGGCGCCAACGCCAAACAAGTCAAATCCATGAATGGCGCTGAAGTCTGTGCGGAGATTAATCGGGTGAACACCCGTTTTCAGGAGCTGAGCAGTCGACCTTTGGATCCGATTTGGCGTGCTGCCGGTGGCAAGACATCACCACGCTTGCTTGCTATGGCGGAGCAGTGTGGATATCGCCACATTGGCTGGGCACCCGCCGGATTTTTAGGTGATGAATTGAGTTCGGAAAAGTTCCCGAATAAAGTGCTTTTCGAAAAGGCCTTGCAATCGGTCAAGCCAGGTGACATTACGATGGCGCATTTGGGTATTTGGTCGCGCAAAGATGCTTGGGCTCCGGCTGTTTTAGAGCCTCTGATTGAGGGCTGGAAACGCAAAGGCTACTGCTTTGATGTGCTTCCTGTAAGTCCAGCGAAGGCAAAACCAGCATGAGTTCGGTCGATTCTGATTTAACCATTACTCGCCTATATGGCGAAGTGCACGAGAGCCTCTATCGGCATGTCGTCGAGCCTCTCTTGTTTCAATTTAATTTAATTGGATTGGCTGAAGATGCCTACGACGGTGTTGAGTGGTTTATGCTGGGCGTGCTGCAGATTGCCATCATTGTGCTGGTGTTGCGGACCTGGGAGCGAGTCAATCCAGCTGAGAATCAAGGTGCGCACGTCAAAGCCAAGTGGCCCGATGTGGCCTATACGCTCTTTCATCGATTGGGCTTTTTTCAAGTATTCATTTTCTTTGCGTTCTCTGGACTATTTTTCCAGATGCAATCGGTTTTGCATGACTGGCGCTTTGAGCGACTCAATGTGGAAGATTGGTGGCCGGGCGTTACTACCATTCCGCTAGTGAGCTTTTGCATTTACCTCGTGATGCTGGACTTGGTCGAATATGTCTATCACCGTGCCTCCCATCGATTTCAGTGGTGGTGGCAATTGCATACCTTGCACCACAGTCAAGTCGCCATGAATGCCTGGTCAGATGACCGCAATCATGTTGTGGATGACATCATGCATGCCTTGGTCTTTGCATTTTTTGCCTTACTGTTTGGCGTGCCCCCAAGTCAGTTTGTCTTTTTGGTGGTGGTGGGTCAGTTGATCGAAAGTTGGCAGCACGCGAATCTAAAAATTCACTTAGGCATTGGACGCTATTTTTTGATTTCACCGATGTTTCATCGCATGCACCACGCCGTTGGCTATGGGCATGAGGCTAAAGGTAAGGCGGGTGTGTTGGGCGGCTGTAACTTTGGTGTTCTATTTCCGTGGTGGGACATGCTGTTTAAAACAGCAGTATTCCCAAGCGCGGTTTATCCCACAGGTGTACGTGGCGTGACTGTGCCCAATTCAATTTGGACACAGCAGTGGCAAGGATTGCGCCATGCCTATCTTCATTTATTCCACCTCAAGCGAAAGTAAGCGAATGCAAGGAGTTCAAAACGTATTTCGTTCCCTTGGTTTGGCCATGGTCGGTACGATGCATCCCCGCATGCTCTGGCTTAGTTTTCGACCTTTTTTGATTGTGTCGATTCTTTGGGGAATTGTGATTTGGTTAATTTGGTCTCCTGCACTGGATATGCTGCGGGTGTTTTTAACCACCTCCATTTTTACGAGCTGGATTCAAACGGTATTAACTTGGGTTGGCCTGGATGAAGCCCGTGCTTGGGTTGCCCCTTTGTTTTTGGTGATGCTCTTAATCCCCTTAATCGCCACTAGCTTGTTGGTCTATATCGCTTTTTCAACCGTTCCAGCGATCGTCTCTAGTGTGATGCGGCAGGGAACCTATCAGGGTATCCAGGCGCTAGGTAAGGGCAGCATGATCGGTAGTTTTTTCTACACCATTTGGTCTGCCCTGATTTGCTTGGCTTTAATCATGCTGACGCTGCCAGTCTGGTGGGTGCCACCTCTAGTGGCCATATTGCCGCCCTTGTTATGGGGCTGGTTAACCATGCGCTTAATGTCGTATGACGTCTTACTGAAACATGCCACCACTGCTGAGCGCGATACCTTGCTCGAGCGCTATCGTTGGGAGCTATTGGGTATGGGCGTTGCAGCCGGTATGCTGGGTGCGGTACCTACGTTCTTTTGGGCAACGTCTGCACTGGCTTTGGTCTTATTCCCCTTTGTGAGCTTTGTGGCGCTCTGGGTTTACTCCATCATCTTTGTCTTTGCTGCACTGTGGTTTTCCCATTTCTTGCTGGGTGCCCTTAAAGAATTGCGCGCAACGGAAGAGGCCAAAACGCCGAAGGTGGAGCATGCTGTTATTGATATGGAGGTATCGTAAATGACTGCCATGGATAAGCAGCCCGCACGACGCTTCGGTTTAATTGTGATTGGTGATGAGATTCTGTCCGGCCGTCGCGCTGATAAACACCTCGGCAAAATGATTGAGTTACTACAGGAGCGAGGCTTGACTTTATCGTGGGCCCGGTATGTGAGCGATGACCCAGACCAAATTGTGCAATGCCTGAAAGAAACCTTTGCTAGTGGCGATGTTGTCTTTAGTACCGGCGGCATTGGCGCTACCCCTGATGACCATACACGCGTAAGTGCCGCTAAGGCACTGGGCTTAGAGATCGAGTTGCATCCGCAAGCCAAGGCCTTGATTGCCAATCGCATCATTGCAATGGCAGAGGGCGACGCTGCTAAGGCCGATTTGTCCCTTGCCGAGAATCAGCATCGCTTTAAGATGGGAGAGTTTCCGGCGGGCTGTGAAATCATTCCCAACCCCTATAACCAGATTCCGGGATTTCGGATTCAGGAGCACCATTTTTTCCCTGGTTTTCCGGTAATGGCGGCGCCGATGATGGCGTGGTGTCTTGATCACCATTATTCCCATTTGTTTCATCAAGAAAACTGGTTGGAAAAAAGTTTTATCGTCCCCGAGGGGATTGAATCCCGGCTAACACCCCTGATGGAGGAGATTGAGCGTCGCTTTGAGGGCGTCAAAGTCTTTAGCTTGCCATCGGTAGGAGATCCGGTACGGGGCGGTGTTTATGCCCGGCGCCATATTGAACTAGGCGTGAAAGGTCGCGCCGATGCGGTGCACTTGGCATGGGACGCTCTTCGCCAAGGAACGGAATCCCTTAATTACCTAATTTACGACCTTATTAAGCACTAAATTGGTGCAAAAATGGGTGTGACACCCCTTTTTTGGCACTGTACTAGTGCAATAATAGCTATTCAAGCGGTTCGCTTTCGATACATTGCATACATCGAATGGATGTTGTGTGCACCATCAGGGCATGCCAACGATTACAGAATTTGTTTCACTTATTGAGGAGATTTGCATGACAAAAACCGTCGCAGACGTAATGAAGTTGGTAAAAGAAAAAGAGTGCACCTTTGTTGATTTTCGCTTTGTAGATACCAAAGGCAAGGAGCAACACACGACCGTGCCCATCTCGCATTTCGATGAAGATAAGTTCGAAAGTGGCCATGCATTTGACGGCTCCTCGATTGCCGGCTGGAAGGGTATTGAAGCATCCGATATGTTGTTGATGCCAGATCCGACTGCAGCCTACATCGATCCATTCTATGAAGAGCCAACCCTGGTAATCACCTGCGATGTGATTGAGCCATCCGATGGCAAAGGATACGATCGTGATCCCCGTTCGATCGCTAAGCGCGCTGAAGCGTATTTAAAAGGTACCGGACTAGGTGATACTGCTTACTTTGGTCCAGAGCCCGAGTTCTTCATTTTTGACGGCGTCCGCTGGGGCGACAATATGAAGGGCTGCTTCGTTAAGATTGATTCGGAAGAAGCCCCTTGGTCATCGTCTGCTGAGATTGAAGGCGGCAATACCGGCCATCGTCCAGGCAAAAAGGGCGGTTACTTTCCAGTAGCTCCGGTTGATACCTTCCAGGACATGCGTTCTGAAATGTGTTTGATCTTGGAGTCCATGGGCATTCCAGTTGAAGTGCATCACCATGAAGTTGCTGGCCAAGGCCAAAACGAATTAGGTACCAAGTTCAGCACACTCACTCAGCGCGCTGACTGGACCATTTGGCAGAAGTATGTAGTGCAGAACGTAGCCCATGCCTATGGCAAGACCGCCACCTTTATGCCTAAGCCAATCGTTGGCGACAATGGTTCCGGTATGCACGTACACCAGTCCGTATGGAAGAATGGTGAGAACTTGTTTGCTGGTAACGGCTATGCCGGTCTTTCTGAATTCGCCTTGTACTACATTGGTGGCATCATTAAGCATGCCCGCGCACTGAACGCTATTACCAATCCAGGTACCAACTCGTACAAGCGTTTGGTTCCCGGCTTTGAGGCTCCAGTGAAGCTCGCTTACTCTGCGCGTAACCGTTCAGCTTCGATTCGTATTCCGCACGTATCGAATCCAAAAGGTCGCCGTATTGAAACTCGCTTCCCAGATCCATTGGCCAACCCATACTTGTGCTTCTCAGCGCTATTAATGGCTGGTTTGGACGGCGTACAGAACAAGATTCATCCAGGCGAAGCTGCTGATAAGAATTTGTATGACTTGCCACCAGAGGAAGATGCAAAGATCCCAACCGTATGCCACAGCTTAGATCAGGCCTTGGATTGCTTGGATAAGGATCGTGAATTCTTAACCCGTGGTGGTGTGTTCACTAATTCGATGTTAGATGCGTACATTGATTTGAAGATGGAAGAGGTTACTCGTTTCCGTATGACGACTCACCCCATCGAATTTGACATGTACTACTCACTTTAATTGCAGGAGTAATCCTTGAGCGCAGGTGTATTGCGCAATTCGTTCAAAGGGGCAGCTTCGGCTGCCCCTTTTGTTCCGAACTTGCTTGATCAGCTACCCAATGCCGTCATTATTTTTGATGGCAAGACGAAGCATTTGCTTTACGCCAACCCTGCAGCTGAGTCTGCGCTCGATCTTTCCCGAAAGTCCCTTGTGGGTCATTTGCTCGGCGAACTGTTTGCCGATAATCCAGCTCTGAATGAAATGATTGATGAGGTTGCGAACAACATTACCACAGCCCAACGTCAAGAGATGATCCTGCATGTGTTCCCAAATACTATCCACTACGACGCAGTTCCAGCACATGTGGTCATTGCCTTATTGGAGGACCCAGACCTCTTGCTGATGGAATGGTTCCCGCTCGATCAGCAGTTGCGCAGCGAGCGTGATGAGCGTGTGACCCAGCAGGTCGAGGCCAATAAGCAGTTAATGCGCAATTTAGCGCATGAGATTAAAAACCCCTTGGGCGGTATTCGTGGCGCGGCTCAGCTGTTGGAATTCGAGCTCCCAGAAAAAGGCTTGCGGGAATATACCCAAGTCATCATTAAAGAATCCGATCGCCTGCAGACTCTGGTCGATCGTTTATTAGCGCCGCATCGCCGGGCCCATACAACCGAGCTCATTAATGTGCATGAGTCCTTAGAGCGCGTGCGCAGTTTGGTGCTCGCTGAGTTTCCGAGTGGATTGCGCATTATTCGCAACTATGACACGAGCTTGCCAGACATTATTGGCGACAAAGAACAGCTGATTCAGGCGATCCTCAATATCGCCCATAACGCTGCCCAAGCCTTATCCGAAGAAATACGTCGCGGCACTGCGGTGATTGAGTTTCGTACCCGCGTAGCCCGTTCGGTAACGATTGCAAAGCAGCGCTACAAGCTTGCCTTGGATTTGCATGTGATTGACAACGGCCCCGGTATTCCGGATGAAATCCGCGATCGCATCTTCTTCCCATTAGTGAGTGGCCGTGAAGGGGGGAGTGGTCTAGGCCTTACCTTGGCGCAAACATTTGTACAGCAGCATCAGGGATTTATTGCCTGTGAAAGTCAGCCAGGTAAGACGGATTTTCATATTCAGATACCGTATCGCAAGCAGGAGTTATCAGCATGAGCAAATCAGTGTGGATTGTGGACGACGATCAATCGATCCGTTGGGTTCTGGAAAAGGCATTGACTCGGGAGGGTTTATCTCACCGCAGTTTTACTAATCCAAACGATGTTCTCAACGCGCTTGAAAACGAGTCGCCGCAGATTTTGATTTCCGACATTCGGATGCCGAGGGGTAATGGTCTCGATTTGCTGCAACACGTTAAGGCTAGTCACCCCAATTTACCCGTGATTGTGATGACTGCCTATTCTGATTTGGATTCGGCGGTGTCGTCGTTTCAGGGTGGGGCGTTTGAGTACCTAACAAAGCCGTTTGATCTCGAAAAAGCGATTGAGTTAATTCGCAGGGCAATCGGGGAAAGTGAACGATCTCAACCTGCGGCAAAAGAGCCGCGCTATTGGCAGCAAGAAACACCTGAGATTATTGGGCAAGCGCCTGCAATGCAAGAGGTCTTTCGATCGATCGGCCGTTTGGCGCAATCCCACGCAACGGTTCTAATTACGGGTGAGTCGGGCACCGGAAAGGAGCTCGTTGCCAGAGCGCTGCATAAACACAGCCCTCGGGCCAAAAGCCCTTTTGTTGCCTTCAATATCACTGCTATTCCAAAAGACCTCTTAGAGGCTGAACTATTTGGCCATGAGCGCGGCGCATTCCCAGGGGCCCAAACCATGCGTCGGGGGCGTTTTGAGCAAGCCGACGGCGGCACCCTGTTTCTCGATGAGATCGGTGATATGCCATTTGATTTGCAAACCCGCTTACTACGCGCCTTAACCGACGGTCATTTTTATCGCGTCGGCGGGCATGATCCGATTCGAGCTAATGTCCGCATTATTGCTGCGACGTATCAAAATTTAGAAGCACGTGTAGCGACTGGGCTATTCCGGGAAGATTTATTGCATCGATTAAACGTGATTCGACTGCGTTTGCCGGCATTGCGTGAACGTACTGAGGATATTCCAGTTCTGGCTCGGCATTTTATGCAGCACTGCGCCAAGGCACTGGGCGTAGAGCCAAAGCGTTTGTCCGATGAAGCCATTAAAGTCATTTCAGAAAAACCGTTTCCCGGTAATGTGCGCCAATTGGAAAACCTGTGCCATTGGCTCACCGTCATGTCGCCCGCTGCTGAAATTGGGGTCAGTGATTTACCAGCGGATTTGGATGCGCATAGCGGCATGGTCGAATCAGTACAAGCCGAGGAGCAGGGTGGCACTGTCATCACAACGCAACGCAGTGTGTCAGGCGACTGGGAAAGTGGCCTTGGACGGCTCGCCGTTAAAATGCTGCAAGAAGGTCACAAAAATGTATTTGACGCATTGACCTCGCGCTTTGAAAAGGCGGTATTGCAAGCGGCATTGGAGGTGACTCGTGGACGGCGCGTAGAAGCGGCGCAGCGTTTAGGAATTGGCCGTAATACCATTACTCGTAAATTACATGAATTGGGTATCGATGACTGATGTAACGCGGATTGCTGCTTGGAATGTAAATTCGATTAAGGTCAGGCTGCCGCAGGTATTGCGCTGGCTCGAGTCCCAAGAAAAAGCCCATACGCCAATCGATGCACTTTGCTTACAAGAGCTCAAACTAACGGACGATAAGTATCCGCATGCGGAGTTTGAAGCGGCTGGCTACATCAGCCTTGCTGCGGGCCAAAAGACCTATAACGGCGTAGCCATCCTATTGCGCCGTGCCGCCTTAGCATCGATTGCTGCGGATAGCGATACTGCCTTTATAAAGACGGTACGCAATATTCCGGGTTTTGAGGATGAGCAGCAGCGCACTCTGGCTGCGACAGTCTGCTTTAAGGGTAAGCAGCCTATGCGTTTGATCTCCGCTTATTTTCCCAATGGCCAATCTCCCGATAGCGACAAGTTTCAATATAAGTTAGCGTGGCTAAATGCATTGCATGCTTGGCTAAAGACCGAGCTCAATAGCCATCCGCGCTTGGCTTTATTGGGCGATTTCAATATTGCCCCCGAAGATCGCGATGTGCATGAGCCGGCCAAGTGGGTTGGGCAAAATCTGGTATCACCAGAAGAGCGTGGCGCCTTTCAAGATCTTATTCAACTTGGACTTACGGACTCATTCAGGATGTTTGAGCAGGCGCCAAAAGCATTTAGCTGGTGGGACTACCGCATGATGGGTTTTCGGCGCAATGCCGGCATGCGTATCGACCACGTCCTCCTAAGTGAAGCGCTCAAGGAGTGCTGCGTTGCTAGCCGGATCGATAAAGAGCCGCGCACCTGGGAGCAGCCCTCTGATCACGCCCCCGTGATTGCCGACCTTTCTTTGTAATACTATCTACGTTGACATTAATTGGGTTTGAGTATTAAACGTGCCAAAGTAAAACTCATTAAATGATGAGAGTTTGTTACGATTAACCGGCTCAGACATTATGATTGATTCCAAGCGTATCGTTAATCAAAGGATTGGTTTATGCAATTTGACTTTCATTCCACTAAATCAATTATTGTAAAAAGAGGCGGATCATCTGATCTTGCGAAGTTTATTCAAGATCGCAACGGAAGTTCGGTTTTCATTGTTACAGATCCCGGCGTTCTATCGGCGGGACTTTTAGACTCTGCTTTACTCAAATTTAAGTCGCTAGGCCTGCATTATCAAGTTTATTCAGAGGTTCAGGCTGACCCCTCAATTTCTGTGATCGAAAAGGCGATAAAAGCAGCTCAAAATTGCAAGTCAGATTACATTGTTGGATTTGGTGGCGGTAGCTCAATGGATGTAGCCAAGTTGGTTGCATTATTAGCGCTTGGTAAAGAGAGGCTGGAAGATATCTATGGAATAGATAAAGTTAAAGGCCCACGCCTGCCATTGATTTTGGTGCCCACCACTGCAGGCACAGGCTCTGAGGTAACCAAAAGTTCGGTCGTAACGGTTAGCGAGAGTGAAAAGAAGGGTGTTTTATCACCATATTTATTGCCTGACTTAGCGCTGCTGGATGCAGAGTTAACGCTTGGATTGCCTGCCCATGTTACTGCCGCCACGGGAATTGACGCTATGGTGCATGCAATTGAGGCCTTCACTACAAAGCATTTAAAGAATCCAATGGCAGATTGCATAGCAAAAGAAGCATTGAGACTGTTATCGAGCAATCTTCATCAGGTAGTCATGCGCGGGGATGATATTGTGGCCCGTGAAAACATGCTGCTCGGCGCCTGTCTCGCGGGCATGGCTTTTGCAAACGCGCCGGTTGCAGGGGTGCACGCCCTGGCATATCCCATAGGCGCTCGTTTTCATGTGCCACATGGCTTATCAAATTCACTTGTATTGGGTCCGGTGATGCGTTTTAACGTGGAAGTTGCCCATGAAATGTATGCAGAGCTCGGGCGGATTATTAATCCGGGTCTTCAAGGGTCTAGTCAGGAGCAGGCCTATCAATTAGCGGATTATATGGGCGGGCTTGCAGGAGATTTGGGGCTGCCACAGCGCATGACTGACGTTGGTATTGATGCTTATGATGTTGACCAGTTAGCGAAAGATGCAATGCTGCAAACACGCCTACTAATGAATAGTCCAAGGGAAATCACTTTTAAGGATGCGGTTGCGATCTATCAAGAGGCTTTATAAAAGGTTTGTTTCGTATGCGGAAAAACGAATAAGAAATAGTTTATTTTTCAAGGACCATTTTTTTGCCAATATTGGTAGTTGAGTCACGTATAACTAAGCTAACTTCCACATTAATTTTCCTCGGTAATCGCGCCAATCCTTCGATTTGCGATATGAGGTGATGTGCCGCTTTCGACCACATGCCAATTGAATCAACGCGAATAGTTGAAAGACTTGGACTTAGATGGCGAGTTAATTCAAGATCGTCAAAGCCAATAATTGAAAGTTTTTTAGGGACTTCTATTTTTTTATCTTGAGCTTCCAATAGGGCGCCAACCGCAAGAATATCTTGGCCACAGACTACTGCACTTATTTTAGGATTAATTTGAAGTAATTTTTTTAAAGCAAATCGTGCATCCTCAATCTGATAGGGCACCTCAATTATGGATTTCTTTTCTAAAGTAATTCGATGGCTCTTGAGGAGCTCACATACTCCATCAACGCGATCCCTTGCGCGATCATTATTTGCTGTTTGGCCTGCAATCATTCCAAAATTTTTATGCCCAACCTGCAGAAGGTACTCCACACCAAGTTGGATTGCCTTTTTATTATCAAATCCAGCTGTATATCCATTTAAAGGAGGGCTTAACGTGCCAATATGGATATAAGGGAGTCGCCTTGTTTTCAGTAGGCGTATGAGCTCTAATTTTTGACTGGAGCCAAACATGGCGATTCCCTCAACTCCTTGAAGGAGAAGGTTTCGAACTTGTTGGCTTTCGATATCTGGATCGTAGTTGGTGCTTGCAACGAGCATTTGATATCCCGCTTCGCTTAGCTGCCGCTGAAATTCTGCCAGTCCTTGTGCAAAGATGGCGTGATCAAGGGTTGGTACGATTACCCCAATTGAGCCCGATCGCTTCAGCATTAAGGATCTTGCGCCAGCATTGGGGATATAGCCTAGCTTGTCAATAATGCGATAGATATTCTTTTTTAGCTCATCGCTGACAGCAGTTGGGTTATTGAGAGCTCTTGACACCGTAGCAGTTGAGACCTTAGCCAATTTTGCAACCTGATCGATGGTTACGCTTGTTTTTGCTAGGGTTTTCACTGATCTCATGATGTATAAATTCTCTATTTTTCAGTCTTTTTTGATATTAGAATGAAAGCGCTTACATTTATTCTACTGGGTAATGAAATTCTGAAAAAGCTTTTTTTCTACACTCTCTTTCTGCTGGCAGTTGGCCTTATTTGGCTTTCTATAACCCAATGGTTTGGTCTCATTTCCCCGATGCGCTTTCCATCGCCCTCGGATGCATGGGCGTCACTAAAAGTGATCGCTTTCAATGGGTATGGAAATGGAAAGCTGCATCAACATGTTTTGCAAAGCGTTGGTTTGGTCACAACTGCCTTTCTAATTTCATCAGCTTCTGGCGTGTTATTGGGCATCTTTATGGGGGCCAATCGCAAAATTGAAGCTATATTTAATCCAATCTTCCTAACATTGCGACCAATACCACCATTGGCGTGGATCCCTTTGGCAATAGTCTGGTTGGGTCTTGGTGATCCAGCCAAAATTATGGTTATTTTTGTAGCTGCATTTGTTCCTTCGGCAATTAATACCTTTACGGGGATACGATCACTTGATATTGCTCAAAAGGAGGCGGCCTTGATGTTAGGGGTATCGCGCTTTAGTTTTTACACAGAAGTGTTAATACCAACTGCCATGCCGCTCATTTTTTCAGGTTTACGTCTTTCTTTGCAGGCATCTTGGACAACCTTAGTAGCTGCCGAATTGGTTGGTGCCGCTTTGGGGCTGGGCTCAATCCTAAACCAAGCTGCACAAGACATTAATCCAGCCATGATTTTGGTAGGCATGCTGAGTGTGGCCATCTGTGGATGGCTAATGACACAGCTATTGGGTTTGCTTGAAAAATCCGCAATGCCATGGAGGCGATTGCCGTGAAGCAGGAGACCCTCAATCGTCAGGAATGGATGTTGTATTCACTCCTAGGAATAGGTTTATTTTTATCTGTTTGGTATGGCGCAGTTTTTCTTCAGGTTACTCCCAAACAATTTTTACCTGCTCCCCATGAGGTTTTAGATAAATTAAGCTCACTTCTGACTCAGCCATTTTCAGGATTTACATTATTGGCGCATATTGCATCGAGCTTTCAACGATTTTTGTATGGATTTATTTTGGCTATTGCAATTGGTATTCCATTGGGATTGCTGATGGCATTATCCAAAAACATAGATCGCTTGATAACTCCTTTTTTTGAAAGCATTCGCTTTATTGCACCTATCGCTTGGGTACCATTTGCTGCGCTTTGGTTTGGAACCGGCATCGGTGGCCCAGTCTTAATTATTTTTATGGGCGCATTCCCTCCAGTGCTGATTAATACCTATCGCGGTGCTATTCACGTCGATAAAAAATTCATCGAAGCCGCTCAGATGCTTGGCGCAAGCAAAATTCGATTGATGGCAGAGGTTTTGTTTCCGGCGGCCATCCCATCCATTGTGGCCGGTCTCAGAATTTCAGCTGGCTTAGGTTGGCAATCTTTAATTGGAGCCGAGTTAATCGTGGCATCGAGTGGAGTTGGATACATGATGGTGAAGGGCCAGGCAAGCATTCAAACCGATATTGTGATGAGCGGCATGGTAGCGATTGGGATCATAGGACTTGTGATTGATGTTTGTTTAAGAATGACTGAAAAATTAGTTAGTAAGTATCGAGAAAATTAAGATGGCAAATATTGTTTTTGATGGCGTGGAAAAAAAGTTTACGCAAGGTGGTAAAGAGTTTCTTGCGGTTGGCGAGACAAACTTTACGGTTGCCGATAAAGAATTTGTTGCCATTGTTGGTCCATCCGGCTGTGGCAAGACAACCTGCCTGAGAATGGTTGCTGGATTTGAGGCGCCAACAAAAGGCGTTATTCGAGTTGGCGGAGAGATTGTTACTGCGCCGGGCCCGGATCGGGCGGTTGTTTTTCAACAATTCGCCTTGTTTCCGTGGAAAACAGTATTGGATAACATTACCTTTGGCCTTAAGGCAATGGGATTGGATGAATCCGAGCGAAATAAGCGCGCTGCAAATCTAATTACTATGGTCGGCTTGGAGGGTTATGAAGCAGCCTATCCACATCAATTATCTGGCGGAATGCAGCAGAGAGTTGCGATCGCACGGGCGTACGTTCTTGACCCCGGGGTTTTGTTAATGGATGAGCCATTCGGAGCGCTTGATGCCCAAACTCGGGTTGTCATGCAAGAGGAGTTAGTAAAACTAGCCAGGAAAAATCCGAGGACTGTTTTATTTATCACGCACGCTGTTGAGGAGGCTGTCTATTTGGCTGACCGAGTGGTTGTAATGTCACGCCGACCTGGCTTAATTAAGGAGGTGATTGACGTTAAAAAAATCCGCCTGGATGAGCGTTGGGATGAGCATGCTCGCATTGAAGATGTAATGGATTTAAGTTCGTTTGTGCATTTACGTAGTCAGATTTGGAAGTTACTAAGGGAGCAGCATTAAGTAAGGCGGTACTTTTTTAACCAAGGAGACGTAATGAAGATTAAATCAAAGTTAATAAGTGTGTTAATGGGGTCGATCATCGGGTTAGGACTTGCGACGCAATCGCATGCGCAAGCGAATCTGACTGAGATTAAGGTAAGTTATCAGCCGGCACTGTATTGGGCTTTACCATTTTATGTTGCCACTGAAAAAAATTGGTGGGCAGAACTTGGATTAAAGCCAACATTTAGTACTTTCCCAGCTGGCGTACCTCAAATTGCTGCATCAGCTTCTAAATCGTGGGATGTTGGTGGCACAGGCTCTGTTCCTGCTGTTTTGGGGTATGTCCGCTTCGGCATTAAAACCATTGGCATAACAAATGATGAGTCTGCAGGTAATGCATTACTTGCAACAGCAAAGACAGCGGATGCATTTGCGAAAAATCCACAAAGCATCAAAGGCCAGACCATTGTATTGACTGCAAATTCCACCGGTGATTATGCAGTGCAGTCGTGCTTAAAAAAGTATGGCATTGCCAAGTCTGATGTCACTATTAAAAATATGGGTCAAGCTGAAATTATTTCTGCCATGTCTTCGGGTAACGCTGATTTAGGTGGTTTATGGGCCCCAAATATTTATACACTGGAAGAAAAAGCGGGGGCAAAAGTCATTTGTAGCGGAAAAGATGGCGGAGCTTTTGTCCCTGGCGCTCTAATTGTTCGTGGTGATTATGCAAAAGAAAATCCGCAAAATGTGGCTAAGTTTCTTGCAATCTATATTCGCGCATGGAGCTGGATGAATGCGAATAAGCCACAAGCTATTGCCATGATGAAGAAATTTTATGAGCAAGGTGGCGTAAGTATCTCAGAGGCATCGATGCGTAAAGAGTTTGATACCCGCCCAACCTATGATTTGGCTTCGCAGCTAAGAATTATGGATCAAGCAAAAGGCACATCAGAGGCTGACGGCTGGTTCAATGCAATAGCAGCTTTTATGCAAAGCACTGGCGCTCTTACTAGCGTTCCTCCAGCCAAAGACTACGTTACCGATGAGTTTATGAAGATGGTAAACGCAGATAAGAAACTGCGTGACTTTGCGGCAAATACGAAGTAATTAATCGTGGTCCCCGTTGGGAGTAATTTCAGCGGGGATTCTCAGCTAAAAATGTAAGGGTGATGATGAGTGTTCAATTTTTAAAAAAAGCGGCTAAAACTCCTGAAACAGAATCCTCTAATGCGCAGCAAGTTGTTGCTGAGATGCTGTCAAACATAGAAAAAAATGGCGAATCTGCAGTTCTAGAGTATGCAAAATCCCTCGATAAATGGACTGGAGATATCGTTATGTCTCCGGTTGAAATTGATCGAATTCTTGCAGAAGTGCCAAATCAAGTGAAGCAAGACATTGATTTTGCTGTAAAGCAGGTTTATGACTTTGCGATTGCACAAAAAGAAAGTATTCGCGATTTTTCAACAGACTTATATCCGGGCGTTATTGCCGGTCAAAAGGTTTTGCCGGTAAATGTGGTCGGTTGCTATGCTCCATCTGGCCGTTATGCCCATATTGCTTCCGCCTATATGACGGTTGCAACTGCTAAGGCTGCTGGCGTAAAAAATATTATTGCCTGTTCTAGTCCATTTCGTGGCGGCGGTATTCATCCATATGTCCTCTACGCTTTTAAGGCAGCCGGTGCCGATGTAATCATGACCTTAGGTGGCGTCCAGGCAATTGCCTCTATGGCCTTAGGTCTATTTACGGGGAAGCCTGCTGATGTGGTGGTGGGCCCTGGAAATAAGTTTGTTGCTGAGGCTAAGCGTACCTTGTTTGGAAAGGTCGGTATTGATGTATTTGCTGGACCTTCTGAAATTGCAGTCATTGCCGATGAAACGGCTGATCCTAAGATTGTCGCTAGTGATCTGGTGGGGCAAGCAGAACATGGACATGAGTCTCCCGCATGGCTTTTTACAACCTCCAAGACGCTTGCCAATGAGGTTGCAAAATTAGTTCCGGAGATGATCGAGTTGCTCCCGCCCATTGCTAAGGACGCTGCTTTTTGCGCCTGGCGCGACTATGGCGAAATCATTTTGTGCGATAGCAATGAGGAGATGGCGCGAGTATCAGATCAGTATGCAAGCGAGCATCTAGAGGTGCACGCAAAAAATCTTGACTGGTGGCTTGAGAATTTAACCAATTATGGGTCATTGTTTTTGGGTGAAGAAACAACTGTAGCGTACGGTGATAAAACAAGTGGCCCTAATCACGTTTTGCCAACCAAGGGTGCAGCCCGTTATTCTGGCGGTTTATCGGTGCACAAGTTTATGAAAACTCTTACTTGGCAGCGTATGACAAGAGAGGCTAGCAAGCAAATGGCAACCGTCACTGCTCGCATTAGCAGGCTTGAGGGAATGGAAGCACATGCAAGAACAGCGGATGATCGCCTGGAAAAGTATTTTCCTAAAGAAAACTTTGACTTAGGGAGGCCGGTAGAGGTATGAGCGTCCTTAATCAATTTTCCCTTAATGGAAAAATTGCATTAATTACTGGTGGCAGTAGCGGAATCGGCGAGGCAATCGCCGAGGCCTTAGGCCTCGCTGGTGCGCAAGTGATCTTAGCTGCCCGCAGAAAGCCTCAGTTAGAGGAGGCTCGTGCGCGGCTTGCAAGTAAAAATATCCACGTTTTAGCTTGTATACCAGCTGATCTGGCGGACTTAAATGCCTGTGCAGCTTTGGCAGAAGAGGCCCTGATACATGCCGGTCAAGTTGATATTCTGGTTAATGGAGCGGGGGCGAATTTACGCGAACCATTTATGGATGTCACGCAGGAAACATGGACCCGTCAATTAAATTTGCAATTAAGTGCCCCGTTTTTTTTGACACAAGCACTGGCCCCAAAAATGAAATCAAATCAGTGGGGGCGGATTATTAATATTGCTTCCTTACAAAGTTACCGTGCGTTTTCAAACAGTGCGCCATATGGTGCTGCAAAAGGCGGGATACTTCAGCTCACGCGCGCAATTGCCCAAGAATGGTCTAAGTTTGGAATCACCTGCAATGCCATAGGGCCTGGATTTTTCCCTACCGCATTGACGGCGCCAGTATTTAATGACACAGAGCTTGTTAAATTACATGCTAATCGCACTGCAATTGGTCGGAATGGCGAGATGAAGGATATTGAAGGCCTTGCTATTTTCTTGGCCAGTAATGCCTCTTCGTATATTACTGGGCAAACTATCATGCTTGATGGTGGTTACACAGCTTCTTAGGACTCGATTATGAAAGCACTGGTTTATACCAACCCCAATGAAATGCAGCTATTAGAGCGCCCTTATCCGACCATGGATCAGGATGAAGTTATCTTGAGGATCGACTCAGTTGGGATTTGCGGAAGCGATATGCATGCTTATCATGGGCATGATCCGCGAAGGAAGCCAGGATTAGTACTGGGGCATGAGTTTTCGGGTGTTGTAATTGAGAGCCTATCGACCAATTTCAAGAAGGGCTCACGCGTTACTGGCAATCCATTAATTACGTGTGGCGTATGCGAGTATTGCGTTCAGGGGAGAAATAATCTTTGCTCTAATCGCACTATGGTTGGAATGACGAGGCCGGGCGCTTTTGCGGAGTATATGAGCATCCCAGCAAAGACATTAATTACGCTGCCGGATGATATGGCGATGGACGCAGCCGCCTTGACTGAGCCTGCCGCTACTGCCGTTCATGCAATCAATTTATCAATGCGAGCATTACATCGCCCCATCCAAGAATGCCGTGTCCTAATTATTGGGGGTGGCGCTATTGGCATGTTGACAGCTTTATTACTTAAACATTTTGGAGTGAATGATTTATGTGTTGCTGAAACAAATGCTTTGCGTAGAGAGTCAATTCGTCTCCATGCTGAGTGCAAAACAAGCGATCCAATAGTAGAAGCGATCATTGAAAATCATTATGATTTTGTTATTGATTGTGTTGGGACAAAACTAACCCGTAAATCAGCATTTGAGTCAATCAAACCCGGCGGAGTGATTATGCACGTTGGTCTGCAGGATTGGGCAAGTGAGATTGATATGCGCAAATTAACCCTTGCTGAAATTACTCTATTAGGGACCTACACTTACTCAACTGCAGATTTAATTGCGACTGTAAACTATTTAAATCAAGGTGCATTTGGATCTTTAGCCTGGGTCGAAAAGAGATCGCTGGATGATGGTGCTAATGCGTTTGATGATTTGAATCGCGGCAACACTTCTTCAGCCAAAATTCTGTTAAAACCAAATTAAGATGTCAAATTCAGATGCCTTTTGGATGCCATTTACGCCCAATCGGGACTTTAAGCTTTCGCCTCGATTACTAGCATCCGCTTCTGGCGTTACTTATCAAACTGCCGATGGAGGGGCTGTTTTAGACGGTATATCTGGCTTATGGTGTGTTGGGGCTGGTCATAAGCACCCAAAAATTGCTGAGTCGATGAAGACTCAAATCGACACACTGGATTTTGCTTCCAGTTTTCAGGTTGGGCATTTAGGCGCATTTAAGCTAGCAGAACGTATTGCATCGATTGCACCCAAAAATCTGGATAGGATATTTTTTGTTAATAGCGGATCTGAAGCATGCGATACCGCTATGAAAATGGCGCTAGCCTATTGGCGTGTCCGTGGGCAAGGTCATCGAAATTTATTTATTGGGCGTGAGCGCGGTTTTCATGGGGTGGGTTTTGGTGGCATCTCAGTTGGCGGAATGATTAATAATCGTAAGGTTTTTGGCGCCTCATTATTGCGTTCTGATCATTTACGATCAACTTGGGATCCTGCAAATCAGGCCTTTGTGAAGGGAGAGCCTGAGCATGGATATGAGATGGCGGATGAGCTTGAAAGTCGAATCATTGCTTTGCACGGTGCGGATAATATAGCGGCTGTAGTTATAGAGCCAATTGCATGCTCAACTGGTGTTTTGGTTCCGCCCAAGGGATATCTAAAGCGTATTCGCGAAATTTGCGATCGCCATGAGTTACTTTTAATTTTTGATGAAGTCATTACTGGATTTGGCAGGACTGGAAATATGTTTGCATCAACTACGTTTGATGTTGTTCCAGATATGATTTTGTTTGCTAAGACTGTAACCAATGGGGCTGCTCCATTGGGCGGTGTTATTGTTAGCCGTTTAATACACGATACGTTGATGCATGGCCCTCGCCATATGGCTGAGTTGATGCATGGCTATACGTATTCCGGTCACCCACTATCCTGTGCCGCAGCATTGGCTATGATTGACGTAATTGAGCAGGAAGGCCTTTTGGAGCAAGTGAATGCGCTCTCACCTTATTTTGAGGAGGCCGTTCATTCACTCGCCGATCTAGATTAGGTTGTTAGTGTGCGCAACTTTGGATTAGCGGCAGGTGTGGAGCTAAAGGCAAAGCAGGACGCCATTGGTGAGCGCGGATTTAATGCTCAGGCGCTTGCATTTAAGCATGGCGTCTTAACGAGGGCGCCAGGAGACTCCTTAGTTCTAGCCCCACCATTTATAACAACGCGCTCACAAGTTGATCAAATGGTGGATGGGTTTAGAAAAGCAATTCTAGAAACAGCTTAGGCTGCTATCAAACCTCCATGGCGAAGAAGTGCATCGATGGATGGCTCGCGTCCGCGGAAGGCTTTAAACGATTCTGCTGCAGAGCGACTGCCGCCGACCTCGAGGATCTCAGTGCGGTAACGGAGGCCCATAGCCTTATCGATCACGCTGCCACTCAATTTACCCGCCTCTTCAAATGCAGCATACACATCGGCAGAGAGTACTTCAGCCCATTTATAGCTGTAATAGCCTGCTGCGTAGCCACCCGCAAAAATATGGCTGAAGGTATTGGGCCAGCGCGATAAGGGGGATTGGGGAATGGCATTAAATTGATCGCCAATTGCTTTGGCAATACCCAAAACAGCCTGACCCTCGGCATGTGCCGAATCAAATGAGGAATGCAAACGCCAATCGGTTAAGGAGAACACCACTTGGCGCAAAGTTGCTAGACCATTTTGGAAATTCTTGGCGGCGAGCATTTTCTCAAAGAGTTCACGCGGTAGTGGCTTGCCGGTATCGACATGGGCTGTCATTTTTTCGAGGACTTCCCATTCCCAGCAGAAATTCTCCATAAACTGGCTGGGCAGTTCTACGGCATCCCATTCAACGCCATTGATGCCAGAAACGCCCAGGGCCCCAACTTGAGTTAACAGGTGATGCAGGCCATGACCACTTTCGTGGAATAAGGTAATCACATCGTCGTGGGTAATGGTGGGTTGCTTTAGCTTGCCATCGACCTTCACTGGCGCTGCAAAATTACAGACTAAGTAGGCTACCGGTACCTGTACTTCACCATTGGGCAATAAGCGCCTACCGCGGGCATCATCCATCCACGCGCCACCACGTTTGCCGGGCCGTGCGTAGGGATCGAGGTAAAAATAGGCCACTACTTCACCATCCGGATTGCTGACCGAGAAAGACTGAACCGTGTCGTGCCAAATGGGCAGGTCAGCAGGTTTGATGTGAACGGAAAATAGATTCTGAATTAAGCCAAAGAGGCCGTCGAGTACTTTGGGCAGTGGAAAGTATTGCTTGAGTTCATTTTCTGAAAAAGCATAGCGTGCCTGTTTGAGTTTCTCGGACAGAAAGGCAATATCCCAGGGCTGAATCGGATCGTCTTTGGTGGCGCCTAAGTTAAATTCAGTGCGAGCAAACTGCTGCAGAGTCTCCCAGTCTGATTTGGCAAAGGGTTTTGCGCGCCGCGCAATATCGACCAGAAAGTGATCTACTTCATCAACAGTGCGCGCCATTTTGGGTGCAATACTTAGTTCGGCGTAATTGCTATAGCCGAGCATCAATGCCTCTTCATTGCGCAGACGCAATTGATCCAGCATGTTTTGGGTGTTATCCCACTCCGCCTTGCCGGCGCCGTATTGTGGCCCCAGTTCCGATGCCCGGGTGACGTAGGCTTCATACATACGCTGCCGTAATGCCCGATTTTCTGAATACTGCTGTACCGGGTAATACGACGGGAAGTGCAGGGTAAAAGCCCATCCGGATTTGCCTTGCTCTTTGGCTGTGTCGGCGGCGGCTGCAATCGCATCTTCAGGTAGCCCGATTAGCTCAGCGGGATCCGTGATGACATGAGAAAAGCCATTGGTGGCATCTAATACGTGATCCGAAAAAGCCTTGCCCAGTTCAGCCTGCAAATCCTGTATTTGCGCAAAGCGGGGCTTTTGATCCTCGGGTAATTCAGCGCCCCCCAGACGAAAGTCGCGCAGGGAGTTTTCAATCACCTTTTGCTGATCGCTTGAGAGCATGGCAAAGCTCGGACTTTGGCGCAGGACTTTAAAGCGCTCATATAAGGCCAGATTCTGACCCAGGCTCGACATGAAGGCCGTTACTTTTGGCAGCATGGCGCCATAGGCGGCGCGTAATTCCGGAGTATCGGCTACGCTATTTAAGTGGGACACTGCGCCCCATGCACGGCTAAGGCGCTCCGTCGCATCTTCCAAGGGCTCTACCAAGTCATTCCAAGTGGGTGATGTGGTTTGGCTAGTTGCGATGGCGACTGCAGATTCGGCCTCAGCAAGAAGGATATCTATGGCCGGAGCAATATGGCTCGGCTGGATTTGCGAATAGGCTACGATTCCTCTGCCAAAGTGAAGCAGGGGATTATCGGAGTGCGTTGGGCTTGGGCTTAGATTGGGATGTGTATTCATCCCTCTAGCTTAATGTAATGTGCTTGCTGGCGTGTAAACCAGCAAAGGGACTAGTGTTTGGAGGCCTTTTCCGCTGCCTCTAAGGTGTTCATGAGCAGCATGGTGATGGTCATGGGGCCAACGCCGCCTGGTACCGGAGTGATCCAGCCAGCAATGTATTTGGCCGTATCAAAATCCACATCGCCGCACAGCTTGCCATCGGGTAGGCGATTGATGCCAACATCAATCACAACCGAGCCGGACTTGACCATGTCGCCAGTAATCATTTTGGGCTTGCCAGTCGCAACCACCAAGACATCCGCATCTTTGGTGTGGTGGGCCAGATCCCGCGTTTTGCTATTGCAAATGGTTACGGTTGCGCCGGCTTGCAATAAGAGCATCGCCATTGGCTTACCCACAATATTCGATGCGCCAACGACTACTGCACGCGCGCCACGCAAGGGATACTCAATGCTTTCGAGTAACTTCATGCAGCCATAGGGGGTGCAGGGCTTGAATTCTGGCGCTCCGACCATCAGGGCACCGGCATTGGCAACGTGAAAGCCGTCAACATCTTTTTGTGGCGCAATGGCCTCAAGTACCCGCTCCGATGCGATGTGCGCAGGTAAGGGCAGTTGTACCAAAATGCCATGAATGGCTGGATCGCCATTCAAGGTAGCAATGCGGGCTAATAGCGCTTCTTCATTCATCTCTGCTTCGTAGCGCTCGAGCACCGAATGAAAGCCAACCTCTTCGCAGGCTTTCACTTTATTGCGAACATAGACTGCGCTGGCTGGGTTGTCGCCCACCACAATCACCGCCAAACCGGGACGCGTTCCCTTGGCGGTAACGATAGCGGCACGGGCAGTGATTTCAGTACGAATTTTTTTGGAGAGGGCAACGCCGTCGAGTAATTGGGCTGGCATAAGTAAAGAAAAAAGAACGTTAAAAAAATGAAGCCCAAATAATGGGCCTCCTAGAAATGCATTTGCTTGCTAATTAGGTTGGCTGTGGATCCGATAAGGCCAAACGCAGGAGGTCGGCAACGGTATTGACGTTGAGCTTTTCCATAATATTGGCGCGATGGGCCTCAACCGTTTTAATTGAGATACCCAAATCATCGGCGATTTGTTTATTCAGACGGCCGGCAACAATGCGCTCAAGTACTTGGCGTTCGCGACCCGTCAGTTTGCCAAGCAACCCTTGGGTAGTTTTACGTTGGCTCGCCTGACTGTAATCGGTGCGTGCTTTGGCCAGCATCTTTTCTACCAGGGCGCACAGTTCATTTTCTTTAAATGGCTTTTCAATAAAATCAACCGCCCCTTTTTTCATGGTGGTGACGGCCATCGATACATCGCCATGACCCGTAATGAAGGAGATGGGCATAGGGAGGTTTTCGCTAATGAGGCGCTCTTGCAACTCAAGGCCCGACATGCCCGGCATGCGGACATCCAAAATCACACATGAAATCGTTGATTTATCCGTGCTTTGTAAGGATTGCAAAAAACGTTCGGCACTGGCATGGCAGCGAACTAAATAGCCGTTGCTCTCCAGCAACCAGGTTAAGGAATCCCGGACCGCCTCATCGTCATCAACAACATAAACCACTTCGGTTGGATTGGGGTTGGATGTATTCATTAAGTTCATCAGTCAGTTCCGCTTGGTATTTCTAAACATGCATTAAGCCGAAGCGGTTGCTTCGGTTTCCGCCGTTTCGAGAGGTAATAGTATTGTAAAGGTGCAGCCTACTGCCTTGCCGCTATTGGGATCATGCTGGTTTTTGGCCCACAGGCGACCGTGGTGGGACTCGATAATGGAGCGGCAAATATTGAGCCCCATACCCATTCCGTCGGATTTTGTGCTGAAAAAGGGCTCAAACATACGTTCAATCACCCCATCGGCCACTCCCGGGCCACTATCCACGACTTGGATGCGCAGCATCGCTGGAAATGTGCTGGTCTCTAAATCAGCGCTAATTTTGATGGGCGGCACCGCCCAGCGGGAGGATAGTGGTGCATCTTCGCGTACGCTATCCAGGGAGTTTTTCAGCAAATTGACCAAAACCTGCTGGATTAAAACCGGGTCCAGACCCACTTTGGGGAGGTTGGGTGCCAGCTCCACCGCAATAGCGAGGCGATGGCGGTGCGCCTCAATCTCTACGAGGCCGACGGCATCAGCCACAATCTCGCCGATATCAGAATCCTTGCGTTGTGGCTCACTGCGTTTCACAAAACCACGTATGCGCTGAATAATCGTTCCAGCGCGGTGCGCTTGTTGCGATGCTTTCTCAAGCGCGGGAAGTAAGTCGTTTGAAAGATTTTGGTCCGCTTGACCCGATAAGCGCTTTGCTACACCCATGCAATAGTTCGAAATCGCAGCCAAGGGCTGATTGAGTTCATGTGCCAGCGAGGAGGCCATTTCACCCATCGTGGTCAAACGGCTGGTAAATTGCATGCGCTCCTCTTGTTGGCGCGCCAAGTCCTCGGTATTTTTACGCAAGGTAATGTCGGTCGCAATCAGAAGCTGCGCTAAATGACCGTCCACCCATGGTATGAATCGGCGACGTACTTCGTACCATTTAGCCTCGTCACCAATAAGTTGAATCTCTTGCGACTCGGTTTGCCGAGTTTGATTGAGCTCAGAACTGGGCAAGCCTGCTAGAGGATCGATGTTGTCGTCCTCAAGGCCATGCAGCAGTGCAGGATCCATTTCATGATTGGCTAAATCGATATGACCCTTCGAGGTATTTCCAAACCGTTCTCGATAGAAGCGATTGGCAAAGAGGAGTTCGCCTGTTTCGATGGAGATCACGGAAACGGCAGCATCCAATCCCTCGAGCACCGTAATGAAGCGATCTTGCGAGGCAGCCAATTCTTCACGAATGCGCTTTGGCTCTGAAATATCCACCAGCGAAGTGACCCAGCCAGTTTGCTCCCCTTTTTCATTGATAAGTGGCGCGATATAGGTACGCGTCGCTATGCGTGTGCCATCGCGCCGTTGTATCACCCCCTCAATGCCACCTTTTATTTCATGGCTGCTATTTGGGCTGAGCGCTAAATCCATTTTTTTAAGCAGGTACTCCTGTTGATCTGCGGGCCAGAACGGGAAGGGCGGCTGCAGGCCCATTAGCTCTTCTGAGCTCCAATCGGTCATCTCACAAAATGCCCGGTTCACGTAGGTGATGCGCTTTTGCATGTCGTGCGCCCTAATACCAACCGGCGTGGAATTCTCCATCGCATTCCGAAAGTTAGTTTCAGTTCGCAAGCTGGCTTCAGCCAATTGACGGACTTGCATTTGCTTGATGACGGACCATAAGCTCAAAATAACGAATGCGCTAAGACCAATGACCACACCAAGCAACATCTTAAATGTCAGGTTGCTCGGCGTTGGGTACGTATCAACACGCAAGATGGCATTGGGACTCAAGATACCCAGATCCAAGCTAGTTTGATTGGTTAGGGAGCGCGGCGGCATATTGCGATCCGATGAGATGGCGAGCACTTTGCCCGCATCGGTGGTTAAGCTAAAGCGGTAGAGGCCTTTTAACTCTGGCGGTATAACGTATTCCATAATGCCTTGCGCCGAGTAAAGCACTGCCATCACGCCGCTGATGTCACCATCCGGCCCAATCGGGATGGTTTGCCAAAAGATAGTTCGCCGTTCTTTTGCCATCGGCTCATCATTGGGTATATCAATTTGAATGAAGTTACTAAACGCCGGACGATTGGTACTGACAGTCAACTCAATGGTTTTATTGAGCTGCGCTTTTATTTCTTTGGTGTACGGCGCCTGATCAAACCAAGTATTGGTTCGGGATGGCGGCGGCATCATCCATTGCCGCTGATTGTCCCGATCGAGCAAAATGAGTTGGCTAATTTCGTGGTTATTCAGTAAAAACGATTCCGCTTCTTTTAAGGCGCTGGCTTTTGTCTTTTCATCGCCATTCACTCTGCCTAAATCGCGGCTGAGCGACATGAGCACTTCAGTATTGTTGGCAAAACGTAATTGAATGCGTTGCTTTACTAATGAGAGCTCTCTGAATAAGGCATTTTCTTGTTGGTTGCGTTCCTGCATTTGCAGGGTGCCCAAAATGATGGTCATCATCACCGTAAAGATGACGATCGCTACCAGGGGCGTGTAGACCAAGCGAAATCCCCTGATGCGGCGAAACCAGGAGCTGTTATTAATGCGAGCTGGGAAGGTAAAGGGTAGCTTCATGAATAGGGCATTTTTCCAATCCCCTTAGTGTATCTGCCTATTTCATATAGGTTAATTTCATATAGTGCGACTTGCACTGCAATATATTTCCACATTATGAGAAATACTATCATTATGTGGAAAATTTCTTGTCAAGGCCTTTTGTGCTTTTTAGAATATTCCCTGTAGAGTAAATACCACCCACATCGAGCTAATGGAGACACGCAATGGCCGCAGTTCCGCAATCGGTTTTAGGTAAGGCGCAAACGGATGACCTGGATATTGATCCAATAGAAACCCAAGAGTGGTTGCAGGCACTCGATGGCGTGTTACGCGCGGTGGGCCCAGAGAGGGCGGCGTATTTAATCGATCAGCAAATATCCCATGCCAGAGTCAATGGGGTAAATCAGGCCTTTCATGCTGAAACCCCTTATATCAATACCATCCCGGTGGAGTTGCAAGCGCGCCTTCCCGGCGATCAAAACATCGAGCACCGGATTCGCTCATACACCCGCTGGAATGCGATGGCGATGGTGTTGCGTGCGAATAAAGATACCAATGTGGGTGGCCATATTTCCTCCTTTCAATCGGCCGCCACCTTGTATGACGTTGGCTTTAACCATTTTTGGCATGCTCCGAGCGCAGAGCACGGCGGTGACCTGATTTTTGTTCAAGGACACTCAGCTCCTGGAATTTACTCACGCGCTTACATGCTGGGCCGTTTAGAGCAAAGCCAGCTGGATTTATTCCGTCAGGAAGTAGGCGGTAACGGTATTTCCAGTTACCCGCACCCATGGCTCATGCCTGACTTTTGGCAATTCCCAACGGTATCGATGGGTCTGGGTCCAATCATGGCGATTTACCAAGCCCGTTTTATGCGTTACATGGAAGACCGTGGCTTTATCAATGCCGGCAATCGCAAGGTATGGGCCTTCTTGGGTGATGGCGAGACAGATGAGCCAGAGTCACTCGGCGCTATTGGGATGGCTGGCCGTGAACGTTTGGACAACTTAATTTTTGTTGTGAACTGCAACTTGCAGCGTTTAGATGGTCCGGTGCGCGGCAACGGAAAAATTATTCAGGAGCTCGAAGCAGAGTTTCGTGGGGCTGGCTGGAATGTCATTAAGGTAGTGTGGGGCGGCCATTGGGACGCTTTATTCGCGCGCGATAAAAAAGGCATTCTGATGCAGCGCCTCGGCGAGATTGTCGACGGTCAGTATCAGACCATGAAAGCAAAAAATGGCGCATACGTGCGCGAGACTGTATTTAATACGCCAGAACTGAAGGCCTTGGTCTCAGACTGGAGCGACGAAGACATTTGGGCTCTCAATCGCGGTGGTCACGATCCGCACAAGGTTTACGCTGCCTTCCACTCGGCAGTGAATCATCAAAACCAGCCCACCGTTATTTTGGCGCACACCATTAAAGGCTATGGCATGGGTGGCTCGGGTGAGGCGATGAACATTGCGCACCAAGCTAAAAAAATGAGTCCTGATGATGTACGTCGTTTCCGTGATCGTTTTGAGATCCCGGTGAAAGACGAAGAGCTTGACGACATTCCCTTTGTGAAGTTCCCCGATGGCAGTCCTGAGCTGGAGTACATGCGTGCGCGCCGTCAGGAGCTGGGTGGTTATTTGCCACAACGCCGTATGAAGGCCGAGAGTTTGCCTGTACCTGCGCTTGATGCATTTAGCGCATTACTCGAAGCGACCAGTGAGGGCCGTGAGATTTCAACCACCATGGCTTTTGTGCGCATGCTCAACATTGTGATTCGTGACAAGACCTTGGGTAAACGTGTGGTGCCGATTGTTCCAGACGAGTCGCGTACCTTTGGTATGGAGGGCATGTTCCGCCAGCTCGGTATTTGGAATCAACTGGGTCAGCTCTATACGCCAGAAGATCAAGATCAGCTCATGTTCTACCGCGAAGATAAGCAAGGCCAAATTCTGCAAGAGGGTATCAACGAAGCAGGCGGCATGTGCGATTGGATTGCGGCTGCAACGGCGTATTCCACCCACGGCGTACCGATGTTGCCCTTCTACATTTTCTATTCGATGTTTGGTTTCCAGCGAATTGGCGACTTAGCATGGGCTGCAGGCGATATGCGCAGCCGCGGCTTCTTGCTGGGCGGCACTGCTGGAAGAACCACCCTCAATGGCGAAGGCTTGCAACACGAAGATGGTCATAGCCATGTATGGAGCGCATCGGTGCCAAATTGCGTGAGCTACGACCCCACATTTGCCTTTGAATTGGCAGTGGTGATTCAGGACGGCATGCGCCGCATGCTCGATGCCCAAGATGATGTGTATTACTACATTACCCTCATGAATGAAAACTATTCCCATCCTGCAATGCCAGTGGGCGCTGAAAAAGACATCATTAAGGGCATGTACAAGTTACGCTCAGTAGGCGATGCCAATAGCAAATTGCGCGTTCAACTGCTTGGCTCTGGCACCATTTTCCGTGAGGTGATTGCGGCCGCTGAAGTCTTGCATACCGACTGGGGTATTGCTTCTGATTTGTGGGGCTGCCCAAGCTTTACCGAATTAGGGCGTGATTGGAATGCCGTGCATCGGAGTAATTTGCTCAATCCAGCATCTGCGCCAGAACTCTCGCACGTAGAGCAATGCTTAAAAGATACTACCGGCCCCATCATCGCGGCAACCGATTACGTGCGTACCTTTGCCGATCAAATTCGTCCAGCAATTCAACACATGGGTCGTCGCTATGAAGTCCTGGGCACCGATGGCTTTGGACGTTCCGATACCCGCGAAAACCTGCGCGATTTCTTTGAAGTGGATTATCGCTGGGTTGTATTGACATCGCTCAGGGCGCTAGCCGACGCTGGACAAATTGATCGTCAAAAAATTGCTGAGGCAATTCAGAAATACCAGATCAATGTCCAAAAACCAAATCCAATGACTTCTTAAGCCGAATGCGATCTTTCAGACTATGAGTAAATTAATCGAAATTCACGTACCCGATATCGGCGACTACAGCGACGTACCTGTGATTGAAGTACTCGTCAAAGTTGGCGATGTGATTGAAAAAGAGCAGTCGGTTGTTACATTGGAGTCCGATAAGGCCACAATGGACGTGCCTTCATCGCACGCAGGCCTTGTGAAAGAAATTAAAGTCAAGGTAGGCGATTTGATTTCAGAAGGTGCGCTGGTATTGGTAGTGGAGTCCAGCGATACTGCTGCCGCTTCTGCTCCAGTAGTAAGTGCTCCAGCTCCCCAGGCAGCGCCTGCGATTCCTTCTGTTCCTGCATCCATAACAACACCCACACCAACACCGGTGGCTGCAGTGGTAGCGGTGCCGGCATCACCTGTAGCTCAAGCCATACCAACAGCTGGGGCTGATGTGAGTCACGCTAGTCCAACGGTACGTAAATATGCTCGTGAATTGGGTGTCAACGTTGCCCTTGTTAAAGGATCGGGCCCCAAAGGCCGCATTACGCAGGAAGACGTTCAGGCTTTTGTAAAAGGCGTGATGAGTGGCGCTACTTCAACTGCAAGCACGAAGACCGGTGGCAATATGGGCGGTCTGGATTTATTGCCATGGCCCACCGTTGACTTTACCAAGTTTGGTGCGATTGAGCGTCAACCCTTGTCCCGTATTAAAAAGTTATCCGCAGCCAATTTGGCGCGCAACTGGGTGATGATTCCGGCGGTTACCTATCATGAAGACGCGGACATTACCGAGCTTGAGGCGTTCCGTGTTTCAACTAATAAAGAGAATGAAAAGCAGGGTAATAAGATCACAATGCTAGCGTTCATGATCAAAGCGGCAGTAGCCGCACTGAAAAAGTATCCAGAATTCAATAGCTCGCTCGATGGTGATGATTTAGTCCTGAAAAAATACTTTCACATTGCCTTTGCTGCAGATACTCCCAATGGCCTCGTTGTTCCAGTCATTCGCAATGCCGATCAAAAGGGCATCAATGAGATTGCCCGCGAGACCGGTGAGCTTGCTGCATTGGCACGGGAAGGCAAATTAAAGCCAGATCAAATGCAGGGCGCCAGCTTCACCATCTCCTCCCTTGGCGGTATTGGCGGAACTTATTTTGCGCCGATCATCAATGCACCTGAGGTCGCTATTTTGGGCGTCAGCAAAGCGGCAATGAAACCAGTCTGGGATGGCAAGCAATTTGTGCCCAGGCTGATATGCCCACTGTCCTTGACGGCAGATCACCGCGTGATCGATGGCGCTTCGGCGACGCGATTTACGGCCTACATTGCCCAGCTCCTGGCTGATTTCCGCCGTGCGGCACTTTAAAAGGAATCACCATGACTAAGCAATTGATTCTGGTTCCGGACATTGGTGACTACGACGATGTGCCCGTGATTGAGGTGCTGGTAAAGGTAGGCGATCGGATTGAAAAAGAGCAGCCATTATTAGTTTTAGAGTCGGATAAGGCCACCATGGAAGTGCCGGCTGATGCGGCTGGTACGATTACCAGCATTGCAGTGAAGGTGGACGATAAAGTTAAAAAGGGCACCGTTATTGCTGAGATTGAACTCGAGGCTGGTGCCGCGCCAAAGCCAAATGCGCCTATCGCATCGGCTCCAACTCCAAACGCAGCCCCATCACCACAACCCACTGCCGCACCAATTGCAGTTAGCAATGCAGCGAGTGCTTTTCAGGGTAAGGTAGATCATGAATGCGATTTACTGGTCCTCGGCGCAGGCCCCGGCGGCTATAGCGCTGCATTTCGTGCTGCCGATTTAGGTCTGAACGTTATTCTGGTTGAACGCTATCCAACTCTAGGCGGCGTTTGCTTAAACGTCGGCTGTATTCCATCCAAAGCTCTGTTGCACACAGCTGCGGTGATGGATGAAGCGAAAACCATGTCAAAGCACGGCATTAGCTTTGGTACCCCAACCATCGACATTGATCAGTTGCGCGCCTACAAAGATGGCGTGATTGGCAAATTGACCGGTGGTCTGGCTGGTATGGCAAAAGCACGTAAGGTGAAGGTTGTCCGTGGTCTTGGTCGTTTTGTGGATGCAAACCACGTTGAAGTCAATCTAACCGCAGGGCCCAGTCAAGAAGCAAGCGGTCAAAAAGAAGTGATTCGTTTTCAGAAAGCAATTATTGCTGCCGGCAGTCAGCCGATCAAGCTGCCATTTTTGCCGGATGATCCGCGCGTTGTCGATAGTACGGGCGCACTCCTTTTGAAGAGTATTCCTAAGCGCATGTTAGTCATTGGTGGCGGCATCATTGGTTTAGAGATGGCGACGGTCTATAGTGCCTTGGGCTCCAAAATTGATATTGCTGAAATGCTCGATGGGCTGATGGCGGGTGCCGATCGCGATTTAGAGAAGGTCTGGGAAAAGCACAATGCGGGACGCTTTGATAAGGTCATGCTCAAAACGCGCGCTGCCAAAGCAGAAGCGAAGCCCGACGGAATTCATGTCACGTTTGAAGGTGATGCTGCGCCTGCAGATCCGCAAGCCTATGACTTGGTATTGGTTGCGGTAGGGCGCTCACCGAATGGCAAAAAGATTGATGCGGGCAATGCCGGCGTTGCGGTAGATGATCGCGGCTTTATTGCCGTTGATCAGCAGATGCGCACGAACGTCCCGCACATTTTTGCGATTGGTGACATTGTGGGTCAGCCCATGCTTGCTCATAAGGCAGTGCACGAAGGCCACGTTGCAGCAGAAGCGGCAGCTGGTCAAAAATCCTTTTTTGATGCCAAGCAAATTCCTTCTGTTGCCTATACCGATCCCGAAGTAGCTTGGGCCGGACTCACTGAAGAGCAATGCAAGGCGCAAGGCATTGCCTATGAGAAAGGCCTCTTTCCCTGGGCAGCGAGTGGCCGCGCGATTGCCAACGGTCGCGACGAAGGATTTACCAAACTCTTATTTGACGCCAAAACCCACCGAATTATTGGCGGCGGTATTGTTGGCACCCATGCGGGTGATTTAATTGGTGAAGTCTGTCTTGCAATTGAGATGGGAGCAGATGCCATTGATATGGGTAAAACCATTCATCCGCATCCCACCCTGGGGGAGTCGGTTGGCTTGGCAGCCGAAGCGGCGCACGGGCACTGCACCGACTTGCCGCCGGTTCGAAAGAAGTAATGCCTTGATTGCGTGATTTTTTAAACGCAGTAGACCGCCAATCAAAAGAAAAATCCCCTGCCAGAGTCTGACAGGGGATTTTGTTTGGGGCCTGGGCCCTGTAGTTTCGATTAACGCTTTGAAGATTTAGTGGCCTTCTCGGTGGCCTTCAATACGGATTCAGTTGCATTGTTCAGGTTTGTTTGAGCGACATCCAGCGCCTGCTTCATGGCTTTTTGGCTGTTCTCGTAAATGGTGCTGGCCGAGGCAATCGCTTGCTTCATCGCTGCAACAGCTGCTTCTGAGCCAGCCGGCGCATTTTTGCTCCAGTCTTCGACCATGGCGTTCATTTTCTTTTGGCTGGCCTGCATTTCTTTTTCAGTTGTTTTGGAAAAGCCCGCTTGGGTATCGTTTGCTAATTCGTATAAATGGCGGCTATAGGCCATCATCTTTTCGGCCATGGGCTGGACGGATTGGGCCTGATGGGCTAATAGCTGTTGTACATCTTTAATTTCCAATGCCTTTTTGGCATTAGTCATGCTGTCGCTCAAACTGGCCTTGGCAATGTGCATATTGAGTTCAACCAACTTTTCAATGCTGACTAGTGCCTGATTTGTAATACCGGTGAGGGTTTCTAGGTTGGCCTTTTGTGCGGCGGCCAGTTGCTCTGGTGTGAGGTTCATTTTCTATCTCCGAGTAATTGATGGGGTGCTGTATGGCTAATAACTATTACTTAAGATTATAGTTTTATTTTTGTTGCATTGCACAAAGATTTTAATATTCATATTTAATAAGAATAAAAACATTAAAAAACAATAGCTTATAAGTAAATATTTAAGTAAAAGGTTATTCGACTTGTGGTGGTCTTCCTGGAGCTAAAATCAGATAACAGAATAAAAAAAGCAAATAAAAGGATTTATGGCGTTCAGGCTTGAAGGTGCGATTGCGCCTGTTTTCGTTCTTTTATGGAGCACGGGCTTCATCATCGCCAAACTAGCAATGCCCTTTGTGGAGCCGGCCACGTTCTTGTTTTGGCGCTACCTGGGAATCTTGCTAGCCATGGGGGCCCTCAGCTTGGTGTGGCGACCAGCCTCTTGGCCGAATCAATCGCAACTCGGACATTTGCTAATTGCCGGCGTTCTGCTGCAATTTGGTTATTTAATGGGCGTATGGGCAGCCGTTCGCTTGGGTATGACCGCCGGACTGGTGGCCCTAATTGTTGGTTTGCAACCGATCATCACGGCCTGGTTTGCGGCATGGGTATCCGAGCATGTATCGCCGCGCCAGTGGCTCGGTTTGCTGCTGGGGATAGCGGGGGTTGGTCTTGTCGTTGCCGAGAAAATGAACTTTACGCCCATACCCGTCATTAGTTACTTTCTTGCGTTTGCCGCCTTATTGTCGATTACCTTTGGTACGCTCTATCAGAAGAAGTATTGCCCTGTGTTTGACTTGCGATCGGGCTCTTTAATCCAATTCAGCATCGCCTTACTTTTATCCTTCCTTTGTATGGCGCTATTTGAAGAAGGCACCATGGTTTGGAATACGCCCGTCATCATCGCCATGCTCTGGGCAATCTTCCCCATCTCGATTGGTTCTGTGAGCTTGCTGTTCATCATGATTCGCAAGGGTGCGGCAACCAAGGTCACGAGTCTGTTGTACCTAACGCCACCTACGACTGCGATTATGGCGTGGTTCTTATTTGATGAACCCTTGACCTGGATGATGGCGGCAGGGATTATTTTGACGATGGGGGCGGTTGTGCTGGTGAATCAAAAGGCGCGTCAATAAATCACCCTGAACCCGTCAAAGTTTATTATCATTACGGCTATTGTTAGGTGAAGAGGTAGTGCTGCATGCGATTACGAAGCCGGCTTGGAGTTGCCTTATGGATGACCCTGTTTGCGGTCTCTTATATCCCCGACGCTGCAATTGCCCAAACTAGCTCGAGCAATCAAAAGCAAGCGCCTGCTAAAGACAAGCCAAAACAAAACCAGTCGGCCAATAAAGCGCCTGCTGCGAAACCGGGTAGCACGAATAAAACAATTAAAACAACTAAGCCGGCAAAGACTGGCAATACGAAGACGGCTAAGAAAACCAAAGATGTACGGGTAACCGTTACTCGCCCAGCAAATAATGCAACTACCGGCTCAAGACCTTCTTTTGCCACGGCAATGGGCTTGCGGGGCCAACATGATGATCTCAGTCTGAAGTCCAGCGTGGCGATGGTCGTCAATCAAGATACCAATGACGTATTGTTTGAGAAAAATACCGGCGTTAGCCTGCCAATTGCATCCATTACGAAGTTAATGGGTGCCATGGTGGTACTCGATGCTGACTTGCCTTTGGATGAGCCCATTAAGATTAATGCGGAGGATGCCCGTAGCTACGGAAAATCGCGGCTTGCTACCGGCACATCGCTGACACGCCGTGAAGCGATGCTTCTATCGCTGATGTCCTCTGAAAATCGCGCTGCCTACACCTTGGGCAGGAACTACCCAGGAGGCATTCCTGCCTTTGTTGCTGCCATGAATCAAAAAGCCCGTGATCTTGGCATGCGGAACTCGCGCTTTGCTGATCCCAGCGGCTTATCCAGTGAGAACGTCGCCACTGCAGATGACTTGGCGAAAATGGTGAGTGCATCTTATCAGTACAAGGCCATTCGGGAGTATTCCACTTGGCCTGACCTCACCATGGTGATTAACAATCGCCCACAAACTTTTTTGAATACCAATCGCCTGGTTCGTTCTGGCGACATGGACATCGGACTGCAAAAAACCGGGTTTATTAGTGCCGCCGGTAAATGCCTCGTGATGCAAGCCAACATCAATGGCTCGCCCTTGCTGCTCGTCTTTTTAGATTCAGTGGGCACGCAATCCCGTTTTGCAGATGCGGTACGCGTCAAGGATTGGTATCAGCAAATGGATCCCAGTGAGATCCGTCCACTGCGTCGCTTGATGTAATTTCTTTGTAGGGGGGGGGATTTGCTTCTTTCTCCCACAAGACTTACTTCGAGGTAAATCCCATTCCTTTTGAAATTTGCATGGCGGTATCTTGGAGCGCCTTGAGCCAGTCTGCCTGAATGCGATCCGTAGGAGCGCTGAGCGATAAGCCAGCCACCAATTTGCCTGTGTCATCGAGGATGCCGGCCGCCAAGCAACTCACGCCTAATTCCAATTCTTCATCGTCGCTGGCATGCCCCAACTGATTGACTTTAGACAATTCAGTTTCAAGCTTACGCAATTCGGTAATGCTATTGCGGGTATGTCCAGCTAAGCCGGTCCGAGTTGCATAGGCTCGCACCTTGGTCGAGTCATCGCTTGCCAAAAACAGCTTACCAACCGAGGTGAGGTGCAGCGGCGCACGACCGCCAATCGCACGAACCACTTGCATGCCTGAACGTTCGCTATAGGCGCGATCGACGTAGACAATCTCGTCGCCTTGTCGGACGGATAGGTTGATGGTTTCCCCGGTGATTTTATGGAGTGCGCGCATCGGTGCTTGAGCTGCCTCTCGAACTGAGAGCCGAGCTTTCACTAGATTGCCGAGCTCTAAGAGTCGCAGACCGAGCCGATAAGTGCCGCCATCGCCGCGCTCAACCAGTCTGCAGGCAACCATGTCATTTAATATGCGGTGCGCCGTGGAAGGATGGAGTGCAGTTTGCTCAGCCAAAATCTTCAGGCTGCAGGCATCCTCATGCTTCGCAAGGGCATCGAGCAAATTCATCATGCGCTCGACCACCTGGATGGCGGTCTTTCCAACCTCACCAGGGGCTTTAGCCATTTTTGCTACTTTGGGGTTATCCATTGCTTTATTGTAGCCATTCTTGATGGAATTGCACAATGTGAAAACCACTACCGAAAAAATAGTCGCTTATATGGCTATTTCAGGGCTAGGGCGCATTCCCGAACCAGTTCCGGACCCTTAAAAATGAGGCCGCTATACAGTTGCACCACACTGGCTCCCGCAGCACGTTTTTCCTGGGCATCTTCTCCGGAAAGGATGCCGCCGACGCCAATAATCGGTATCCGGTTATCAAGGTGTTGCTTGAGCGACTCTATAACGGCATTGGATAGGGTGCGAACCGGCGCACCAGAGAGTCCGCCAGCTTCGGTGCCATGCTCCAGATGGGCGACTGCGCTTCGCTCAATCGTGGTGTTGGTTGCAATTACGGCGTCAATTTCAAACTCAATAAGCAAGTCGGCGATCAAACGGATGTCGGTGGGATCGAGGTCCGGTGCAATCTTTAGAAATAAGGGTTTGCGAACGCCATGCTGATCGCATAGAGCGGTACGTGCCAGCTGAATGCTACTCAGCAGGGAACGCAGCATGTCTTCACCTTGCAGAGCTCGGAGGTTCTTGGTATTGGGCGATGAAATATTCACTGTAATGTAGGATGAAACGGCGTAAACCTTTTTTAATCCAATTACATAATCGTCGGCGGCAGCTTCGATTGGGGTGCTGGCATTCTTGCCTATGTTTAAACCAATAACACCGCCGGATTGCCAGTAGCGTGAGGCCTTCACGCGGGCCACGCATGCGTCTACGCCATCGTTATTAAAGCCCATGCGGTTAATAATTCCATCAACCTCGCTGAGGCGGAACATGCGCGGCTTTGGATTGCCCGGTTGCGGTAGCGGCGTTACGGTACCGATTTCTAAAAAGCCAAAACCCAGAGCGGCAAGAGCATCAATATGCTTGCCATCTTTGTCTAAGCCGGCAGCGAGACCAACCCGATTACGCAAATGCAAGCCGCAAAATATCTGGGGGTCGACGACGGGCTTGGGCACGAAATGGGGGAGTAAGCCGAGCGCGTGCGCCCGGTCCATACTGCCCAGAGCTAGGTTATGGGCTTGCTCAGGATCAAGGCAAAAGAGCGCAGGGCGTAAAAAGGAGTAAGCGGACATGAATTGAATTATCGCGTATGCAAGGGCTGCCAGAGGTTATCGATCAGACCTTCGATGGCCTTGAACTTCGACTTATACGCCATCTTCTGACTTTCTTGGATGTAATAGCCCAGGTAGAGATAAGGCCGCTTCAGTAGCCTTACTTGTTCTATTTGCCACAGAATACTGTAGGTACCGTAACTAGCATTGGATGCCGTAGTGTCGTAAAAGGTGTAGACCGACGAAATGCCGGCTTCGACAATATCAATGATGCTGACCATGCGTAGGCGTCCTGGCTCTGGGTCCCCGGGCCCGTCCCGAAATTCAACTAAACGCGAGTTCACTCTGCTTTGCAGTAAAAACTGCGTGTATTGCTCTTGGTCATCGCGGTTCATGTCGCCATCATGATGGCGCTGCTCTTGGTAGCGGCGATACAGTGCGTAGTGCTCGTCGGTATAACTCAAGTGCAGTACATGAGCTTCTAAATTGGCATGTTGCTTTTGAGCGCGCTGTTGGCTGCGATTCGGGACAAAGTGCTCAACGGGTATACGCGTAGCAATGCACGCCTTGCAGTGATCGCAATAGGGGCGATAGGTAAATAGGCCGCTGCGCCGAAATCCAGCATTGACTAAATCGCCGTACATATCGCTATGCACCAAGTGGGACGGTGTAGCAACCTGTGAACGCGCGGTTTGGTGCGGTAGATAGCTGCAGGTATAGGACGCGGTGGCATAAAACTGCAGCGCAGTAATCGGGAGCTCATTGATTTGACTCATAGCCACCGCTCCAATGCAGTTTTATCAAAACGCCATGGACTAACGATTGACTCTCGGCTGATGGCATCGCGTGCCAGGGATAAAAATTGCGTGCGCGGAATTGGACCTCCCCCCAGTGACCGGAGGTGGTTCGTTTCCTGTTGGCAATCAATCATAGGCACCTCATGATCGTAGCACCAAGCGCAAAGCAAGGCTAAAGCGAGCTTCGAGCTATCGGCTCGGCGACTAAACATCGATTCACCAAAGACCATACGCCCAAAACTAACGCAGTACAGACCGCCCAACAGACGATCGCCTTGCTTGACCGCAATGCTGTGGGCAAAGCCGCTTTCAAATAGCTGGCTGTATGCATCCACAATTTCATGGGTAATCCAGGTGCCATCCTGGTCCTTGCGTGGACTTAGGGCGCAGGCCCGCATAATCGAACCAAAATCACCATCGACCTCAATATGGCAGGTGGGGTCGTGATAAAAATGCCGCATGGTTTTTTGCAATGAGTTGCTCACCTTAAAATTTTTTGGCTCTAGCACCATCCGTGGGTTTGGCGACCACCATAAAACCGGTTGATTATCGGAGTACCAGGGAAATAAACCAAGCCGATAGGCTGATTCCAGCTGCCCTGGATAGATGCGTTCACTGACAGCAAAAAGCCCGATTACTTCAGGGTCTGGATCAGGCATGACTGCTGGATCAGGAAACGCATCATCAGGCCCTAGCCAAGCAATTTGACTCATTGCTCAAATGGTTTCAGAGGGCAAAATATCGCGGGATCGGACAACAATTCCAGTTCCTTGCTCGAGGAGGCCCGCACTGCGATCGGCAAAAAACCACTGCAGGGTTTGTTTGGTAGTCGGAAAAGCCAATTCGGACCAGGGAATTTCGTGTTCGTAAAAAAGCGCGACCTCAAGGCTTTCCTCGCCCGCTGAAAACTCGGGGGCGGGTAATTTGGCGAGGTAAAACAAATGCACCTGCTCAACATGAGGCACATTGATTAAGGAAAACAAAGGGCCGATTTCAACATGGGCTCCAGCCTCTTCCAAGGTTTCTCGGGCAGCCCCATGCGTAGTGCTTTCACCAATTTCCATAAAGCCAGCAGGCAAAGTCCAAAAGCCATGGCGTGGCTGGATCGCTCTGCGGCAGAGCAATACTTGTTCGCCCCATACTGGAATAGTGCCCACCACATTGCGTGGATTGATGTAATGCACGGTAGCGCAACCATTGCATACATGGCGCTCGCGCGTATCGTCTGCCGGAATGCGCAATGTCACGGTCGATCCGCATTTTGAGCAGTAGTGCATTGGAAAGGATTTCATCCGTCGATTATCCGACTTTCAGGACGGCGGGTACCGCACCGCGCAGGGCATTGCAAACTAGGATGCGGTCGGCGTCCGCTAAATCAGCTGCGGTGAGCATCGCTTGACGGGCATTCCACTGCGGGTCATCCAGAAGACTTTGACGCATCAGGCCGGGAAGTACCCCTGCCGATAGTGGTGACGTTAGCCATTCGTTTGATCCTTTGGGCTGAATAAAAATCGAGCTCCGACCCCCTTCGGTAACAAAGCCTGCCTCATTCAAAAAGACCGCATCAAAACCGCCTAGTGCCACGGCATTCTTCCATGCCAAGTCATACAGGGTTCGTTGATTGACTTTATGGCCGAGCAGCATATTGCTCGATTGCATGATGGCTTGATTTGCATTGGGCAATACCTGGGACGCCCAAAAAACAGTTACTTCATTTGCAATTGGCTCTAATGCATGGGTTACTGCTCTAACCGAGCTATCGGAGAGTAAGTCGATGCGTAAGCGATGGGGCAGTAGGCTAGGGACTGCGAGGCAGGCTTGCTCGGCCGCCTCAATCACACGCGCCGCTACAAATGGAATACGTAGGGCAAAGGCTGAATGCTGTAATCGCCGAAGGTGCGCCGCTAATCGGAGCGGCTTTTTTTCTTCAACGCGTATGGTCTCAAATAGACCCAGCTCAGTGGGCATCTCGGTAATAAATGCCGATTTAATTTGACACTCTTGCCACTCCAGTTTCGGATCGGAATCAATCGTAATGCCAGCACCAATACCTAAGGTGAACTTGGTTTGAGGGGTGCCGCTGTTTCCTTGCAGGGTGAGTGTACGTATCGGCACGCTAAATGCAAAATCGCCATTGGGGTCAAGCCAGCCTAAAGCGCCGCAGTAATAGCCGCGCGCGGCGCCCTCTAACTTCTGAATAATTTCCATACTGCGTTTTTTGGGGGCGCCAGTGACAGAGCCACAGGGAAAGACGGCATCGAGCAGGGTGCGCAGGTTTAAATCTGGCTTGGCTGTTGCTTCAATCGTCGATGTCATTTGCAGCACATTGCCATGCTGTGCAACGTGAAATAAATTCGGTACGCTAACGCTGCCGGCTAATGCAACTCTGCTGAGGTCATTGCGTAAGAGATCGACGATCATGATGTTCTCGGCACGATTTTTAGGATCGCTTGCCAATTGCTCTGGACTCTCGGTTTGTGCGCTGGCCGTGCCCTTCATCGGCATGGCGCGCAAGCAGTCGCCATTCCGCTCCACAAACAGTTCTGGTGATTGCGACAAAATGGTCGTGTCGCCTTCTTGAATAAAAGCGCCGAAACGGCCAGGTTGCCGCGCTCTGAGGCGCGCGTATAAAGCGAGCGGGTCACCGTAGATTTCCCCGTTGATGCGATAGGTGTGATTGATTTGATAGGTATCGCCGCAGCGGATCCATTCCTGAATCCGCTCTACATCCGCCTCGAACTGTGACTGGGTAATCGATTCCGTACAGGATGCTACGCCGCTGACACGCGCATCATCTTTTAACTGCGCTAGCTGGATCTCCAGCCAGGCATCCACCTCCGCTTTTGCGAGTAATTTGGGCGGATGAAATGCCCATGCTTGCATGAGCGGTGTGACTGGAGCACTAGGAGAGGATGAAGCAGGATGGATGGGCAGCCGATGAATGACTTGGCCATACTCATACGCGACGAGGCAAACCACATATTGGCCTGCCTTTAAGGCCGACTGGATCGCTTCAAAGCAGTCATCCATTTCAGCCGCAGTAAATGCGGCCCAGTGTGCGATGGGTTCTTGGTAAAGGCGGCTGCTAGGATTGGTTGCACCGCTCTCGACATCGTCCAGCAGAATCATCGCAAAACCCGGCTGCGTCTTAGATTACTTTAAGACGGTTGCCGACTCGATTACAACTGCGGTGGTAGGTACATCCGCCATCCGTCCAAATTTAGACGCTGGCGCAACCTTGGTTGGGATCTTGCGAATGCGGTCAATGGTTTGGGTGCCAGAGATCACTTTACCGAAGACGGTGTAGCCGTTGCCCATGGCATTCGGAAAATCGAGGCCTTGATTGTCACGCACATTGATAAAGAATTGCGCTGTCGCTGAATCCGGATCCGATGTTCTAGCCATGGCAATCGTATAGATTTGATTCTTGAGTCCATTTTGCGCTTCGGAGACCACGGGTGGATTGGTTGGCTTTTGATTCAAATCAGGTGTGAAGCCACCACCTTGAATCATGAAACCATCGATCACGCGATGAAAGATCGTGCCGTTGTAAAAGCCGCTTTGAACATACTTCAGGAAGTTATCCACTGTCTTGGGCGCCTTCGCCGAATCCAGATCCACAACAAAACTACCTTGATTGGTTTTGAACTCGACGCGTGGCTCTGCCTGGGCTATGCTATTGGCAAATAAAAAGACGCCAGCAACGGCAGTGATCACTGCACGGGAAAAGCGAAAAGATGAGGTACGCATAGTTGTTCCTAAGTGGTAAATGAATGGCAAATCGAGGTCCACTCCATTGTATTGCGTGACGCTTATGCTGGTGTGGGTGGCAGTCCGTTGGGTACAGATGCAGCGGCCCGATAGGATACTTGATCAAACATCTGCGGTTGATTGAGGTAGTCAATGACCCAATCAATCGCATCGACACCCCAAAAAATCCGATCTCCAAGCGCTAGGGTAGGCACGCCAAAGGCACCGCGATCGAGGGCTTCTTGGGTGTTGGCAATTAAGTCTGCTTTGGTTTGGGCGCTTTCGGGGCGGGGTGTGGTGGGATCTAAATGCAGGTGTGCACAAAAATCAGACCAGTGCAGATTGGGATCCTTGCCTAGCACCCAAACAAACTCAAATGCACGCTCTATCATGGCCCAGTCTGCCCGTTCCTGAACCAAAAGGCGCTGCGCTGCAACGGTAATAAAGGGATGGTGCTCTGGAAACCGAAAGGGAATGCCTAACTTTGCTGCTTGCCATACGCACGTTTGATACGTGTACGCGCGCTTTGCGGGGATTTCACCGGGACCTTGATTATGTGCGCCGCGCAACAGGCCGCCAAGTAATACCGGTACCGGCTCGATTTGCAAACGCGGCTCAAGGCGATGGCGCAATTTCACATAAAAGTACGCAAACGGAGAAATGATATCGAAGTAAAAACGTGCCTTCATTTTTTTTCTGCTTCGTCGAGTGAGCGTAAAAAAGCCATGCGTTCTGCAATCTGCGTTTCAAGACCGCGCTCTACGGGTTGGTACCAATGGGGCTCAGCCATGCCTTCGGGTAAGTAGCTCTCGCCCGCAGCATAGCCATAAGGCTCATCGTGCGCATACCGATACGCCTTGCCATGCCCGAGTTCCTGCATTAATTTAGTTGGCGCATTGCGTAAGTGATTAGGAACGCCCCGACTTTGATCGGCGGCGGCAAAAGCGCGCGCCTTGTTATAGGCGACATAACTGGCATTGCTTTTGGCTGCAACGGCTAAATAGACTGCCGCTTGACCCAGCGCTAGCTCACCTTCGGGTGAGCCGAGCCGTTCATAGGTTTCTGCCGCATCGTTTGCCAGTTGAATTGCCCTCGGGTCGGCTAAACCAATGTCTTCCCATGCCATGCGAATGATGCGACGCGCAAGGTAACGCGGATCTGCGCCGCCATCGAGCATGCGGCAAAGCCAATACAAGGCAGCATCTGGATTAGAACCCCGCACTGATTTGTGCAGCGCCGATATTTGGTCATAAAACTGATCTCCGCCTTTATCAAACCGACGACCATTGCTCGTTAATGCATTTTCAATAAAGGCTTGATCCACAACTGCCGTAGTAGATCCCGGAATCGAAATAGCATTGCGGATTTGTTCCAGTACATTGAGCAAGCGACGCGCATCGCCATCGGCATTGGCGATAATGGAATCGATCGCGGCGGAATCAAATTCCACGTTCGGCATGGCATAGGCCCTAGCGCGCTGAATTAATACACCAAGCTCTTCTGCACTTAAGGATTTAAGAACATAGACTTGAGCACGAGACAGTAAGGCAGAATTTACCTCAAAGGAGGGATTTTCCGTCGTGGCGCCGATAAACGTAAACAGGCCGGACTCGACGTGTGGCAGCAGTGCATCTTGCTGGCTTTTATTAAAGCGATGAATTTCATCCACAAACAGGATGGTTTGTTTGCCATATTGATTATTGTTTTGCTGGGCTTGCTCAATGGCTTCCCGAATTTCTTTCACGCCAGCAAGGACGGCTGAGATGGCAATAAATTCACGATCAAAGGCCTTGGCAGAAAGACGCGCTAAGGTTGTTTTGCCAACACCCGGAGGCCCCCACAAAATCATTGAATGGGGTTTGCCCGACGCAAAGGCCAGTTGCAAGGGCTTACCTGGTGCCAATAAATGCGACTGACCAATCACTTCGGCAATGGAGCTTGGGCGTAAGGCTTCCGCCAGCGGTGGTGGCGGTTTCGTATCAAACAGATTGCTCATGGCAAGTTGATCCAGACTTGATCGACTCTCACGTCATTGTCACCAGCATGACCAGCGCGGCCCATGTCAGGCAGAGTGTGGCGATCACAGTCAAACGTGTACGCATCACCAGGAATTCATCGAGTGCGGCTTTGCTACTGAAGTAATACTGGTATGTGTTTTGATCAATGCCACGCTGAACTAAGAGCATGGCAGCCAACATTAGCAAACCCACTGGAATATAAACATGCAATGCGAGCCAAGCCACTAGGGAGGGAATAACCCCCCAGATCCAGGCGTTGCGCTCAAACCAGCGCGATCCGCCGACATCGCCAGCGCTCGCTAAATGCGCGCTATCGGCAGCATTACCTAGATGCCGAAAGTTGGCGCCCCAATGGATGGCGCCCAAAAAAGAGCAGATGACAGCGCCGTAAGCGGCCAGGGATTCAGCACTAACAAAATCAAAGGGCGTGGGCGCCACTTGAACCAAGATGGCGCAAATAATAAATGGAATTAAACCGCCGTATCCCAAAATACGAACAATCGGCGGTAGGGTGCTCATGGTTGCCATTATTTAGGTGTCGTAGTGGTACACGCCACGGCCTGTTTTACGGCCCAAATACCCAGCTGCCACCATTTCACGTAGCAAAGGGCAGGGGCGATACTTGGAGTCATTAAAGTTATTAAAATAGACCTCCATGATTGCAAGGCAGGTATCGAGGCCAATTAAATCAGCGAGTGCGAGGGGGCCGATCGGTTGATTACAGCCGAGCTTCATGCCGGCATCAATGTCTTCTGCGCTCGCAAGTCCTTCGGCTAAAACAAAGAAGGCTTCGTTAATCATCGGCAGCAAAATGCGATTCACCACAAAGCCAGGACTGTTTTTTACGGTGATCGGCTCTTTACCAATTGCTTTGGCCATCGCAATAATGGCCTCATGGGTCTGATCACTGGTCTGCAGGCCACGTATCACTTCGACTAAGGCCATGAGCGGTGGCGGATTAAAAAAGTGCATTCCAATGAAGCGCTCTGGCGATGAGTTTAAAGCCGCCAATTGGGTTATCGATAGTGAGGACGTGTTGGTCGCAATAATCGTTTCTTTGCCGACCGTCTCATCGATCAGCTTCAATATCTTTTCTTTGATCGCTTGATTCTCTGTTGCCGCTTCAATCACGAGCGATAAGCCTTTTAAATCAGCATACGTCGTGCTGCCTTTAATGCGCTTCAATGCAAGATCTTTCTGCGCCTCCGTTAGTGTTTCTTTTTTAATCAGGCGATCGAGGCTGCGCTGAATGTTAGCGATGCCGCGATCAATGGCGGCTTCATTGATATCAATCATGACCACGTCTAACCCTGCGACGGCACAGACTTGAGCAATGCCATTGCCCATGGTTCCAGCGCCAATGATGCCAACCGATTTAATTTTCATGCTGCTTCCTTCGTGGTGTCATGCTGATTCAATTTAATCCTCTTGCTTAGCGCTTTTTATACTGCGAGGCGCCAAACAACAATTCATTTGCCCTTGCATCAAAGGTGGGTTTACGTAAATCCGTCAACACCTGCATGCCGCGTTTGACCGCAGGGCGCTGACCGATCGACTCAAACCAGCGTTTGAAGTGTGGAAATTCAGTGATATCGATTCCTTGTTTTTCCCAGCGATTGGTCCACGGAAAAATAGCGATATCGGCAATGGTGTATTGATTGCCTGCGACATAGCGATTGGTAGCTAGCTGCCGATCTAAAACCCCATACAAGCGCTTGGCTTCATTGGTATAGCGCTCAATCGCATAATCAATTTTCTGTGGAGCGTACAAGCGAAAGTGGTGATTCTGGCCGAGCATCGGTCCAAAGCCACCCATCTGAAACATCAGCCATTGCAAGACCTCATATTTTGCCCGTGTGTTGCTTGGCAAAAAGCGCCCCGTCTTTGCTGCAAGGTATAAAAGAATGGCGCCCGATTCAAAAAGATGAATGGGTTTTCCATCGGGGCCATTGGGATCGGTAATGGCTGGGATTTTATTATTGGGGCTAATTTTTAAAAAAGCCGGTGTAAATTGGTCACCCTTACCAATGTCAATCGGAATGGCGCGCCAATCGCGGCCAAGCTGGTAGCCACATTCTTCGAGCATGATGTGAACCTTGTGCCCATTGGGGGTTGCCCAACTGTAGACATCGATCATGCCTTGATTTGAATTCTTATCTTTCTTCATTCTGTTCGCCATCTTTTGGTTTGATTTCATTTGTTTTGCATCAACACTACACTGTGCGCAGTCGTGACAGTGCGGTTTCTAAGGTTTTCTCTTCTTTAGCAAAGCAAAACCGAATCACCTTGGAATCAGTTCCTGAGCCATAGAATGCGGAAACCGGAATCGCTGCGACCCCGATTTCGCAGGTTAACCAGCGACAGAACTCCGCTTCACTCAGGTTGCTTTGCGGGATTCCGAGTGCGGAGTAATCGACGCACTGAAAATAACTTCCGGGCGCAGGCAGTAATTTAAATCGGGTTTCAGCTAAACCGGCCCTAAAGAAGTCGCGTTTGCGTTGATAAAACGCCGATAGCCCTAAATAGTGCGCTGGATCAGATAAGTAATGCGCGATTCCCACTTGCATCGGTGCGTTGACTGAAAACACATTGAACTGATGCACTTTCCGGAACTCTGCGCTGAGAGAGGCTGGAGCTGCAACGTAGCCGATTTTCCAGCCCGTGACATGAAAAGTTTTTCCGAAGCTCGACACCACAAAGCTGCGCGCTGCTAAAGCCGGGTGGCTGGATGCACTGTGCTGCTGTTGTCCATCAAAGACCATGTGCTCGTAGACTTCATCGCTACACACCAATACATTTGTGTCGCTCAGTAAATCAGCTAGGCGATCCAGATCAGATCGTTGCCACACCATGCCAGTCGGATTGTGGGGTGAGTTAATCAGTAAGAGTCGTGTTTTGGGGGTAATTGCTTTTGCTAGGGAGTTCCATGGAATGGCATACGCCTCAACCAGGCCATCGGAATTGCGTTGCACATCCAGGCTCACGCTAATTGCTTTGCCACCCGCCATGGTAATTGCTGGCAGATAACAATCAAATGCAGGCTCAATCACGATGACCTCATCACCCGGACTAACGCAGGACAAAATTACTGTGAAGATCGCTTGCGTTGCGCCAGCAGTAATGGTGATCTCCGTAGCGGGATCGTAGGACTTGCCGTAAAGCTGATCGATTTTGTTGGCAATGGTTTTGCGCAGTTCAAGCACCCCTGGCATAGGAGGATATTGGTTATGGCCCGAGACCATTGCTTGGTTAACGGCATTGATTAAAGCCGGATCGCATTGAAAGTCTGGAAAACCTTGCCCCAGGTTGATGGCCTGGTATTCGGCGGCCAGAGTGGACATGACCGTAAAGATAGTGGTGCCAACCGCGGGTAAGCGCGATGGAAATAACGGGGTAAGGGGGGCAGCGGGGTGCAAATGAGCCATTGGGGCGCTTTATCTCGTGCTGCAGCTTCTGTCGCTAGAATAAGGGGAATCCATTTCTAAATTGTGCCATGTTGATCGTTCTCTCACCCGCTAAATCCTTGGATTACGAGACCCCAGTCCGGGTTAAAAAATCCACCTTGCCCGATTTTGTTGCTGATTCAGCCAAGCTGATTGCAGACCTGAAGACCCTATCGCCGCAGGCAGTGGCCAAGCTCATGAGCCTTTCAGACCCTTTGGCCGCCTTAAACGCAGGGCGTTTTCAGGATTGGTCGACTAAATTCACAGAGAAAAACAGTAAACAGGCGATTTTTGCCTTCAATGGCGATGTCTATGAGGGCTTTGACGCCGCCAGCTTAAATAGCAAGGCCATTGATTTTGCCCAAGATCATGTGCGGATTTTGTCGGGGCTCTATGGTTTGCTGCGGCCCCTGGACTTGATGCAACCTTACCGTTTAGAGATGGGTACGGCGTTTAAAAATGCCAGAGGAAAAGACTTGTATGCATTTTGGGGTGATCGGATTACGAATGCAGTCAAGAAGCAATTGGCCTCGCAAAAAAAGAACCCGTTCTTGTTAAACCTGGCGTCCGAAGAGTATTTCAAAGTACTGCAGCCCAAGGACTTGGGTTTTCCAGTGATCGCTCCGGTATTCCAGGATGCGAAAGATGGCAAGTACAAAATCATTTCGTTTTATGCCAAGCGTGCACGTGGCTTAATGGCTCGATTTGCGGTTGAACATCGCATTACCGATCCAGCCGATTTGCGTGATTTTAATTTAGAAGGCTATCGTTATAGCGCAGCCGAATCCAAACCAGATCGACCGGTATTCCGCCGCGCGGAGAAAAAATAATATGACCGTTCACCGTTCTAAATCATCCCAGCGCGCCTCACCCGAGGCTGAGCGCTTAGTCGCGGATGCGATTTCTCTGGCCGCCTCAGGCAGTCAAATCGAAGACCGATTTTGGGAAGGGCGCTTAAGTGCACGTCTACTCAAATTGATGACCAGTCAAAATCAAAACGTGATTGATGCCGCGCTTGATCAAACGTTTCGCATTAATACAGTTGCCTTTGAGGTGTTGGCTGATTGTGCTGAGACGCTTGCTGAATCGCAAACCATGACCGTCGATAAAGAGAGCTGGGATGTATTGCTGCTCGCTTTACCAATTGTTGCGCATACCCGCTATCAAATTCAGTCGGGGCCGTTGCCGGTGAAGGTGATTGAGTCGGTTGCCATGGCGATGCATGCATCGATTGCGGCAAGCGATACGCGCTTGGCGATCGTGCCATGGCTGTACAGCATCGATCAGATGCCCCATTCGCATTGCCAAACGCGCATTTTGACGGAGGCTTTGGGTACCGCTGCAATTACCGCAAGTGAAATGAAACTGGAGCTGCGCAATATGTCGGAAACGATTGCGGTGCTGGCGGACCCCCGTTTTATTATTGCGGCCATTGCTGCGCCAAGCGGTTCACCCCTGTTTCGTTGGCAAGCGGAACCACCGGTTCGGCAAGAGCGCGGCGTTAGTTTGATCGAATGGCAAACCGCCATGCGAGAGCCCATTTCCAGTTTATTACCCGGATGCGAATTCGAGTTACTGTTGCCCGAAGCTTACTTTACAAACTGCCGCTTGGCGGACAAGCAAGTACGCCCCTTAAGCATTCGTGCCGCCGTTAATTTTCTGGAGACTGCAGTTGGCGCTCAGCCCAATGGTTTGTCTTGCGTGGTGGGCGCTTTTGGTGAAGAGCAGGCGGACGAATACCGTATTGCATTCAGCCTAAAGGGTTCACCCGATGTGATGTACGGGGTCATTTGGCCAATGTACGATCGTGAGACGGTGTCGAACGATGCACTCAATGACATCAACGATGATGAGAGCCCAATTAAAAAGATTTGCGATGCCTTAAAAGAAGCAGGAGTAGAGGACGTGTTTCGTCACGCTGTTTTGTTTAGTCCCGAGCTCTGCGATGATTGTGGCGCGCCCTTGTTTCCAGATCGGCATGGCGAAGTGGTGCACGCAGAGATGCCAGAAGATACGCCAACGCAGCAGCCCTTATTTCACTAGAAACGTAGCATCATTGAGTGCATAAAAAAACCGAGGCGAACCTCGGTTTTTTACTTCTAGCCATCAAAGAACATTGCTGGCTAGATTACTCTTTAGCAAATAAATGTGGCTCTTTGCCGGTTTTCATGTCGGCTGTTTGGCAGTAATCAGCCAAACGAACGCCGCTGCGAATGTTAAACAACATTGCCTTGTTGCCTAAAACGACGAGATCCAAGCCAGTGTCGTGATTCTTGTAACGCAAGCTACCTGGTAATGAGACTTCTCTTTTCATTTCGTAGGTTTTAGCGTTCCAAACAAGGCCAATATTTGCGCCGCCATCCCCAATGGTTTTTAACTGATGGTTATTGTTGCAGCTCCAGGAATGAGTCTCTTTAGGATCTTTCGCATGCACAGCAGAGTGCGATACGAGCAAGACAGCGCTAATCAACAGCGTTTTAAAGGGGATATGCATATTGCTTTCCTTAGGACAGTAAGTGCTTAACGCCGGCTTGCTCTTCGAGTAATTCATTCAAAGTATGGGTCATGCGCTCACGCGAGAAGGCATCAATTTCGAGGCCCTCAATCATTTTGTATTCGCCATTTTCACAGACAACGGGGAATCCGTAAATAACGTCAGCTGGAATTTCGTATTCGCCGCGAGAAGGAATGCCCATGGTGACCCATTTGCCGTTGGTGCCAAGCACCCAGTCACGCATGTGATCGATGGCAGCATTGGCGGCTGAAGCTGCAGAAGATAGGCCGCGTGCCTCAATAATCGCTGCGCCACGTTTGCCTACGGTTGGTATAAAGACATCTTTATTCCAGGCGGCATCATTAATCATGTCTTTAACGGATTGCCCACCAATCGTGGCAAAACGGTAGTCTGGATACATGGTGGGGCTATGGTTACCCCAGACGACTAATTTTTCAATGTCAGCAACCGGTTGATTGACCTTGGCAGCGATTTGGGAAAGAGCGCGGTTGTGATCCAGGCGCAACATGGCCGTAAAGTTCTTGGCCGGCAAGCTAGGAGCCGATTTCATGGCAATGTAGGCATTGGTATTGGCAGGATTGCCTACAACCAGGACCTTAACGGTGCGCTTTGCAACGGCGTCCAAGGCTTTCCCTTGGGCGGTGAAGATTTGGGCATTGGCGGAGAGCAAGTCTTTTCGCTCCATACCTGGGCCGCGAGGACGAGCGCCCACCAGCAGCGCAATGTCGATATCTTTGAATGCAGTCATGGGATCTTGGTGGGCAGACATTCCGGCTAAGAGGGGGAATGCACAATCATCGAGCTCCATCATCACGCCTTTTAAGGCTTTTTGCGCTTTTTCATCAGGAATTTCAAGGAGTTGCAGAATAACAGGCTGGTCTTTGCCCAGTAAATCGCCGTTGGCGATGCGAAACAAGAGGGAATATCCGATTTGACCGGCAGCGCCAGTAACCGCGACGCGCATAGGGGTTTTTGCCATTACAAGTAACTCCAAAGGAAGGTTGATGGGTGTTGTTTCAGTGTTGTGATGCAGATTATCCCTGCAAGTTTATGGAGTTTACATTTACACTGTCAATAATGTCTTCTATAAGACAGCAGACTAGTCAGCCTAAATATCCTTTTTGGAACTACTTTGCCTGAAACAACCGCTCCATCGGCTACCTTTAGCCCCTTGTACCAGCAGATTAAGGCGCTGTTGCTGAGCAGCCTTCAGTCCGGCGAATGGCGGCCTGGCGCCCCGATTCCCAGTGAAATGGAGTTGGCGGCCCGTTACGAAGTCAGCCAAGGTACTGTCCGTAAGGCGGTAGATGAGCTGGCTACGGAAAACCTCCTAATTCGTCATCAGGGCAAAGGAACTTTTGTTGCCAGCCACCACAGTGAGGCCTGGCAATACCGCTTTTTTAGTTTGATGCCGGATTCCGGTAAAAAAGTCCCCCTCAAAAGTCACTTTTTAGCCTGCAAGCCAATCAAGTCCCCAGCGAAAATTGCGCAGTTGCTGAAAACGGCGGCAAGCGAGCGGGTGATTCAAATTGATCGCGTGCAAAGCTTGGGTGGCCAGGTTGCGGTATTTGAGCAAATCTGGCTCCCCGAGCAGCGTTTTAGCGGCATGACCCTCGATCGCCTGGAATCGTGGCCTGGCCCCTTGTATGCATTCTATGAAAGCGAGTTTGCAACCCACATGGTTCGGGCGGAAGAGAAAATCAAGGCCATTGCAGCGGAGGCGACGATTGCCAATCATTTGAAGCTGGAGCCCGGCTCTCCGCTGCTGTTGGTGGAGCGAGTCTCTTACACCTATGGGAATAAGCCAGTTGAGGTTCGGCGGGCGCATTACGATACCCGCCAACAGCATTATGAAAATAAGTTGAACTAAGTCATGTGTAAAGAAAAAAGTGCATTCCAGTGTTTTCCAATAGAATATGTTGCACAACAGCATTACTCCTTATTTAACCTTTACCTCACAAATGAGACCCTCTATGGTTGATGCCCATCAGGATGTAAAAAATGCCAAGCCGGTTTACCGTAACATTGGCCTTGCCCAGTTAATTAAATACCGCCTGCCTTGGGCTGGCAAGGTGTCGATTCTGCACCGCATTAGTGGCGCTGCCTTGTTTTTGCTACTCCCGTTCATTTTGTATTTGTTCGATCAAAGTTTGGCTTCTGAGCTCAGCTTCATGCAATTTCAGGCGTTCACCGATCACATCTTGGTCAAACTCATTTGCCTGGGCTTGATCTGGAGCTTCCTCCATCATTTCTGTGCCGGTATTCGTTACCTGCTACTCGACCTCGAAATTGGGGTTGAAAAAATTGCAGCGCAAAAATCCGCAATCATTGTGTTGTCTGTCAGCCTGGCTTTAACTGCCCTGGTAGGCGCTAAATTGTTTGGCTTGTTTTAATCCCGATTAGGTAAAGAGAACTTTATGTCGACAAATAATATTGGCCCCAAGCGTCTCGTTGTAGGCGCACATTACGGCCTGAAAGAATGGATTATTCAGCGTATCACCGCGGTAGTGATGGTCGTTTTTACGATTGTTTTGTTGGTCGCTTATCTGATTTCTGGGGGCGCAAGCTACGAAGCATGGGCAGGATTGTTTAGCAATCAATTGATGAAGTTGCTGACCTTTTTAACCTTCTTGAGCCTTTTTTATCATGCGTGGATTGGCATTCGCGACATCTGGATGGATTACATCAAGCCGGTAGGCATTCGCCTCACCCTGCAAACCTTGACTGTGTTGTGGCTGGTCGCTTGTGCGGCTTATGCTGCTGAAATTTTGTGGAAAGTGTAAGACGATGACTGCGATTAAAAAAGCATTACCCCGCCGTCGCTTTGACGCGGTAATTGTAGGTGCCGGTGGTTCTGGTATGCGTGCCTCATTGCAGCTGTCGGAAGCTGGCCTCAATGTAGCAGTTCTGACTAAAGTGTTTCCAACACGCTCACACACGGTTGCTGCTCAGGGCGGTATTGGTGCCTCGCTCGGCAATATGAGTGAAGACAACTGGCACTACCATTTTTACGACACCATCAAAGGCTCTGATTGGCTGGGTGATCAAGACGTGATTGAGTTTATGTGCCGTGAAGCTCCCAAAGTGGTCTATGAGCTTGAGCACTACGGCATGCCATTTGATCGCAATCCCGATGGCACAATTTATCAGCGCCCATTTGGCGGTCACACTGCCAACTACGGCGAGAAGCCAGTGCAGCGCGCATGTGCTGCGGCCGACCGTACTGGTCACGCTATGTTGCATACCCTGTACCAACGGAACGTTCAGGCCAAGACCAACTTTTTTGTTGAGTGGTTGGCCTTGGATTTAATTCGTGATGACGACGGTGATGTTGTCGGCGTGACTGCGCTGGAAATGGAAACGGGCGAGCTCTACATCCTAGAGGCCAAGATTGTTCTGATGGCAACCGGCGGTGCTGGTCGCATTTGGTCTGCCTCGACGAATGCTTATATCAATACTGGCGATGGCATGGGTATGGCTGCACGCGCCAATATTCCGCTGGAAGACATGGAGTTTTGGCAGTTTCATCCCACCGGCGTTGCGGGTGCGGGTGTGTTGCTGACTGAAGGTTGTCGTGGTGAGGGCGCCATCTTGCGTAACAAAGACGGCGAGCGTTTTATGGAGCGTTACGCTCCCACGCTCAAAGATTTGGCTCCGCGTGATTTCATTTCACGTTGCATGGATCAAGAGATTAAAGAGGGACGCGGTTGCGGCCCCAATGGTGATTATGTCGTACTCGATTTAACCCACATCGGCGCTGAGACCATCATGAAGCGTCTGCCATCGGTTTACGAGATTGGCATTAACTTTGCGAACGTCGATGTAACCAAAGAGCCGATTCCGGTGGTGCCAACGATTCACTACCAAATGGGTGGCATTCCGACCAACATTAATGGCCAGGTGGTGGTGCCGAAAGACGGCAATCCAAATCACATTGTGAATGGCTTGTACGCCATTGGTGAGTGCTCCTGTGTATCGGTTCACGGCGCCAATCGTTTAGGTACCAACTCCTTACTCGACTTGCTCGTGTTCGGCCGAGCTGCTGGCAATCACATCGTCAATATGGATCTGAAAAAGCGCGAGCACAAGCCTTTGCCAGCGAATGCGGGCGAGCAAACACTCGCACGGATTGCTGAGCTCGATAACTCGACTTCAGGCGAGTATGCGCAGGATGTGGCCAATGACATTCGTAAAACCATGCAGACCTATGCTGGTGTGTTCCGTAACCAGAAGCTGATGGATGAGGGCGTGCGTCAGATGGCTATTCTGACCGAGCGTGCAAAGCACCTCTGGGTTAAAGACAAGTCAAAGATTTTTAATACCGCACGCATTGAGGCTTTGGAAATCTCAAACTTAGTTGAGACTGCCAATGCCACCATCATCTCGGCTGCAGCCCGCAAAGAGAGCCGCGGCGCACATTCGCACGATGATTTCCCAACTCGCGATGACAAGACTTGGATGAAGCACACGCTTTGGTTTAGTGAGGGCAATCGCCTCGATTACAAACCAGTGCAACTCAAGCCATTAACCGCGGAATCGGTTCCACCCAAAGAGCGTACCTTCTAATTAAAAAACGAGATAAACCATGAGTGATACCCGTATATTTGAAATTTATCGCTACGATCCTGAGGTGGATGCTGCCCCGCGCATGCAACGCTACGAGTTGGAGTTAACGGATGAGCGCATGCTGCTGGACGCGCTGATTTCGCTGAAAAAACAGGATGAGAGCATTACCTACCGCCGTTCCTGCCGCGAAGGAGTTTGTGGCTCGGATGCGATGAACATCAATGGCAAAAACGGCTTAGCCTGCTTAACCAATATGAAGACCTTGCCTCAAGTCATCACATTGCGTCCGCTTCCAGGCTTGCCCGTTGTGCGCGATTTGATTGTCGACATGACGCTATTTTTCAAGCAGTACTTGTCGATCAAGCCATATTTAGTGAACTCCACCCGCCCACCGGAAAAAGAGCGCTTACAGAGCCCGGAAGAGCGTGAAGAGCTGGATGGACTGTACGAGTGCATCTTATGCGCTTCCTGCTCCACCTCTTGCCCTTCGTTTTGGTGGAATCCGGATAAGTTTGTCGGGCCAGCAGGCTTGCTGCAAGCCTATCGCTTTATTGCCGATAGCCGCGATGAAGATACGGCGGCTCGCCTTGACAATTTAGAGGATCCGTATCGCCTGTTCCGCTGCCATACCATTATGAATTGCGTCGATGTTTGTCCTAAGCACTTGAATCCAACCAAAGCCATTGGCAAAATCAAAGAGTTGATGGTTCGTAGGGCGGTATGACCATTAGTGCGGCGGCCTTGTATCGTTTAAAAAGCGATGCGCGCCGAGGTTTACTGGAAAACGATCTGATTTTGGAACGGTTCTTCCGGCGCTACGCAGATGGATTAACAGAGGAGCAGGGTGCAGTCTTGACCCAGCTGCTCGCCTTAAGTGACAACGATTTGATGGATCTTCTGATTGGGCGAGTTGATTCGGTTGTGGCCTTGGGTGAAGTATGCAGTACCCCCACCTTTTTGGCTTTATTAGGTCGTTTGCGGGAGAGGTAGTAGTAAGGGTGCAATAATTTGTAATTCACTTATTTTTTAACGAACAGTGGGATCAGACATGATTGAATCAAACATCAAGGCAAAGTTATCGTTCTCTGACGGTACTCCCGATATCGATTTGCCAATTTATCAAGGCACAGTCGGACCTGATGTAATTGATATCCGTAAACTCTACGGCCAGACCGGCAAATTTACCTATGATCCCGGTTTCTTATCGACGGCATCGTGTAATTCCAAGATCACCTTTATTGATGGTGACAAGGGTGAGTTACTCTACCGCGGTTACCCCATTCAAGATTTAGCCGCCAATTGTGATTTTTTAGAGGTGTGCTACCTGTTGCTTAATGGCCATCTGCCAAACGAAAAAGAAAATTCGGAATTTCAGAACATCATCATGCACCACACCATGGTGCATGAGCAGATGCAATTTTTCTTACGTGGCTTTAGACGTGATGCACACCCCATGGCGGTGTTGACCGGCTTGGTCGGTGCGATGGCGGCCTTCTACCACAATGAGATTGACTACAGCGAACCCAAGGCGCGTGAAATCGCGCAAATGCGTTTGATTGCAAAAATGCCAACCTTAGTCGCTATGTCCTATAAGTATTCCGTTGGTCAGCCATTTATTTATCCCGATAACTCGCTGTCGTATACCGCCAATTTCATGCGCATGATGTTTGCTACGCCATGCGAACCGTACAAAGTGAATCCTGTCTTGGTCCGCGCCTTGGATCGCATCTTTATTTTGCATGCCGACCATGAACAAAATGCATCGACCTCTACAGTGCGTTTGTGTGGTTCTTCGGGCACCAATCCATTTGCTGCGATCTCAGCTGGTATTGCCTGCTTATGGGGCCCAGCGCATGGTGGCGCCAATGAGGCTTGCCTGCAAATGCTGACTGAGATTCAGGCTAATGGTGGAGTCGAAAAAGTGGGCGAGTTTATTGCCCAAGTGAAAGACAAGAACTCCAATGTCCGTTTAATGGGCTTTGGGCATCGGGTGTATAAAAACTTCGATCCACGCGCAAAACTGATGCGCGAAACCTGTTATGAAGTCCTCAATGAGTTGGGACTCGAGAATGATCCGCTCTTCAAGTTAGCAATGACTTTAGAGAAGATTGCGCTAGAGGACGAATACTTTGTTAGCCGCAAGCTGTACCCGAATGTCGACTTTTACTCCGGCATTGTGCAGCGCGCCCTTGGCATTCCAACCGACATGTTCACCTGCATTTTTGCTTTGGCGAGAACGGTGGGCTGGATAGCGCAGTGGGAAGAAATGATTACTGACTCGGAGTACAAAATCGGTCGTCCACGGCAGTTGTTCGTTGGGGAAACGGAGCGCAAAGTTCCCCCATTGTCCGGGCGTAAATAAGGTTTATAGGAATGGGTATGTCACGCACGCTATACGATAAGTTATGGGATGAGCACGTGGTTTGTGCGGAAGAGGATGGTACAGCAACCCTCTACATTGATCGGCACTTACTGCATGAAGTAACGAGCCCACAGGCTTTTGAAGGTTTAAGTTTGGCTAAGCGCCCGGTATGGCGAATTTCTGCCAACCTGGCTGTCTCTGATCACAACGTACCCACAACGGATCGATCGGAAGGAATTGCCGATCCAATTTCCAAGCTTCAAGTTGATACCTTGGATCAGAATTGCGCGTCCTTTGGTATTACGCAATTCAAGATGAATGATTTGCGCCAGGGCATCGTTCACGTGATCGGGCCGGAGCAGGGCGCTACATTACCTGGCATGACGGTTGTGTGCGGTGATTCGCATACCAGCACCCATGGCGCATTTGGCGCTCTGGCGTTTGGTATTGGCACCTCTGAAGTAGAACATGTACTGGCAACCCAAACCTTGCTGATGAAGAAGAGCAAGAATATGTTGGTTCGAGTCGAGGGTCGTTTACAGCCCGGCTCGACCGCAAAAGATATTGTGTTGGCGGTGATCGGAAAAATAGGTACCGCCGGCGGCACTGGCTACACCATCGAGTTTGCAGGCGAAGCCATTCGCAATTTATCGATGGAAGGCCGCATGACCATCTGCAATATGGCAATTGAAGCAGGTGCGCGTGCTGGTCTAGTTGCAGTGGATGAGACCACCATTGAATACATTCAGGGGCGCCCTTATGCTCCCAGCGGAGAGATCTTGCGTCATGCCTTGCAGTATTGGCGCACCTTGCATTCCGACGCCGACGCGAAGTTTGATCAGGTGGTGGAATTGCGCGCTGAAGAAATTCAGCCTCAAGTCACGTGGGGCACTTCTCCAGAAATGGTATTGCCGATCAGTGAGCGCGTTCCTGATCCGGAAAAAGAGCGAGATCCCAATAAGCGCAGTGCGATGGAGCGTGCGTTGCAGTATATGAATTTAACGCCTAACACCTTGCTCAGCAGCATCCCCATTGATAAGGTGTTTATTGGTTCGTGTACCAATAGCCGAATCGAGGATTTGCGTGCCGCGGCGAAGGTGGTCGATCGCCTGGGTAAAAAGGTCTCACCGAACATTAAGCTGGCCTTGGTCGTGCCGGGATCTGGATTAGTGAAAGCGCAGGCTGAGCGCGAAGGGCTCGATCGGGTATTTAAGGCTGCTGGCTTTGAGTGGCGCGAACCCGGCTGTTCCATGTGTTTGGCCATGAATTCCGATCGCTTAGAGCCAGGCGAGCGCTGCGCATCAACATCGAATCGCAATTTTGAAGGTCGGCAAGGCGCTGGCGGTAGAACCCATTTAGTGAGCCCTGCTATGGCTGCTGCTGCTGCCATCGAAGGGCATTTTGTTGATGTACGCAAAATTGCGTAACAAGCCAAGCGAAAGGACGATCCCATGCAAACTTCCCGCTATACGATGATTGCCAAGTTGTCCGTGGTTCTAGTCACTGGCATTTTTATTAGTGCATGTGCCAATACCATGGAGGGGGTTGGTAAGGATTTGCAAAAAATAGGCACATCGATGGATTCGAAATCATCATCTTCCGGATCAAGTAATCCTCCGGCATCGCAAACCCAAGGCAAAGACGTTGTGGTGACACCAATAAAATAAGCGGTAACAATAAAAAACAGAGACAGAAGTAATGGAAAAATTTACGCAATACCAAGGATTAGTTGCTCCCCTCGACCGAGAGAACGTCGATACCGATGCCATCATTCCAAAGCAGTTTTTAAAGTCGATTAAAAAAACCGGCTTTGGTCAAAACCTGTTTGATGAATGGCGTTATTTAGATCAGGGTGAGCCTGGACAAGATTGCAGTGGGCGTCCGCTAAATCCAGACTTTGTTTTAAACCAGCCTCGCTATAAAAATCCAGGCATCTTGCTGGCCCGCAAGAATTTTGGTTGTGGCAGTTCGCGTGAGCATGCTCCCTGGGCTTTGGGTCAATATGGCTTTCGTGCAGTAATTGCCCCCAGTTTTGCCGATATATTCTTCAATAATTGCTACAAAAACGGGCTTTTGCCGATTGTGCTGACGGAGCAGCAGGTTGACCACCTCTTTAATGAGACCCTGGCCTTTAATGGCTATCAGCTCACCATTGATTTAGAGGCGCAAGAGGTGATTGCGCCCGATAATCGCCGCTATTCCTTTGAAATCGATGGATTTCGTAAATACTGCCTACTCAATGGCTTAGACGATATTGGCCTCACCCTCAAAAATGCCGATAAAATAAAGGCATACGAAGCAGAGCGCGTGTTACGGATGCCTTGGCTAGCTACCCAGCTGCCGTAAAAACAGCCTTACGCTGGCTTCTTAACCCTTTTTTAAAGGTTTGCCATGAAAATTGCAGTATTGCCGGGCGACGGTATTGGCCCGGAAATTGTCGCTGAGGCGGTCAAAGTCCTCAAGGCCTTAGCCCCTACATTTGATCTTGAAGAGGCCCCTGTTGGTGGGGCGGCGTATGACCTTTCTGGACACCCTTTGCCGCCAGCCACCCTTGAGCTCGCGAAAAGCGCTGATGCCATTTTGTTTGGCGCCGTCGGTGACTGGAAGTACGACACCTTAGCGCGTGGATTGCGCCCAGAGCAAGCCATCCTCGGTTTACGTAAACACTTGGCGTTGTTTGCTAACTTTCGTCCGGCAATTTGCTATCCCGAGTTAACCGCCGCCTCCAGTCTCAAGCCGGAAATTGTCGGCGGTTTGGATATCTTGATTGTGCGTGAACTCAATGGCGATATTTATTTTGGTCAGCCGCGCGGTATTCGCACTTCAGAGCATGCTCTGTTTAAAGGTGCGCGCGAAGGATTTGACACCATGCACTACAGCGAACCCGAAGTCATCCGCATTGGTAAAGTAGCGTTTGAGGCAGCACGCAAGCGCAGCAAAAAAGTATGTAGCGTGGACAAAGCTAACGTACTTGAAACATCGCAGCTTTGGCGTGATGTGATGACCAAGCTAGCAGCCGACTATCCCGATGTCGAGTTATCGCATATGTATGTCGATAACGCAGCCATGCAACTCGTCAAAGCACCCAAGGCATTTGATGTGGTGGTCACTGGCAATTTATTCGGCGACATTCTCTCGGATGAGGCGGCGATGCTCACTGGCTCGATTGGTATGTTGCCATCCGCATCTTTAGATAAAAACAACAAAGGCTTGTATGAGCCAAGCCACGGCTCTGCTCCCGATATCGCCGGGAAGGGCATTGCCAATCCTTTGGCAACCATCCTATCTGCGGCCATGATGCTGCGTTACTCCTTAGGTATGACGGCAGAAGCAGATCGAATTGAAAAAGCAGTTCAGAAAGTATTGCAGCAGGGCTTGCGCACGGCCGATATTTACACCGAAGGGACTCAGCGAGTATCCACAGTGCAAATGGGCGATGCAGTCGTGGCAGCACTGGCGTAATTCATTGATATAGGAACGTAAGGCATTCGTAATTTTATGGCGACACACACATCAAACTCTACAAACGCTCCTCTGGTCGGCTTGGTCGGATGGCGCGGCATGGTGGGCAGCGTGCTCATGGATCGCATGTTGGCGGAGGGCGATTTTGATTTCATCGAGCCAGTATTTTTTAGTACCAGTAATGCGGGCGGCGATGTGCCTGCGATCAATGGTCGCAACATCACCAAAAGCGAAACGAAGTTACAAGACGCGAATGATATTAAAGCGCTTGCCCGTTGCGACATTATTCTGACCTGCCAAGGCGGTGACTACACCAAGGCTATCTTTCCAGCGCTGCGAGCTGCTGGTTGGCAGGGTCATTGGATTGATGCTGCCAGCGCACTGCGCATGAATGATGATGCGGTCCTCGTATTGGATCCAGTCAATCGACCCGTGATTGATCGTGCATTGGCTGCGGGCGGTAAGAATTGGATTGGCGGCAATTGCACCGTGAGCTTGATGATGATTGCCATGGGTGGATTGCTGAAAGCTGATCTGGTTGAATGGATTAGTGCCATGACCTATCAAGCTGCCTCCGGCGCTGGCGCGCAAAACATGCGTGAATTGCTGTTGCAAATGGGCGCATTGCGGGATAGCGTGAATACTGAATTGAATGATCCGGCTTCCTGGATTTTGGATATTGATCGCAAGATCTCTGCAACCATGCGATCGGCTGAGTTTCCAACCAAGAACTTCCGTAATACAGCCTTAGCTGGCAGCCTGATTCCTTGGATTGATGTGCCAGTCGAAAATGGCCAGACCAAAGAAGAGTGGAAGGGCGGTGCAGAATGCAACAAGATTTTAGGACGCCCCCCTTTTAGAACGCCGGGAAGCATTCCGATTGATGGCATTTGTGTGCGTGTTGGCGCCATGCGCTGCCACTCTCAAGGGTTGACCGTTAAGCTTAAGAAAGACATTCCCTTGGCCGAGATTGAGGCCATGCTAGCGAAGGACAATGCCTGGGTCAAAGTGGTGCCCAACGAACGTGAAGCAACCGAGCGTGAGCTGTCGCCAGCCAAAATCAGCGGCACCTTAACGGTTCCGATCGGACGTCTGCATAAGTTGGCCATGGGACCTGAGTATTTAGGTGCTTTTACAGTAGGCGATCAACTGCTATGGGGCGCTGCTGAGCCATTGCGCCGTATGTTGCGTATCTTGTTGGAACGCTAAAGGTGTCTGTGCGTGTGCCCGCTCGGTTGGTACAGGGCCTAGCGGCGATCATTGGTGGTGTTTTCTTTGCTTGGAGCGTAGCTAGTAGCGCATTTTCATTAGGAACTCCCAGAGTACTCTCGCAGCCTGGTCAGCCCATTCGCGCTGAAATTCCCATACGTGTATCGGCTGCAGAGCAAGAGCAGCTCTCTAGCTTACAGGTGAGTAATGCAAGTAAAGCGAGTTATGAGCGCCTCGGCATATCTTTTGCCATAGCAGAGCTTGATCCACAGTTGCGCATTGATCGCCGCGATGGCAATCGCAGTGTGATTGTGGTCGAGACAGCAAAGACGGTTAGCGCAGCGCAGCTCAAGCAAGATCCATTTATTGATCTGATGGTCACTTTGCAATGGCCTTCCGGTCAGCTGACTAAAAATTACACCTTACTCTTGGGTGACCCAAATCAAGTTACGGTGCGTCCCGGTCAAACCTTAAGTGAGATTGCGGCGCAGATGGCACCGCTGCTGGATGGTGCTACCTTAGATCAAACCATCATGGCATTGTATAAAGCCAATCCCGATGCCTTTGCGGGCGGCAGCATTCATCGTTTGCCTGCTGGGGCTGAGTTAGTTAAGCCAAGCCAATCCTTATTGCAATCCATTACGCCAGCCCAGGCAAGTCAGTTTGTTGAAAAAGCCAATCAAGCTTGGGCTGAATCCCATGGCGGTCCGGCTAAAGCAGCTGCTACTAAATCAAGCGAGACAAGCAAGGCGGCGAATGATCCCGCTGCCGCAAAAGATCGCTTAACGATTGGGCCCGGTGCCGATGCCAATTCGGATCAACGGCGCTATACCGAAGAAATCGTGGCCCAAGAAAAAATGCTGGAACAAACACGCACCCGCATTGTTGAGTTAGAAAAGAATATTGCCGATTTACAAAAGTTGCTCGATGCAGGCAAGGCGCAGTCTAAATCGGGGTCTAGCACCAAGACCGATGTAGCGAAAAACTCCTGGGCCCCGGCTTTACTTGCATTGGGTGTGATTGCATTCACTGGGCTCCTATTGTGGTTTATGGCGCGCCATGCCCGGCAATCGGAACGAAGTGCGCCAATACGTGCTGTCAAACCTGCTTCCGTACCGCAGCAGGGCGATATGGGTCATTCAGCAGCCAGTCATGGTATGCCCGAGCGGGCCAAGAACTTGTTTGCCGGTATTGATCTTGAGTTGACGCCAGCCAAAAGCGACCTGGCTATTCGGAATGACGCATTGCGCGTCAAACTCAATCTTGCTAAAGCGTATATAACGATTGAAGATTTTGCTGCTGCCACGCGCAGCTTGGATGACATTATTCAGCAAAGCCTTGATCCCTCGAATTCAGTCGACTCATCCTTGGTTGCCGATGCCAAAGCCATGCTATCGGACATCCAGCGGCGTAGTAGCTAATTGGCATGCGAACCCGTGTTTGCCAAACTAGGTAGATGATGCGAATTGCTCTGGGCTTGCAGTACGACGGTACCCGATTTGTGGGGTGGCAAACACAGCCCAGTCAAAACACCGTACAAGATAAAGTAGAGCGCGCCATACAGGCTTTTATTGGCGATACCGATTCGCATACAAACCCCATTCGAGTCACCGCTGCTGGAAGAACCGATACCGGAGTGCATGCCCTTGGGCAGGTAGTTCATTTTGATTGCGACACGCATCGCGACCCATGGTCCTGGGTACGCGGTCTCAATAGTTTTCTACCAAGCGATATTGTGGTGAACTGGGCTCAAACGGTTGACGCATCGTTTGATGCGCGCTTTTCCGCATTTGAGCGCAGTTACGTATATGCCTTGCATGTGGGTCCTTGTCGTGCGCCGAGTGTGGCATCCCGTGCCGGTTATTTGATGCTGGCCGCCGATAAGTGGCTGGATACCGATGCAATGCAAATGGCTGCCCAATGCCTTTTGGGAGAACATGACTTTTCCTCTTTTCGGTCATCCGAGTGCCAGAGCAAAACGCCAATTAAAACGGTCTACGACATTAACATTTTGGATCAGAAACCCTGGGTCTATATTGTGGTTCGGGCCAACGCCTTTTTGCACCATATGGTTCGAAATCTAGTGGGTAGCCTCTTGGCTATCGGTCAAGGAAAGCAGTCGTCAGCTTGGTTGGCTGATGTATTGGAGGCGAAAAGCCGCCAATTGGCTGCGCCAACGTTCGCGCCTGATGGGCTCTATTTGGCTCGGGTCGGGTATCCGCCGGAACACCAGATTCCGGCACCCTGGCTGGCGCATTCATGGCTGCCGGCTGAGGTCATTGCGTTGCTGCAGGAGCCCCTTCTTGAACAGCCGAAGCGGATTATGATTTAGCCATGGGATTACTTCACTACGCACCGGACCGTACCCGCATCAAGATTTGCGGCCTTAAACGCCCGGAAGACGTTGATTTTGCAGTGAATTCTGGTGTAGATGCGCTGGGTTTTGTGTTTTATCCTCCCAGCCCACGGGCGGTCAGCCCGCAGCATGCCGCCGGGCTCATTTCTCGCTTGCCAGCCGGGGTGGACGCCGTCGGCCTCGTTGTAAACGCCTCCGACGCTGAATTTGCGGCAATTCGAGCCTATGCGCCAATTACGCTTTGGCAATTTCATGGTGATGAGAGTCCGGAAGAGTGCCAGCGCTTAGCAGCTGGGGATCCTTGGATCAAGGCAGGCCGAGTGGGTGAGGGCTTCGCTTTCGCCGATTTTTCCCTACAATATAGGCAAGCAGCCGGTTTCTTGCTGGATGCCCTGGTTGAGGGCTATGGTGGGGGCGGCATTCCTTTTGATTGGCAATGGATTCCAGAAGCATGGGTAAGCGCAAACGCGCCTCGGGTCGTTTTGAGTGGTGGGTTGAACGCACACAACGTGGGCGAAGCGATTGCGCGCCTACAACCCTGTGCCGTGGACATTTCGAGCGGCGTTGAAAGCGCAAAAGGCATTAAAGATGCCGTTTTAATGGCCCAGTTTATTGAGGCAGTTCGACTGGCCGATTCCAAGAAACCAAAGCGGTAACCCAATCAAAAGAGGTAACTATGTACGATAAGCCGGATTCACGCGGGCACTTTGGCCCTTACGGCGGTGTTTTCGTTTCAGAAACACTCATGTTTGCTCTAGAAGAGCTAAAGGATGCATACGCACGCTACCAGCACGACCCCGAATTCATTGAAGAGTTTCATTACGAGCTCAAGCACTTTGTTGGTCGTCCATCCCCCGTATATCACGCCAAACGATGGAGTGAAATGCTGGGTGGCGCGCAGATTTATTTAAAGCGCGAAGACTTAAACCATACCGGCGCGCACAAGATTAATAACGTCATTGGGCAAGCCATGCTAGCTAAGCGCATGGGCAAGCCGCGCATTATTGCTGAAACCGGTGCAGGACAGCATGGTGTTGCTACCGCCACCATTTGTGCGCGCTTTGGTCTTGACTGTACGGTATATCAAGGCTCAGTCGATGTGGCCCGTCAGGCGCAAAACGTCTTTCGCATGAAGCTCTTGGGCGCCAAGGTAGTGCCCGTAGAGTCGGGTACGAAAACTTTAAAAGATGCCTTGAATGAAGCGATGCGTGACTGGGTCACTAATGTGGAAGATACCTTCTACATCATTGGTACCGTTGCCGGCCCACACCCATACCCAATGATGGTTCGCGACTTTCAGAGCGTCATTGGAGAAGAGTGCAAAGTGCAAATGCCGGACATGATCGGTCGTCAGCCAGACTACGTGATGGCTTGCGTTGGCGGTGGTTCAAATGCCATGGGTATTTTTTATCCCTACATTGACTATCCTGAGGTAAAACTCGTTGGCGTTGAGGCGGCTGGTCATGGCCTCAATACGGCCGCACACTCCGCTGCATTGTGCGTCGGCAAACCCGGCGTATTGCACGGCAACCGCACCTATTTATTGCAAGATGAGAATGGCCAAATTGCAGAAACCCATTCGGTATCCGCCGGCATGGACTATCCAGGAGTGGGTCCTGAACACGCTTGGCTCAAAGACTCCGGCCGCGCTGAGTATGTGGCGATTACGGATCAAGAAGCGCTTAAAGCTTTTCATGATTGCTGCCAAATTGAAGGCATCATTCCCGCCTTAGAGTCCGCGCATGCGATTGCATACGCCTGCAAGCTCGCTGCCACCTTACCAAAAGATAAAACCATTTTGGTGAACTTGTCTGGCCGCGGCGATAAGGATATGCATACCGTTGCGCAAGCAACCGGATCGGAAGGTTAAGGGGTAGGGCGGATTTATGTCGAAAATTTCAGCGGTATTTAGTGATTTAAAGCAGGCGGGTAAAAAAGGCTTAGTTCCTTTTATTACTGCCGGCGATCCGGAGCCGGGTTTAACGGTTGCGCTTATGCATGCACTGGTGCGTGGTGGCGCCAACGTGATTGAGCTCGGCGTGCCATTTTCGGATCCGATGGCCGATGGTCCGGTGATCCAGCGTTCATCCGAAAGGGCGCTGAGTCAGGGCGTTACCTTGCGCCATTGCCTGGAGATGGTGAAAGCATTTCGGGAGACCGATGCAAATACGCCGGTTGTGCTGATGGGCTACGCCAATCCAGTGGAGCAAATGGGCGCTGCGCGTTTTGCAGCCGAGGCAAAAGCAGCTGGTGTTGATGGGGTACTGATTGTGGATTACCCACCGGAAGAGTGTGTTGATTTTGCCCAGCAGATGCGCACGGCTGGAGTAGACCCAATTTTCCTATTGGCACCAACCTCATCGCCAACGCGTATTAAAGAGGCTGCGAAAATCGCTTCGGGCTATATTTACTACGTTTCATTACGCGGTGTGACCGGCGCCAATAACCTCAATACCCAAGATGTGGCCAGTATCATTCCGCAGATTCGAGCGGCTACTCCCATACCGATTGCGGTTGGTTTTGGTATTCATGATGCTGCCAGCGCCAAGGCCGTTTCCAACACGGCCGACGCCGTTGTGATTGGCAGCCGCATCATTCGCTTATTAGAAGAGGCAACTCCGGGCGAGGCGGTACAATCGCTTGAACATTTCATACGCGAGATTCGCACTGCATTGGATAGCTAAAGTACATGAGCTGGATCGATAAACTTCTTCCGCCGCAAATTCAGCATACTGACCCTGCTAATCGCAAGTCGGTTCCTGAAGGTTTGTGGGTGAAATGCCCTGGATGTGAAGCGGTTTTGTACAGTACCGATATTGAAGCCAATCTTTCGGTATGCCCAAAATGCAGTCATCACATGCGCATTGGCGCACGTCAACGCTTAGATAGTTTGCTGGATCCAAAGGGCCGATATGAAATTGGTGCCAATGTGTTTCCGGTTGATCCATTGAAATTTAAAGATTCCAAAAAATACCCCGATCGTATTAAGGAGGCCGTCGATGTTTCTGGTGAGACCGATGCTTTGGTGGTTCTCGGTGGAAAAATTGAGTCGATTCCCGTTGTTACCGCTTGTTTTGAATTTCAATTCATGGGCGGTTCCATGGGCTCGGTTGTAGGCGAGCGTTTTGCCCGTGGCGCTCAAGAAGCGATTGATAAAAAATGTGCCTTTATTTGCATTACTGCGACGGGTGGTGCCCGCATGCAAGAGAGTCTGCTCTCTCTGTTGCAAATGGCTAAAACGAATTCGATGTTAACGAAGCTGTCAAAAGCAGGCTTGCCTTACATTAGCGTGCTAACTGACCCTACCATGGGCGGTATTTCGGCTAGCTTTGCTTTCATGGGCGATGTGGTCATGGCCGAGCCCAAAGCATTAATTGGTTTTGCTGGACCACGGGTGATTGAGCAAACCGTTCGTGAAAAATTGCCAGAGGGATTTCAGCGTTCTGAGTTTTTAATGCAAAAGGGCGGTGTTGACATGATTGTGGATCGCCGTAATATGCGCGCTGAGATTGCCCGAATATTGGCGCTCTTGCAAAAACTACCAGAGCCGTCGATCACCGCTGCTGTTGGCTCATCCTCTTAGTCCCTTTAAAGCATTGAGCGAATCAAGACCAGATCCAATTTGCTTCTCTAGCCTCGAGGCCTGGCTTAGTCACCTCGAAACGGCCCATCCGGTTGGAATTGATATGGGTCTTGAGCGGATTAGTCGGGTTAAAGCAGCGCTCGATCTTCGCTTTGTCTGCCCCATTATTACTGTTGCGGGCACCAATGGTAAAGGCTCTACCTGTGCTTTTTTGGAGAGCATTTTGCTAGCAGCGGGTTATCGCGTAGGCTGCCACACATCACCTCACTTACTGAAATTCAATGAGCGTGCGCGCATCAATGGCATGGATGCCAGCGATGCCCAGTTGCTAGTGCATTTTGCCGAGGTTGAAGCAGCACGAGTCAGTCTGCCTAATGCCCCCACGCTGACCTATTTTGAATTTACCGCTTTGGCCATCATGCGTCTATTCGCAGCAGCTAAATTAGATGCGGTTATTTTAGAAGTAGGCATGGGCGGCCGTTTGGATGCCATCAATATCTTAGATGCTGATTGCGCTATTGTGACCAGCATTGATATTGATCACGCCGCTTTTTTAGGCGACACCCGAGAAAAAATTGCGCAAGAAAAGGCTGGCGTGTTTCGTGCCAATTCGATTGCAGTTTGTGGCGATCCAATGCCTCCCGATAGCTTAGTTGCCCATGCAGAATCCTTGGGGTGCGATCTTTGGCTCATGGGTCGTGATTACAACTTTCAAGGGGATAAACAGCAATGGGCATGGTCTGGTCGTGGCAAGCGCTTTAGTGGCTTGGGTTACCCCGCTTTGCGGGGCGCCAATCAATTGCTCAATGCTTCCGCTGTGATTGCAGCCCTGAGTGCTTTACGAGACCGCATCCCCGTTAGTGCGCAAGACATTCGCAATGGCTTTGCCATGGTGGAGTTGCCGGGTCGTTTTCAGGTTCTGCCAGGACAACCGACGATTGTGCTCGATGTAGCGCACAATCCCCATGCAGCAGCGACCTTAGGGCAGGGCCTGGATAAGATGGGTTATCACCCCTATACCTATGCTGTTTTTGGCGCGATGGCCGATAAGGACATTGCCGGCGTCATAGGACCGATGGTAGGCGTTATCGACCACTGGTTTTGCACGGACTTGCCAACCAGCAGGGCGGCAAGCGCGAGTGAGCTTGCTGGGTTTTTGGAGGCCAGTGGTGTCAAGCCTGATCAGGGCGTGGACGGTGGCATTCAGACCTTTGCAAGTCCTGGAGATGCCTACCAAAAGGCGCTTTTATCTGCAGGCGAGGGTGATAGAATAGTGGTATTCGGCTCTTTCTATACTGTCGCAGGCGTAATGGCTTATCGAAACAATCAGGCGCACTAATCCATGATTCGTCTATCCCAGCTGTTTAAGCGCGATTCTCAACCTGATGATGGGTTGCGTGCTTCGACACGATCGCGCACAGACGCCAAGCTGAATAGTCGTAGTTCGCGTGTAACGGCCGATGATCCCGTTTTAACCGAAGATCCGGAGCATCAACGTGCACGTCATCGGCTCATTGGCGCTGCCGTTCTGGTTTTGGTTGCGATTATTGTGTTGCCTCGGGTGCTTGATAGCAAGCCAAAGTCCATTAGCAATGATATCGCCGTAACCATTGTCAGTAGCTTGCCAGCAGTAGCTCCACCCCAGCCAAGCTCACCACCATCCGCCGAGCAAAAGTCCGATGAAGTAAAAACGGCAACGCCACCAGTGGCGCCCGCGATCGCTACTCCTGCTCCTGTAACCGAGCCCAAAGAATCGAGCAAACCAACGCCAACAACCCCAGCCGCCGCATCTTCTTCAAAAGCAGTTGCGCCAAGCTCAGCCGACAAAACAATGGGGCTGGCCGCCGGTGAAGAAATTGTCGTTGCTGCCAAATCAAATGCGAATGGGTCTGCTACCGCAAATGCCAACCCAAGTGCCTCAGTGAAGTTTGTAATTCAAATTGGCGCCTTTGCATCAGAAGAGCGCGCAAATGGTTGGATCGCAAAACTGAAAGAGCAAAAAATTCCGAATTATGTTTTAAATCGTACTGGCACTGACGGCACAAAATTGATTGCTCTCCGTGCAGGCCCATTTCAAGATAAAGAAGCAGCGGAAGCTGCCGAAAAGAAAATCAAGGCCATGGGCCTTACTCCCCGTGTGGTTGAAGTGGGGAAGCAGTGATCCTTCGCCCATTTACTGGATAGCGCATGGACATTCTTGCCGCCCTCAAGCTAACCTCGGTCGACTATTTCGCCTTTGCTATTTTGCTGGTTTCTGCTTTCGTTGGAATCTACCGTGGCTTTTTTAAAGAGGTACTTGCCTTGGCCTCTTGGTTTGTGGCTGCATGGGTTGCTTATCACTACAGTAATTATTTGGCGATGGAATGGCTTTCCACTTTTCAGCTCGATGAGATGGTGCGACTTGGCCTCAGCTTTCTGATTTTGTTTATCGCGGTACTCATTGCGGGCAACTTCATTGGATCCATGATTCAAAAGGCGATCATCTCCGCCGGTCTGAGCTCTACTGATCGATTTTTAGGTCTAGTCTTTGGCTTGGTGCGCGGCGCGTTTGTCGTGGTTGTTCTATCGACCTTGGCAGTATTAACGCCGGTTCCTCAAACCAATGCATGGAAGGCAGCAATTACCCGGCCTGCAATTGATGTTGCGATGGGAGTTATTCAAGTATGGTTACCGTCTGATTGGGCGGCGAAGCTAAGCGCGCCTAACAGCGTTGTTCCTGCACCACCACCCTCAGGGAGTTAAGTTATATGTGCGGCGTAGTCGGAAGTGTTTCGCGTTACCCAGTAAATCAGTTGCTGTATGACGCATTGCTGCTACTCCAGCATCGCGGTCAGGATGCGGCTGGTATTGCAACGATGAATGGCAATTCATTTACGATGCATAAGGCAAATGGCTTGGTACGTGACGTGTTCCGTACTCGCAATATGCGCAGCTTGGTTGGCAATGTGGGGATTGGTCAGGTACGTTATCCCACTGCAGGTTCAGCGAGCAGTGAGGAGGAGGCCCAACCCTTTTATGTTAGCGCGCCGTATGGAATCATTTTGGCGCACAACGGCAATCTCACCAATGCGCCTGCACTGCGTACGGAGATGGCTTACCGTGATCGCCGTCACATTAATACCAGTTCGGATACAGAAGTTCTCTTGAACGTGCTTGCCGATGAGTTGCAAAAAGAAACCAATAGCGCTGCACTTGATGAGCAATCCATGTTTAAGGCGGTAACAGGTTTGACTCGAAGAGTAAGGGGCTCATATGCCGTGGTGTCCTTAATTGCAGGCTATGGCCTCCTGGCGTTCCGCGACCCATTTGGTATTCGTCCTTTGTGCATCGGCCGGATTGATGGTCCGGACGGTCCCGAGTGGATGGTTGCCTCTGAATCAGTAGCACTCGAAGGTTTGGGTTTTACCTTTGTACGTGACGTAGCACCAGGGGAAGCGATCTATATTGACCTTGATGGAAACTTTGTCGCCCAGCAATGCGTGCCCAATGCGGTCCTCAACCCCTGTATTTTTGAATACGTTTACATGGCTAGACCGGACTCCACGATTGATGGCGTAACGGTTTACAACGTGCGCATGCGTATGGGTGATTATTTAGCCGAGAAAATTCGGGCCGAAACCGATGTCAGTGAAATTGATGTAGTCATGCCGATTCCAGACTCTAGCCGACCAGCAGCCATGCAAGTGGCTAAGCGCTTAGGCATCAGTTACCGCGAAGGTTTCTTTAAGAATCGCTACATTGGGCGTACCTTCATCATGCCTGGACAGGCTGTGCGTCGTAAATCTGTGCGCCAAAAACTCAATGCGATGCGGATTGAGTTTAAAGATAAGGCCGTCTTAATTGTGGATGACTCCATCGTGCGCGGTACAACCTCCTACGAGATTGTGCAAATGGCGCGAGAGTCGGGTGCCAAAAAAGTGATCTTTGCATCAGCAGCGCCCCCCGTACGTTTTCCGAATGTGTACGGTATTGATATGCCAACCCGCAGCGAATTAGTCGCCTATGGTCGTACCGATGCGGAGATTAATAAGATGATTGGCGCCGATCAGCTGATTTATCAAAGTGTTGAGGATATGAAACAGGCGGTGCGCGACATTAATCCAGAGATTCAGAATTTTGAGGCATCGTGCTTTGATGGCCATTACATTACCGGCGACATTAACGATTCCTATCTAGATGCCTTAGAAGCTGCACGTACCTCTGAAACCGCACAAGCTGACCGCCAAAAGGATCCCGGCGACTTTGCGCGCTCCCAGTTGCACTTGCACTTAGCTACTGAAGATTAAGTACACTAATAGCATGGCTAGCAAAATTACCTCAAAGCGTCGATCACCCGACCTATCCAAACTTGCCCCTGAATCGGTTGCGGTTCGTGCGGGTACGCGTCGCTCCCAAGAGTATCAAGAGCATTCAGAAGCCCTGTATCTAACATCGAGCTTTTGCTTTAATAGCGCTGAAGAGGCGGAGTTGGGGTTTGCAAATGCCGAAACGGGTTTTATATATTCTCGTTTTACCAACCCCACCGTCAGCATGTTCCAAGATCGCTTGGCTGCACTGGAAGGCGGAGAGGCGTGTATTGCTACCGCATCGGGTATGGCTGCCATCATGACAACTGCCATGGCGCACCTCAAAGCGGGTGACCATGTGGTTTGCTCGCGTTCGGTATTTGGTGCAACTATTCAATTGTTTGGCAGTATTTTGGGTCGCTTTGGCATCACCACTAGCTATGTTGACTTATCCGATAACAAAGCGTGGCAGGCTGCAGTGCAACCCAATACCCGGATGTTTTACCTTGAGACGCCATCCAATCCCTTAACGGAGATTGCTGACATTCGTGCGATCGCCAAGATTGCCAATAAAGCAAAGGCCTTGTTTGTGGTGGACAACTGTTTTTGTACGCCGGCATTGCAGCGGCCCCTTGATTTGGGAGCCGATGTCATCATTCATTCGGCTACCAAATATTTGGATGGTCAGGGTAGAGTGCTCGGCGGGGCTATCGTGGGTAAGAAATCCTTCATCATGGATAAAGTATTTCCATACGTACGCACAGCAGGACCAACCCTGTCGGCTTTCAATGCATGGATTTTTTTAAAGGGCCTAGAGACCCTTGATCTCCGCATGAGGCAACAGAGTGCCAATGCACTAGCTTTAGCGCAGTGGCTTGAAAAGCAAGCGGGAGTTGAAGCAGTTTATTACCCAGGCCTAAAGTCCCATCGGCAATTTGCTTTGGCGAAGAAGCAGCAAAAAGCGGGCGGTGCAATTTTGTCTTTTGTTCTCAAAGGTGGCAAAAAGGCAGCATTTAAGTTAATCGATCAAACTACACTGTGCTCGATAACCGCCAATTTAGGTGATACCCGTACCACGATTACGCATCCTGCAACGACCACCCATTGCCGCGTATCACCTGAAGCACGTAAAGCCGCAGGCATTTCCGATGGTTTGGTGCGGATTGCGGTTGGCCTTGAAAATCCCGATGATTTGATCCGTGATCTGCAAGGCGGTCTTAAAAAATAAGCCCGTGATAAAGCACATCACCCTTTTTGTGAAGCTTGCTTAGGCAAGCTTTTCTATTTCAATCAGTACAGAACCGAAACCATGGCAACTGCATTCTCAGACAGCACTGATTTTTGGAATAAGCGCTTTGATACGCCGGATTATATTTTTGGCAGGGCGCCTAATGAGTATCTACAAACGCAAGCCAATCGTCATTTAAATAAAGGCGATGCGGCCTTGTGCGTTGCTGATGGCGAAGGGAGAAACTCGGTTTGGCTAGCAAAGCAGGGGATGCAGGTTGATGCATTTGACTTATCAGGAGTCGCCCTCAAAAAAGCGGTTGCGCTTGCAAAAGAAGAGGCTGCAGCAGTTCAATTTACGCTGGCATCGAGCGATTCCTGGGATTGGCAGCCAAACCAGTACGATGCCGTAGTCGGAATCTTTATTCAGTTTGCTGACCCAGTCATGCGCCTCCGTTTATTTGCGCAAATGGCTTCGACCTTAAGGCCTGGAGGACTGCTCATCCTTCAGGGATACACGCCCAAGCAGTTGGAATTTAAAACCGGCGGACCTTCCATACTGGAGCACCTGTACACAGAAGATATGATTCGCACTCTAATTGGCGATCTAGAACCGATTGATCTATGTCTCTATGAAAAAGAGCTATCCGAAGGCCCAAAGCATACCGGGATGTCAGCTTTATTAGGTTTGGTTGCGCGTAAACCGTTTTAACAAAACTAAACGCTCCATTTGCGCAGAATAGTATTCACGTATTGCTCCAGTTCTGGCGGTCTGAGCGCGCCCGACAATCGGTCTAGTTCTTTTCCCCCTTTAAAGACTGCCAAGGTTGGAATTGAGCGAATCTGAAATTGCGAACCGAGCGCCTGCTCTGCCTCGGTATTAACCTTTGCAAAGACCAGTTGGTTTGCATAGCGCTGGGCGGCTGCGGCAAAGGTGGGGGCGAACTGAGTGCATGGACCACACCAGGGCGCCCAAAAATCAAGCAAAACAGGCAGATGGTTTTGCCCCGTTACTTCTGCAAAATTACCTTGGTTTAATTCAATTGGCAAAGACAGCAGGCTTTTTTTACAGGCGCCACACTGCGGATCCTCCGCAATGCGATCGTTTGGAAAGCGATTTTGCTTACGACAATGGGGGCAGCTAATTTGCATGGAATGCTCCTCTACTCAATTGCTTTATACAACAAACTGATTGATATTAAAAAGGTAAAGATGGCAAACGCCTGCTGAATGCGTGGCCCACTGATTTGTTTTGCAATCAAGCTACCCAATAGCATTCCAACCATAGCCCCAGCCGCAAATGGCATTCCGATTGACCAGTTCAGGTGACCCGCTAGCGCAGCGCTGGTAAAGCCCGCTATTGAGATTAGGGATAAGACGCCCAGCGAAGTCGCAACGATTGATTGCATGGGCAGGTCGGTATATTTTTTTAGGGCAGGGACAATAATGAAGCCGCCACCAACTCCGAGAAGTCCAGATAGGAATCCCGCTACGGCGCCAGAGCCTATCAGTGCCCGCGCACACGGCACAGACCATATTAAGCGACCAATCGATTGGTCTAGTTTGCAGGGTGGGGCGGGTAGTTCTTTTGGAATCGTGCCAGTGATTTCTTGCTGGGCTTGAATCAGCATCCGAGCGGACACAATCATGAGTAGGCTAGCAAAGGCAATTAATAGCGGCTGATTGGGGATGCGATGCGCAAAATATAGACCGATGGGTGCCAGTACGATGCCCAGCGCTGCCATGACGAGGGCAGCCCGATAGCGTAATAGCCCGGTGCGCAGACCATTGATAGCACCAAAAGAGCCTGCCACGGCGATCGCCAACAAGCCAATCGGACCCGCGCTAGCAACGCTGAGCTTAAGTCCGAATACTAAGAGTGGCACCGACAGAATTCCTCCGCCGGCCCCCGTCAAGGCCATCATCATACCGACGAAGACCCCAAGCCCTACGCTTACTGCATTAATGCTTTCCATATGGCTCAGTATCGACCCTTCAGTAATAAATTGATACTTATATTATATATTTAAATATAATGTTATACTCAAGAAATGAACACAACAGCAAAAGCGACCGTTAAGGCATTTTTTGACCCGCAGACGTGGACATATACCTATGTGGTGTATGCATCGAAAGGGTCGGAATGCATCGTAATCGACTCCGTTCTGAATTACGACCCGAAGTCGGGTCGCACCAAAACAGAGTCGGCCGATGAAGTGATTTCCTTTATTACGGAAAACCACTTACAGCTCGAATGGATTTTAGAAACCCATGCCCATGCTGACCATCTGACAGCAGCACCGTATATTCAGGAAAAACTGGGTGGAAAGATAGCGATTGGCGATCACATTACCACCGTACAGGGTGTATTTAAGGGTGTATTTAACTTAGACGATGTTGCGGTGGATGGCTCGCAGTTTGATGCGTTAATTAAAGAAGGCGAAGCCATACAATTTGGCAACTTATCCTTCAAGGCCTTGTATGTTCCTGGCCATACTCCGGCATGTATGGCGTACGAGATCGGGGACAGCATCTTTGTTGGCGATACCTTATTTATGCCGGATGTCGGAACGGCACGCTGTGACTTCCCTGGAGGCAGCGCCAGCAATTTGTATCGATCCATCCAATCCATTTTGAAGTACCCGCCCAGCACCAAGCTATACATGTGTCATGATTACCCTCCGGATGGCAGATCTCCTGAATACCAATCCACTGTGGCAGATCAAAAAAAGAACAATATTCATGTGCACGATGGCGTGACCGAAGAGCAGTTTGTGGCTATGCGTAATAAACGCGATTCAGGCCTCTCAATGCCGGTACTTATTTTGCCGTCGATCCAGGTCAACATTCGTGCGGGCCATATGCCCAAAGCAGAGGATAACGGTACTGCATACTTAAAGATTCCATTAAACGCGCTTTAAACTCAGAAGAAAAAATAGACCACCATGCCAGCAACCATTGACTTAGAGCGGATGCGCACTTCGGCTGACGAGGCCTGCCGTTTAATGAAGGTATTGTCGAATCCTGATCGGATGCTATTGCTGTGTGAGATTAGTCAAGGTGAGAAGTGCGTTGGTGAGCTTGAGGCTATATTGGATATTCATCAGCCGACGCTGTCGCAGCAATTGACTGTATTGCGTAATGAAGAGTTGGTTGAAACCCGCCGTGATGGTAAGTTAATCTATTACTCCCTTTCGAGCGCTATTGCAGTTGATGTAATGACATTACTTTACAAGCACTATTGCCGTAAATAAATCCGATTCATTACAACTTGGAGTTCATTATGAAATGCAACGTAGGCAAGGCGGATCGTGCGATCCGAATCATCGTAGGCTTAGCGTTAATTGGGCTTGCTGCTACTGGCACGATTGGCATGTGGGGCTGGATTGGCGTCATCCCAGTATTAACAGGGGCGTTTCGTTTTTGTCCAGCCTATCCACTCTTGGGCATCAATACCAACGGCAAACCATAAAACAGCTCGCATCCAATTAAAGTTTTTTAGAGGTGTTTTAGCTGGGCGCAGTCGTTGTAAAGCGACGCGGATCATTAATCGGTCGCAGTGGCATGATGTGGATTTGCTTGCCATCAAGCTCAAGCTCAACCTGGATGCCAACTCTGAGCTCGAGTCGCCGCACCTCAGCTGCAGAGGCTTCCCAGATGACGGTTTGATCGCTTCCTGGAATGGAGAACTGAATCACGGCAATTTGCCCGATGGTGCTGATTTCACTTACAAGAGCCGACTGAGTGAGTGCTGTTTTTGTTCTGCTGACGCTGATGCCGCTTTGCGGAATAACCCAGGCAACAATACTGTCAGCCGGAATTTTATTTTTATCTACGACATCGAATGCAATATTCGTACCCTGCCAGTGCAGCTTGCCTTGATTAAATCGCCCTTGGAATAGATTGCTGATGCCGACTAGTTCCGCCACCTTGGAGTTGCGTGGTTTTTGGAATAAATTTTGCGGACTTGCTGTTTGTAAACCAATGCCGCGATCAATGACGGTAATGCGATCGGCTAATAAGCCTGCCTCACGCAAATCGTGCGTCACTAAAATAATCGGAATCTGTAAATCACGTCGTAACTGCGCCAATGTTTTATAAAGGCCTTGCCGTGTTGGCGTATCGATCGCAGAAAAGGGTTCATCTAACAGTAATATCTTGGGCTCACGCGCCAGCGCTCTTGCCAGTGCCACGCGCTGCTGTTGACCGCCCGAGAGTTGATTGGGCATACGCAGTGCAAGTTCACCAATACCCATGCGCTCCAGCCAATCTTGCGCAATGGCCTGTTTTTCAGTATGTGTATGCCGCGTATTTTGCAAAGGAATCTTTACATTATCAATGGCGGACAAATGCGGAAAGAGGGCGTATTGCTGAAATAAGAGTCCGCACGAGCGCTGGGCCGGCGATAAGGCAAGGGATTGAGTCTTGCTTCCTTCTTCTGCGTTAAACCAAATTTCACCATTGCATTCGATTTGGCCGTGGGCCGGATTGCGTAAACCAGCGATGGTGCGTAGTACTGATGTTTTGCCGCTGCCTGATGGTCCGACTAGTGCATGCAATTCCCCATTGGCGCACTCAATATTGAGTTGCAGCGGCATGGGTGTAGTTTGGTGTATGCGCAGCTTTAGCATGATTTGCGTCTGCCTAAAATGCCATAGGAGAGTGCTATTGCAATCAGCGAGGTTGCTAATAGCAAGAGTGAGAGTAATCCTGCTCCAGCAATATCAAACCCCTGAACCTTGTCATAAATGGCAATCGAGACGGTTTTGGTTTCGCCGGGAATGGCGCCGCCCACCATTAATATGACGCCGAATTCCCCCAGGGTGTGGGCAAAGGTCATAACGGCAGCGCTAGTTACCCCACGCCAGGCCAAAGGCAACTCGATCAGGCGAAAAATTTGCCACTGCGATAGTCCGCTGACCTCGGCCGCCTCGCGTATTTCTGGGTTGATGGCCTCCAAGGCTCTCTGGATTGGCTGCACCGCAAACGGCAAATTAACAATCAGGGATGCCAAGAGAATTCCCTCAAACGAGAAGACCAAGGGGTGGCCAAATAGGCTGACATCCCTAAAGCCGGTCAAAAGGTAATAACCGAGCACCGTGGGCGGCAAGACCAAGGGTAAGGCCAGAAAAGCCTCCAGCCAGGGCTTTGCGGGCCCCATTCGGACTAGACGATGCGCCAGCCAAATACCCAAGGGCAGCATGATCGCCAATGTGTATAGGGCCAACTTAAATGAGAGAAAAATCGCTTCGGTATCCAGCACGCCCCAATTTTATGGCCTAAGTGCATTATTCCTGACGTTCTGACCTAGGGTAACTCTCTATAGTCGCTGACCTAGCAAAGGCGTTAAATATGCATAATTGCGCTAAGATGCATATTTACACTTCATTTGTAACTAAGAATAGACACATGAGTAAGCTAGTTCCACCAGAAACCAAAGACCTTACCCCAGCCCAAATGGAGCAGGTTTTCGCCCAGGTATCTCAATTTTTTAGCTTGTTGGCTGAGCCATCTCGCTTAAAGATCCTCTTCATCCTGTGTGGCGGTGAACAGTCTGTTAACGCAATAACCGAGCAGGCTGGTTCGAGCCAGGCGAATGTATCTAGGCACTTAACGGCATTGCACCGCGAAGGAATACTAAAGCGCCGCAAAGAGGGTGTCACGGTCTATTACTCGATTGGCGATGAGGCCACATTGGGCATTTGCCAAGGCGTATGTGCACGTGTTGTAGAAGAGATGAAAACATAGTTGTATTAATTAATTATTAAGCGAGCAATTAATCTAATGAATAAAAATCAACTGGAACTGAATTCAGAAGATATTCAATACGTTGAAAAGCCGAAAGGACAATCGCGACTTCGTAAGGCGCCGGAGCATTTTATTCCGGAAGACTTTATTGCTGACGTCAATAAGAATGGCCTGGATGAACAGCGCCGCGGTTTTCTGCGTAAAGGCTTTTTGTCTGCGATTGGAGGTGCCGCTGGCCTCGCTGCAGCACCTGCTGCATTAGCCTCAGCTGCAGGCGACCCAGCCATTTTAGAAAAGCAAGAGTGGCAAACTACCTTAGGTAAAAACGTGGCGACTATGCCCTATGGCTTGCCTTCGGTGTATGAATCGAATTTAATCCGCCGTGAGTCACCCGGTTTAACTCGCGTTTCAGCAGCATCGGTTGCATTTACGCCGTTGCAGGGACTCTTTGGCATCATCACTCCCAATGGTCTGCATTTTGAGCGCCACCATCAAGGTTGGTATAACTTGGATCCGAATAAGCATCGCCTCATGGTCAATGGCCTAGTTAAAAGCGAACGTGTTTTTACCATGAGCGATTTGATGCGTATGCCGTCGGTATCGCGCATTCACTTCATTGAGTGTGGTGCGAACACCGGTTTGGAATGGGGCAATGTGGCAGTACCCACCGTGCAATACACCCATGGCATGTTGTCTTGCTGCGAATTCACTGGAGTACCGCTTTCGGTCTTACTTGATGAGTGCGGTGCCGATTTGAAAAAAGGTAAGTTCTTATTGGCCGAAGGTGGCGATGGTTCTGGTATGACGCGCACCATTAATTTGGACAGCGCACTCAAGGATTCGATTGTGGCCTGGGGCATGAATGGCGAGATGCTACGTCCGGAGAATGGCTTTCCACTACGTTTGGTTGTGCCAGGAGTGCAGGGTGTCAGTTGGGTGAAGTGGCTGCGCCGCTTGGAAGTCGGTGATATGCCTTATGGCGCCAAAGACGAAGCGATTCACTACATTGACTTGATGCCCAATGGCTTGCATCGCCAGTACACCTCAATTCAGGAGTGCAAATCGGTTATTACAACGCCGTCGGGTGGTCAGCAGTTACTTGATAAAGGCTTTTACAACGTGTCCGGCATGGCTTGGTCGGGCCGCGGAAAAATTAAACGCGTTGATGTCTCGTTCGACGGTGGTAACAACTGGAGAACGGCCCGTTTAGAAACGCCGGTACTGACCAAAGCAGTAACGCGTTTCAATATTGATTGGGTTTGGGATGGTTCGCCGACGATCATGCAGTCACGCGCGATGGATGACACGGGTTACGTTCAGCCGACCATTAAGGCATTGCGCGACGTGCGCGGCACGCGATCGATCTATCACAACAACGCAATTCAATCGTGGAAATTAGATTCCAATGGCGAGGTGAGTAATGTACAAGTTGGGTAAATTAGCCACGTGTTTCAGTCTCATGGCTACGCTCATGATGGCTGCGGGTATCGCGTATGCACAAGGCGCATCGGGTCCAGGAAAGTTTCCTGGCATTGGAAGGGCGGCAACACCGGCCGAAGTAGCTGCCTGGGATATCGATGTTCGTCCGGATTTCAAGGGCCTGCCGAATGGTTCGGGCTCGGTAAAAAAGGGTGAGGCGGTTTGGGAAGCACAATGCGCCAGTTGCCACGGTACTTTTGGCGAGTCGAATGAAGTCTTTACGCCTATTGCAGGCGGCACAACGAAAGACGATATCAAGACGGGGCGGGTAGCTGCTTTAAACGATAATAAACAGCCACAGCGCACTACGCTGATGAAGGTGGCAACGATCTCCACTCTGTGGGATTACATCTATCGTGCGATGCCCTGGAATGCACCTCGTTCACTCAGTTACGACGACACCTATGCGTTGGTCGCCTATATACTTTATTTGGGCGAGATTGTTCCGGATACATTTGTTCTGAGCAATACCAATATGAAGCAAGCGCAAGCCATGCTGCCCAACCGCAATGGCATGACGCAGCAGCATGGTCTATGGAGCGTGAATGGCAAGCCAGACGTGAATGCCAAACCCTGCATGAATAATTGCGTCCCATTTGTGCAGATTGGCTCCACTTTGCCGGATTACGCTCGCAATGCACATGAAAACATTGCACTGCAAAATCGCCAGTACGGCCCATACCTTGGCGCAGATTCAACCAAGCCACCGCTAAGTAAGTTGCCTGGTGCCTCTGCTGCAGGAATGATGCCGGTAGTTATGGCTGCTACACCTTCAGGTCCAGCCGCACTCTTCAAGAAAGAGAACTGCTCGGCTTGCCACGCACCTGCAGCAAAACTAGTGGGCCCCTCGATTGAGCAGGTGGCAACTAAATACAAAGGTCAGGCTGATGCGGTGCAAAAACTGATGGCGAAGGTGAAAAAGGGCGGTGCAGGTGCTTGGGGTGCTATTCCGATGCCTGCTCAAGATCAGCTGTCGGATGCCGACAATAAAGCCTTAGTAGAGTGGATGCTGACAGGAAAGTAAAAGTGAGTAGAATCGTATCAAATATATTATTTTTTATGGGCTTATTGCTTAGTAACAAAACTAATTAACAAAGGAGTTTTTATGAATCAGCAGCGCCGTAGTCTTTTAAAGTATTCCGCGGTCTTTGGCCTCATGGCTTCGGCCGGTTTAATTACAGAAGCACAAGCACAAGAGTGGAATAAAGCCGCTTTTGAGGGCAAAAGCTTGGATGACGTATTCAAGGCCCTCAATGCAGGTAAGCCAAGCAGCTCCACTGCAGTGACTTTAGTTGCACCAGACATCGCAGAAAATGGCGCGGTAGTGCCCGTCGGTATCTCCAGCACACTAAAAGCAGAGCAAATGGCCATTTTGGTTGAGAAAAACCCCAGCTCACTGGCAGCCCAATTTTTTATTCCACCTGGAACTGAGCCATTTGTGACTACCCGCGTCAAGATGGGCCAAACCTCCAACGTTTACGCTGTGGTGAAAGCGGACGGCAAATGGTTTATGTCGATGAAAGAAGTCAAAGTTACCTTGGGTGGTTGCGGCGGCTAATGCCGACTCGCATCACGAGATAACTGTTTATATATATAGATAATTAGAGAGGAAGCAAAATGGCTGATCCAATGCGCGTTAGAGCAACTGAAGCAGGTGGTGTAGTTGATGTCAAGATTTTGATGAAGCACGATATGGAAGCCGGTCAGCGCAAAGACGCATCGGGCAAAACCATCCCTCAGTGGTTTATCAGTACTGTGACCGTTCAGGCCCAAGGTAAAAATGTCTTTATGGGCGAGTTTGGCCCCGCAGTATCAAAAGACCCCTTTTTGAATTTCAAGTACAAGGGCGCCAAAGGTGAGAAGGTCACGGTAACGTGGGTTGATAACCGCGGTGCTAAGCGCACCGACGAGGCAACGGTTTCTTAATTTACCAATCTGACAGATAGATTCGCACCAAGACGAAGGGGTTACCATGGATAAGCGCATTGCTTATGGAGTTGTTATTGCATCATTCGCCTTTTTGCAGGCTTGTACCAGCCCGACAAAAAGTGAAGCACCCAAAGCGGCGGCCGCACCTGCTGCTGCTCCCAGTGGCTCTGCTACCGATGAAATTGCACGCTACCGCGCCATGATTGCGGATGGCAACCCTGCAGACTTGTATGAGGCGGCGGGCGAAGAGATTTGGAAAAAGCCCATGGGGCCCAAAAACGTCAGCTTGCAAAAGTGTGACTTAGGTAAGGGCCCCGGTGTTGTGAAGGGTGCCTCTGCAGAATTGCCGCGCTACTTTAAAGATACCAATAAAGTGCAAGATCTTGAGTCTCGCTTGGTAACTTGTATGGTGCGCTTACAAGGCTATGATGCAAACGAAATCATCACTGCTGGCTTTGAAAAAGGCAAGCGCAAAGACGTAGAGGCGGTTGTTGCCTACGTGGTTGCGAATTCCAAAGGAATGCCGATCAAGGTCTCCATCAAGCACCCCAAAGAAAAAGAAATGTATGAACTGGGCAAGAAGTCCTTCTTCTTCCAAGGTGGCCCAATGGATTTCTCCTGCGCCTCGTGCCATGCAGAAAATGGCAAACGCATTCGCTTGCAAGATTTGCCTAATATCACTGAACAAAAGGGTGCTGCCTTGGGTTGGGGTTACTGGCCGGCTTATCGCGTATCCAGTGGCAACTTTTGGACCATGCAGCGTCGCCTAAACGATTGCTATCGTCAGCAGCGCTTCCCAGAACCCGTTTACATTTCCGACAACACAATTGCGCTATCGATGTATATGGCGTACACGGGTAATGGCGGCACGATCGAAACACCAGGATTAAAGCGTTAACTCGCCGGAGAATATAAAAAATGAAAAAAACAATACTTATTTCTGCGGCTCTCTTGGCCATGCCATTTGCCAGTGCTCAAGCGCAAAGCGCATTTGACAAGATGATGAAGGCTGGCTTTGAGGCCAAAGGTCAGGCGGGTCTTGATCGTATTAATCAGGATGCGACCCAAAAGTTTTGCTCTGACGCGAAAAATCTAACCGATGAGAAGACCGGAGCCAAACGTGCCGAGATCGAAAAGATCAATATGGCCACCATCAAGCAGCCATCCGATGGCAAATACATTGGCGACTGGAAAAGTGGCGAGCGGATTGCCCAGAGCGGTCGTGGTGCAACCTGGACCGATAAGCCAGATTCAGCTGTTGGTGGTGGATGCTATAACTGCCATCAAATTAATAAGGCTGAAATCTCACATGGAAATATTGGCCCAAGCCTGTGGAACTACGGCAAGATGCGCGGCTACTCGAAAGAAGTGGTTGAGTACACCTGGGGCCGTATTAGTAATTCCAAAGCCTATAACGCCTGTAGCAATATGCCGCGTTTTGCACACTTCAAGCTCTTAAATGAGAAGCAGATCCAAGATGTCATGGCTTTATTGCTTGATCCTCAGTCGCCTGTGAATAAATAAATAAGTCAATCAATAAAAAAGACAGGCCGCAAGGCCTGTTTTAGTAATAGGAAAAAGAAAATGTCATTGAATCGCCGTGAGTTTATGCAAGCATTGGCTTTTGCCTCTGCCGGTGGAATGAGTTTGCAATCGAGCTTCGCCAGTGCTCAAAGCGCTGCTCAAAAATTTTACAATTTACCGAAATTCGGTAACGTCCACTTGCTGCATTTCACGGACTGCCATGCGCAATTACTGCCGATTTATTTTCGTGAGCCTAACGTTAATTTAGGTATTGGTTCGCAGTATGGCAAAGAGCCGCATTTGGTGGGCGAGGCATTCCTTAAGGCCAATGGAATTAAGCCAGGTACACGCGATGCCCACGCATTTACGTATCTAGATTTTGCTGCTGCTGCGCAGACCTACGGCAAGATGGGCGGCTTTGCCCACATGTCGACTTTAGTCAAGCAACTAAAGGCATCCAGACCAGGCGCATTATTGTTGGATGGTGGCGATACCTGGCAGGGCTCCGGAACTGCGCTTTGGACCAATGGTCAAGATATGGTGGATGCGGCACTCAACTTAGGCGTTGACATCATGACTCCGCATTGGGAAATGACCTTGGGCGAAAAGCGCGTGATGGAAATCGTGCAAAAGGATTTTCAGGGCAAGATTTCCTTTATCGCGCAGAACATCAAGACCGCTGACTTTGGCGATCAGGTATTTAGTCCTTACACCATCCGCAACATGAATGGCGTTTCAGTTGCCATTATTGGTCAGGCCTTCCCCTATACGCCGATTGCTAATCCGCGCTACTTTACGCCTGACTGGACCTTTGGTATTCAGGAAGAGAATCTGCAGAAGATGATCGATGAAGTGAAGGGCAAGGGTGCTAAGGTGGTTGTTTTGTTGTCGCATAACGGTATGGACGTGGATCTTAAAATGGCTTCACGCGTGCGTGGTCTTGATGCAATCATGGGCGGCCACACGCACGATGGCGTGCCGATTCCAGTCAAGGTAAAGAATGCTGGCGGAATTACCCTGGTAACCAATGCGGGTTCGAATGGCAAATTTTTAGGCGTGCTCGACTTTGATGTTAAGGGTGGCAAAGCGGTTGATTTCCGTTACAAGTTATTGCCCATCTTCTCGAACCTCTTGCCGGCTGATTCCGCGATGACGCAGCTGATTAAAAAGGTACGCGCACCGTACGAAACGAAGTTGGCAGAAAAGCTAGCAATTACTGAGGGCACCCTTTATCGCCGCGGTAACTTTAATGGCAGTTTTGACCAGGTGATCTTAGATGGCTTACTCAAGCAGAAGAACGCTGAAATTGCGTTCTCACCTGGATTCCGTTGGGGTACGAGCTTATTACCAGGGCAGGCCATCACCATGGAAAACCTACTGGATCAAACGGCAATTACCTATCCCTACACCACCGTTGCACCCATGTCGGGCGCAACCATTAAGACGATCCTAGAAGACGTAGCAGACAATCTCTTTAATCCAGACCCGTATTACCAGCAGGGCGGTGACATGGTTCGTGTTGGGGGCCTGCAATACACCATTGATCCTGCTGGAAGTATGGGTTCTCGGATCTCGGAGATGCGTTTAAATGGCGAGCTCTTGGATGCGAATAAAACCTACCGCGTTGCAGGATGGGCGCCGGTCAGCGAAGAGGCAAAGAACGCCGGTGGTGAGCCGATTTGGGATGTGATTGCACGTCACTTGCGTGATGTCAAGACCGTGAAAGCCGTCAAACTGAACGAGCCAATCATTAAAGGCGTTAAAGGCAATCCTGGAATGGCAGCAATTTAATCAAGGAGCAGCAGAATGAAAATGAATTGGATGGCAATTCGATTTACCGCTTTTATCGGACTCAGTTTATTTTTTATTGCTCCAAGCCCGGCATTCGCCCAAACCTCCGTGGTCTATCACATCGATGATGCCCAGGCGCAAGGCTTAAAAGGATTGCGCAATATTCGCAACCATTTGGATGTAGCGCCGGATACGAAGATAACCGTAGTAACTCATGCCAATGGCGTTGATATCCTCATGGATGGCGGTAAGGACATGAAGAGCAATGTGGACTACGGCCCCTTGGTTGGCGCACTCAAGTCGAGGGGTGTACGCTTTGAGGTCTGTGAAATTACGCTCAAAAACCGGAATCTAAAAAAAGAGCAGTTCACCTTAGATGCGGATTTCACTCCCTCTGGAGTGGTGCGGATCGCTGATTTGCAATTCAAGAATAACTTTGCATACATTCGTCCGTAAATTTTTGCGTATTTAATTTCAGTTGGCCACGAATGCATAAGCAACCATACCGCATTTGTATTCTGTCGCTTGCCCTCATGGCCGCCTGTTTAGCTGGCATTCCGATAGCGCATGCGCAAACATCCCATGTTCCTCAAGTCAGTGCAGACGGCACAATTCAGGTTAAGGCGATTCAGGTAGCGCCCCATACGTATTTTGTCCAAGGCGTTCCTGAAATGGGCAGCAAGCAGAATCAGAATTTCATTTCCAATGCTGGCTTTGTGGTGACGCCCAAAGGGGTGGTGGTGATCGACGCTTTGGGTTCACCGGTATTGGCGCAAAAGCTGATTCAAGAAATTCGGAAAGTAACGAAGCAAAAAATTGTGGCGGTTGTTTTAACGCACTATCACGCAGACCATGTGTATGGCTTGCAAGAATTTAAACGTCTGGGCGCAACCATTTATGCGCAACGCGATGGCCTGAATTACCTGGCGTCTGAAACTGCGAAGCAGCGCCTGATTGCATCTCGAACCGATTTTGCTCCTTGGGTGAATGAAAATACCCGCCTCGTGCCTGCCGATGTTTGGATTGATCAAAGTAAAACCATTACCGTTGGCGGCGTGGAATTCATCCTGAATCGAGTAGGGCCTGCGCATGCACACGAAGATTTAATTGTGTATGTGCCATCGGAGAAGGTGTTATTTGCAGGAGATTTGGTTTTTCGGGGGCGCATTCCGTTTGTGGGCAATGCCGATAGCCGCGGCTGGGTGAATGCATTAAATGAAATCCAGAAGTTAAACCCCGCCATTGTGGTGCCTGGTCATGGGCCATATTCCACTAATGCCGTAGAAGATGTGGTTTTTACACGCAACTATTTGGCCTATTTACGCGAAGTCATGGGCCCAGCTGCCCGCGATTTAGACCCCTTTGAGGAGGCTTACGCTAAGGCAAACTGGTCGGAATACGATGGAATGCCCTTATTTCGGGCTGCCAATCGCATGAATGCCTATAACGTCTACCTCTCAATTCAGGCTGAATAGACCAAAATGGCCCATAGGGCTTTAAAATAGCGGGATATGTTGATTTTGGTAATTATTCCCCCTGAGGTCATCCGATGAAGTGCGTCACCCCTAAAGCAGTTCTGCTGTCGATTGCCTTGCTGCTATCGAGCCATGCGTATGCCGCCCCGAATATTCAAAATGGCAAAGCCATTGATCAGGCAAAGTGCTATGCATGCCATGCTAAAAAAACGGGGTTTTCCAATGGTGACATGATTTATACGCGCTCGGATCGCAAGGTCAAAGACTACGCTCGGCTCAAGACCATGGTGGCGATGTGTAATACCGAACTCCGTTTGGACATGTTTCCAGAAGATGAGGCCGATGTGGTCGCCTATCTGAATAAGCAGTTTTATAAATTCAAACCTTAATTATTAGAAGAAATTATTTAGTATGGATTCAGTAGCAGTTGCCGCGCTCGGCAAGATTGTTTTATGGTTTACCTTTGGAATCACCGTGCTGCTCGGTATCGTGATGCAAAAAACCGGATTTTGCACCATGGGCGCAGTATCCGACGCGTTCATTATGTCGAACTGGACACGCTTGAAGCAGTGGTCTTTGGCGATCGGCGTCGCCATGATTGGCGTCGCCTTAATGGCCTATTTGGGCATGATTGATACCTCGAAATCAATTTATACCGGTAGCCGGGTCCTTTATCTGTCTGCTTTTTTAGGAAGCGTCCTGTTTGGTATTGGTATGGTCTTGGCTTCAGGTTGCGGCAGTAAAACATTAGTGCGCATTGGCGGCGGCAATTTAAAGTCGGTGGTGGTGTTCATGGTTTTGGGACTTACGGCCTACATGACGATGCGCGGCTTTTTAGGCATGATTCGGGTGGAAACCATTGATAAAGTATTTTTCACGCTGGGTAGCAATCAAGATCTGCCTAGCGTGATTGCTGCGCAAACAGGCATTGCAAAGCCTTTACTGCAACTGATCTTGGGATTTGCAATTGGTGGCGCCTTAATCGCTTATGCCTTAGTCCAAAAATCCTTTTGGACCTTCGATAATTTGTTGGCTGGTATTGGTATTGGCTTTGGTATTTGCGCCATTTGGTGGGTTTCGGGTTCGTTAGGATATGTTGCTGAAGACCCGAACACCTTAGAAGAGGTATTTTTGCTGACCAATACGGGTCGCATGGAAAGCCTGTCCTTTGTGGCTCCATATGCCTTTACTCTCGATTGGTTAATGCTTTATAGCGATACGTCGCGGGTCTTAACCGTGGGCATCGTGGCAGTGGCTGGAATCATTACGGGATCTGCTATCAGCTCGCTTGCCACCAAAAAATTCCGCTGGGAGTCCTTTCGGAATGCCGAAGATACTGGTAATCATTTGGTCGGCGGTGCCTTAATGGGTTTTGGCGGCATCACGGCGATGGGTTGCACGGTTGGCCAGGGCTTGACCGGTATTTCCACGCTAGCGATTGGCTCCTTTATTGCACTGCCTGGATTTATATTAGGCGCCTATCTTTGCCTGCTGTATCTGCAATGGCGTATGGCCCCCAATCCCTGCCAATAACCCCAACGTATTTAGTTTTTTCTAAGTAGACTAGGGGATTAACATTATATATTTACATATAATGTTATACTGATTGTTGCTTGAGGCTTAAAAGATTAGCCTCATTCAAGCATACTAATTTGGAGCAAGGCAATGCACATTGATTGGACCGCATTTACACCTGGACCAGCGTTATTCGGAGGCGTTCTACTGGGAATAGCCGCCGCACTCTATATTCATTTTCATGGCCGCATCCTTGGCATTAGCGGGATTGTGAGCGGACTGCTGCGCCTTCAAAAGGGTGATCTGTTTTGGCGCATTTGTTTTGTGCTGGGTTTATTGACTGCCTCATTTTGGGCAGGATTTTTATTTGACTTTCATCCTGCGCAGGTAGTCCAGGCCGAATGGGGCGCATTGATTCTCGCTGGTTTACTCGTTGGTTTTGGTGCGCACTATGGCTCTGGTTGTACTAGTGGCCATGGCATTTGTGGCTTATCGCGTTTATCGCCGCGCTCATTAGTTGCCACCGCCTCCTTTATGGGCGCTGGTTTCTTCACCGTATTTGTTATTCGGCACGTACTCTCATGATGCGTAAATCCGTTGGATTCATAAGTCAGTACCTCATTGGTGTTTTATTTGGCTTGGGGCTGCTCGTCTCTGGAATGAGTAATCCAGAAAAGATTTTGGCCTTCCTCGACCTTGGCGGCGCCTGGGATCCCTCTTTAATCTTTGTCATGGGCGGCGCAGTGTTGGTGGGTCTAGTGGCTTTTTATTTGGCTAAAAGGCGCACACAAAGCTTTTTTGGTGATGCCCTGCAGATCCCGACTCGAAGGGATATTGATAGGCGATTGGTGATTGGCAGCCTGTTATTTGGTCTTGGCTGGGGTGTTGCTGGGTTTTGTCCCGGTCCTGCCTTAGTGGCGCTCGGCACTGGGCATGCGAAACCCTTGGTCTTCGTTTTGGCGATGCTGGTTGGCATGGCCGCTTGCGAATGGTTCTTTAGCGGCAATAAACGGACTCCTGCTTTAAAATAGTGTTTTTATTGCTTTAGTACGAGGATCCGATGAGCGTTGCCATTACTTGCCATAACACTGCCTTTGGCACTGCAGGCCAAATCGAGCCTGCCCAGTTAGTTGAAATTGCTGCCCAAGGTTATAAAAGCGTCATTAATAATCGGCCAGACGGAGAAGCAGGACCGTCGCAGCCCAAGAATGCCGACATTGCCGCAAAAGCAGAGTCCTTGGGTCTGCACTACGCCTTTCTGCCCGTAGCCCCAGGATCAATGACGCCGGCTGAAGTCCAAGAAATGAATCGCCTCTTAAAAACGATGCCTGGCCCCATTTTGGCGTTTTGCCGCTCAGGCGCGCGCTCAACCAATTTGTATCACCTCGCACTGCAGCTTGGCTAAGAAATGCCAGGCTTGTTAACGCAGCCCGAGCAAGAGAGTCAACTTCAGCACTTGCCGCTGTGGCAAATTGCCCGCGACCCTGATCGCTTAGTTTGTACTTTTGTGTTTGCTGACTTTAAATGCGCGTTTGCATTTATGACGGCAGCGGCCTTGCATGCAGAACAAATGAATCACCATCCCGATTGGTCGAATTGTTGGAATAGGGTGACGGTTCATTTATCGACGCATGACAAGGGTGGTCTGACCCAATTGGATTTTGATTTAGCAAAAGCCATGTCGCAACTCCACACCACTGTATTTTCGCAATCCAAGTAATACGGCGATAGGAATAGAGAGGCTGGACCATGCGCATTGATATTCCTGAAAACAAGAAAAAGATTCATGAGACGATCATCTCCATTCGTTGGGGTGATATGGATTCGTATCGGCATATTAACAATACCGTTTATTTTCGGTATATGGAGCAGGCTCGGATTGAATGGATTACCTCGCTCGGCTTTAGCTCCACCGCAGAAAAAGAAGCGATGATCATGGTCAACGGCTTTTGTAATTTTTACAAGCAAGCAAGTTTCCCGGGATCACTGCGCATCACCACCTTTGTTGGCGCAATTGGAAATTCCACCGTTGATCTATTAAATACCATGGAGTTTATTGGCGATAACGCAGATGAAGATCCCGTGTTGTCTGCCGCTGGCGGCGCAACCATGCTGTGGGTTGATTTGGAGAAGAACAAGTCAATGCCCTGGCCCGAATCCATTCTGAAGGTGTTGCGCTAAGATGGCAGCGCAGGGTGCTGGCAACTCAGCTAAGCTCTTGCCAGCATTGCTCAGCACTCAGCTGAGTACGTTTGATTGCATCATTGATACCCGCTCGCCCGCCGAGTTTGAGCTAGACCATATCCCAGGCTCAATGAATTGCCCAGTACTCGATAATGATGAGCGTATTTTGATTGGTACGCTGTATAAGCAAGAATCCCCATTTGCCGCTAAGAAGCGCGGCGCTGCATTGGTAGCTAAGAATATTGCCCGTCATCTTGAGGCCCACTTTATGGATATGCCACGCGAGTGGCGTCCATTAATTTACTGCTGGCGCGGTGGCGAACGTAGCGGTGCTTTTACGCATATCTTGCAACGCATTGGTTGGAAGGCAGTTCAGCTGGATGGCGGCTATCAAGGATTTCGGCGACAGGTGATTGCTGAGCTGGATGCGGCTGCAAAGCAATTTTCTTTTCAGGTTGTTTGCGGCATGACCGGCAGTGGTAAGACGCGCATATTGCAGGAGCTCACCCTACAAGGCGAGCAAGTGCTCGACCTGGAGGGTTTGGCCAATCACCGCGGCTCCGTATTGGGAGGCGACCCCTCAGATCCTCAACCCGCCCAGAAAGCATTTGAGACGCGCCTATGGAATGCATTGCGCAGTATGGATCCGGCCCGAATAATTTATGTTGAGTCGGAGAGTAAAAAAGTGGGCGGGGTCCATGTTCCTGATGCATTAATGGAGCGGATTCGGGATGGGGAGTGCGTTGAGGTGCGGGCAAGCAATGTAACACGCGTGGCGTGGCTAATGCGCGAATATCAGCATTTCTTAGGCGATGTGCCGGCACTTGAAAGCAAGCTACAGATGCTCAACGCCCGTTACGGCAAAGAAACGATTGCTGCATGGTGCCGGCAGGCTCGAGAAGGGCAGTTTACCGATTTAGTAAACGATCTATTGGTCACCCATTATGATCCGTCCTACCAGTCCTCGATCGAGCGTAACTTTCCGCGCTACCAATCGGAGCAATGCGTCTCCTTGGATAGCGACAGCGATGCCGATTTTGCTAAGGCGGCTAGCGCCATTCGAGCGAGGCAGTAATAAAAAAGAGGCTAGTGCATTACGCCTAGCCTCTTGAATTGACTTCTGTAAACCTATAAAGCGTTACATCAACTAAATGCTTGGATGCCAGTTTGCGCACGCCCTAGAATCAGTGCGTGGATGTCGTGCGTCCCTTCATAGGTATTCACTGCCTCTAGATTAAGCATGTGGCGAATCACACCGTATTCATCTGATACACCATTACCACCATGCATATCGCGTGCCATGCGGGCAATATCCAGAGCTTTGCCGCAGGAGTTGCGTTTCATGATCGAGGTGATCTCTGGGGCAGCAATGTGCTCATCCTTCATGCGACCAAGACGCAAACAGCCCTGTAGTGCCAAGGCGATATCGGTTTGCATATCGGCTAATTTTTTCTGGATTAGTTGATTGGCGGCTAGTGGGCGGCCAAATTGCTGGCGGTCCATAGTGTATTGCCGTGCTTTAAACCAGCAATCTTCTGCGGCGCCGAGTACACCCCATGAGATGCCATAGCGCGCTGAATTAAGGCAAGTGAAGGGGCCTTTAAGGCCGGTGATGTCAGGGAACTCATTCTCAGCAGGAACAAAAACGCTGTCCATCACGATCTCGCCGGTAATCGAGGCGCGCAGGCTCATCTTGCCGGAAATCTTGGGGGCCGATAAGCCCTTCATGCCTTTCTCTAAAATATAGCCTCGAATTACGCCTTCATCGTTTTTGGCCCAGACCACAAATACATCGGCAATCGGTGAGTTGGAAATCCACATTTTGGAGCCGGTGAGTTCAAAGCCGCCTGGCACAGTGCGCGCCCGAGTAATCATGGCACCCGCATCCGAGCCGTAGTTGGGTTCGGTTAAGCCGAAGCACCCAATCCACTCACCACTCGCTAATTTAGGTAAAAACTTTTCTTTTTGTGCCTTACTACCGAATTCATTGATCGGCACCATCACTAAGGAAGATTGCACGCTCATCATCGAGCGATAACCGGAGTCGACCCGCTCGATTTCACGAGCAATCAGGCCATACGAGACGTAATTGAGGTTGGCGCCACCGTATTCTTCCGGGGTCGTAATACCGAGCAAGCCTAATTCTCCCATTTCACGGAAGATGGCGGGGTCTGTTGTTTCGTTCCGGAAGGCCTCATGAACCCGCGGAGCAAGGCTGCCTTGGGCGTACTCATAGGCGGCATCCCGAATCATGCGCTCTTCGCTGCTGAGCTGGGAATCTAGCATTAAGGGGTCTTCCCAGTGAAAAATCGGCTTACTCATATATCGGCATTTCCTGTGTTTTTTGTTAAATCCAGCTATCCTATTGATTATCCAACTTTTGAACTAAACCTGCTTTTAAGATCAGAACTATATGGATTTGATGTTGTGGCTGCGCACAGCCCCTGTTTTTGATAGATGCAAATGATGGCATTGGTATCGTTTGCAGTAATCGTATGAAATTTTAATTAAAGGTCCATTGATGAAGCCATTTCACGATCCTACTATTCAAGCCAGTGACATCACACCGAAGTCTATCTTTGAGCAGCGTCGCTCTTTAATCCAGCTTGCTGCGGCAGGGGGTATGGGCTTAGCACTGGCCCCTTGGTTCTCACGCAAGGCGTTTGCTAATAATCCCGATGCAGTGAAATTTAAGAATGTGATTGAATCGCCGTATTCCACTAAAGAGACCCTCTCGGAATACAAAGAGGTCACCACCTACAATAATTTCTATGAGTTTGGGCTAGACAAGGCCGATCCTGCGCGCCGCGCCGGCTCTCTAAAA